>JAJFGL010000042.1 GCA_021776135.1 Kiloniellaceae bacterium
CGAGCAGGCCCTTGTTGCGCAGGCTTTCGAGCGTCTTGTCGACCGCGGCGCCCCTGATTTTAAGCGACTTCGGGAGTGGCAGGGCCGCGCCGTCCTCGCGCTGGGCGGCGGCGGACAGGATAACGAGCTGGGTATCGGTGAATTTGGGCATGGGAGCCTCCGTGACGTTGTGGCGCCGCGGCAATCGCGGCTCTCCCACTGCCGGAGGTCCCGCCGACGGCACCGGTCGGGGCAGGGGCCCCAAACCGGCGTTGGGGGCCCTCCATAAGTCCCAGCAAGCAACGCTTGCTTGGCCGGGCAAGTCCAGTTCTTTCAGCGCGGGCGTTTTCGTCGGTTCGGACGTTGATTAACGCCCATTTTGGCAACGATCATGGCCGTCTCGGCGAAAACTGCCACATCCCGCGCACTCGCCTGAAGCCTGCGCGCATGGACTGCAAGCTGTGATGGCGGAATCCGGGGCGACTGGCCGGCAACCGCCGCCTCTATGGCGTCCTCCAGCATCGCCGTGGCGGTCGCAAACAGCTGGTTTGTCAGCTCTCGATAATCGTCATCCATGGCCCGTCCCTCGTCGATATGGGCAAGGGACGCTTCCTTTGGCCGGCAAGTCCAGGAGTACGAGACCGGAGTCCAGGCATGATCGGCCCGTCGCGATCACAGAATTTCCCGGCCTGCCGTCAGGGCTTACTCCCGGGACTCTGCCGCGTGCCGCGCGTCCGCCACTATATTCGCCTTTTCGGCCTCCGCCGCGAATTCTTCGGGGGTTAGCACCGCCGGAACAACGAGACAGCCGAGACGGTTGTCGGCTTCTTGTGGCTGGTAGGTCTTGATCAACCTGTGAAGCTCATCGAACGCTCGGGGGTTCTTGTCCACCAGCGCCATGTTGCGAAGGCGGAGTAACACGAACTCGAGCGTAGATAGCCGCCGACGCTTGCCGCTTTCGGTCACGGAATGCATCTCATCGGCGACCGACTTGACGATCGTCTTCCGGTTCTTCGCGCCTTTCGGCCGGCCCTTCGGATTCCCGGATTTTTTGAATCGCAGACGCGTGGTCGGCCCGGGGTGGCTGACCTCTTCATGGGCTAGGGGATGTTCCGGCCCGTCGCTCTCTCGATTTGACATCGTGGTTTAGTCCTTCTTGTCGCGGTCTACGCCTCGTCAACCGGCACTTCTTCCGTGACGCTGTTCAACCATTCCTGAAAATTGACGCCCTTGGGCGCAACGACGACACCGCCGCCCCTTATGGCCGGGGGCGGAGCGATGACTCCGTATTCCTCGCAGATCTTCACGAACTTGATGATCGAGGGGAGATGCCCTGCTAGGGCCCTTTGGGCCCGCTGTCGTAGGCCGGCTTCGAAGGGCGACATTTCGCACGCCTTTCCGTGGGCCGTGACCTTGACGGGCTCGTCGAGCAGGGCGGAGATGTTCGTCGAGCCAGACGTTCCGGATTTTGGCCGCCCCTTTGGATTCCCCGATTGCCCCTTCTTGAACCGCGTGTGTGTCGGCGGCTTGCCGTGCCCGACCTCATAATCGCCGGTAGGTTGTTTCTTGTCGGCCATCACGCAACCTCCGCACCTGCGTCGCCGTCCGGGTCGGGCGCGCGGTTGACCGCCGCTTCCGCGGCGCGCTCGCGTTCGATCTCGGCAAAGGGCTTGCCCGTCGCCACGTGGATCGCCTCGATCTTGGCGGCGGCCGCCACGCGCTTGACGATCACGTCGCAATAGCGCGAATCCAGCTCGATACCGTAGCCGCGCCGGCCGGTCTTCTCGGCGGCGATGAGCGTGGTGCCGCTACCGGCGAAGGCGTCGAGCACGATGCCGCCGCGCTTCGAACAATCGAGAATGGCGTCGGCGACCAACTTGACCGGCTTCACGGTGGGGTGCAGGGCAAGCTCGGCATCGCGGGTCCGCCCGAAGGCGTTGATGCCCGGGTAGGACCAGAGGTTGGTCCGGTAGCGGCCGTGCTTGCCGAGCTCGACGTTGTTGATGTGCGGCCCGGTGCCAGCCTTGAAGACGAACACCAGCTCGTGCTGGGACCGGTAGAGCGAGCCCATGCCGCCGTTGGTCTTGCCCCAGACGCAGAGATTCTTGAGTTCGCTATAGGCGTTACCGCCGGCGGCGATGACCTCGCCGATATGCCTCCAGTCCATGCAGATAAATTGGATGGCCCCGCTGGCGCTGTGGTCGGCCAGATTTCGGAAAACGGTCGCGAGGAAAGCGGTAAACTCGGCCTCGCTCATCTCGCCCGAGGCCATGGCGAATTCGCGATGCTTCACCTTGCCAAGGCCGGAAACGTGACCGTCTATGGAAACATTGTAGGGGGGATCCGTAAACACCATCTGCGCGTCAGCGCCGTTGAGCAGCCGGGCGTAGGTGCCCGGATTCGTGGAATCGCCGCAGATAAGGCGGTGCTTACCGAGACACCAGATATCGCCCGACCGGGTGACCGGTGGACCGTCGCTAAGCTCAGGCGACTCGTCGGCGGGGTCATCTTCCTCGACCTCGTCAAGCTCGCCGATCAGGATATCGATCTCGGGCATTTCAAAGCCGGTTAGAGTCACCTCGAAATCAAGATCAAGGTCGAGAAGTCCTTGAAGCTTGATGGCGAGAAGCTCGCGATCCCAGCCCGCGTTTTCGGCAAGCCGGTTATCGGCGATGACATAGGCACGGATCTCGGCGTCGGTCAGATCCTCGATGCGAATGGTCGGGACCTTTTCCATGCCGAGCAGCTTCGCGGCCTCGACGCGGCCGTGGCCGGCAACGATTCGGCTGACCTCGTCGATCAGGACCGGGTTGGTGAACCCGAATCGCTGGATGCTGTCGGCGATCTGGCGGATCTGCTTCTTAGAATGCGTCCGCGGGTTGCTCGCCCGCGGCTGCAACGCAGCGGGGCTTTGGTAGGCGATCTTGAGTCTGTCCATGGCGCCAGGGCTCCTGTTCTGGAGGGAGCCGTGCAAACAAAAAAGCGCGGCTCCGGGAATTTCCGAAGACCACGCTCTCGCCATGGATCGCTGTGGGCCCTTCAGCTCGGTGCGGAGCCCCATGGCCCGCGACTCGAACAACGATGAAGTCTCCTCAACGGACCATGCCGCGATTCGACCGCTCATCATTGGGCAGGGGGAATATAGTGAAATTGGCTCGAATGAGCAAGCAAAAATTCTATATAACCTCATGAGAACAAAAGATAATATGGTTAATATGCGGCACAAGGAGCGAAGGTCGGCCGCTCCCTTCGGCCAGCCGCCTGATGGCTGTCTATTTGTGCCTTCGCGGGCGACAACGCCGGCGCGATCACATGACATTACGGCCGGCTCCGCGACCCGCTCAGGACTAGCAAATGCGGCGGCCGAGTTCGGAAAGTTCCGCGGGCACGACGCTTAGTGCGCGTCCAAGGTGACTTGGCCTGGAACACTATCCTCGCGAATCGGGCACAAATTTTGCCGCGGGCGCGGGCCCTCTGTCACGCCGAGATCGGCGAAATAGGCGTCGATGGCGCGAACCGCCGCGCCTAAGTGGTCCGGGCCATATTTTGCATAGCGTTCGGTTGTCCGGTAGCCGGTTGAATGGCCAAGGAAACCCGCGACCTCCCAAACTGGCACGCCGCGCTTGCGCATCTCGCAGGCGACCGTGTGGCGGATCGCGTAGGGCGTCAGCTCCAGCAGGGCATCGCCGCGCGCCTTCGCCTGGGCGATGACCGACCAAGCGTCGCTTCTTGCCTTCGCGCGGCGCAGGTCCCGGACGGCTCGGGCTGCTTCGTCGCGAATCTCGGTCCGGGCGCGTGCCTTGAGGCGGTCGAACGTCGACTTGATGGTCTTGAGGGCTTTGCCGTTGTAGCGGACGACGGGGCCTTCCGGCAGATCTTGCAGGTAATATAAAAGCGCCCGGCACATGGGGATGATCGGCCGGCGCTTCTTGGTCTGGGCGCGGCCGGGCGGGTTTAGCCGGATGAGACGCGCCTCGCAGTCCACTTGGCTGCTTGTGAGCTGTAGGATCGCCTCAGGCCGCGCCGCCGTTCCGAAGGCGAGCAGGAGATATGCCCGCTCGTGATCGTGCCTGGAGGCCGCGAAGAGCCGCCGTGCTTCGTCCGGCGTCAAGATTCGTTCGCGCGGCTCGGGCTCCGGGGCCAGGCTCAGATCCACGTAGGGAACCGTGGTGAACTCACCCAGCCGATGCGCGCGGTTGAGGGCCGCCCGGCCGATTGCCAAGGTGCGCCGGATGGAGCCATTCGAAAGCCCCTCGTGGCGCATATCTTCAACGAACGCGCGCAGGCGGATGGGTGTGATCTCCGCGACCACCGCGGCGGGGAAGAAGTCGCTCCATCGGCGTAGCGCGTAGCGCGCTTGTTTGCCGCTCCGCCGCGCGCAGGCGTGTTGCAGGTAATAGCGGATCAGCACGGCTTCCAGGGGCACGCTGTCGGGGCGGCATTCGGGCAAGGTTCCATGGCCGACGGCCCAGACCGCGAGTTTCAGCTTCGCTTGTTGAATATCCGCTGTGCCAAGCGATGCGCGCCGTGTTTGTCGAGAAGATCGGTCGAACCAGGTTCGGCACCAGGCAGGGCTGTTTTGCCGCTTGCTGAGCCAGCATCCGCCGATCTCTCCAAGCCGTTCTCCCTGTCGCCTCGGCATGGTCGAGTCTCCCGTTCGAGATAGGCCGCCAAGTGCCGTTCGGTGTAGCGGATCCGGCCGCCGACGTGCGTATGCGCGATTCTGCCCGCCCGGCGCAGACGCCGGATGGTATCGACCGAGACGCCAAAGACCTCCGCCGCCTCGCGCTCGGTCAGAAGCTTGGGAATTTGGGGCGGGGGGGTGGTCATGGCGTGTCGCTTCCAGGTGCAAGGGTCCGGGCACCTCTGGAGTACGCGACCTTGGGCGCGAGGTTGTCCAGGCCCTCGAAGCATCGCCGGGTGTGGTGGTAGGGGACTGAGGCGGTGGGGTTATGGCGCAGGATGCCTAGAATGGTCCATTTTGCCCTGCTGGAACTTGGCTTACTCGTGCGTTCGCGCCATGAACATACTTGACGTTCACGGCGCGAACAAGGTATAGAAGGATCGAATTCATGGCTGGGGGACGCCCGGTCAATCCTATGGTGTATTGAGCCCATGGCGAGCCAACCTAGCCGCGAGGATCCGGCAATTCTCTTGGGAGTTCTGTCCGCTGTCGAGCAAGACAGCGACGTGACCCAACGCTCGATTTCCAGTGAGCTGGGCATCGCACTGGGGTTGGCGAACGCCTATGTCGGGCGCTGCGTTCGCAAGGGGCTGATTAAGGTCAGCCAAGCGCCGCTGAACCGCTATGCCTATTACCTAACCCCCCATGGTTTCGCCGAGAAAAGCCGTCTAACGGCGGAATATCTCGCCACTTCATTGAATTTTTTCCGCGATGCGCGCCATGAGTGCACATTTCTGCTTTCGGAGTGTGCGAAGGCCGGCCATCGGCGGCTGGCGCTGGCCGGCGTTGGGGAGCTGGCCGAGATTGCGACCTTAAGCGCTTCGGAGACTGCGGTTGAGGTCGTTTGCGTCCTTGGGCCGGGTCCTTCTGACCGGCAATGCGCGGACCGGCCGGTATTCGCCGATCTGGCGCGGGCCATGGACTGGGTTAGGCCGGCCGGGGGGATCGATGCGATCATTATCACCGACGTGCAGGCGCCCCAGGCAACCTATGAATCGATCATGGCCGAGGCGGAGAATCTGGGGCTGAGCCCGGGTCGAATCCTGGCTCCCTCATTCCTCCGGATCACTCGGAACCGGGCGCCTTCCATGGGTACCCGGCCATGACCTCTTGGTATGTGGTCCACACCCACGCCCTGTCGGAAAACCGCGCCGAGGCACATCTGTGCCGGCAGGGCTATGACGTGTATCTGCCGCAATGCCGGAAATGGCGGCGTCACGCGCGGCGCCGGGAGTTGGTGCAACGTCCGCTGTTCCCCCGGTATCTGTTCGTTTTGCTCGATGTTATGAAGGCATCGTGGCGTCCGATCCTATCGACTGTCGGGGTGAGTACGCTCCTGATGCGCGAAAGCGGTCCGATCCCGGTGCCGCCCGGTGTCGTCGAGCAAATTCAAAAGAGCGAAGCGGGCGGGCTTTTCGACCGCGCCCTGGAACGCCGTTTCAGTCCCGGCGATCAGGTTCGGATCGTCGAAGGGCCCTTCGCGGACCTGATTGGCCGGTTCCAGGGATTGGCCGATCGGGAACGTGTATTCGTTTTGCTGAACCTGATGGAACGGCAGGTGAAGGTCAGCCTGCCGGCCGAGGCTCTTGCCACCGCCTGAATAGCGGGGGTATTTGGATAAGCCGCCGGCTGTATCCGGTGGATGTTGGATGCGCGGTCTGGGGGTTATTTCACCCGGACTGCGGTAGCAATTGCACAAGGTAATATTTGAGGCCTCATGATGGCAGACAACAAGGATTTCGCTTTGATCGGCGCCGCCGGCTACGTGGCGCCGCGGCATTTGCGGGCCATTAAAGAGGTGGGCGGCAATCTTAAGGCGGCGTTCGACCCCGCAGATTCGGTCGGGGTGCTCGATAGCTATTTTCCCTCTACCCGTTTCTTCGTCGAGTACGAGCGCTTTGACCGCCACCTCGACAAGCTGCGCCGGCGGGGCGAGGCCATCGACTATGTCAGCATCTGCTCGCCCAACTATCTGCACGACGCCCATGTCCGTTTCGCGTTACGCTCGGACGCCGATGCCATTTGCGAAAAACCCCTGGCGCTCAACCCCCGAAATATCGACGGGCTGGCCGAAATCGAAGCGTCCACGGGACGGCGCGTGAACACCATCCTGCAGCTTAGATTGCATCCAGCCATCATCGCCCTGCGCGACAAGATCAACAGCGGCACCGGCAAGCGTGTACATGACGTGGACCTGAGCTACATAACTTCCCGCGGGCGGTGGTTTCAGGTGTCCTGGAAAGGCGACGAGCAAAAATCGGGTGGCATCGCGACTAATATCGGGGTGCATTTCTACGACATGCTTTCCTTCGTCTTCGGCAAGTTGCGGCGGAATGTCGTTCATCACCGCGCGGCCGACCGCGCCGCCGGCTATCTCGAATACGATAAGGCGCAGGTACGCTGGTTTCTGTCCGTCAACCGCAGTGACCTTCCCGCCAACACGCCGGACGGTCAAACCACCTTCCGCTCCATCACCGTGGACGGCGAGGAGATCGAGTTCTCGGGCGGCTTCACCGATCTGCATACGCTGAGCTACCAAGAGATTCTGAAAGGCAACGGTTTTCCGCTAGAGGAGGTTCGCCCCTCCATCGAAACGGTGGCCCACATACGAACGGCGCCGATCGAGATCGAGAAAGGCGAGGTGCATCCTTTCCTGGCGGGCGCGATCAGGGAAGCGCGAGACTCCCATGGCTGAATTGCCACAGGATGTTTTCATTCATGAAAGCGCCTATGTGGACGAACCCGCGCGGATAGGCGCCGGTACGAAGATCTGGCACTTCTCCCACATCCTGCCCAATTGCACGATCGGCGAAAACTGTGTCCTGGGCCAAAACGTTATGGTCGGCCCCGAAGTGAGCATCGGAAACAACTGCAAGATTCAGAATAACGTTAGCGTTTATAAAGGGGTCACGCTTGAGGACGATGTGTTCTGCGGGCCAAGCTGCGTATTCACCAATGTCAACAATCCGCGTTCCGAGATTGTCCGCAAGGATGAGTTCAAGCAAACGCTCGTGAAACGCGGCGCGACCATTGGCGCCAATGCCACGATTGTTTGCGGCCAAGCCTTGGGCCGTTATTGTTTCATCGCGGCTGGGGCCGTTGTGACCTCGGAGGTGCCCGACTATGCCTTGATGGCGGGTGTACCTGCAAAGCGAATCGGCTGGATGAGCCGCGCCGGCAACCGGCTTGGCCCCGACCTCATCTGCCCCTTCGACGGCGCCCGTTACCGCGAAGCCGGACCGGACAGCTTGGAAGAAATATCGAATGGCGCGAGGAGCGATTAAGGCCATGTCGCCGGCGCCAATTGAATTTATCGACCTCCAGGCCCAGCGCCGGCGCCTCGGCGATCGTATTGACCAAGCCATCGCCAGGGTATTGGCCCATGGCCGCTTCATCATGGGCCCCGAGGTCCTGGAGCTTGAAAGCCGGCTCGCCGAATCCTGCGGGGCGCGGCACGCGATCGGTTGCAGCAGCGGAACTGATGCCCTTGTGCTCGGGCTGATGGCGTTGGGCGTGGGTCGGGGTGATGCCGTTTTCGTACCGTCCTTTACCTTCGCAGCAACCGCCGAGGCCGTGGCGCTGCTTGGGGCGGTGCCCGTTTTTGTCGATGTCCTGCCAAACACTTTCAACATCGACCCCGCGAGTCTCGCCGAGGCAATCGGCATGGTTGCGCGGGGTGAGGCTTTGCGCCCGGCCGGGGTCATTCCGGTCGATATGTTCGGACAACCGGCCGATTACGAAGCCATAGAGCCGCTTGCCGAGAAACATGGCCTGTGGGTCATAGCGGATGCGGCGCAAAGCTTTGGGGCCACGCTAAATGGCCGGCGCGTTGGCACGATTGGCCGACTCACGACCACCAGCTTTTTTCCAGCTAAACCGCTGGGGTGCTACGGCGATGGCGGCGCGATTTTTACCGACGATGACGACCTGGCGGCAATCCTACGCTCGCTATTGTTCCACGGTAAGGGCAAAGAAAAGTACGACAACGTCCGGATCGGCATGAACGGCCGGCTGGATACGATCCAAGCGGCGATCCTCCTGGAGAAGCTTTCGATTTTCGAAGACGAGATGGAGCGCCGACAGGCCGTGGCCAGGCGGTACAATTCCGCCCTTGGAAACCTTGTGCAGACACCTCGTGTTATAAAAGGCGCGACCTCGGCATGGGCGCAATATACGATCGTATTGAACGACCGCGACGACATTGCCGCGGCACTTAAGCAAAAGGGCATTCCGACAGCGGTCTATTACCCGCGCCCATTACACCAGCAAACAGCGTATCGAGAGTATCCGATCATGCCCAGTGGTCTATCGGTGTCAGAAGACCTATCGGGAAAAGTCCTAAGCCTGCCCATGCACCCCTATTTGGCCGCCGCCGACCAAGACCGTGTAATCACCGCAGTGCAGACTGCCGCCAAAACATTTTCAGGGGGAGACGTGAAGTGCAAATGACCGCCAAGAAAGTGGTTGAGGCCATTGTTGACGAGCCTGCCATGAGTGATGTTGCGCCGCCCCTCGGCATCGCCATGCTGAGCAACCTCTTTCATCCTATCGCATCTGGCTCGGCAACGCAGACTCTTGGGCTTTCACGGGCGCTGGTGACGCTGGGCCACCGTGTCGTGGTGATTACCGCGCATGTCGATCCCTCGTCGCCTGAACACGAGATTATCGATGGCGTCGACGTCTACCGCCTACCATCGATCCATCTGCCGAAAATGTCGATCTCTCTTCATTTTCCATGGTTGAACTGGACATTCTGGCCGGCTAACCTGCGGCGTATCGAGGAGATTTTGCGGCGTCACGACATTAACTTGCTGCACGTTCACAACCACATGTTCGACATGGCTTTTGTTGGCATGGCTATGAAACGACGGTTGGGTCTGCCGATTGTTCTTACGCTGCACACGATCATCAAGCATAGCGTCCGGCTGTTCAACTTGCTGCTTTATCCCGCTGATCGCGGCTTTCTTAAGCACGCCGTGGTCCGACGCGCCGATGCGGTGATCTGCCCCGACGTCAACATACAGGCCTACTTGGCCGAAGCCTTTGATCGACATGACGGCAGGCTTATCCCTTATGGAATCAGTTTGCCGCCGCATCCGGGACGGCAGGTTGAAGAGGACATTATCTCAAGGTTCGGCTTAAACGGCCGCCGGGTTATCCTATCGCTCGGTCACGTCCATGCCTTACGTAACCGGCTTGACCTCATTCGCGCCATGCCCAAGGTGCGCGAGCGATTCCCAGAAGTGCTGCTGCTCATCGTCGGTGACGTCGCCGACCAACGGCCGGTCGAGTTGGTGGCGGAGCTTGGGTTGAAAGAGACAGTCATCTTTGCCGGGGCCCAGCCGTACGCGCATATTCCCGTGTATCACGAACTGGCAGAGTTTGAGGCGATGTGGTTGGACCAAGCTGAGGCGGGGCTCAACTCGTTGGGCGTAGCGTGCATGGAGGCGATGCTCGCTGGCAAGCCGGTCTTGAGCGTATCCAATGTCGATACGTTCGGACCGGGTGTGCTGAGGAGTGGCCGCGATGTCGTGATCGTGAAAGCAGGCGATGCGGCCGGGCTAACTCAAACTATTGTAAATTTGCTCGACGATCCGCAAGCTACCGCACGAATCGGCTATACTGCCCGAACCTTGGCTGAGGAGCGGTTCGCATGGCCGGAGGTGGCTGCACAAACCGAGGGTGTCTACAGGTCGCTGGTTCCGGCCGAAAAGTTGGCGGACGTAGCGACAGGCTGACGCGGAGCGCGGCGGGATATCATTTTTGACTAAGCCCCTCGTCATCCTCGGCGCGGTCGGCAACTGCCTCGATATTTTCGATGCTGTTTTGGCTGCGAATGCAGCGGGCGTGTCGAAAACGCACGATATTCAGGGTTTTCTCGACGACGATGCCCGTCGGGGCAGTACGGTTCGTGGCCTGCCAGTGCTCGGAGGCCTGTCGATGGTGAGGGAGATGCCCGGCGCCGTCTTTGTCAACGGAATTGGCAGTCCGCGCAGTTATCGCGACAAGCGCGATCTTATCGGCCGTCTCGGCCTTGACCTTGAACGCTTCACGACGGTGATCCATCCGAGCGCCGTAGTATCGCCCTCGGCGACGGTCGGCCAGGGGACGGTCGTGCTCGCCAATTGTACGATCTGCGCCGATGTCCGCATTGGCAATCAAGTGATGATTCTGCCGAACTGCGTTCTTGGTCATGATACCAGCGTCGGCGACTATTCGATATTGGCCGCTGGGGTAGCCGTGTCTGGATCGGTTACCATCGGGCGCTCCTGCTATCTTGGTGCTGGCGCGAGCGTCCGCGACGGCGTTTCGCTTGGCGATGAGACGCTGCTTGGTATGGGCGCGGTGCTGGTCGGCGACGCATCTACTGGGTCGGTGATGGCCGGCAACCCGGCGCGACCTCGGCGGCGGCAAGGAGGACAATGACTAAAGCCACCATGGCTGTGAGTAACGCTACGGCGCCCCGGCGACGGATTCCGTGTAAGCGGCTGCTAGGGAGCGGGCTCGGCATCGCTATTCTGGTTTGGCTCCTATCGGACCAACAGCTGGACGCGATGTGGCGAGCGGTTCGCGAGGCCGATCCCCTGATACTGGCTGCTGTGTTTCCGCTGATAGTGGCGAACATGATGTTGCGCGCGGTGCGCTGGCGGCCTCTCCTCGGCTCGCGCCACGAGACCCGCTATTGGCCGGTCTTTTCCGCCCTCATGATCGGTTATCTGGCAAATACAGTCCTGCCGGCCCGTGCCGGCGACCTAGTTCGCATTTACGTCTTGGGCAACGAGGGCACGTTGTCGCGAAGCCGGATCTTGGCCACGGTATTCATCGAACGGGTGCTCGACCTGGCCGCCATCGTCCTCGTGCTTTCTCTTGTCGCGATCGCAAGCCCCTTGCCGGATTGGCTGCGCCAGGGCGCCATGGTTCTGGCGGCGGCGGCGGTGTGCGGAATCGTGTCGTTGGTGGTAATTGGGTTGCGCGGCGAACGCTTGATATCGCTCTTACTGCGCCCGCTCGCGGTGCGGGCGCCCGGCGCTGCGCGGCGAATCCAGATCTGGGCCGGAGAGTTCGCCGTCGGCGTCCAGCGTTTCCGCCGGCCTACGGTTAGTATCGTCTTCTTTTCGGCGACGGCTGCCATTTGGCTGCTAGAAATCGCCCTCGTCTTGTTGGTCGCGCATGCTTTTGCGTTACCGCTGACCGCGTTGGACGGCGCGGTGCTGATGCTGTTTTCCCTTTTCTCCAGCCTAATTCCGGCCCTACCCGGTCAAATCGGCACCTTCGAGTTGGCCATGGCCGCCGGGTTGGAATTTCTGAATTTGAGCGGGCCAAATGTCTTGCCGTTCGCCTTTACATTGCATTTCCTGCTTCTGGCCGGAACGGCCCTGATGGGTTTGTACTGTTTGGCCCGTGGCGGCCTGCCCCTCCTACCCCGGAAACTTATGAAGCGGCTTGAGCAAGGCCGATGACGAAGGCGGTTGTGTTTCGGCCCCAAAGGCGCGCCCGATGATGCTGCAGTTTATGCTCGTCGCCGTGCCCGCCACTATGGTCGCCTTGCTCTACAATGTCGTGACCGGCGGAGCTGGTTACCTCATGTGCCGGGCTGTGCTGGGCCGAGAGTGGGTGACGCATTTCGCATCGGCAATTACGCCCATCGTTCTTTGTCTTGCGCTAGGGCAAGCGGTCCTGGGGGCGGCTTGGCAAATTTTAGCGGCCCATGGACTTTTCAATCCCCTTCCCGTGGGGGCCGTTCTAGTGTCCGTTGGCCTGGGCGCCCTGATATCCTGGCGTGCCGCCGGCTGGTGGCGCCCTCAAGTGAAGACTCTCCTGGTGGCAGCCGGAAAGGTACCGGCTTATGGCTGGGTCTTGCTGCTGGGGCTTGCTTTTATTCTTGCCATCACCTGGGCTCAGTCTTTCGGCTTTCCGGACGGTGACGCCATGGCTTTTTACTTGGCGCAGCCCAAGCTGATCGCCTACACCGGCTTTTTCACACTGCTCGCTGACTACGAGAGTTTCGCCGAGATCGGCCTTTTTGCCGAGATGCATACCGCCGCCATGTTCTTGGCTGGCGGGGAGATGGCGGCGCGTGCTTGGCTTTGGCAGGCTGGGGTCTTGCTGACGTTCGGGGTCGCCGCGTTGTGCGCCGAAGCGGGTCTGCCTTCCGGGGCCCGGATATTGGGGGCACTGATCGTTCTTACTTCCTCGGCCATCCTATTCGTCATGACGGATGGCAAGAGCGATCATGTAGCTGCAGCCTGGGCCGTGGCCGCACTCTTGGTAGCGCTAACGGTTGACTGGCGGACGCCCTGGCGGCCGGTTTTTCTGGCGGCGTTACTGGGCGGGCTTGCCGCGCTGGCTAAGTTGTCATTTTTGGTCGGGCTGCCACTTATCCTGGCGATCATAGTAACCGACCGGCTTGCGACCACGCGACCGCATCGGGGGATCAAGATTCTACTGACCCGGCTGGCCGCCGTAGGCGGGGTCGCCGCCAGCGCGGCCCTGCTGGCTTTCGCTGCCCTCGCATGGAAAAACTACATCGTCTATAGCGAGCCGCTCGCGCCCTTCCTGTACTTGAATGGCGACAGCAGCGGTATTCTTAGTCAGGTTTGGTTTACACCGGAAAATACTAATTGGATAATCCAGACCTATCCGATCGCATTGACCATCGGCAAATATCCCATGCAGCATGGCAACATGTCTGCACTGATGCTGGCCTTCCTGCCGATCCTCTTTCTGACATGGTGGGGTGGAGCGCGATTCCCTCGGCCTTCGGTAGTGCTGACCCTGGCAGCCCTGGTGGGAGTCGCGGCATGGCTTATCCTTCGACCATCGGTTCTGGCGCCACGCTACATCTTGCCGCAACTTTTGTGTCTCGTTCCACTGCTGGCGGGGGCGGCCGACGCCTGGCTGCGCAGTGGTACGAAACCTTTTGCTCTTACACTGGTGATTGTTGGCTTAACTGGACACATTGCACTGATCGGTGCCCAAGCAGGTAATGACTGGCTGCGAACTCAGTTATACGCCACAGGCCAGAATCCCGATGGTCTGCTTCTTGCAGGCGTCAACCTTGGTGAGGAGGCCGCACCACATGGTCGTTTCCTGGTCGCATCCTACTATAAATCTTTCATGACGCCGGAGGTCTTGCTATGCACCTTAGGGGCCGATGAAAAGAGACGCTTGGCAGAGACGCCTCCGACCACATCAGCCGAGATGTGGGAGCGTCTGTATCGGAATGGTGTGACGGATGTCTTGCTATATCGTCCCACGCATCCGCTTATTCTGGGCCAGAAGCCAAAAACACATGAGGCGCCATCATGGTTGGCGGTTACCGAGGAAGTATTTTCCCCCGTGGTGTCGGTGTTTCACTTGCGGCCACGGAATGGCGCGCCTCCACCAGGCCCAAAATGTGAAGTCAGTGTGGCAAAGGGCGCCACTAAAAGCTAGGTTATGGTTGGATGATGTTTCGGAAATCGATAACGTTCCTTGTCGTGGTCTGGATCTATTTCGCATTTACTGTCAGTTGGTTGGTTGAGCCGGGTTTCATCGCGAAGTTGGCAGCTGACCTTCCCGTCTTGAAGACGATCCACGAGGCACTATGGCCTTTCGTTCATCGCCCATATGTGTTCTGAAACATTCAAGGGCCTTTGCCGCGACTAGAGCATCGCTGCTTGTCCACGAAATTCGTTATTAAAGGAACAAAATGTTTGAAGCCATCCAAAATCAACGTGTCTTTATCACCGGCGGCGCCGGGTTTATCGGCTCTACCCTGGTCGCTTGCCTAGCCGACAAAAACGAGATCGTCGTCTTTGATAACATGACCCGCGACGCCCTCTCGGCCAGCGCATACGCGAAGCATTCTAATGTGCGTATTGTCGTGGGTTCGGTTCTGGATCCGGAAAGCCTGGGCGTGGCGATGCGCGGTAGCAACATTGTAATCCACTGCGCCGGCATCGCCGGGATCGATACGGTGATAAAGAGCCCTGTCAATACCATGCACGTCAACATGATCGGTTCCGCGAACGTTCTGGCCGAAGCCGAAAAGCTGGATGCTTGTAAGCGGGTAGTGTGTTTTTCTACCTCCGAGGTGTTTGGCCAGCACGCCATCGGCGTCTCCGAAACCCACAACACGGTGGTGGGCGCGGTTGGCGAAGCTCGCTGGACCTATGCTGTCAGCAAGCTCGCTGAGGAGCACTTGGCGATCGCTCACTACAAGGAGACCGGCCTACCCACTGTCGTTGTTAGGCCCTTTAACATATACGGCCCCGGTCAGGTAGGAGAGGGGGCGTTAAAGATTTTTATCCAGCGCGCCATCCAGAATTTGCCACTGCAAATACATGGCGAAGGTACGCAAATCAGGGCTTGGTGCTTCGTCGACGACATGGTGAACGGAGTGATGCTTGCCTTGCACCACGAAAACGCCATTGGCGAGTCCTTTAACATCGGTAATGTTCGCAGCGTCGAAACGATATATGGGCTAGCAAATACGGTGATCCGGGTTCTGAAATCGAAATCGGCCGTCGAATTTACCCGCCGCGACTACGCAGACGTTGAGCTTCGCATTCCCTCGGTGGCCAAGGCTCGGAAATTTCTTAATTTCGAGGCCAGGGTCGACCTCGAGGAGGGCATCCACCGCTCTGCCGAGTTTTACCGCAAGCAGATGTCCCAGGCATGATTCGACTCGGCGGCCCGCTTCTGGGTGAAGAGGAACTGCATGCCATTCGGGCGGTGCTGGCTTCGGGTCAGTTAGTTCAGGCTGGCGAGGTCGCGGCTTTCGAAGCTGCCCTATCCGAGTATCTGGGCGCGCCCGCTGTGGCCGTCAGCAGCGGCACCGCAGCCTTGCATCTAGCTCTCTTGAGTATGGGTATTGGGCCTGGTGATCTCGTTGTCGTCCCGGCCTTTTCGTGGCCGGCGACAGCCAATGTCGTGGAGACGGTCGGCGCGCAGCCTGTCTTCGTCGACATAGATAAGAATGCTTTCAACCTCGATCCGGGTGCCCTTGCCGCAACGTTGGAGCGTCTATGTGGAACGGCGGAGACCCGCCGCCGACTGCGCGCCGTGATTGTGGTCCACGCCTTCGGGGCCATTGGCGACATGGCGGCAGTCGCGGCGTTGTGTAAGGGGTATGGCGTGCCCCTGATCGAGGACGCCGCATGTGCTCTCGGCTCGACCCAGGCCGGACGCAAGCCGGGAAGCTGGGGTGAGATGGCCTGTTTCAGTTTCCATCCGCGCAAGCTCATGACGACTGCCGAGGGCGGCGCCGTGGTATGTTCCGATCCAGCTCAGATCGCCCGCGTGAAGTCTTTGCGGAACCACGGGCTGGATTCATTGGCCGACATGCCGGATTTTATCTTGCCAGGCTTGAACTACCGGATGAGCGAGGTCCACGCTGCCATTGGCCGCTGCCAGCTCGCGCGGCTTGAGGCGTTAGTGGTCCAGCGGAGGCGTCAGGCCGAAGCGTACAGTGCGCTGATTTTGCCACAGGGTGTGCTGGCGCAAGCAGTGCGGGAGGATTGCCGGCACAATGTGCAGTCCTATGTCGTCCGCCTCCCGGTCAGTGATGCCGGACAGCGCGATAAAGTAATCGCCAAAATGCGCCAGCGCGATATAGAGACGACGATCGGCACCTGGCATATTCCACTGACCAGCTATTACCGACGGCGTTATAACTATGGCGTTGGCGACTTCTCCGCTACAGACCGGGTATTCTCGACCGCGCTAACCCTGCCGCTGTCGGCGGCAATCACCGAGACCGAGCAGCAAATGGTCATCGCTGCATTGTCCGAGACGCTGCAAGCTATTTTAGGCGTGGCGTGACTTTGGTAGGCTTGCGTACCAGATTCCTCCGACCGATCAAGTCGATGGGAGTTCGCGCTTTGCCCACGCTCGCGCGCGTGTTGGAGACGAAGTTCGGATTTCATCTAATCCGGCGCCATTACTACTCGC
The DNA here is from genome assembly GCA_021776135.1 of Kiloniellaceae bacterium. Lineage (GTDB taxonomy): Bacteria > Pseudomonadota > Alphaproteobacteria > Kiloniellales > J153 > JAJFGN01. Next base: position 16,598 of record JAJFGL010000042.1, read on the forward strand.
CGGTGCCCGACGCCGCCGACCTTGGTCCCGGCTATTGGGATGAGATTTCGAGCATGCCCGGCGTGGACTTGGGTCTCGATCGCGGGATGACCTTTCTCAAGGACGTCGTGCCTAAGCATATCGCCGGTTTCCGGAACCGGTTTCCTCTACATCGGACTGCGGCAGAGGATTTCTTTCTGATCAACGGCACCTATATGGCGGTCGATGCCCATATCTATTGGTGCTTGATTCACCACCACAAGCCGCGGCGGATCATAGAGATCGGCGCCCATGCATCGACGATGGTGTCGACTGCCGCCACCGCATCCATGAAGGCGCAAACTGGCCGAGACTGCCTGATCCGGGCCATCGAGCCCTATCCGAGCGATTTTTTGCGGCGCGAAGATGGTCGCTCGATTTCGTTGATAGTTAAGAAAGTGCAAGAAGTGCCGCTTGACTTGTTTCAGGATCTCGATGCTGGGGACATTCTGTTCATCGATAGCACCCACGTTCTGCGCGAAGGCTCCGACGTGCAGTACGAATATCTTGAGGTTCTGCCCCGGCTGAAGCCGGGCGTTCTGGTTCATGTTCACGATATTTCTTTGCCGCGGCGCTATCCGAAAGTGTACTTCGACAATCAGCTATTCTGGAATGAGCAGTACTTGCTACAGGCGTTCTTAGCGTTTAATAGCCGGTTCGATGTCGTGTGGGCAGGCAACGCCATGATGCTGGCGCATCCCGGGCCGATGCTACAGGGCTTCCCGGAAATCGAAGACATGAGAGCGGTCTATCTCTCTTCGGAACCTACCGCGTTTTGGATGCAGGTGAAGCAGTGATGAACAGCCAGTTAAAATGAGACGGCAATGAAAATCGTTATACTCGGTGCAGGCGGGATGCTGGGCCATCGCTTGCTGCAGGCGCTGCCGGAACACGGGCATGAGGTCGTCGGCACGATTCGCGGAGTTGCCGAGGAGTCGGCCGGCTTGAAGGGGCCGGCCGGGCCCCGGCTGATCGGTGGCATCTCGGCCGAGCCGGAAGGACTCGTTGAGCGGGTGTTGGATAGCGAGCGTCCGGATGTCGTGGTGAACTGCATCGGTGTGGTCAAGCAACTGGCCACGGCTAACGACCCGCTAGTTGCCATACCGGTCAATACTCTGTTCCCTCACCGGCTGGCCCGCGCTTGCGCCCAACGCGGCGCGCGGATTATTCATTTCTCGACCGACTGCGTCTTCTCGGGCAGCGCCGGTCCGTATTCAGAGGCCTCCCCGCCGGATCCCCAGGACCTGTATGGCCGTAGCAAGCTGTTGGGCGAGATCAATGCGCCCAATGCCCTGACCCTGCGCACCTCGATTATTGGACACGAGATAGGCGACGGCGCGGGTTTGGTGTCATGGATCCTTCGTAACCGGGGTAACCGGGTATCCGGGTTCGCGCGCGCGCTCTACACCGGCATCACCACCGATTTCATGGCGCAGGTGCTGATTCGCTTGATTGCCGATTTTCCGGAACTCTGCGGAGTCTGGCACCTTTCGGCCGGTCCGATCAGCAAATACGATCTAATATGCTTGATCAACGAGATCTACGACTTGGACCTGACGATAAACCGGGACGAAGCGTATGTCTGTGATCGTCGGCTTGACAGCGGCATGTTTCGCCGCAGGACAGGGGTGATGCCTCCATCTTGGCGGAAAATGTTGGAAGAAATGAACGAAAATTACCAACGATTTAAACTGGATAACTAAATAATGATAGCCGATCTCACGGGCAAGCGTGTTCTTATCACCGGTGGAACAGGTTCCCTCGGCAAGGTGCTATTGCGCCGGCTTCTGAGCGGACAGGCCGGCGAGGTAGAGCGCGTCGCTATTCTATCTCGGGACGAAGCGAAGCAGCACCAACTCCGCCTGGAGTACCTGCACCGCAATAACCCAACAGACGACATCGTTTATCACAATGTTCGAGAGCGGTTGTCCTTTCACATCGGTGATGTGCGTGACCCAGCCAGCTTGTCTGGACCATTGCGAAACGCCGACATCGTGTTCAACGCCGCCGCCCTCAAGCAGGTGCCCACGTGTGAGTATTTCCCGTCCGAGGCGGTGATGACCAACATTATCGGCGCCAACAATATTGTTCGGGTGATCCGCGAGCAGAACCTCCCGGTCGAGACTGTCGTCGGCGTTTCGACTGACAAGGCCGTGCAGCCCGTGAACGTCATGGGCATGACCAAGGCGCTGCAGGAACGAATCTTTATGGCCGCCAATCTGGATGCGCCCAATACGCGATTCGTCCTGGTCCGTTATGGCAATGTGCTTGCCTCGCGTGGTTCGGTCATCCCCTATTTTCACGAGCGAATTCGCGCCGGTCAGCCGATCACGATCACTGACGAGCGGATGACGCGCTTCCTGCTGAGCCTCGAAGACGCCGTGGATGTCGTCCTGGCTGCCGTCGCGCACGGCCAACGAAGTGAAACTTATATCCCTCGTGTGCCGGCTGCCCGCATCACCGACGTGGCGCGCGCACTGATTGGTGACCGACAAATCCCGACAGAAATTACAGGTATTCGGCCGGGCGAGAAATTGCATGAATGCCTTGTGTCGGGCGAGGAATCGATCAGGACCCACGTCCGCGGCAACTACTATGTGATAGCCCCCATACTACCTGAGTTGATGGACGGCCGGAACTACGAGGGCGAACCGCTTGATCATCCCTATATGTCCAATGACGATTTGCTAGACTTCGACGGTACCCAGGCGCTGCTAGAGCGCCACCGCCTTATGGTCGACGACGAGCTTCAACTGGAGGGTGAAATCCTGCGATGAAGATCGCGACCATCCTCGGCACCCGGCCGGAGATCATCCGGCTGTCGCTTTTGATCGGCAAGCTGGACAAAGTCGTCGACCACGTTTTGGCCCATACCGGTCAAAACTACGATCCCAAGCTGTCCGACGAATTTTTCAGCCAGCTAAAAGTGCGCCGGCCTGACATCCATTTCGGCGTCGATACCAGCCGCGCGGGTCGGCAAATTGGCCAGATCTTGGAACATGCCGAAGATATGTTCCGCCGTGAGCGGCCTGACAGATTGCTTCTGCTGGGTGACACCAACTCGGCCCTGTCGGCCATCATGGCGAAACGTCTTGGCATACCTGTCTTTCACATGGAGGCGGGTAACCGTTGCTACGACGACCGGGTGCCCGAGGAGGTCAATCGGCGGATCGTCGACCACTGCTCCGACATTCTTATGCCTTACACTCAGCGTAGCCGCGAAAATCTGCTGAGAGAAGGCATTCCCGGCCACCGAATCTTCGTCACCGGAAACCCGATCGGCGAGGTGATTGCCGCCCATGATCCGCAGATCCGGGCGTCGGACGTGCTAAGACGGTTGAGGCTGACTGAGAAGAAATACTTTCTCGTGACCATGCATCGCGCCGAGAACGTCGACGTAGAGGAACGTCTGCGAGTCTTTGTTGACGCCTTCTCGCGTCTGGCTGCCGATTATGCCATGCCGGTGATTGTCAGCACGCACCCGCGCACCCGTGACCGAATGAAACGATCTGCGAACCTTATAGTGGGTGACGGTGTGGAATTCGCGGAGCCCTTCGGCTTCTTCGATTTCGTTAACCTGGAGCGTAATGCTTTTTGCGTCCTATCCGACAGCGGCACAGTGCAGGAGGAATGCGCCCTATTCGGAGTCCCCAATGTCACGATACGTGACGTGACCGAACGGCCGGAGACTCTGGATTGCGGCTCTAACTATATCAGCGGTGCCGACATGCGGAGTATCTTACGTGGTGTTGCCCTGGTGACTGGTGATACGGCGAAATGGACCCCGCCACCAGAATATATGGCCACAAATGTCGGCGATACCGTACTGCGGATCGTCACTAGTCACATCCACGGCCTCTCCGGTTAATTCAGGCGCATGTCGGCACAGGAGAAAGCGCGCGTCGCTGTGGTGACACCCGTCTACAACGGGCGGGCCTATATATCTGAGACGGTCGATAGCGTGCTCGCACAGATGGACGAGCCCGAGTCGATCTCTCCCTGTGAATATGTTGTTGTTGACGATGGCTCGACCGACGGTACTGGCGATTTCCTAGCCAACCGCTACGGGAACCGGATCCGGCTCATCCGTCAGCAAAATGGGGGCGAGGTAGATGCCGTTAATCGCGGGGTGGCCGAGGCGTCATCGGACATCGTTGGGATAGTCAATGCCGACGATCCGGTGCGTCCCGGCTTGCTTCGAGCCGCCGTCACGATGTTGGAAGCGGACGCGGGCCTTGTCGCCGTTTATCCGGATTGGGAAATGATCAACGAAAATAGTGTTCCCGTTCGTACTGTCACGACGCACGATTTCGACCTGCGTGTCCATCTTGAGCAGCACCTATGCCTACCCGGACCGGGTGCCTTCTTCCGCCTTTCCGCTCTCAACGGCGACCCGGTCCGCAATCCTCGTTTCCCTTTTACCAGCGACTACGAGATGTGGCTGCGTCTTGCCTTGAGGGGGCGCATTGCCCGTATTCCGCAGGTGCTCGCGACATGGCGGCTGCACCGGGACGGTACCAGTCAGTCGGGCCGCAATCGGCAAATGGCGGCAAACAAGGTCGATATGGCCACGGCATTTTTCAGTCGGCATGATCTACCGGCGTCAGTGCGCCCCTGGCGGCGGCAGGCGCTGGCCTCGGCACTCTATTGCGCCGGCTTATTAGCGATTCACGACCCGGCGGTACCCGGCCGGCGGTACCTGTTACGCAGCCTCGCCTTCAGCCCTTTTTGGCCGAGACATTTCACCGCGGAACGCCAGCGGTCGTGGACGCATATTCTCTACGTGATGTGCCAGCCGCTCAGCCGCTGGCTTTATCGCGCCGCAGTGGGGCGCGGCTTGGCCCGGGACCGGCTGTGAGATCTATCGTGCTCGTGATCCCGTCACTGACCATGGGCGGTGCCGAACGGGTGATCGTCACTTTGGCCAATGGTTTGGCGCAACGTGACTGGCGAGTATTTCTTGCCAGCCCATCCGGTTCAGGCGCGCTGCACGCCGAGTTATCGCCGGCGGTGGAGGTAGCGGACCTCGGCGTGGGACGTGTCGGCCGCTCGCTTGTGCCGCTTATAAGGTTTCTGGCGCGCCACCCCCAGGCACTGGTTTTCTCAGCGATGACCCACATGAACGTCGTTACCCTGTTGGCCACCCGGCTAATCCGGCGTCACCCGGCCCCCGTTTGCGTGCAGGAAGTCGCCTTGTTCTCGCGCGGGCGTGAGGCCGATCCACCTGTGCGGGGCCGCTTGGCGCGCGCGCTGATGCGGGCCTTGTACCGCCGCGCCGACGCGGTGTTCTGCATCTCCCAGTGTGTCGCGGCAGAGGTCGCCGACCGACTAGGAAATGCTTCGCCACCTACAATGACGATCCCCAATCCTGTTGACCTCGCCGCGGTCCGGCGTGGCGCTGCCGCGCCATTGCCGCATCCCTGGCTGGCAGAATATTCTCGGGCGCAGGCGCCAATCCTGCTTGGGGTAGGGCGACTGGCCCCGGAGAAGGGATTCGAAGTTCTGCTGCGCGCCTTGGACAAGCTGCGTAGCGAGGGCGGGACACACCGGCTGTTGTTGATCGGTGACGGACTGCAGCGGCCTAGGTTGGAGGCGCTGGCAAGGCGACTAAGCCTCGATGACGAAGCGTTACAATTTGTAGGCGCTCAAACTAATCCCTGGGCCTACATGGCCCATGCCGATGCAGTGGTGGTGCCATCCCACGCGGAGGGCTTTGGGCTCGTACTCGTCGAAGCGATGGCCTGCGGATCCCAAGTCGTCAGCACCCGTTGTGGCGCGCCTGAAGAGATCCTCGAAGGCGGGCGGTGGGGCGAAATGGCGGTTCCCGGCGACTCCGACGAGCTGGCGTTGGCGGTGCGGCGCGCGCTTGCTGCTCCCCGCGATCCCTCGGATCTTAGGGCCGTGGCCGCCCGCTACGACGCCGAGACCGTGCTCGACCGCTACGCGGCCAGCCTGGCCTCGCTCGCCGGAGACCCCCAAGTTGGCCCGGCGGCCGGCGATACCGGGTTGCCGCGGCGCAACCTGCAATAATATTGCTCCAAAATCACTGCGGATGATCGCGACGTGCTGAACCCCCTCTGGTCCATTCTAAGAACTCTAGCGAAGAATCGGCGTCTCCTAATGGAGATGGCCAAGCGCGACCTGTCCGACCGGTATTCGGGCCAGATCCTTGGCATGGCCTGGAGTTTCATACATCCAGTGGCTACGATCGGTGTGTTCCTGTTCATCTTCGGCGCCGTCTTCCAGGCCAAGGCGGCGAATGTCGGAGTGGATTTCCCGGCGGATCACGCCGTCTACATGGTCAGTGGATTGATCCCTTGGCTGGTGGTGGCGGAAGTGATGTCGCGGGCAACGGCCTCCATCTCCGGTCAAGCCGCCTTGGTCAAGCAGGTGGTCTTCCCCTTGGAGATTCTTCCGGTGAAGATGGTTATGGCCACCCTGCCGACCATGATTATCGGTTTCGCCGGGCTGACCGCCTATGCGGCGATACGTTTCGGGACGCTGCCCGCGAGTTACCTGATGTTGCCGGCGGCAGCGGCCATCCTCTATGTCTTCCTGATCGGCGTAGCCTTCATGATTTCCGCGATCGCGGTATTCTTTCGCGACCTAAAGGACATCGTCCAGCTTTACACGCTGCTGGGCCTGTATCTGGCGCCCATTTTCTATTTCATCGATTGGATACCGGAGAGTTTGCGGATCGTCGTGTACCTCAATCCGATCGCCTATTTCATTATGATCTTCCACGACTTGGCCTATTATGGGACGATCCAGTCGCCGTCGGCCTGGGGCGCCGCCACGGCGCTGTCCCTCCTCTCGGCCGTCCTGGGCGCGCTCCTCTTCAGCCGCCTCAAGCCGCATTTCGGGAGCTATCTGTGAGCGGCGGCAGCGACGGAAAGGATGTCGCGATCCGGGTGCGCGACCTGGGCAAGATGTACCGGCTCTACCACCGGCCGTCCGACATCCTGCGCGAGCTGGTGACGCGCCGCGCCCGGCACGTCGAGCATTGGGCCTTGAAGGACGTCTCGTTCGACGTGTACCGGGGCGAAGTCGTTGGTATCATCGGGCGCAATGGCGCCGGCAAGACCACTCTCCTCAGGATCATCGCCGATACCCTGGACAAGACTTGCGGCACGGTCGATGTCAACGGCCGCGTCTCGGCGATCATGGTCCTGGGCACGGGCTTCAACATGGACTTGGCGGGCCGCGAGAACATCCTGCTGGGCGGCCTGTGCCTGGGCATGACGCACGAGGAAATTGAACGCAAGACCGATGCCATCGTCGCCTTCAGCGGCCTCAAGGATTTCATCGACGCCCCATGCAAGACGTACTCCAGCGGGATGCTCGCGCGTCTCGCCTTTAGCATCGCCGCCAGCGTCGATCCCGACATCCTGATCGTCGACGAGGCCCTGTCGACCGGCGACATGATCTTCGCGGCCAAGAGCTTCAGCCGGATGCGCGAAATCGCCAAAAGCGGCGCCACCGTTCTTTTGGTCACGCATAGTTTGCAGCAGATTTACGAGATGTGCGACCGGGCGATCTTGCTGGAAAATGGATGCGTATCGGCCATCGGAAACCCGCGTGAGGTTGGCTACCTCTACGAGCAGAATGTGCATGAGGAAATGGCGAGGCTCAACCAGGCCGCAGCGCCGATTCTCCAAACCGGCGACAAGGAAGCCACCGGAGTCTCCAAAGCACATATAATTGCGGCTGAAATTGTCGACGCGAACGGAAAACCGATGCGGCGGCTAAGAGATGGAGAAAATTGTGTTATCAACATATTTGTCCATTCTTTTGAGGACATCCCAAATATTTCCGTTGGGTACGATATAAGAACTCAGACGGGGTACCAAGTATACGGATGCTCTACCACGGTAATCGGCATTAACGCTTCAATAAGAAAAGGCGAAAAACGGAAATATTCATTCTCGCTTACGCCTAGGCTGAATACCGGAAGCTACGTTTTCAATTTCGGAATTGCCGAAAACCACGGATCTGTGAAAGGCGACTATTCGATGATTCGTTTCTGGGCAGATGGCCTAATCGTTGAGGCAGAGACGGAGGATCTATTCCCAGGTTTAGTCAATATGAAAAGCCTTCTGATATCCGATACTCTTATCGAAAGCGACGAAGAGAACCAGATTGATGTATCGGCGCACCTTTAGTTGGGCCGGGCGTCAAGGGGAACGAATTTGATGGGCAGATTCCTACACCGTCTGTTCGGGAATGATTTGGCCCAAGCGGTCGCCAATCAACAGGAATGGAACAACGCGCTGCAAGCGCGCGTCGCCTTTTTGGAGGAACGGCTGGTCAGCTACTACAAGAACCGATGGGACATGATCGACAAGTTGGCCGATTACCTGGTTGGTGCGGAATTGGGCGGAGACTATCTGGAGTTCGGCGTCTTCGAGGGCCGGACCTTCGGTTATGCCTATAAGGTAATGGCTCCGTTGTTCTCCGACATGCGTTTCGTGGCGTTCGACTCTTTCGAGGGACTGCCCGAACCGCGGGGCTTGGACGCAAACGACAAGTATTCGAGCAGCTTCCACCGGGGGCAGTTCGCCTGTAGCCACGAGATATTCCTGCGGAACCTTGAGGCGAAGTGGCAGGTCGATCTCAGCCGGGTCCGAACGGTCCCCGGCTGGTTCGATCGAACATTGCGCGACGACAGCCCCGACGTCGCCGACCTCACCACCGTGGCGGCGGCGTGGATCGACTGCGACCTCTACGAATCCACCGTGCCTGTATTGGACTTCCTGACCTCGCGGCTCAGGGTCGGCTCGGTCATCCTGTTCGACGACTGGCGCTGTTTCCGAAACCTCGCCAGCCAAGGTGAGCAGCGGGCCTGCGCGGAATGGTTAGGGCGCAATCCGCAAATTGAGCTTAATCCATTCGTGGATTTTGGCTTTCATGGCATGTCCTTCACGGTGGCGGCGTGCTGAGGCCTTCGGGATGTCGCGCCGAAAGGTCGATTAGCTCATAATGTGCGGAATCGGTGGCTATTTTAAGATCAAGGATCCTGGCGGCGCGCCGGCTCTCGATGTGGCGTTGCGCCATCGCGGGCCCGACGGGGCAGGGCGCTTCGTCGATCGCGCCGCCGCCCTGTATCACACCCGGCTCAGCATCATCGACCTTAGCGACGCCGCGACGCAGCCCATGACCGACGAGACCGGACAGGTGGTCATCGTCTACAACGGTGAAATCTACAATTTTCAGGAGCTGCGCGAACGGCTGATCGCCCGTGGCCACCGCTTCCAGTCCCACTCCGACACCGAGGTCGTGCTGCGCCTCTACATCGAGCACGGCGAGGGTTTTGTCCGCCACCTCCGGGGCATGTTCGCTTTCGCCATCTACGACAAACGCGGAGGTCCCGGCCGCGAGGCGCTGATCTTGGCGCGCGACCCCTTCGGAATCAAACCGCTGCTGTATGCGGAGACGGCCGAGGGCGGCGTCGTGTTCGCTTCGGAACTCAAGACGATGCTGGCAAGCGGCAAGGTCGCGCGCGAGGTCGATCCGGTTGCCCTGCGCGATCTGCTAACGGTTGGTTCGGTCTACCAGCCGAGGACATTGCTGCGTGGTGTGCGCGCTCTGCTTCCTGGGCGGATCGCCGTTTATCAAGGCCGACGACGCCGGGAGACCGTGTACTGGAAATTCGGCGCCGGCCGTGTGTCCGGCCTCGCCGATGCCACTGACGCCGAAGCGGCGGCGGCGGTGGACGGCGCACTCAGCGATTCGGTGCGCCGGCAGCTCGTTGCCGACGTGCCGATTTGTTGTTTTCTTAGCGGCGGGATCGATTCCGCCCTTACAACTGCCATCATGGCTAGGCACCACAATTCCCAGGTCTGCACCTATTCGGTGGGATTCGACGGGCCGCGCTCACCGCTTGATGAAACGGCGGACGCCGCCGTCGTTGCCCAGCACCTGGAAACGGACCATCATGAAGTTCTGATCCGCGACCGGGACGTTGCAGAGCTGATGGGGCGGCTTGGGAGCACCCTCGATCAGCCGAGCATCGACGGCGTTAACTCCTACTTCGTCTCCCGCGCGGTGGCACGGGATTACAAGGTGGCGCTGTCCGGCACCGGCGGCGATGAACTATTCGCCGGCTATCCCTGGTTCAATGCCGCCTCGGCCTATCAGCCGCCCACAGGTAGCGCGCTAGCCTGGTTGGGCCGGCGGTTGCTGCCTTGGCCGCAGGAGGATAACAGTCTAGCGGCTAAATGGGCATTTTCCGACGTCGCCGGTTATTTCAACCGCCAGCATCAGATTTTCGGCCTCGGCGGCGCCGCTCGAGCCATGGCCCCGCACCTGCGCGCCGATGCGAGGGGATGGCGCGACAGCTATCTCGACATCGACTCACGCGACACGGTGCGCGACAACGGCATACTGAACCGTTGCTCGGCGCTTTGCTTGGCTGGCTATACCAGCAACCAGTTGCTGCGCGACATCGACGCCACCTCAATGAGCTGCGGCATCGAGGTGCGGGTACCCTTTCTTGATCCCGTCGTCGCCGATGTCGCCATGTCCCTGCCCGAGCGCCATAAGGCCGGTGCAGCGGACCGGGCGGCCCCGGCGGGAAGCTATGCCGCTTCGGGAATCAAAAAGGTTCTTCTCGATGTCGGGCAGCGCTATTTGCCGGCCGATTTCGCCACCCGGCCAAAACGCGGGTTCAACATGCCGGTGGCCGACTGGTTGCGCGGCCCCTTGCGGGAATTGGCGGCTGAAACGCTGGACGAGGCGAGGGTCGAGCGCGCGGGCCTCCTTGACCCAAAATTCGCCGGAGACGTCCGAGCGGACTTCGAGGCCGGCCGGGCGACGGGATCAAACCTTTGGTTGCTGCTGGTGACTTCTTTGTGGAAGGAGCAGGTCCTCGATGGATGACACCGCGCGCGTTGCGCACTCGAAACCGATGGCGACGGTGTCTTGCCCGGCCTGCGTAGAGGGCCGCCTGGCACCGAGCGATCAGATTGTTGACTTAGGAGAGGCGGTACGCCGATGGGGTGAGGTCGTTGGGACAGCGCCCCCCCGGGGGTTGGTGACTCGTTACCGGCGTAAAGGGCCCTGCCAACTGCACGAATGCGAGTGCTGCGGCCTCGGCGTGTTCCTGCCGTTGGTTCCCGGCGACGAAGAATTTTATCGTTTCGTGAGCGCGGCTAACTACTACCTGGACGACCGATGGGACTTTCGCGAATCTCTGCGCATCATCGGCCGGCACCGACCCTGTTCAGTGCTCGATATCGGATGCGGGACCGGTAGATTTCTGAGCCATATCAAGGCCCGCTTTCCCGGTATCAACACACTTGGCCAAGATATCAACGAGGGTGTTTCGGCAACGCTGGAAGCAAGCGGCCACCAATATGCGGGGTGCGATCTGTCGGCCCTAGATAGTGGCACTGTGGATTGCGTCTCGACCTTGCAGGTGCTTGAGCACGTACCCGACCCCGAGGCGTACCTGCGGCAAGTGGTGCGCGTGACGAAGCCGTTAGGCCTCGTGCTCGTGAGCGTTCCCGATTGTGAAAGCTTGGTGGGTAAACTTCCAGACGCGCTGACGGAATTGCCGCCGCATCACGTTACCCGCTGGAATGAACGTGCGTTGCGGGCACTCATGGACCGCTGCGGGCTGACCGTCCTATCAGCGATCCGCCAGCCGCTGGAGCGGTATCTTTGGGATTCCTATATAGAAGTGGCCCTCGCGACCAAGCCCTGGTTCATGGGCTTCGTGTCGCCCTTCATCGAAACCATGGGAGGCCCAGCAGAAGTTGCGATGATGGTTCGCAGGGAATGTGAAACGCGGGGTATTAACTGTCTTTGGGGTATCGACAGCCATACGCTTCTGATAGAGGCGAAAGTCGCATCGAGCGACCCAGGTGGCAATGCTAAGAGGTGAGAGAAATGTCTGAAGGGTTGAGTACCGCACCTAAGGGATGGTTTCAGAGCATAGGTGCCGTCCTGGTCAGGAGTATACGTCATGTCACCGGCACGTATTTTCTCAAGGAACACATCGACAAGCGGCTCAACGAAAACGGACTCCAACTGTCTGCAAATGACATGGCAATCATGAACAAATTGATAGAACTCGATCGGAAAATGAACAGTATCGAGCGCGACATCTCAAGTCTCAGGGACGTCATCGAAAAGCGTTCCGCACGCTGATCCCTGACGAAGTATTTTCCGTGAACCCAAAAATACTTTTCATAGGATACGCCGATTCGTCGCACACGGCGTCATGGATCGAGTTGCTGGACGGGGCGGGCTTTGATGTTCGTCTTTTTGCTCTGCCGTCGCTTGCCCCGCCAGTGGCCCTTGCCTATCCTATCTATCTTACCGACATCGATGCCCGCCCAAGGAAGGTTACCGGACCGCGCATTCAGGCATTTGATCCCCGGCCGACACCGGGATCGAAGGCAAGCCGTGCCTTTCGTCATATTGCCGCGCGGGCGCCCGGCCCCTCCCGGCGGCTGTTCGTCGAGATGGCCGATCGTTTGGGTCGGCAATGGCCGGCGACTCTCGAAGAAGCGCTGGCCAACGTCTTCCGGACATGGCGGCCCGATATCGTGCACACATTGGGTTTCGATCCCGCCGCATATCTCTTTCTCCGCGCGGCGCGCGCCTATGGCTTCCTTGGTGGGGCGCGGTGGGTCGCTCAGGCGCGTGGCGGGCCGGACCTTGATCTCTTTCAGCACCTGCCCGAACGTCTCGCGCTGATCGAGGAGGTGTTCCGCGCCTGCGATCATTTTATCTGCGACAACGAACGCAATTACGCATTCGCTTTGGAGCACGGCCTCGACAGTTCGAAAATCGAGAACCCCGGTGTCGGCGTGGTATCGGGGGCCGGAGGGTTAGACGTGGACGCCCTCGCCGCTCTATCGGCCGATCCACCTTCACGCCGCGAGCGGATCATCGTCTGGCCGAAGACCTATGAGACGATGTCGTCCAAGGCGCTGCCGGTCTTCGAAGCGCTGAATACAATCTGGGACCGCATCCAGCCGGCCCGCATCGAGTGTCTGTGGCTGGTTCAGGACGAGGTCCGCATCTGGTTCAACAAGATGCTGCGTGAGGACGTGAAGCGAAGCTGCCGCATCCATCAACGCCTTGATCGTGCGCCGGTCCTACAAATGATGGCTGAGTCGCGTATCATGCTGGCACCCTCGCTGACCGACGGAATACCGAACGCCATGTTGGAGGCGATGGCGACCGGCGCCTTTCCCATCGTATCGCCCCTCGCGACGATTACGCCAATTGTCGAGAACGAGCGCAACGTACTGTTCGCGCGCAATCTGTATCCGGACGAAATCGCGGAGGCTTTGATACGGGCCATGAGCGACGATGCGCTTGTAGACACGGCGGCGCGAACCAATCTAGCCCGCGTCCGCGAGCTGACCGACCGGGGACGGGTGAGGAGCCGTGTTGTCGAATTCTACCATGCCCTGGCGGCGTCGGACCGGGCGCGCCGCGGCGAGTCGGCATTGGCCGGATCCTGCATCGGGTCGATGGCACAATGACACCGACTTTCAGCATCATTGTTCCCACCTACAATCAGGAGGAGTACCTTCCGGCCGCGTTGGACAGCATCCTGGCTCAAACCTGCTCCGACTGGGAGGCGGTGGTTGTCAACGATGGCTCCACCGATGGCACCCGGCAGATCCTTGATGCCTACACCGCACGCGATAGCCGGATCAGTGTGGTCCATAAAGCTAACGGAGGCGTTGCCTCGGCGTTAAACCGCGGGCTCGCTGAGGCGCAGGGAGAGTGGATCAACTGGCTTAGTTCCGATGATCTGTTCGAGCCGCACAAGCTGGAATGTAACTTGAGGTACATCGCTGAGAATCCGGGCGCCGACTTTTTCTATAGTTATTTCCGGCTTCTGCGCGAACACACCGGTCAGATCGAGGAGCATGGCCTTTGGGGACCGCGTCCGAGGGCCAACCACGAGGTCATCGGCCTGTTTCTCCGAAATTACATCAGTGGCATTACCGTCTGCGTCCGGCGGGCGCTTTGGGAACAGGTCGGATATTTTGACGAGGAACTGCGGTTCGGCCAGGATTACGGCATGTGGCTCCGGCTGTTGAAACGGGCAAAGCCGAAATTTATTGGACAGTCGACGGTCATCAGCCGCAATCACGATGCGCAGGGTTCCGAAGTATTCCCTGCCGCCTGCTATTACGATAGTGCGCGGGCCGCGCTCCAGGTGCTTAACAAGTCGGATTTACACGCACTAGCACCATTTGTCGACCTCTCGGACGCCGAGGCGCTGAAGTCGCTGATGGACTCCGTCATGACGGTGGCCGCCGATCCCACATCCTTCGTCTACCGGCTGGGCAGCACTCCACTACTGGCCGCGCGGCTGGCGGAATTCCTGTGGGCGCCCGACGCGCCTCCGGCGGCGGCGGAACTGCGCCCGCGCTTTCTGGCGGAGGCGGGGCGCTTGGCGTTGAGCCACCAGGACGATGATTTTGGCCTCATGTGGTCTGTGCTACGCGCCACATTTATTACGTCTGCCCAGGTAGCCGAGCCTCTGGTGGTGGATCCGGTTGAATTGGCCCTGTCAACCTATGCTCGATATGCCGCAGGTGGCCATGACCAAGCCCTCGAGCTGGAACGCTATATCACTTCATTGATGCAAGTTGCAGTCCTGCCCGTCGGCCAATCCCGACCAGGGGGACGGGTGCTTCTTTTGGCGCACTCAGATCATGCGGACCTGAACCGTTGCGCGGCGGAGCTTGCCCAGGACGGTGTCCTAACCGTGCGTTCGGGCCAATACCTAGGCCAGGATCGCCTGGGCTACACGGTGCCCCTCGCGGGCGGAGCGGAGACCTCTGAGACACTGCCGCTTCTGGGTTGTTTTGACGTTGCTGCGTCACGCAAGGCGGCCGACCTGCCCTGGACATGCGGCGCCCAGCGGTTGATGTTGGAAGGACCGGCGGACGAATGGGCCGGATACATTCGCGAGCGGCTACCTCTGGCAGCCGGTGGCGAGGCAGTAGCCGAACCGGGTAAGGTGCAGGTGCTCATGCTCGGCCTGTCGTCCTGGGGCGGCGGCGCCGAAAGAGTGATGGCGGAGCTTTGTTCGGGCATCGACCGCGAACGCTTCTCTGTTGAGATAGCCTGCCTCTATCTGTCGCAGACAGGCGGCGATTATCCGCGGGACAGCATCATTCACATCCTGAGTGACGGCAGTAATGAATCCTATTCCATCCTGAAGCATTCGACTGGAATCCAATCGCCGCCACCACTTCCAGCCAGCCGCCTGGATCGTTTTATACTAGCGATGTCACCGGAATTGCGCGCCATGCTCAAGGGCTTGGGTGGCCGGCAACTGCTCTTGGGCATTCGCTTGGCCGCCCGTCTGGCCCGGCGGTCCTACCATATGGGCCACCGTGCGGCTTTACGTCTGGCCTTCAACGCACGCCCATATCTATTGGGTCTGAGCAAATTCACCAATCCGGAATCGTACCACGCCGCGTTATGGCGGATGCGCTACCGGCCGATGCTCACCCGGTTGGCAGATATCCTTGACCGCACAAAGGGCGCCGTCGTGATCTCCTTCATGGAACACGCGACAATTCTTACTCGGCTTGCTTCACTTCCCGGTGGCACACCTCAGATAGTTTCGCTTCACACCCGGGAAAGTAGCTATTTGCCCATTATTTTCCCAGAGGAAAAGGAGCGCGATTTCGCTGAGGCGATGCTACGGCGGGCCGTTATTGAAAGTGGGGGGGCCTATCTCCCCGGACCGGGTTGCGCGCGGGATCTGGAAAATTATTTCGACCTTACACCGGAATTCGTCGGCGTCTTGCCAAATCCGACGAACGTTGCCCGGATTCGGTTTTTAGCCTCCGCTGAGAGTGACCAGCAGGAGTTGGACCGTTGGATTGCGAGCCGCAAACTTTTCGTGTCGATGGCGCGCCTTAACCCGGAGAAAAACCACACACTGCTAGTCGACGCCGTGGAGCGCCTGGGTGAGCGAGAAGACATAGCCGTCGTCTGCATCGGCGATGGCATCCTGCGCCGAGACCTGGAGTCTGACGTACGCCGCCGTACCCTCGATGGTAGAATTCGGTTTGTGGGCACCATGGCGAACCCCTTTCCGTTGTTGAAGCGGGCTCATGGCCTGATTTTAACATCGCACTTCGAGGCATTCGGGTTGGTACTTGTCGAAGCCATGGCGCTCGACGTGCCGACGATCGCGGTCGATTGCCCATTTGGGCCGAGCGAAGTGCTCGACAATGGCCATTTCGGCATCCTTGTTCCTCCGGGCGATGCCGATAGCCTCGCCGATGCTATCCGAAGGTTGGCCGAGGACGCCGCGCTGGCGGATGAACTTATTCGGTTGGGACGTGAGAGGGCGCTTGAGTACGACGTAACGCGAGTTTTGCCGTTGTGGGAGGCGGCCATACTGGATTGCGCTGCTCGTGCCACGGTCTCTGTCGATACTGCGATGGCTTCCGTCTCGGTGGTCGAAGCCACGTGATACCGGCCAATCCTATTCGCATCCTATTCGTCGGGGAGATTCAGAGCACCCATGCACAGTCGTGGATTCGGCTGCTCGACGGTCACGGTTTCGATATCCGCTGTTTCGCCATCAGCCGCGGCGCCATCGCGCCCGACTTTGAGCACTCCGTGATCTACACGGGGAAGACGCGGTTGCGCGACTGGCCGCGCCGGCGCGGCTTGCCGGCACCTTTGGTCGATCTACTTTCGGCTCTGTCGATCAAGGCTGGGCGCGATTTGCACGCCGTGTTAGGTAAGCGGCTTTTAGGCCGTCTCATACGCAGCTTCCGGCCACACATTTTACATTGCTTCGGCGCCAGTTACGGTGGGCTGTTCGCCTTGTCTGCTCTGGAGAAGGCGGATCTGATTGGGGCCACGCGGTTGGTGGTTCAGGTCCGCGGTGGCCCCGACCTTCTGGACGGCTTGACTCATCCCCGAACGCGGAATCGGCTCGATAGGCTGTTTCGGCTATGCGATTTGCTCATATGCGACAATCCTGCGAACTACCGAATCGCGACGGACCATGGTTGCGCGCCGGACCGCCAGTTTGAGCGCTCGGTGCCAGGCACCGGCGGTTTCAACATTCCCGACATACCTCCTACACCACCATCGGGCCGCTCCAGGCTTTTGTTTATTCCGAAAGCTTATGAGGGGTATCAGAGCAAGGTGCTGCCGATGCTTGAGGGGCTCCATTCGGTCTGGGATCAGCTTCAGCCAATAACAATTCTGATGACAGCCGTAAATCCCGAAGCCGAGAACGCTATTCGCCGTTTGCCTGCCGAAATCCAGGCGGCAATCCAATGGCATGATCGTGTGGACAGGGGGGTTGTGATGGAGGCTATGCGCCGGGCACGGGTCATGCTGGCCCCTTCCGTGATGGACGGAATTCCAAACGTGCTTTACGAGGCCATGCTGGGTGGGGCCGCGCCCGTCGTTTCCCCGCTTTCTGGATTGACGCCATTGTTTGAAAATGAACGCCACCTGCTCTATGCCCGAAATCTCTTCCCTGACGAGATTGGTGCCGCCGTTGTCCGCCTGATGGTTGACGACGCGCTCGCTGACCGAATCGCACTAGCCAATCGATCGCTTTTATCGCAGCTGGCCGACCGGATGGCAATTCGCGGCGATGTTGTAACGGCCTACCGCCGACTTGCTTTAGGGGAGGCCTCTGGGTCGTAGGCGTGGACGGGAAACGCAGGTGGCACGACATTATCACTTTTAAACGACCGGCAACGTCGGCAATGCAGCGCGTGTAGTCCGCATGCAAAAGAACTATTACTGCTTCCACAGGCGCAGATAGTCAATTCCGCGAATAGCCTTTAGAAATATGCTATTTACCGTGCCTTATATCTTCGGCCATGAAATTGGCGCGGGAGGAATTCTCGAATTTCGTGGACACATGAGCGACTGGCTGTACAGGGAGACACCGTTGCGGGAATTTCTAGAAACTCGGGTACCGCTCGAACGGCGCACGATGATCGCATGACACCGACTGTTCTGCACGTCATCACAGGGCTGGGCGCTGGCGGGGCCGAGCGAATGCTCACTCGTGTCGCCTTCGCTAACTGCGGTCCGGATGCGCCCAGACAAGTCGTAGTTTCGCTGATGGACGAAGGCGTGCACGGTGCGAGTTTAAGGGCCAACGGTGTCGAACTTCACTGCCTAGGTATGCGACGCAGGCTTTCGTTCCTTGCGCTACTCCCTCGCTTGATTGCCGTTATGCGCAAAGTTCAACCTGATGTGATAATGACGTGGCTCTATCATGCCGACCTTGTCGGCATATTGGGCGCCTCTTTGGCTGGCTTAGGCGTGCGGCGTGTGGTTTGGAACTTGAGATGTTCGGATATTGACTTCTCACACCATGCTCGATCTACCCGGTGGGCCGTGTCACTGCTGGCTTGGCTATCGCCTTTGCCGTGGGCGGTAGCAACGAATTCCCAAGCCGGCCGGCGAGCTCATGAAGCGTTGGGCTATCGCCCTCGTCGTTGGATTTACCTCCCCAACGGCTTCGATACCGAAGAATGGCGTCCCGATGCAACAGACCGCGCCATGGTGAGGAATGATTTAGATCTCGCAGATTCTGCGCTGGTGGTTGGCATGGTAGCTCGCGCAGATCCACAAAAGGACTATGCTACCTTTCTTGCCGCCGCCGAGCTTGTAGCGGCGCAGCATCCCCAAGCATGCTTCGTGCTGATCGGCCGTAACACCGGCCAACTGAGAATCCCACCTATTTTGCTGGGCCGACTGACGGCTCTTGGAGAGCGGCGTGATGTGGCACGTCTCTTGCGCGGCCTCGACATAGCCGTTCTCAGCTCAGCTTACGGCGAGGGATTTCCAAACACACTTGGTGAAGCCATGGCGACCGAATTGCCATGCGTGGCAACCGATGTCGGTGATGTCGCGGATCTGATAGGCGATGCAGAGTTGGTTGTTGCGCCCAGAAATCCAATGGCACTTGCAAATGCGATCGATGTCGTTATCTCGGAAAGTAGAGAAAACAGGGCCCTTAGAGGTCAACGGGGTAGGGAAAAAATTAAACACCAATATGGCATCGAAAGAGTGGCAAGGATCTATCGAGATCTTTGGTTCTCCGTGTGGAAAAACGGCTAGCCATGCGTGGAAAAATGGATACCGAAAGGTCATTGGTATGTATAAACTCTGTCCAATCCCAGGAACTTTGATCGGGTGATGTGAGCGCAGATTCGTGTTTGTCTATCAGGCCGACGGCGGCGATCACTGCGACCGAGGTCCTTGGGCTTGACCCACAGATGCGCTCGGCTTGGCGTACCTTCAGAATAGGTGGCGTCGGACTAGAAATTAGGTGTATTCGTTCCGATCTGATCTGACACCGAGCCTTTGAATAGGTTAAGGATTGCCAATTTTGATGAAGGTGCAAACCACAACATCAAAACACTATTGGGGCAACCCTCATGCCACAGAGTACCCCAAAAGTCATCCGGCATAAAATCGGACTTCTCAATCTGGTAGAAGAACTCGGCAAGGTGTCGAAGGCGTGTCAGATGATGGGCCTGTCGCGCGATACGTTTTATTGCGACAGGGAAGTGGTCGAGGAAGCCGGGGAAGTAGGATCCCTTCTTCTACTTGGGGATCTTCAGCTCGACGGTGCCGGCGCGGGTCTCCCAGACCCGGTCGCCGTTGCACTGGTTGATCCGATCAGGCGAGCGCTCGCCGCAGCCCGTGCCAGTCAGGCCTTGCACCTGCAGTTCCATCAAACGCTGGGCGGTGAAGCCGATCATCTCGCGCAACAGATCGGCGTCAGATCGCTTTTCCAGCAAAGTACGAAGCGTCATCATGTCATCGACAATCGAGGCATTCCCTGGCTCCAAGTTGCGTCGTGATGAGCAAGCCTTATTCCGGAAACCGCGATGACCGCCCGCTGTGGGTAACCGGCTTGCCTAGCCCTGACCCTCGGCGGTCGCCACGCCAAGCTGGTTGCCCACGGCGCCTACGCCGTGTTGAGGGATACAACCCGGTCAATTGCCGACAGAAATCTTTAAAACCTCACATCTAGCACGCAACTAGCACGCAATCTGTGCCTAGCCCTCGCGGCATCTTGCCCACCTTTGCCCACCCCCGCCCCCAGGTGCCCACTGTTTTCCGGCCCGCGTGGTATTTGATTAGAAGGCTTGCATCATTTGTGGCTTCTGGCACATCTTCTGCCTTCACGGTCAAGCTGGTGGAGGGGGCCGGGAGTGGCCCAATCCATAGTAGCAGGGGTCGACCTTGGTGCTTTTGCCTCCATAGCCTAATTCTTCTTTGTATTTAGGTGTTCCTTGAATGGCAGAGGCGGTTGATTGGGTTGTTGTGGGGGCTGGCGTCGTGGGCTTGGCGGTTGCCCGCCAGCTGGCGTGCGATGGCCGCGATGTCCTGGTTGTCGAGGCCGTGAGCAGCATCGGCACGCAGATCAGATCGCGCAATTCCGAGGTCATTCACACTGGGATTTACTATCAGCCGGGCTCGCTAAAAGCGCGGCTTTGCCGGCGTGGCCGGGATCTGCTTTACGCCTTCTGCGATGATTATCATGTCGGATATCGCTGCTGCGAAAAGCTGATTGTCATCACGGCGCCGGAGCAGGCCGGCACTTTGAAGGATCTCATGGCGCGCGGTGCAGCCAAATGGGGTCGAGGGCCTTGCATACATCCCGCGCGAAGACGCCGAGGCATTGGAACCGGAAATTAAGTGCTTGGCCGCGCTCCACTCACCCTCCACCGGAATCATCGATAGCCATGGCTTTATGGCCGCCCTGCAGGACGATGCGGAAACTCATGGCGCGATGATCGCGTTCTCCAGCCAAGTCCTTCCCGCGGCAAGTATCCCCCGGGGGCTAGCCCAACAGATTGGCGGTACCGAAGAAATTGAGATCGTCGCGCTTTGCGTTGTCAATTGTGCCGGGCTCCGCGCGGTAGACTTGACGAACAAGGTCGAGGGGCTGGCCAAAGCGCATATCCTCAAACAACGGCTGACCAGCCAAGCAGCCGTGCGCCGCGTAAAATTAGATCACTGCAACCGTAATTCGTCACCGTAATTCCAAAACGCAAGGAATGCAGGCATGACGAATATCGTACTGCTAGGCGCCGGGGGCAAGATGGGCGTTCGCCTGGCCGCGAATCTTAAGGCCTCGCGATTTCACGTCGATCATGTGGAGATATCCGAAGCGGGCCGCGCAAGGCTTGAAAAAACGTAGGCGTCGAAGCCGTCGGCCGGGACAGAGTATTGCCGGATGCCGATATCGTTCTCATG
The DNA here is from genome assembly GCA_021776135.1 of Kiloniellaceae bacterium. GTDB lineage: Bacteria > Pseudomonadota > Alphaproteobacteria > Kiloniellales > J153 > JAJFGN01. The sequence goes on from JAJFGL010000042.1 coordinate 37,865, forward strand.
GCTGTTCCCGACCGCCTGATCGGGCAAATCGCCCATTCCATAATTGACAAGGTGAAACCGGGCGCCGCTCTGATTGTGTTGGATGCCGCGGCTCCCTTCGCCGGCGAAATGCCCGAGCGCGCCGATGTCACCTATTTTTGCACCCATCCTTGCCATCCGCCACTCTTCGATTTTACCCCCGATGTGGAAGCACAGAAGGATTTTTTCGGGGGCGTCTCGGGGCCGCAGGGTATTGTATGCGCCCTAATCCAGGGCCCGGACGCGCACTATGCGCTGTGCCAAGAAGTGGCGAAGATTATCTATGGGCCGGTGGCCCACTCGAACCGCTGCACCCTTGAGCATCTTGCAATCCTTGAGCCGGCCCTTTCCGAAACCGTGGGCGCGACACTGGCGCTGGCGCTACGCGAAGCAACCGATAGGGCCGTCAGCATGGGCGTGCCGCGCGGCGGCGTCATGGACTTTATCTCGGCCACCTGAAAATTGAGCTTGGAATCGCTTTTCAGGCGTTTCCAGAGGGTAATTTTTCCGATGGCGCCCTGCACGCGATCGAATAGGCCCGCCCTTTGATTTTCAGGGAGGGATGGCTGGAACGCATATTCAACAAGGACGCCATTAAGCAGTCCGTCAAGGACATCTGCGGCGCGATGCCGCCGCGCGCCAGCGCTAAGTAAGCTTATCGGCATGTGGAAATAAATACCGGGACCGGTTTCAGGTCCGCACGAATTCCGATTTGCGGAAGCCCTGGATGTACAAAAGGGCCGTTAAGTCGCCGTGATCGATACAGGCGTTGGCGCGACTTCTGAGGCTTTCGGAGCCGTGGAAGGCGACGCCAAGCCCGGCCGCTTCTATCATTTTGATATCGTTGGCCCCGTCGCCGACCGCGATCGCGTCGCGGGGCGTCAAGCCTTGTTCGCCGCACAGCCGGGTCAAGGTGTTCAACTTCGCGGATCGCCCGAGTATCGGTTCCGTCACCTCTCCCGTCAGCTTTCCATCCTTGAAAGCTAAGTTGTTTCCTTGATGGTCATGAAATCCGATACGTTCGGCGATGCGCTGGGTGAAGAAGCTGAAACCGCCGGAAACGAGGATGCAAAACGCCCCGTGACGGCGCATGGTTTGAACCAGTGTCCGGGCGCCCGATTTAAGAGAAATCCTTTCTTCATAGACGCTTTCAAGCAGGCCGTGTTCCATTCCCTTCATCAAACCCAGGCGGGTGCGTAGCGCATCGGAGAAACTTATTTCGCCATCTATGACGGCGGCCGTTATCGCCCTGATTTGCGTTCCGAGGCCCAATGCGTCGCCTAGTTCGTCGATGCATTCTTGATCGATGACCGTGGAGTCCATGTCGGAAATAAGTAGTTTCTTCCGCCGCCCCAAGGCGGGGGTGCATACCGCGTCAATGGCTGTGCCGCTTAAAGCGTCGCGGGCCTGCCGGGCTATATCGCGGGTGGAAAGGGGGGAGTCGATGAAAAGATCGCAAGCCTCTCCTTGCGCTAGCCAGTCGGAATTGCCGGCCGCCGTCAGCCGCCGGCAAACCCTTTCAAGGTGAGCGGGTTCAAGGGGCGCCGACTTGGCGTTGCCGATCAGGGTGAGCGCATAGGAGGTCATTCAGATCGCCGCCATGTGTTTGGCTGTGCTGCCCGCCCAAATTATTGACATGCGCGGCCGTGGAACCTAGTGTTCGAGCATGAATAATATTTGGACTATACCACAAACAATTCATTGGTCGATACCAAATGAAACACGAAAATCCTGGGACCGCAGGATTCCTTACTACATGCGTTTTAGAGACCATTTCACGGCCATGATCGAGGCGGGGACGCTGGCTCCCGGGGCCAAGCTCGCGCCGGAACGGGCGCTGGCTGAAGAATTTTCCATCACCAGAGTCACGGTACGCCAAGCGCTGACGCAGATGGAGGCCGAGGGTCTGATCTTTCGCGAGGAACGGCGCGGGTGGTTCGTTTCCCCGCCCAGGGTCCGTTACGATCCGACCGCGAATACCAGTTTCACCGAAAGCATCACCGAGCAGGGCCGGGTGGCCGGCACGACGGTTCTGTCCAAGCATCAAATTTCCGCGTCCCCGTGGGAGAGTGCGAACCTTGGGTGTGCCGTCGGCGATCCCGTTTTCGCCATCAGCCGCTTGCGGACAGTCGATGGCCGCGCGGTTCTGGTCGAGCAAATACATGTTAAGGCGGAACGATGTCCCGGCTTGCTGGATCTCCCGCTCGACCGCTCGATGACCGATCTGATGGCGGAGGAATTCGGTATCGTCGAACACCGGGCGCAGATCAATATGCGGCCAACGGCCTTATCGGAGATTCCAGCCAAATCCCTGGGGGTGGCGGTTGGAACGCCTAGCCTCTACCTATCGCGGGCGATTCTCGATCAATTCAACGAAGTCGTTGAATTCGATCAGGAATTCTGGCGTCACGACGCCATCGATATTTGCGTCTCGGCGACCGGAAGCCAAACGGAGGCGGCGCAGGCTTAAGGACAAACAAGAGGGAATACCATGCCGGATCCAACGCCGATCATCGCGGTCAAGGACATCTGCAAAACTTTTGAAATACCAGGGCGGCCGCCCGTGCATGCGCTGCGTCACGTCTCCAACCATGTCGACAAGGGCGAGGTTCTGGTCGTTATCGGGCCCAGCGGCTCAGGCAAATCTACATTTCTGCGGGCGCTGAATGGATTGCAGCCGATCGACAGCGGCTCCATCGTTATCGACGGCGTTGAACTGACCGATGCCAAGACCGATCACAACAAGCTGCGTCAGGGCGTCGGCATGGTGTTCCAGCACTTCAACCTGTTCCAGCATAAAACCGCGTTGGAAAACATCACCATGCCGCAAATGGTCGTGCTCAAGCGAACCAAGGCCGAAGCCGGGGAAATCGGCAACCGCTTGCTCGCGCGGGTGGGGATCGCCGACAAGGGCGATAGCTATCCGAGCGAGCTCTCAGGCGGTCAGCAGCAGCGCGTCGCCATCGCCCGCTCCTTGGCCATGACGCCCAAGGTCATGCTGTTCGACGAGGCGACCTCGGCGCTCGACCCGGAAACGGTCGGCGGGGTGCTCGAACTGATGAAGGATCTGGCCGCCGAGGGCACGACCATGGTCGTCGTGACCCATGAGATGGGCTTCGCCCGCGAGGCCGGCGACCGGGTGACCTTCATGGATGACGGCGCCATCGTCGAGGAAGGCACGCCCGAGGCGATCTTCGACAACCCCCAGCACGAGCGCACCCAGTTATTCCTTAGCCAGATCATCTAACGCTGTGGATGCTATTGGTATAGACCACTATAGATTATTGGTATATACCATATAAGCTGGATATCGGGCATAGCCTGGCGAAGGCCGACAAAGTGCCATCGGCCGGGGGAGCGAATAATCAAACAAGCAACCGAAGGGAGACCGAAGAGATGAGGAAAATCACGAGATTGTTTGTATTGGGTCTGTGCGTTCTAGGCTTGAGCGCCTATGCCCAATCGGCCTCGGCAGACGTATTGAAGGACATCGTCAAGCGCGGTGAACTGCGTGTCGCCGTTCAAACCCAGGGACCGCCCGTTAGTTTTGTCGATAAGAACGGCGACCGAACCGGTTTCGCCATCGAAGTCGTCAAGATGATGGCCGAGGACATGGGGGTTGAGCTCAAGCTGCTCGATTACGACTGGAAAGGACTGATCCCGGCGGTCAATTCGGGCAAGGCCGATTTCCTGGCCGCCGACATGACGCCCAACGCCAAGCGTACCCTGGTCTTGAGCTTCACCGAGCCCTATCTCTACAGCGATGTGGTTCTGTATTCCAAGAAGAGCCAGCCGTTCATGAAATGGCAGGATGCGTGCAAGAAAGGCGTGTCCATCGGTGTTGTTCAGGGTAGCAGCAACGTCGGCTTATTGAAGAAGAAGTGCCCGGATACGACCATCAAGGAGTTCGCCGGCGGTGGCGCCGCGGTGGCCCAGGCCGTCGCCGCCGATCGTGCCGATGCGGGAATCAACGATATCGCTTCGGCCGCCGGTTACATGGTCGAATATAATGAATTCAAGATTCTCGACGGGGCGCCGAAGCGCTGGCCCTTGAGTTTCGCCACCCGCCCGGATGAGAATCACCTGCTGCGCTGGATGGATAATTATTTCATGTTGATCCGCAACGACGGCCGCCTGGAGCAGCTGGCGGACTATTGGATGCGCGGTCCGACTTGGAAGAAGGATCACTAAACCCGCGTTGTCATGAGTGAGGAACCTCGGGGGTTCCGCCAAGGACGCGGGATCCCCAAATTTTCTTCGCTGAGTATTTGCGGCGCGAAATGACCGTCGGCGGGCGAAGAAAATGGATTGGATTCTCGATTTCTACAATTACCGGGTCGTCGCCCAGTATCTGCCGGACTTCGCCCGCGGCCTCGGCGCGACAGCGTGGATTTCCCTGGTCGCTTTGGCGATTTCTCTCAGTGTCGGCACGCTCGTCGCCATCATGCGGATGTCCACCCGCCAGCTCTTGTGGCGGCCCGCCGCCGCCTACGTTCAGGCGATCCGTTCGACACCGCTACTCATTCAGATATATTTGATCTATTTCACCGTTCCGGCCTTGCCCCTGCTTGGCCGCCGTCTCGATGAGCTTGAGGGCGGTATCATCGCGCTCGGTCTCAACGCCGGCGCTTACATGAGCGAGATTATCCGCGCCGGTATCGAATCGATTTCCCGCGGCCAGGTCGAGGGCGCCCAATCAGTCGGCATGACCTATCTGCAACGCATGCGCTATGTGGTCATGCCGCAAGCCATCGCCCGCGTCGCGCCGACCTTGCTCGGGCAGACGGCGGTTCTCATTAAAGATAGTTCCCTGGTCAGCTTTATCGGCGTGTTCGAACTCTTCGGCGCCGGACTGCTGGTTTATAACGAACGATTGATGCCAAACGAAGGTTATCTGACCGTCGCCACCTGCTACCTGGCGATCTATGCCTTCATGCTGTGGGTCACCGGAATCGCGCAACGCCGCCTTGGCGGCACGGCAACGGCTTGAGTAGGGACCGATGTTAGAAGTCATCGTATCGACCATGCCGTTCCTGCTTGAAGGTTTGTGGGTAACCTTCGAGATTTCCATGATTACCATATTTTTCGGCAGTCTGATCGGCGTTCTGGTTGGCATGTTGCGGACGCTTAATTATGCCGTGATCAATGTCCCTCTGGGGGCATATATCCATGCCTTGCGCGGGACCCCGTTCCTGATCCATCTCTACTTCGTCTACTTCATGCTGCCGGCGACGGGAATTTCGTGGCTGCAGTTGGAAGCCTTTCCGGCGGCCGTCATCGCCCTCAGTCTCTATACCTCGACTTATGTCGCGGAAATCGTGCGTGGCGCCATACAGGCCGTTCCGCGTGGCCAAGGCGAAGCGGCCCGTTCGACCGGAATGACGGCGCTGCAAAGCATGTGGTATGTGGTGCTGCCCCAAGCCCTGAAGCTGATGATTCCGCCCATGGGCGGTGTTTACGTCATCATCATCAAGGGCACGTCCATCGTCTCGGTTATCGGCATCGCGGAATTGGTCCGGGCCGGGGAGCACGCCACCCAGCGCCATCCCAGGGAACTGATGTTGATTTACGGCATGACAGCGCTGATGTACTTCGCTTACTGCTATCCGGTTTTACGCTTAGCGCGCTGGGCGGAGACCAAGTACGGCGGCGTTCGCCTGCCTTCGTAAAATCTGTGCCGCCCGCGCTGTAGCGCTCCTACCCCCTAGTAGACGACCACGCTGCGGATTGATTTGCCCTCGTGCATGAGGTCGAAGGCGTCGTTGATTTTCTCCAGGGGCAGGGTGTGGGTGATGAGATCGTCGATATTGATCTTGCCGTCCATGTACCAATCGACGATCTGGGGCA
>JAJFGL010000043.1 GCA_021776135.1 Kiloniellaceae bacterium
CACACGCGACACCCACCCGCACCTGGAGGCGGCTCTAGCTACCGGGGAAGACCCCTTGATGGCACCGCTACGCATCGCATGGATGAGCGAGCCACAAGAACAGCAGTTCGAAGCGGACACGCGGATTCTACGATTGTCCAACCCTCACGATCCGAGCCGGATACGGCAACGCCTGATCCTCCGGCGTACGCCCGAGCGCTGCCAGGTCGTTGTTGGTGAGCCCGCTCCCGCATCGGAACTGCGTGCCCGCTGGCGTGAAATCGGCGGGACCGACGCCGCGGCTACAACCGGGCTGGCAGAATTCGTTGTCCGTCAGGCCGGTCTGGCCTTGGAGCGCGCCGAACGGCGGCTGCGAGGAGCCCGTTACAAAGTTCCACGCTTTCTCAACGAAGAAATAGTCGGGCGACCGGCGTTCCGCGGCGGCCTTGCCCGGCTGGCGTGGGAAACGGGAGGCAGCGAAGCGGAAGTCTCGCACGAGGCCGAGGCCTACCTGACAGAGATTGCCGCGACCCACAGTACGCACCTCATCGATCTCTCGGCGCGCCTCATCCACGCTCTATATACACGCGGTTACGGCGAGCGTATGCACTACGACCGGGCCGAACTGGAACGCATCTACCAGCTCGCGCAACGCTACCCGGTCGTATTCCTGCCCTCGCACAAGTCCAACCTGGATCATCTCGTACTCCAGTACGCGCTTCACGAGAACGGACATCCACCCAATCACGCTGCGGGTGGGATCAATATGAATTTTTTCCCGGTCGGTCCGCTCGTGCGCCGCAGCGGCGTGTTCTTCATACGCCGCGCCTTCAAGGAGAATCCGGTCTACAAGTACGTCTTGCACCAGTACCTCGACTACCTCGTCGAGAAACGCTTCCCGCTCGAATGGTACCCGGAGGGTGGGCGTTCCAGGTCTGGTAAGCTCCTACCCCCACGTATGGGGCTGCTCGCGTACGTGGTCGATGCCTACCGCCGCGGCAAGAGCGAAGACGTGTGCCTAATCCCGGTATCTATTAACTACGATCAAATTCAGGACGTGGGCGACTACGTCGCCGAGCAACGAGGAGGGGCTAAAGAAACCGAGAGTTTCTCGTGGTTCCTACGTATGCTGGGCCGCTTCCGTTCGCGCTATGGCGATATCCACATCCGCTTCGGAGAGCCGGTCTCGATGCGGCAGTTCTTCTCCGAACAAGACCCGGATGCCGAACCCAACCCCGATGAGTCGGACCTCAACATCCAGAAACTCGGCTTCGAGGTGATGAACCGCATCAATATGGTCACCCCGATGACGCCTACGTCGTTGCTCACTCTTAGCCTGCTCGGAAAGGGGGATCGCGCACTTACCTTGGAGGAGATCCACGAGTCGCTGCAAGACTTGGTCACCTACACCCGCGCCCGCACATTTCCGGTTACCAACCTCGTCGACTTGGAGACCCACGACGGCATAAAGAAGACGCTGGAGCACCTTGTCGATAACGGTGTCGTCTCGTGTTTCTCGGAAGGTCCGGAACCGGTGTGGGCGATCGTCCCTGATCAACACCTCACCGCGGCCTACTATCGCAACACGATTATCCATTTCTTCGTCAACGGTTCGATCGCCGAACTCGCGCTGGCCGGCGCCGTCGAGGCCGAGAACGCGACGGTCACGTTCTGGGAAGAAGTCATGCGGTTGCGGGACTTGCTCAAGTTCGAGTTCTTCTTCGCAGAAAAAGACGCTTTCATCGAGCAGATCCGTGCCGAACTCTCCGTGCACGACCCCACATGGGAAACGAAACTCACGGGCGGCCGCGAAGAAGTGCGTAGCCTGCTGCGCGGCATCCGGCCACTCAACGCCCACCGGGTACTACGCCCTTTCCTCGCCGCCTACCGCGTGGTCGGCGACGCACTAGAGCGCCAAGATCTGAGCGAGAAGTTCGACGAAGGCAAATTTCTCTCCTACTGCCTCGCCCTCGGCAAACAGTATCACCTGCAACGTAGTATCCGCAGTGCTGAGTCGGTTTCTAAGACGCTGTTCCAAACAGCGCTCTCACTGGCGCGCAACCGAAAGTTGATAGAAAGCGAAGATCCGGACATCGAAGAACAACGCCGGGCATTCGCCGAAGAGTTGCGCACCGAACTGGTGCGAATCGACGCGATCGACGCACTTTCGCTGAGCCGAAGGGCGCGCCTGATCTGACTCGGCTACTTACGCTTGCACTGAATCCGGTCGCCATTTCCGGCGTATCGGCAATCGGAAACAGAGAAGTCGGTCTCGGTGCACTCGCCGGCATCCGCAGCGGCTTGGCCTCCGAGTACCAACGTAACAAACGGCGGCTCGTTGCCGATAGAGAACGGATAGTTCCCGTTCTTGCCTTTCACCACTACCTTAACTCGGTTAGCCGACTTGGAACTCTCGTTCTTGATCAATACTTTACTGATTCCGTTCACCGGCGACCCGGTCTTGTCAACGAATTTCCATGCCTTGCCCGACCCGTTAAGTTTCCAGCCGACAGTCCCTTTGCCGTTAAAAACGCCGCCCGGCAACGTCGAATCGAAACTCAACGCTCCTACCGCCGTTCGCATGACCACGCGGAATCCATTTACGGCAGGATCCAGATTGGTAAAATTCGTCGCGCCCGCGAGCATGAACGAACCCTTTATCTGGATCTGATCGTTTCCGAGGGCGACGTCGGTATTGATCTTTTTTATCGTGACCTTCGGTTTGACGTCGAGATCCTGCGCGCCTGCGGGATTCGTGCAAACGTCGCAGGCATCGCCCGCGCCGTCGCCGTCGCCGTCGCTTTGGCCCGGATTGGAATCGACAGGACAGTTGTCATCGGGACATACGTTGGAAAGGAAACCCGGGTCGCCGAAACCGTCGCTGTCTGAGTCCGTACACGAATCGCACGCATCACCCGACGCGTCGCCGTCTCCGTTTTGTTGGTCGTTGTTCGATATGAGCGAGCAGTTGTCACAACTGTCGTTGACGAGGTCGCCGTCC
>JAJFGL010000044.1 GCA_021776135.1 Kiloniellaceae bacterium
TAAAGGATGTCTGAAGTTGGGCGTAAAGACGACGTGGTCCGCTAGAAGGCGGGCGTTCAGGGCGTTGGTTCGGCAGGATGTTAAACGGAGACGCTACCTAGCCGCAGGGAATCGCTCCGGGTTTTCCATAATCACTTCCGAATTAGAGGATTCTGCGGTGCGAAGAACTCGTTCGGGCGGGTGGCGCGAAATCAGGCCGGACAACCAGGGGCTTGAAAGACCCTAACCCGCGCCTTCCGCCACCACGGGATTCCGCAACACGCCGATGTTTTCGATTTCGATTTCCAGGGTGTCGCCGGGCTTGAGCCAGACCTGCGGGTCGCGGCCGACGCCGACGCCGGGCGGGGTGCCCGTGGGGATGAGGTCGCCGGGTTCCAGGGTCATGACCTGGGACAGGGCGGAAACGATCTCCGCCGCATCGAAGATCATGTCGGCGGTGGTGCCGTCTTGCAGGGTTTCGCCGTTGAGCCGGGCCATGATGCGCAGGCCCTTGGCCCCCGGCGGCAGCTCATCGGCGGTGACGATCTCCGGGCCCCAGGCGCCCGAGGCGTCGAAGTTCTTGCCCATGGCCCACTGGCTGGATTTGAACTGATAGTCGCGTAGCGTGCCATCGTTGAAACAGGCATAACCGGCGACATGATCCAGAGCGCGGGCCTTGGGAATATGCCGCCCGCCAGCGCCGATGACGATCGCCAATTCAGCCTCGTAATCGAATTGGCTGGAGGCGGCGGGGCAAACCAGGGCCTCGCCATGGCCCACCAGGGAGGTTGCCCAGCGCGGAAACACCACCGGGTATTCGGGTATGGGCATGTTCAATTCGGCGGCGTGGCTACGGTAGTTCAGGCCGATGGCCAGAATTTTCGGCGGCTTGGGAATCGGCGCGCGGAACTTGATATCGCCGGTGGTAAGCACCGCCTCCCCGCCCGCCACCTCGGCCGCCCGCGCCGCCTCGCTCATGAGCCCGGCGGCGAAGATTTCCGGCCAGGTAGCGGGCAGGCCGGGCGCGGCCTTGGATAGATCGACGATGGACTCGCCGCGCCTAAGGCCGCAAACCGCCCGCCCGTCTTGCAGAAAAGTCACCAGACGCATAAGAACGATTCCTTAGACATTACGCGGCGGGGCGACCCCCCCACCCTAACCCTCCCCCTCAAGGGGGGAGGGAATAAGAGCGGGAGAGAAGCGTTGCAACTTCCCCCTCCCCCCTTGAGGGGGAGGGCCGGGGTGGGGGGAACCGGCGGTCTCGCCCTCTAGCGCCTTATCCCAGCACGGGAATCGAAAAATCGGCGCCGGCGCGGATGCCGGTGGGCCAGCGCGCGGTGACGGTCTTCAGCTTGGTGTAGAAGCGCACGCCCTCCATGCCGTGCATGTGATGATCGCCGAACAGGGAGCGCTTCCAGCCGCCGAAGCTGTGATAGGCGACCGGCACGGGAATCGGCACGTTGATCCCGACCATGCCGACCTTGATGCTCTCGGCGAAGCTGCGCGCGGCGTCGCCGTCGCGGGTGAAGATGGCGGTGCCGTTGCCGTATTCGTGGTCGTTGACCATGGCGGCGGCCTCGCCGTAATCCTTGGCGCGCACCACCGCGAGCACCGGCCCGAAAATCTCGTCGGTGTAGATCGACATGTCCGTGGTGACCTTGTCGAAGATCGAGCCGCCCATGAAGTAACCCTTTTCGTAGCCTTGCAGGTTGATCTCGCGGCCGTCGAGAACCAGGGACGCACCTTCCTTCACGCCGGCGCCGATGTAGCCCATGACCTTGTCGTAGTGCTCTTTCGTCACCAGGGGACCCATCTCCGTCTCCGGGTCCGCGCCGGGGCCGACCTTGAGCGCCTGAACCCGGGGCGTCAGGTTATCGATCAATTTGTCCGCGACCTGGTCGCCGACCGCCACCGCGACCGAAATCGCCATGCAGCGCTCCCCCGCCGAACCGTAGGCCGCGCCCATGATGGCGTCGGTGACCTGATCCATGTCGGCGTCGGGCATGATGACCATGTGGTTCTTGGCCCCGCCCAAGGCTTGCACCCGCTTATTGTGGGCGCAGCCGGTGTGATAGATGTATTCCGCCGTCGCCGTGGCGCCGACGAAGCTGATGGCCATGACGTCGGGATCGGTCAGCAGGGCGTTGACCGCGTCCTTGTCGCCCTGAACCACGTTGAAGACGCCGTCGGGCAGGCCGGCCTCTTTGTACAACTCGGCCAGGCGCATGGCGAAGGAAGGGTCCTTCTCCGAGGGCTTCAGGATGAAGGTGTTGCCGCAGGCGATGGCGATCGGCGACATCCACAAGGGGATCATGGCCGGGAAGTTGAAGGGCGTGATGCCGGCGACCACGCCCAGGGGCTGGCGCATGGAATAGCTGTCGATGCCGGTGCCGACATCGCCGGTGAATTCGCCCTTCAGCAGGTGCGGGATGCCGCAGGCGAATTCCACCACCTCGATACCCCGGGTGGTCGAACCCTTGGCGTCGTCGACGGTCTTGCCGTGCTCCTCGGTCACCATGGCGCCCAACTCGTCGAGGTTTTCCTCCAGCAGTTGCTTCAGGCGGAACATGACCCGCGCCCGGCGCAGAGGCGGCGTCGCGGCCCAGGCCGGAAAGGCCGCTTTAGCCGATTCGACGGCGGCGCGGGTCTCGGCCGCGCTGGCCAGGGAGACCTGGCGAATGACCTCGCCGATAGCCGGATTATAGATGTCGCCGAAGCGCCCGCTCCGGCCCTCGGCCACCTGGCCGCCGATGTAGTGGTGAATGACGTCGCCCATCATGCGTTCCCCTTGAATTGTCATACGCGGATTATACGATGACAGCACATTGCTATGCGCTGGCACCGGCATTTGCCCCGACAATAGACCAGGAAAGAGGGTCACGAAAAGGGCCAGTGCTTGAGGGCGCCGGGCGGCCGGGCGGCTCATGACGGCGCCCCGTATTCCCAGGCTATGGCTTGCCAAGGCCTGGGGAGGCGCTAGGCTTGGGCCCCTGCCGGAACGGTATTGGTTGGGATGAAAAAGCTTACCCTAAGTTTCGATAACGGCCCCTCGCCCGAGGCAACCCCTGGGGTTCTCGATTGCTTGCGCGCCCGCGGCATCGAGGCGTCGTTTTTCGTCTCCGCCAAGGATATCCTGGATGAGGCTTCGCGCGCCCTCGTGCGCCGCACGAAAAACGAGGGCCACCGGATTGGCAATCACACTTATAGCCACGCCGTGATCCTTGGCGAGACCAGCGATCCCGAGGCCCCGGCGAAGGAAATCGGCGAAGCTCAAAACGTGCTCGGCGGCCTGGGTGAAGCGGACCGCTTGTTCCGGCCCTATGGCGGCGGCGGCATCATCGGCCCGACTTTGTTCAGCCGCGGCGCCATCGACTATCTTTGCCAGGGCGGTTATACCTGCGTCCTGTGGAACAGCGTGCCGCGCGACTGGGAGGACACGGCCGGCTGGCCCGAACGGGCGCTGGACGACATCCGGCGGCTCGATTGGACGCTCATGGTGCTCCACGACATCGCGACCGGCGCCATGGCTCAGCTGCCTCGCTTCCTCGAACTCCTGGGCCAGGAACAAGAGGAAATTCAGATCGTTCAAGACTTCCCGCCCGGCTGCGTGCCCATTGTCCGTGGCCGTATTCTCGGCGATCTCGAACCCATGGTTGCCGACCCTCTAGGATAACTGCGGCACGCCTATTCAAATAATCGCGTGGCGGACCTTGGCGGAGACCCATTCGCTGACCACCACGGCGACCAGGATGGCGATAAGGATCAGAGTGACCTGGGGCCAGGCCAGGATGTTGAGGGAGGAAGATAGCTGCAGGCCGATGCCCCCGGCCCCAACCAGGCCCAGGACCGTGGATTCCCGGATGTTGATGTCCCAGCGGAACACCGCGATGCCGGCGAAGGCGGGGGCGATCTGGGGCATGATGCCGTAGGCCATGACCTGCCAGCGCGAGGCGCCGGTGGCGGAAATGGCCTCGACCTGGGTCTTGTCGATCTCCTCGATCGCCTCGTACAGCAGTTTAGCGACAAACCCGATGGAACGCAGGCCGATGGCGATGGTCCCCGCCAGGATGCCGGGCCCGATGATGGACACCAGAAGCAAGGCCCAAATGAGCGAGTTGATGGAGCGCGAGGAGACGATGATGAGGAGCGCGATCGGGCGAATCAGCGTGGCGCTTGGGGTGGTGTTGCGCGCCGCCAGGAAGGCGACCGGCACCGCCATGACAATCGCGATGGCGGTGCCCAGGGTGGCGATGTTGAGGGTATCCCAAAGCGGCACCCAGAGCTTGTCGATATAGGACCAGCGCGGCGGGATCATACGCCCGCCGATGTCGCCGGCGATCCTGGGCACGTCCCAGAAGAAGGCCCAGGTGGTCACGTCGGAGATCTGCTTCCAGCAAAAGAGGAACAAGGCGACGCCGAGCAGCCAGCCGAACCAGATGCCGAGCTGATGCTTGGTCGTGCGCCTTTGCCAGACCTTGGCGCCCGCTTGCTCGCCGATCGGCACTACTGCACCCGTGCGCGGATCAGGCCGGAGGAATACTCCGCGATCATGACGATAACGATGATGGAAATCAAAATCGCGGCCGCGGTATCGAACTCGTAGCGGTCGAAGGCGGTGTTCAAGGTCGCGCCGATGCCGCCGGCGCCGACCAGGCCGACCACCGCGGATTCGCGGAAATTAATGTCCAGGCGATACAGCGACAAACCGATCAGGCGCGGCATGACCTGGGGCTGAACCCCGTAGTTCATAAGCTGCAACCAGCGCGCGCCGCTCGCGCGCACCGCCTCGGCCTGGCCCTTGTCGATATCCTCGATGTCCTCGGCCAGAAGTTTGGCCAGGAAACCTATGGTCGCGAAGGACAGGGTGATGACCCCGGCCAAGGGTCCGAAGCCGAAGATGGCGACGAAAAAGATCGCGATAATGATTTCCTGCAAGCTGCGCGAAACCGCGATGATCGCCCGGCAGAAAAGATAGACCGGCAGGGGCGCGATATTACGCGCGGCGCCGAAGGCGATGGGCACGGAGATCGCGATGCCGATTGCGGTGGAGGTCACGGTCATGACCAGGCTTTCGATCAAGCCTTCGCGAATATCGGTCCAACGGGTGGTGAAGTCGGGATTGGTGAAGGCGATGACGAAGGCCCAGCCCCGGTCGAGCCCTTCGTAAATACGCAGCCAATTAACTTCTAGGGAACCTATGGCAAGGGCGAAATATAACGCCGCCCCCAGGCCCAGAAACCAACGCAGGCGGGGGCTGGCGATAAGCGGCGGCGGCCGCCATTGCCGGGCCCTTTCACTGGCATCGAAGCCGGTATCGCTCATGGCCGGCACGCGGTGCGGCTCATCACATGGCCGCCAAGGGATCGCCCTCGGTCACGCCATGGCCGGCCGGAGTCTCGTCTGCCTCCTTGTCGCGGGTCGCGGCCCAGTCTTCCTCGCCGTAGATTTCGGTCAGGACCTCGGGCGTCAGGCCGTCGGGGGGGCCGTCGTAAACGACCTCGCCCAGGCGCAAACCGACGATGCGCTGCACGAACATCTGGGCCAGGACGACATCGTGAATATTGATGATCGCGGCCAATTGGCGCTCGGCGCAGAGTTCGCAAATGAGGCGCATGATCTGGCGCGAAGTCTTGGGGTCCAGGCTCGCGGTCGGTTCGTCGACCAGCAGCAGATCCGGCCCCTGAATCAGCGCCCGGGCGATGCCGACCCGCTGACGCTGGCCGCCGGACAATTGATCGGCGCGCTTGTCGGCGAATTGTTCCAAGCCAACCCGCTCCAACAGGCGGAACGCCTCGGTCACGATCTCCTGGGGAAAACGCCGGAAATAGCTGCGCCAGAAACCGACGTAGCCGAGTTGGCCCGAAAGCACGTTCTCCATCACGGTCAGGCGCTCGACCAGGGCGTATTCCTGAAAGATCATGCCCATGCGCCGCCGGGCCCGGCGCAAGCCGCCGGCGCCCAAGCGGGTCACGTCCTCGCCGTTTAGCTCGATGCGCCCCGAGCTTGGCTCGACCAGGCGGTTGATGCAGCGGATCAGGGTGGACTTGCCGGCGCCCGAAGGCCCGATCAGGGCCAAGACTTGTCCGGGGGGCACATCGAGATCGACGCCCTTCAAGGCCATGTCCCCGGTCTTGTATTTCTTGGTTAGTTTCTCAAGACGCAGCATAACTTCAGCCTCGAAAGCCCGGCAAGCAAGTCTCTAGGCATCGGGTCCGCCCGGCCCACCCCCGCGAAGAGGAGGAACCGGGCGGCCACGATTTCGTTACCCAAGACTCGCTTTAGCTAATCGCCCCTACTTGCACGAATAGGAGACGCCGTTGGCGGCATCGATCGTGCGGATCACGCCCCAGTGCTCCTGGTAGGTGATCGGGATGAACTTGCCCTCGTTGGATTTCGAGAACTCAACCTTAAGGCTGGACGGCGACCCGTCCGGCTTGTCCCAAGGGAAGGTGCTGAAGCCTTCCACGACCTTGGCGGCCAGTTCCGGCTTAAGATTATGCGCATGACCGAAACCGGTGGTCGGGAAGGTTTGCGACTTGTAGATGACCTTGACCTGATCGGCCTTGATCACGTTGCGCTTGATCATGCGCAACTTGACGCTGTTGGCGATCGAGGCGGCGTCGTAATCCTTGTTCGCCACCCCCAGGATCGAGTTGTCGTGCTTGCCCGAGAAGGTGGTCTGGAAATCGCGGTCGGGGATCATGTCGAACTCGGCCTTGAGCAATGCCGAAGGCGCCTTAAAACCGGAATTCGATGTCGGCGAGGTAAAGGCCAGGGTCCGGCCCTTGACATCCTCGACCTTCTCGATACCGCTGCCCGGATAGGTCAGGATTTCCATTTCATAACCAAAGTTGCCGTCCAGGCTGGCCATAATGGTGAAGGGCACGAAACCGGCGCAGTTGACCGCCAGGGGATTCGATCCGGTGTTGAAGCCGGCGATGTGGAGGCGGCCGGAACGCATGGCCTCGATCTCCGCCGCATTGGACTGAACCGGGAAAAACTGCACTTTCTTGCCGGTCACCTTTTCCATATGGGTCAGAAAATCGGCCCAGGCTTCCTTGTAAACGGCGGGGTCTTCGACCGGCGTATAGGCAAATATCAGGGTGGCGGGATCGGCCCATTTGCTGGGGTCGGTGGGCGCATCGGCGACTAGATCGCCGTTGGCGTCGCAATAGCGTTCGTCGAGGGTGCCGCGCGGGCACTCCGCCGCGGAGGCGGCCGGCGCCGCCGCGAAAGCGAAGCTGGCGAGCGCCAGCCCCAAAAACACCTCACGGCATAGGGGTAACTTGACCGACATGGATATCCTCCCTGGTTGTCCGGTGCTGGCCCTGGCATTTACGCCTGTGTGTGACCGGCCCGGAGGTCAAAACTCACGTTTCCGGCCTCGCCGGAACTGTTTCATGGGTTTTCTGTAGCATTATCCGCCTGTCCCGCCAAGTTTCATGGCCGGGCCGGGGCGCCGCGAAAATGACCCCTGGACGAAGCCGCTCAGCTTTCCGGAGACTGGGTTTCGGATTCCGGCCTCGATGCCTGTTTGTGGCGCTTCAGGAAGGCTTTCAGCGCCGAGTTGATGGTGGGAAAATCGTAGGCGCTCTGCGTTTCGTCTCTCTTTTTCGCCCACTCGCCGGAGAAGAATCTGGCCCGGCTTCGCTTAGCGCGCGCCCGCGCGAGCACGATACCTTTCGCCGCCAGTTCCTCATGAAGTTCGTCGATCTTCTGAACCGCAGTCAAATCCAATATATTGATCGGGCTGGCATCGATAACGACCCATTCGATGGGGGTCTCGGACGCGGCTATGGCCTCGAGAAGGCGCTGCTTAAAATAGTCGATATTGTAGAATAACAAGTCGGATTCGAAGCGGTAAATGATAAGCCCCGGATAGGTCTTCGCGTCGGGATAATCCTGGATGCTGTGAAAACCTCTTAAACCGCTCCCCTTGGTTCGGCCCAGGATCGCGACCTGAGGCCGGGATCCGACATAAAGCAGCCAGGCGAAGGTCAAAAGGACACTCAAAAAGACACCCGGAAGCGCCCCCAGGACAAGTATGCCGAGGGTGGTGCCAAGCGACAGCCCAAGCTCCCGGCGGCTTATGGCGAAGAGATTTCGCAGGGCGGCGAAATCGAACAAACCGAAGGCCGCGACCATGATGACCACGGCCAGGCCCGCGATGGGTACCCGGCCCAGGGGGCCGGTCAGAAAGAACAGCACCGCGAGCATGGCGCCGGCGGCGACGATCCCCACCAACTGGCTCTTGCCTCCCGTCGCGTCGTTGACCGCGGTGCGCGAGTCGGCGCCGGTGACGGGGAAACCCTGGGCGAGACCGGTGAGAATATTCGCCGCGCCGAAGGCGATCATTTCCTGGTTGGCGTCTATCTCGTAACGGTTACGGCGGGCGAAACTCTTGGCGGTCAGAACCCCGCTGGTGAAGCTGATCAGCATTACGGCGGCCGCATCGCCGAACAGCTCCCCATAGGTTTGTAAACTAAAAGTCGCGAAATGGACGGTCGGAAGTCCCGCCGGCACCTCGCCAAGAACCGCGACGCCTTGATCTTCGAGCCCGAAGACAACAACTGCGGCGATGCCGGTAATCACAACCATCAAGGCCGCGGGAACCCGCGGCGCGAAGCGGCGCAGCAGGATCAATAAAGTAAGCAGGGCGAGACCGAGAACCAGTGTCGGCAGGTAAGCTTGGTCGAAACGATCGAGCTTATTGAAAAATTCCAACAGCTTGGGAAAAAATTCACCGGTTTCGCTGGTGTAGCCGAACAGCTTGGAAAATTGCCCGACAATGATGAGTAAAGCGATTCCGTTGAGAAAACCGACGAGAATAGGCTGCGACAGGAAATTCGCGATGAAGCCAAGCCGTGCGATACCGCCGACGACAAAGAGAACGCCGGTCATCAATGTCAAAACCACCATGAGCGCCAGGTACCTCTCGGGATCGCCGCCCGACAAGTGCCCGAGGCTGGCCGCCACCATGATGCAGGTCGCGGCATCGGGGCCGACCATCAGTTGACGGGACGATCCGAACAGGGCGTAGGCGAGAAGCGGGAAAATCGACGAATACATACCGACGACAATCGGAACGCCCGCGAGCTCGGCGTAGGCAATGCCGATGGGAAGCGCTATGGCGGCGACGGACAGCCCGGCTGCGAAATCGTGCGGCAACCACGAGCGATCGTAGCGCGACAGGACTTCAAGGCCCGGCGCGAATTGGCGGAACAGCTTCCGAAACTTTCCGGAACGATTGTCGCTGCGGCTCATGAATAACCTCCAGGCAACAGACAGACCGCGAGGAATTTTGAAAATGGTACTCGATCTGACAGCTACTGCAAAATATCGCGCAACGGCGCCGCCGGCGGCGGCGGCGGCCGGTTATTAGCCAAGCCGGATCTAAGTCTAGTGTGGGCCGCGTTTCGCGCGTAAACTGCCGCTATAGCGAGAGTGTGGGAGCTCGGTTGTGCAAGATTTCGACGGCAGATCGCTGTCCGGCATCGAAATGTTCGAGGGCCTTGACGAGGCGGAATGCAGACATCTTGAGGAACGCTGCCAATGGCGCCGTTTCTCCGCCGGGCAAACCATCCTGGAACAGGGCGGCGACAGCAGCGATGTCCTGTTCATCGTCCAGGGCGCGGTCAATATCGTCAATTTCTCCCAGACGGGGCGTGAAATCGCCTACGCCAATTTAAGCGCCGGGGAGAGCTTCGGCGAGCTAGCCGCCATCGACGGCCAGCCGCGTTCGGCCAGCGTGGTCGCGACCGAGGCGACCCTGGTGGCGGTCCTGCCGGCGGAGCGCTTTCTCGACCTGCTCAAGCACCAAGCGGCGGTGACCTTCCGCATGTTAACGCGCCTGACCGGCATGGTGCGCAGCGGCGACGTGCGGATCATGGAACTGAGCACCCTGGCCGCGACCCAGCGTGTCTTTGCCGAACTCTTGCGCATGGCCAAGCCCGACGCGGCGGGCACCGGCTTGTATGTCATTCACCCCCTGCCGCCCCTGCGCGAGGTCGCCAGCCGGGTCAGCACCACCCGCGAAACCGTGGCCCGCGCCATGAGCCAGCTCTATCCAAGCGGCATCATCCGGCGCAAGGGACGCAGCCTCTACATCATGGACCGCGGTAAGCTCGAAGACCTGCTGGCGACCATGAAGGCCGGTTAGCGTTAGTGGGCGGGGCCGTCAGGCCCCGAAACCGCGTTCGACGATGGCGGTTAGGCGGCGGGCGAAGGCGGCGGGGTCGGGCACGGCCTCGCCCTCCAGAATACGCGCCTGATCGAGCAGCAGCCAGGCCGCGTCGTCGAGGGCCGCCTCGGCGCCGTCATCGGTCGCCTCCTTGTTCTCCAGGCGTTGGGACAGGCTGCGGATCAAGCTGTGCTTGGGGTTGATTTCCAGCACCCGCTTCGAGGCCGTGTCGATCTGACGGTGCTGCTTGAGCAGGCGTTCCAGGTGCATGTCCATATCGCCCTCGTCGGCGATCAGACAAACCGGACTGCCGGTCAAGCGCTCGCTCCGGCGCACGTCCTTGACCGCGTCCTTCAGGGCCAGCTTGAGAAAGGCAACCAGCGTATCCATGCCCGGCGCGGCGGTCTCGGTGTCGGCTTCCGCGTCCTGGTCTTTTTCCTTGACGTTAAAGCCGCTCAGATCGACGCCGCCGCGGGTTACGGACTTGAAGGCCTTGTCCTTGAAGGACGCGATCGAGGGGATCCAGAACTCATCGACCGGATCGCTGAGTAACAGAACCTCGATACCCTTGGCCTCGAAGCCTTCCAGGTGCGGGCTGCGGCGCACCGCGTCCGCGTCTTCGCCGGAAATATAGTAGATTTCGTCCTGCCCTTCCGCCATGCGTTCCACATAATCGTTCAGGCTGGTCAGCCCATCCGACTTGGTGGAGGCGAAGCGGGCAAGCTCGGTCAAGATTTCGCGCTGGCCGGCGTCCTCGTAGAGCCCTTCCTTCAAAACCGCACCGAAGTTTTCCCAGAATTTGGCGTAATCCTCAGGCTGTTTATCCGCTTGTTTCTTTAGCTCCTTTAGCACCCGCTTGGTCACGGCGCCGCGTATCTTGGCCAGGACCGGATGGCTTTGCAGCATCTCGCGGCTGATGTTAAGGGCCAGATCCTCGGTATCGATCACGCCGCGCAGGAACCGCAAATAAGGCGGCACCAGGTCCGCGCAATCGTCGGTGATGAAGATGCGCTTTACGTACAGCTTCACGCCGTGACGGCGTTCCGGCGCGAACAAGTCAAAGGGCTGGGAAGCCGGCACGTAGAGCAGGCCGCTGTATTCGATCGTGCCCTCAACCTTGAAATGAAGGCGCAGCCAGGGATCGTCCATGGCGTGGGCGACGTGATGGTAAAACTCCGTGTATTGCTCGTCGGTAACCTCGGACTTCGCCCGCCGCCAAATGGCGGAGGCGCTGTTCAGCATGTCCTCTTTTTCGCCCTCCACCATGACCACGGGAATCGCCACATGATCGGAGTAGGTCTTGACGATGCCCCGCAGGCGCGCCGGGTCCAGAAACTCGGCGGCGTCTTTCTTCATCGACAGCACGATCCGGGTCCCGCGCGCCATATCCAGCGCCTCGGGGTCGGCCGCCGAGATGGTGAAATCGCCCTTGCCGTCGGAAGTCCAAACCCAAGCATGGTCCTCGCCGGCCTTGCGGCTGGTCACCTCGACTTTGCCGGCGACCATGAAGGCGGAATAGAATCCGACCCCGAATTTGCCGATGAGGTTGGCGCCGCCGTTCTTGCTCTTGCCTTTAGCCTTTTCCTCTTTTTGGCTTTCCAGTTCGCTCACAAAGGCGGCGGTGCCGGAACGGGCGATGGTGCCCAGGTTCCCGATCATCTCGTCCCGGTTCATGCCGATGCCGTTATCGGCGATGGTGAGAGTCTTGGCCTTGCTATCGCTCGCCAGACGGATCTTGAAGTCGGGATCGCCGGCCAGGAGCTCCGGTTCGGTCAGGGCGGCGTAACGCAGCCGGTCACAGGCGTCGGAGGCATTGGATATCAGCTCGCGAAGAAAGATTTCCTTGTTCGAATAAAGCGAATTGGCGACGATATCGAGAAGCCGGCTGACTTCAGCCTGAAAGCTTAACTTCTCTTCGGTCTTGGTCTCCATGGTCTCTTTTCCGGACATAAATCGACCCGCTGCTTAGGAATTCGTAAACCGGGTCTGATATGTGGTAATACCGGCGAAACTGCAAGGCCCGGTAAGGATATGATTGAGGGCAAGCAAAAACAGGCGGAACGAAAGGCCATGGTCGCCGAAGTCGAGGCGGAGGTGGCCGCGACCTGCGATTACCTGGGCAAGCGCCGCCTCGATTCCAAGGTCGCCGAGGCCATGGCCAAGGTGCGCCGGCACCGTTTCGTCCCCGCCGTCAACCAGCGCCATGCCTACGAAAACCGGCCACAACCCATCGGCCACGGACAAACCATCTCGCAGCCCTACATGGTCGCGATCATGACCGACCTGGCCAAAATCGAGCCCGCTAGCCGGGTGCTGGAGATCGGGACCGGCTGCGGTTACCAGACCGCCATCCTGGCCGAACTCGCGGATCGGGTCTATTCGATCGAGATCGTGCCCGAACTGGCCAATCCGGCGGCCGCGCGCCTGCGCGACCTGGGCTATGCCAACGTCGAAGTCAGGTGCGGCGACGGCGCCCTCGGCTGGGCCGAGCATGCGCCCTTCGACGCCATCATTGTGACCGCCGCCGCCTGGCAGCGCATTCCGCCGGCCCTGACCGCGCAGCTAGCCCCAGGCGGGCGCCTGGTAATTCCGGTCGATCGCAGCGTCTCGGCCGCGCGCTTTCCCTATCTCGATCAGAACCAGGAATTGATGCTGGTCACTAAAGACAAGGAGGGCCGTCTTGCCGAACGTAACGTACTGCCGGTTGCTTTTGTCCCGCTGGTCGAGAGAAGCGCCGACCCAGCTGCCTAGGACTTGCGCTACGATCCCGGATCGCTAAGTCTGTAAGGCCATGACTACATTCGCGCGCAGCCGTATCACCGCCGTCCTGGGCCCCACGAACACCGGAAAAACCTACCTGGCGATCGAGCGTATGCTGGGTCATGCCAGCGGCATGATCGGGTTTCCCTTGCGGCTTTTAGCGCGCGAGAACTATGACCGGGTGGTCAAGATCAAGGGCAAGGGCCAGGTCGCGCTGGTCACGGGCGAAGAGAAAATCGCGCCGCCCGGCGCGCGTTATTTCCTATGCACGGTCGAATCCATGCCGGTCGGCCGAGCGGTCGAGTTCCTGGCCATCGACGAAATCCAGCTGTGCGCGGACCCGGAACGCGGTCACGTCTTCACCGACCGCCTGCTCCATGCCCGCGGCACCCAGGAGACCATGTTCATGGGCGCCGACACCCTGCGCGGGGTCCTGCGCCGGCTGGTGCCCGAAGCGGAAACCATCGCGCGGCCCCGCTTCTCAACCCTCGCCCACAGCGGCGAGCGCAAGCTGTCGCGCCTGCCGCCGCGATCCGCCGTGGTCGCCTTTTCCGCCGCCGAGGTTTACGAAACCGCGGAAACCATGCGCCGCCAGCGCGGCGGCGCGGCGATCGTGATGGGGGCGCTGAGCCCGCGCACGCGCCGGGCCCAGGTCGGCATGTTCGAGGCCGGCGAGGTCGATTACCTGGTCGCCACCGACGCCATCGGCATGGGCCTGAACTTGAACCTGGAGCATGTGGCCTTCGCCAAGCTCTCGAAATTCGACGGCCGGAACCCACGCGCCCTCACCGCCCCCGAGATCGCCCAGATCGCGGGCCGCGCCGGGCGCCACATGACCGACGGCAGCTTCGGCACCACCAACGGCGCCGGGCCGCTCGATCCGGACACGGTCGCGGCGGTAGAGGCGCATCGATTCGCCGCCCACGATAATATTTACTGGCGCGCCCGCGATCTGGACCTGGCTTCGCCGGCTGCGCTTCTGAAAAGCCTGGAACGCCCGCCGCCCTCGCCCATACTCAGGCGCGCGGTTCAGGGCGACGACCTGCGCGCCTTGAACGCCCTGGCCGGCGACGAAGAGATACGCGCCCTGGCGCGCCATCGTGGCGCGGTCGCCCTGCTGTGGGACGTGTGTCAGATACCCGACTTTCAGAAAATTCTCTCCGACCGGCACAGCCGCTTGCTGGGCCTGATCTATCGCCACCTCATGGCCGGCGAGGGCCGTCTGCCCAGCGATTGGGTGGCGCGGCAAATCGGCCGCATCGCGCGCTGCGATGGCGATATCGACGCTCTGGTCGCCCGCATCGCGCAGGTCCGCACCTGGACCTACATTTCGCACCGGCCTGGCTGGCTGAACGATCCGCGCCATTGGCAGGAGCGTACCCGCGACATCGAAGATAATCTATCGGATGCCCTGCATAGGGGTTTGACCGCGCGCTTCGTTGACCGGCGCGCGGCGGTGCTGGTGCGCTCCCTGCGCGCCGGCGATCGCATGCTGACAGGAATCGATGCCGACGGCGCGGTCACGGTCGAGGGCGAATTCGTCGGCCGGCTGCACGGGTTTCGCTTCCAAGCCGACGAAGCGGGCTCGGGCCGGGACGCGCGCGCCCTGCTGACGGCGGCGCGCCACGCGCTTCTCGGAGAAATTCCACGGCGTCTGAGCGCCCTGGAGCAAGCGCCGGCGGGCGACTTCGCGCTGCTGCCTGACGGCCGCCTGACCTGGCGCGGCGAAGCCGTGGGCGCTCTGGCCGCCGGCGATACCGCCCTGACACCGGCAGCCGAGCCCCTGAGCAGCGAGTTCTTGGACAGCCGCGCCCGCGAACGCCTCCGCCTGTGCCTGACCGCTTGGTGCCGGCGCCACCTGCGGGCCCGCCTCACCCCCCTGTACCGGATTGGCGAGGCGGCGGACCAGGACGGTTTCTCGGGCCCCGCGCGGGGCCTGCTGTATCAACTCAGCGAAAACCTCGGCCTGGTGCCACGCGGCCGGGCCGAGGCGCAGATCGAGGCCCTGGGCAAGACGGAACGCAAGCACCTGGCGGCGCTGGGTGTGCGCCTGGGCCGGACCTGCGTTTACATGCCCGCCTTGCGCCGTGGCGAGCGTCCGGCCCTGCGCGGCCTCTTATGGTCGCTTCATCGCCAAAGCGCCGCGCCGGAGGCCCCGGCTCACGACTCGAACACCTGCCTAGCGCCGCCGGGGGTGGACCGGAGTTTCTACCTGGCGATCGGGTGTTGCAGCTTACCCGGACTGGCGATCCGCGCCGAAGCGCTGGAACGCCTGGCCCAGGATGTTTTCCGCTTAGGCAAGGGTGGCCCCTTCAAAGCCTCGGCCCGGCTCCTGGGCCACGTCGACGGCGACGCGGCGCGCCTGAAAACCGCCCTGGACGCCCTGGGCCACAGCCTGCAACGCGACGCCGAAGGGTTTCAAGTCTCGCGGCGCCGGAGAAGCGCCAGAAAGGCCCGGACAAGGCCGCTGCGCGACGCCGCTTCTTCCCCCTTCGACATCCTGCGCAGCCTCATGCCCGGCGAATGACAGAAACCTCCCTCCGCCTCGACAAATGGCTTTGGTACGCGCGTTTTTTCAAGACCCGCTCCCTGGCGACCGGGCTTTGCAACGCCGGACGCCTGCGCCTCGGCGGCGAGATCGTTTCCAAGGCCCACCGCACGGTCCACCCCGGCGACGTCCTGACCTTCCCCCAGGGGCGCCAGATTCGGGTCGTGAAGATACTTGCCTTGGCGAGCCGCCGCGGCCCGGCGCCCGAAGCCCAAGCCCTCTACGAGGATCTCAGCCCGCCCAGCAAGGAAAGCCGCTTGCCGCCCGAGGCCGTCCGCGATGCCGTCCGGGAGCCGGGAACCGGCCGGCCCACCAAGCGCGACCGCCGGGCCCTGGAAAAGATTCGCGGCGGCGCCTGATTCTACGGATCGCCCCCGGCTCACACCATATCTAGGGGTATTTTCGGCGGTGGGGACAATTTATGCCCGCTGGGTCCGCGAAATTAACGTGGCGTTAACCAAGCCGGTGCCACGATCCGCCCGTGATCGAAACACCCTAATCGCGCGTCCGCGGATGCCAAACGGAGGGAAGTGAATAGCCCGATGGTCAGCCCTTACCTCAAACGGCCGCTCCGCCCCCTCGATCAAGTCTTGGCGGCCCGGTGCGAGACCATGAACCAAGCGGCGGTGGAAACACCGCCCAAAAGCCTCGATACGGAACCGGGCACGCGGCGCCAAGCCAGCCCGCCCGATAGCCTGACAAACACCCGGCGCGCGGCTTAAATAGGCACATTCCGCCCAGGGTTGCGCCCCGGCGAAGGGCCGTGATAGGCAAGGCCGTGCTTGATCGCATCAAGGCCTTTGTCAATTCATGGGAATCCGGCGCCGCGGGCGGGGCCGACGCCGGCGCGCGCGCGCACGAGGAGTATCGGATCGCGGCCGCGGCTCTGCTGGTTGAAGCGGCCCAGATGGATGAGACCTTCGACGATAACGAACGCGCCACGATTCTAAACCTCCTAACCGGCCGCTTCGCCCTCACGGCCCAAGAGGGCCAGGATCTGCTTGGCGCCGCCGAAGAAAAAGTCGCCCAATCCAGTCAGCTCTTCGGTTTCACCAAGGCTATCAAGGACGCTTTCACCGGCGCGCAGCGCATCGAACTCCTGGAGATGCTCTGGGAAGTGGCCTATAGCGACGGCGAGTTGCACGATTATGAAGCCAGCCTGATCCGCCGCGTGACCGGTCTGCTGCACGTCAGCGACCGCGATAGCGGCGCGGCGCGTAAGCGGGCCTTGGAAAAACTGGGTCTTAAGACATAATCCGATACAGGTGTTTTTGACCGCCCCCACCAGGGCGGCAGCAGGAGAAACGAAGCCATGACCTACGTCGTTACCGAGGCCTGTATCCGTTGCAAGTACATGGACTGCATTGAGGTGTGCCCGGTGGATTGCTTCTATGAGGGCGCCAACATGCTGGTGATCCACCCGGACGAGTGCATCGATTGCGGGGTCTGCGAGCCGGAGTGCCCACCCGAGGCGATCATCCCCGACACCGACCCGGTGGCCGAATCCTGGCTGGAACCGAACCGCGAGTACAGCGAGAAATGGCCCAACATTACCCGCAAGGGAACCCCGCCCGAAGATTCCGAGACCTATAAGGACATGGCCGGGAAATACGAAAAATTCTTCGATCCCGGTCCCGGTAAAGGCGAATAAATCCAGGCCGTAACGGTAAATACCCCCTGGCTCCGCCGCCGCCGCCCTTGAAAATTCGTGGAAATCGGGGTATATGTAACCAGTTAGCCAGCAACATCGCCGGGAGCGATTTAGGTGCCGTAAGAATTTGCGGCGCCTCGATTTTTTTGACGATCCCTGGCGCCATGCCAAGATGCGAAGCTGTAGAAACCGCTGGCGCGCACTGGCCAAGAAGGAACCGGTTGATAGCCTATGACCAAGAAAAAAGCGACTAAGGAACAAAAAGCGGCCAAGGAAGCGGGCTTCGAAGTCGGCGACTTCGTTGTCTACCCCACCCATGGCGTCGGCCGGGTCGAGGGCGTGGAAAGTATGGAAATATCCAGCCAAACCCTAAGCCTGATTATAATTAATTTTGAAAAGGACCGCATGACCTTGCGCGTCCCCATCGATAAGGCGGAGGAATCGGGCCTGCGTAAGCTTTCCAGCCGCAAACTGATGGATTCCGCCCTGGCGACCCTGAAAGGGCGCGTCCGCGTGAAGCGGACCATGTGGAGCCGCCGGGCGCAGGAATACGACGCCAAGATCAATTCCGGGGATCCAGTTCTCATCGCCGAAGTGGTGCGGGATCTGTTTCGCGGCGCCGATCAGCCCGATCAATCCTATAGCGAACGGCAGATGTATCAGGCGGCGCTCGAACGCCTGTCGCGTGAGTTGGCGGCGGTCGAGAAAATTGACGAGGAAAAAGCCGCCGTTAAGCTAGAAGAAATTCTCACGGCAGCCTAAACTCACCGCCGCCATGACGGATCGGCAAAAATTCGCGGTTCTGCGCGCCGCCCGCCGGGTTTGGGCGATTGGCGCCATTCATGCCGATGTCGAGCGGCTTAAGCGGCTGCACGCGCGCTTGTGGCCCAAGCTCGAGTTGTGCGACCGCATCGTCTATACGGGCAACATGATCGGGCGCGCGCCCCAGGCCCGCGAAACCCTCGACGCGATTCTTAATTTCCGCCTGCACACCCTGGCGCGGCCGCACAGCGAGGCCGACGACGTAATCTATTTGCGCGGCAGCCAGGAAGAGATGTGGCAAAAGCTGTTGCAGCTTCAATTCGCCACCGACCCGCGCGGGGTTCTGGAATGGATGCTGGACCAAGGCGTCGGCGCAACGCTGGAATCCTATGGCGTCCCGGTGGCGGACGCCCTGCGCGAAGCGGCCTCGGGCACGGTATCCTTGACCCGCTGGACCGGCAGGCTGCGCCAAGCGATCTATGCGCAATCCGGCCACCACCAGATCATGGCCGCCCTGCGCCGCGCGGCCTATACCGAGGAAGGCACCCTGCTGTTCGTCAATGCCGGCCTCGATCCCAGGCGCCCGCTCGAGACCCAAAGCGACAGCTTTTGGTGGTGCAGCGCGGACTTCGCGGCGATTTCGGAAGCCTACGGCGGGTTCAAGCGCGTGGTGCGCGGCACCGACCCCAGTCACGGCGGCTACCAGGAAACCGAACACACCCTGACCGTCGACGGCGGCTGCGGCTTCGACGGCCAGCTCATGGCCGCCTGCCTAAGCCAGGAAGGCGAAGTTCTCGACGTCGTCGAAGCCTAGTATACTTTCCCGCCATCTGAAGGAAGGGGCGCCGCATGGGCGGTCCATGGAATAAGGAGCCAAGGCGCCCGGCGTCCGGGCGCCGTTGGATTGCATGGCTGGCGCTGGTTCTCGGCGTCACGGCGCTGGCCGCATTTCTGGTCTGGCGGTTTCCCGGCGCCCTCTACTCGGACTACGAGTGGGCGCGGCTGGTTTACTTGGTGGTGCTGCTCGTCCTGGTGTCGAGTGCGCTCCTGGCGCGCGGCAAGTTAAGGCTCAAGGGCGCCGCCAATGCGGCGGCTCTGTGGCTGGCCATCCTTGCGGTCCTGACGCTCGGCTATAGCTACCGCCAGGAGCTTGGCGCCATCGGCGGCCGAGTTCTAGGCGAATTCCTGCCCCACCGCGGCACCTTGGCCAGCGGCGAAATCCGCTTCCCCGCCGGCCGCGACGGTCACTTCCGGATCGAGGCCTTGGTCAACGGCACGCCGGTGCGTTTCCTTGTCGATACCGGGGCCAGCGGTATCGTTCTGAGCCCCGCGGACGCCAGCCGAATTGGCTTCAACCCTGAAAGTCTCAGCTTCACGGGCTTCGCGGAAACCGCGAATGGAACCGTGCGCACGGCGCCGGTGCGCCTGGGCAGCCTCGAGATCGGCCCGATTCGCTTGACCGGCCTGACGGCCTCGGTCAATCGGGCGGCGATGCGCGGCTCGCTGCTGGGCATGAGTTTTCTAGAGCGCCTGGAGTCCTTCGAGGTCCGCGACGGTAGGCTGATTCTGCGCCCGTAGCCGCCAGCGAAGACGCCTACTCCGCGACGATCTTGACTTTCTGGCCTAGCCGCAGCTTGGCGTCCGGCCCCAGGCCGTTAAGTACCTGGAGACGTTGCCGTGCATAATTTTCAAAGGGCGCGCGCGCGGCCAGGGATTGCCAGGTCTCGCCGCCGCGCACCTTATGAATGCGCAGGCGCAAGGGCTTGATCGCCGCCGCCTCGTCCTTAGTCAGTTTGCGGAAGCTATAGGTCGTCTTGCGCAAACCCTCGGCCAAGGCCGCGCTCGATTCCGGGCGGATGACGAACAACATGCGATAGACGGTCTTGGCATCGTAGCGGATGGCGATCAGGCGTACGTCGCGCGGCCCGTGTTTCGTCTTCGCGTTTTTCCGCCCGGTCGCCGCCGCCATGCCGTTAATCTCAATCGCCTCGACATCGCGTAGCACCACCCCCTTGGCCCAGACCTGGGTCAGATAGGCAGTCATGGCCATCTTACCGCCCGACTTGGCGCGATCGAAGATAATCGCCGCCTCTTCCGGCCCGCGCGCGACCACGGCGCGGGGGCTGTTGGCGAGTTGAAACTTGGGCGGCACCTCGAAGGCGAAGCCGAGCTCGCCATGGAGGAACTTACGCCCGCGCACGATGCCCTGGTCCGGGTTGTCGCCATACAACATGGCGTCGATCTTGCTCAGATAGATGCCGCGCGCGCGCATGGGGTTCTTCACCGTCTTAATGCCGGCCTCGCCCATGGCCGCCTTGACCCGGTCGGCGGTGCGCGGATGGGTCTGCATGATATTGAAGTCGTCGGCCTTACCCTCCCGGCCCGCCATGACAGCCGCCAAGCGGCTATCGGCCAAGAGGTTCTCCAAGAAGGTCGCCATGGCCGTGGGATCGTATCCGGCCCGCGCCAGGTAGCGGATGCCCAGCAGGTCGGCCTCGTGCTCCTGCTCGCGTGAAAAGCTTTTCAAGGCGATCCCGCCGATCGTCCCGGCGGCGTTCGCGGCCGCGTTGCCGAAAACGATGCCAAGACCCACTTGCGCGATACGGGCGGCCGTCGCCTGACCGTAGCGTTCAGCGCTGTGACGGGCGGTGACGTGGCCTATTTCGTGGGCCAGAACCCCGGCCAATTCCGCTTCGTCGTCGGCCAGGGCCAAGAGGCCCCGGGTGACATAAACGTAGCCGCCCGGCAGGGCGAAAGCATTGACCACCGGCGTATCCAGGATCGTGAAGGTAAATTTCAAGTCGGGGGATTCAGAGGTTCGCGCCAGCAAGCCGCCGACGCTGCGGGCATAGGCATTGAGCGCGGGATTATCGTAAGCGCCGCCGAATTGGGGGACGATTTTTTCGTGCTCCCTGGCGCCGAGGGCGGCCTCGTCCTGGGCCGACATACCGCCGGTGAAAAAGGCGCGCCCGGTTCCCGGCGCGGTCTCGCACCCGGCCAAGACGGCGCCGAACGCCACTAAAGCCAAAACCGATGCCGCGTGCTTTAATCTCCCTATCATGGGCCGATCGCCTCTAGCTGTTCGGGATGGGTTACCTCGATCATGGGTCCGTTATAAGACTTTAACCAGCCGCGCGCGCGGACATTCCGATCCCGGTATGTCTCGAATTGAATATTTTCGGCTTCGAAGACCCGGCGCACTTTGGATGAGAGGGTGATTGTGAAATCTTCTCGCCAATCCTCGCCGAAGTTGAGATAGACACGCCCGCGCACCACCGCGACATCGCGCACCCGGCCCTCGACCAGCTCGAACCCGCCGATGCGGCCCGCGGCTTCCCCGGGCGTGCGCACGGCGTAGAAGGGATGGGCCCAGATGCCGCGCCGCGCGGTGCGCGCCGCGCCTTCGAGCGCCAGCATCTCGGGCACCAGGGCACGGTTGTCGGCGAAGCTATAGACCCGCGCCATGCCCTGGCTCAGCAATTGGCCCTGGATCCAGCCGCCTTCGGCATCGAACAACTGCGCCAAGGCCCGGCCGTGGCGGTCGATGCGCGTGCCGCCATGGGCCAGGGTCAAGTTCCGGCCCAGGGTCAAGGCCGACAAGGCAAGCTTTGCCTCCCGCGCCAAGGGCCAAGCCTTGAAACCGGCCCGTCCCAGGGGCAGTTTGGGCGCTTGAATGCCGACCAAGCGGACTTGGCGGCCATCGTCAAGCACCAGGGTATCGCCATCGACGATCTCAACCGCCCTGGCCAGGCCGCCATCCTTAAGCCCGGCGGGAAGGGACGCGCCCTGGCCCGCGGCCGGAATCGCCACCGCGAAAACCAGGAGCGCCAGCGTGAATTTACATGACCGAATCCGCATGGGATATAGACTACCCCGATTGACCGAGCCGCGCATACGAGACCAGCCCATGCCTGAACACGAGTTATTCCCCCCGATCGAGCCATTCGAGACCGGCCGCATGGCGCGCGGGGAGCCGCATGTCATATATTGGGAAGTCTCGGGTAATCCCAAGGGCGCCCCGGTGGTCTTCCTGCACGGGGGTCCGGGCGCCGGCGCCGGGCCCGATCATCGCCGGTTTTTCGACCCCGCCCACTACCGGATCGTGATTTTCGATCAGCGCGGGGCCGGGCGCTCGACTCCCCTGGGCGAGATCGCCAACAACACGACCCAGGATCTGATCGGCGATATCGAAGCCCTGCGCGAACATCTGGGCGTGGAGTCCTGGCTGGTTTTCGGCGGCTCCTGGGGCTCGACCCTGGCGCTGGCCTATGCCCAGGCCCAGCCGGCGCGGGTTTCCGGCCTGATCCTGCGCGGCATCTTCCTGTGCAGCCGCGAGGAGATCGACTGGTTCCTCTATGGCATGCGATGGATATTTCCCGAATCCTGGCGGCGCTTGACCGATCCGGTTCCCGAGGCCGAGCGCGGCGACCTTCTGAGCGCCTATCACCGGCGCTTGACCGACCCCGACCCGGCGGTGCACATGCCCGCCGCCCGGACTTGGAGCACTTACGAGGGCGCGTGCTGCACTCTGCTGCCCAGCCCCGATACGGTGGCGTCCTTCGCCCGCGACACCATGGCCCTGGGCCTGGCGCGGATCGAGGCCCACTACTTCAGCAACCGTATATTCATGGAAGACGGGCAACTCTTGCGCGATATCGAGCGGATTCGCGGAATCCCCTGCGTCATCGTTCAAGGCCGTTACGATATCGTCTGCCCGCTTGCCACGGCGGACTCTCTGCATCATGCTTGGCCGGAGGCCGACTACATCATCGTGCCCGACGCCGGGCATTCGGCCATGGAACCGGGAATCCGGCGGGCGCTGGTCGCGGCCACGGAAAAATTCAAGGCTCATGCCTAAGACTCGCGCCTAAGATTCGCGCCACGACTACGCTGGGGGAAGCGGAATGAAGTTTTTATACTTGGCCCTGATATCGGCCGTTCTCCTGGCCACCCCGGCGCGCGCGGAACCGGGCGCCGATATTGGAAACCTGGTATTGAGCCTGGGTTATTCCGATTTCGACCAGGGCAACAACGACGCCGCGAATTTCCGCCTCGACTACCGCCACGATGAAGGCTTGTACTTCCTCAAACCCTGGATCGGTATCGAGGCGACCAACGAAGGCGCGGTCTGGGGCGGCGCCGGCTTGTATGCCGATCTGCCGCTCTACGACCGGGTGTACCTGACCGCCAGCACCGGCATCGGCGGCTACAGCCAGGGCGGCGGCAAGGACCTGGGCCACACCCTGGAATTCCGCTCCACGGGCGAGGTGAGCTTCCGCTTCGACAACGGCGTGCGCCTGGGCGTGTCCATCAGCCACATCTCCAACGCCAGCATCGGCGACATCAACCCAGGCGTAAACATCCTCAGCGCCGTCTACATGGTCCCCCTAGGCAACCTGATCCCAGATTGAGGAGGAGGCGTCCCCGTAGCTCAGTCGGATAGAGCGACAGATTCCTAATCTGTAGGCCGCAGGTTCGAATCCTGCCGGGGACACCAGTTACGTGAAAATCTTCGCTCACGCGGCGGCGGCGCGCAGGCCTTGCAGGATGCGCAGGAATTCCTCGACCGCATGGGCCGGGTCACGGTCGTTCATGAGGGCGATGACGTCGGGCCCCTTTAGGTCGAAGGCCGCCGCCCGGGACAGCCTTCCCGCGGCCTCGGCGTGGGTTTCGCGGCCACGCGCGGCCAGGCGGCGGTGCAGCGCGGCCTCGGGCGCGCTCACATGAACGATCGCCAAGTTGGCGTAGCGCGCCCGCGCCTCGGCGACGATGCCGCGCGAGGCATTGACCACCACGATGCGCCCGGCGGCGAGGCTATCCTCGATCCCGCGCGGGACGCCGTAGCCGAGATTGTGGGCCCGCCAGGACAGCGCGTAAGCCCCCTGGGTTTGGCGTTCGGCGAAGTAGGCCTCGGAGACCGCGATGTGATGCTCGGCGCGGTCGCCGGCGGGCCGGGTGATCTCGCGCTGGGGAAAGACATAGCGGTCTTGCCCGGCCAAGGCCGTCCGGGCGTGCCGGATCATGGTATCCTTGCCGGCGCCCGAAGGCCCGACAACCAGGGTCAAGATTCCCAACACGGTCCAAACCGCTCCCTTGGCGCGGCCCAAGGGCCGCCAATCGCGCTAAGATCTAGCGCCCGCGCGGTGAATAAATCGTGACTTTATCGGGTTTTTTCGGTAGCGGCGGCGCCCGTGACCAGGGTCCATTCGACCAGACGGCGCAAGACCTTGCCCAGGGCCTCGTCGAAGGCCGCGATAACCGCGGGCATCGAATCCGACTGGGCCGGCACCCGGGCCTCGAAGGTGGCCGAGCCGATAATGGCGCGGCGCGGCTGCTGCACCAGGCGCGCGGCCAAGACCACATGACCGCGCGGCGGGCCGCCATTGAAGTATTCGATCTGAAACTCCCGCAGCTCCGTCCTCAAGATAAAGTCGGCGCGCAAGCCCACCACATCGCGCCCGACCGCGACGATGCGATCCGAATTCTCGAAAGATTCGATCATCAGGGTCTGGATCATCTGCGGCAGGCGGTCCGACCATTCCGCCCGGGCATAGTATTCGATCTGCAGGCGCGCGCGCTGCAAGGCGATGCGCGTGGTATCGATCCCGGCGTTGGCCCGGGGCGCATCCAAAACCAGTTGCCAATCGACGCGCGGCAAGTCGTCGTCAAAGGTGCTTTTGGGCGACAGGCGGTATAGTTCCGCCGGCGGCCCCTGGCCCGGAACCGGCAACTGGCACGCCGCCAAGCCCGCCAAGGGGGCGGCCAGGACCAGCTTCAGAGCCCGCCGGCGCAACGGCAGGAAACCGCTTGGAGAAATCAGGTCACCTTGTTTCATAACCCTGTTGCCGGTTGCCAAAGAAAAAACGGGCCGGGTCGCGTTCGATATCCGTGGTCACCCGGTTAAGCGCGACCACGAGGTCGCGCATTTCAATAAGCAGGACGGAGAGTTCGGACAAGCCGGTCGAGGTGAAATCGCGAATCCCCTCCCGGTTCTCGTTGACCAGTTCCTTCACTTCGCCGCTCAAGTCCGTGAAGCTTTTCGCGGTCCCGCGTAAATCCGCGATCAGGGCGAGCGCGTCCGCCGCCGTGGCGGTGACGGAACGATCGATACCCACCGCCATGAGATCGACCGAGGTCAAGGTGCCATCCAGTTTTTGCACCAGCTTGGATCCGTCCGTCTTCAAGGTCTCGGCCATGTCCTCCAGGGCGCTGGCGGTGCCGCGCAGGTGCGCCATGGTGGCGCCGGCATCGGCGATCAGGTTTCCGATGTCGTCCTTGCGTTCGGCCAGGGTATCGGTGAAGCCGCGCGTGTTGGCGAGGATGGCGCCAAATTCCGCCCGGTTGCCGTCGTTCAAAATATCGTTCGCCCGCGCCAGCAGAAGATTGACTTTTTGGACCAATTCCGGCGCCCCCTCCAAGACCAGCTGGAGGGTGGAGGGACGCGAGGCGATGACCGGGCGGCGCTGCCCCTTCAATAATTTCAAGGGCGGCGAGCCGACCGTGGTTTCGCCGAGCAGGACATACAACCCGCCGGTCAAACCTACTATTTCCATAGTCGCGACGGTGTCGCCGCTAACCGGCGTTTGCGATTCGACCTCGATGGTCACCGTGACCCGGTCGGGACGCGCGGCATTCAGCCTTACGTCGATCACCTCGCCCACGCCGACCCCGCGGTAGCGCACGGGCGACCCGACCGCCAGACCGGTGACCGAACCTTGGTAATGAATATCGTAGCGCGCAAATTGCACGTCGAACTGAAACTTAGCCAGCCATAGCACAAAAGCGACCAGCCCGACCGCGATCGCGATAACGAAGCCGCCAACCAAGAGATAGTTCGCCCTGGTTTCCATATCTCAGTCTATACTCTCTAAACGAACCGCGGTGTTCGCGGCGGCGCGGCCGCGCGGTCCGTTGAAATAATCTTGGATCCAGGGGTCCGGTTCACGCAACAAAGCCTCGATGGTGCCAAGCTTAACACGTTTGCCGGTCAAAACCGCAACCCGGTCGCAGATGGCGTAAAGGCTGTCGAGATCGTGGGTAATCATAACCACGGTCAGGCCAAGCGCGCGTTGCAGTTGCCCGATCAAGTCATCGAAACGCGACGCGCCGATGGGATCCAGCCCCGCCGTCGGTTCGTCCAGAAACAGGATTTCCGGGTCCAAGGCCAGGGCCCGGGCCAGACCGGCGCGCTTTCGCATACCGCCGGAAAGTTCGGAAGGATACTTATTGGCGGCTTCCGGCGGCAGGCCGGCCAGGGCCAGCTTGATGCCGACCAGATCGCGGCGCAGAGCGTGACTCAGGTTACTATGTTCCTTCAAGGGTACTTCGACGTTCTGCGCCACGGTCAGGGAACTGAACAGCGCGCCGTCCTGAAACAGAAGACCCCAGCGCCGCTGCAAGGCGCGCCACCCGGCATCGTCCAGCGCGGCGGTATCCTGGCCGAAGACCTCGATCCGGCCCGAGGCGGGGCGCATGAGCCCGACAATCTCGCGCAAGAGGACGGACTTACCCGTGCCGGAGCCACCGACTATCCCGATAACCTCGCGCGCCCTGATATCGAGATCGAGATTCTCATGGATAACCTGGGCGCCGAAGCGGGTGGTCAAATCCCTGATCCGGATGATCGGCGGGTCGCGGTCGCGGTGCGGGTCCATGGCCGGCTAAATTTTCAAATACGAGAACATGATCGAGAACATGGCGTCGAGCACGATAACCAGGAACACGCCCTCGACCACGGCGCGGGTGGTCTGCCGGCCGACCGATTCGGCGCTGCGCGAGACTTTCAAACCTTCGTAGCAACCGACCAGGGCGATAATGAAACCGAAGATAGGCGCCTTGAGTATGCCGATCCAGAACGACCACAGGGAGACCGCTTCGCTGAGTTGCCGGGCAAAGCGCACGAAGGAAATATCCAGTACCGCGGTGGCCATGACCGCGCCGCCCAGCAAGCCCATGATGTCGGCATAGAAGGTCAGCAAGGGCATGGCCACGACCAGCGCCAAGACCCGCGGCGCGACCAGAACCTCCATGGGATCGAGCCCGATGGCGCGCATGGCGTCGACTTCCTCGTTCACGGTCATGGTGCCGATTTGCGCGGTGAAGGCGGAGCCGGAGCGCCCCGCGACCATGATCGCGGTCAGCAGTATAGCCATCTCGCGCAGAACTCCGACGGCGACCAGGTTGACGGTGAATATCTGAGCCCCGAAACGCGCCAATTGGTCGGCGCCCTGATACGCCAACACGACGCCGATCAGGAACGAGATCAAGCCCACGATGGGCAGGGCGTTCAGGCCGGTCTGCTCCAATTGGCTGAACAGGGCGGTCCAGCGCAAACGCCACGGCCTGACCGCCAAGCGAAACAGGATGACCACCGTGTGGCCCAGGAAGTTGGTTAGATCCCGCGCCTCGCGCCCAACGAAGAAGGTCGCCGCGCCGAGCCGTACGATCACCGCGATCAGGGCATTTTCCGGCGCCGGCGCCGGCAGGCCGGGGCTATCGGTCTTGGCCACGGTCTCGATCAAGCCGGCGGTCGCCGCGCTGGCGCCGATGATGTCGGCCTCCAGGCCCAGGGCGCGGAAATGCTTGACCGTCTTGATCACCAGCCACGCGCCGGCGGTATCCATTGCCTCGACCGCGGCCATGTCCAACTCGACCCGGCGCGCATCGCCGTGCGGCGTGGCGCCGAGCGCCTCGGCCTGGGCGCCGATTCGCTGCGTGATCCAGGGGCCGCCAAGCGCCAGCAAGAGCGTGCCGGCATGCTCCTTGGCCTCGACCCAGGGAGTTTCGCTGGGCACGCTCAAGCCTCCGCTTCGGCCTCGACCACTTGCGGGTCGTTTTCGACCGGAAAATTGACCGAGTTGGCGATGAAACACTGGGCGTGCGCGTTCCGGTGCAGGGCGCGGGCCTTGGCCAGGTCGCCGCCGGGGGCGATGGCCACGCGCGGGCGCAGGGTGACCCCGGTAAAACGGCCGCCGCCGCCGGAAAGAACCATGACCCCGCTTGCCTCGTCGCTGTACGACAGAACCTCGATTCTAGCGCGCGCGCACTCGGCGAGATAGGTCAACATGTGACAGGACGAAAGCGCGGCCACCAGAAGATCTTCCGGGTTGTGCAGGGCCGGGTCGCCCTTGAACAGCGGATCGGCGCTGCCTGTCAGGGGCGGCTTGCCGGGAATCTCGACCGAGTAATCGCGCGAATAGCCCGCGTAATCGCGTACCGGTCCCTTGGCGCCGCCCGTCCAAGTTAAGCGCGCCGTGTAGCGATGTTCCTTGGCCATCCCGCCCCCCTTGCCGTTAACGGCGGAGTGTAGCCTGGAGACGGGTCAGGGGGAAATGCTTGGTCCGCCACCCCAATATCGAAGCGCGCCGGCAAGTTCGGTGGCATGGGCCCGCGCGGCGGCGGCGCCCCGGTCCGGCCCGTCGTAGCGGCCAAGTTCGGCCAGCACATGAAAAAAGCCGCGTCCAGGCAGATTATCGCCGCTTCGGCTGACCGCCAGCGCGGCGATCAGGGGGCGGCCGGCGGCGTGGTCCTCGCGCATCGAGGCTTCTAGCGCGAGAGTCAGTTTGCGGATGATCTGGGGCCCGGCGACCTGAACCAGGGCCGCCAAGTCACGGTAGGAAACGGTATGCCCGGCGCGGGCAAGCGGCAGGAGCGCGGCGCGCACGGCCTCG
This sequence comes from Kiloniellaceae bacterium, assembly GCA_021776135.1. Taxonomy (GTDB): domain Bacteria; phylum Pseudomonadota; class Alphaproteobacteria; order Kiloniellales; family J153; genus JAJFGN01. Next base: position 28,551 of record JAJFGL010000044.1, read on the forward strand.
GTTAGGGAAGGATCCGTCATGGGCGCAAGATAGTCCCGCGCCGGACGGTGCGAAAAGGATCCTTTTTGCGACAGTTTTGCCTATATTCGATTGTGCGTCAGCTGGCGCTAGAATCAGTATCTCATCCCAGTTTGAAGAATCGGATCAAGGCGTCCGCCGTCTCATCCGGAACTTCCTCTGGTAAAAAATGCCCAGCTGGCAGCGAGATTCCTTCAACGTCAGTCGCCTTTTCACGCCAGGTGCCTGGAACATCATAAAGTTTGCCGACCAACCCCTTCGCGCCCCATAGGGCAAGGACCGGCATCTCCAGCTGTTTCTCCCTGTCCTCTTCGTCGTGAACAAGATCGATCGAAGCTGCCGCACGATAGTCCTCGCATGTCGCCGCAATACAGGCCGCGTCACTGAAGCATCGGATATATTCGGCTACTGCATCATCGGTAAAAGCTGCAGAATTGCCCTTGTTCCATGCAGCGAGCTTGCTGCGCAAATAAAATCCCGGATCAGCGCCAATGAGTTTTTCAGGCAGTGGCGACGGCTGAATGAGAAAGAACCAGTGATAGTACCCCGTGGCAAATTCCCGATCGGTCCGCGCATACATGGTCGCTGTCGGCGCGATGTCGAGTACGGCAAGGCGTTCGACGGCGTCGGGATGATCAAGACCAAGGCGATGCGCCACACGGGCGCCCCGATCATGACCTGCCAAACAAAACCGGTTGAATCCCAAGAGAGACATCATCTCAACCTGATCAGCGGCCATGGCGCGCTTAGAATAGGTTTCGTGGTTGTCGCACGAGACGGGCTTGTCGGAATCGCCATACCCGCGCAAATCGCTGACAATGACAGTAAATCCAGCCGCCACGAGTTGCGGCGCAACCTTGTGCCAACAAATGTGAGTCTGCGGATATCCATGGAGAAGCAGTACCGGCGGGCCACTGCCAGCCATGCGGGCACGAAGTTCTACGCCATCAGATACCTTAATTCGCTGATCAGTGAACCCTTCGAACACGCTTCCCGACTCCACTTACCTTATAATTTCTTCCATAGACGCGAGCTTCTCACAATATGTCACTTTACCACATTTGGCTCCAAACACAGAAATTTACTAATGTGGGTGTCGCAAAAACCATCCTAAAAATCGGTGATCAGAGGCAGGGTCAGAACTAGGAGGAAAGGAAATGCGAACATGCCGCCAACGAGAAAAGCCAGGCAATCGTAAACGTACAGGGTGTTCTTTTTGGGGCGGTAAATTCGCTTTGCCATGATCTAAACCTTTCCTCTGCGGGGCGCTGGGCCCTTGGGTTCGTGTTTCGCTTGCTATGATCATAGTTAAGCGCAGATGGCCTCACGCGGCTGTGATGGCGGTCACGGGAATGCCGGACTAGGTGTGACCGGGGTCACACAAACGGCCCTTTAAGGCCTCGGAAGGGGAAGCTAGCGGGCTTTTCGGCGTGCTTAGAGCAGAATCACGCCAGGATGCGCGCCGAATCGATCAATTCGACCCCGGCCCCGGCCATGGCGCTTTTGGCGGCTTTGAGCGAGTTATCCAGGTCGATGGCGCGGCAGGCGTCCTCGATTACCAAGGCGCCGAACCCCTCGCGCACGGCGTCGACGGCCGAAAAATGGACGCAGAAATCGGCCGCCAGGCCGGCCAGGAACACGCGCTCGAAGCCGCGCGTCCGCAGATATCCGGTCAGGCCGGTGGGAGTCGTGCGGTCATTTTCGAAAAACGCCGAATAGGAATCGATTTCGGGCCGGAAGCCCTTGCGGACGATCAACTCGCCCCGGGCCGTATCGAGATCCTTGTGAAAATCCGCGCCCGGCGTGCCCTGAACGCAATGATCCGGCCACAGGGTTTGCGCGCCGTATGCCATCTCCAGAGTCTCGAAGGGCGCGCGCCCCCCATGGCTGGAGGCAAAGGACCGATGCCCCGCCGGATGCCAGTCCTGGGTCAAGATCACATGGGCGAAACGCGCCGCCAGACGGTTGATGAGCGGGACCACCGCATCGCCCTGGGGCACGGCCAGGCCGCCGCCGGGGCAAAAATCGTTTTGGATATCGATCAGAAGCAAGACATCCGATTGCTTGGGGACTATGAGGTCAGCCATGGCAGTTCCCGCGTTTCAGTCCGCCTGGGAAGCGGCGGCGGCCAGGCAAAGGCTGCCACAGGTACGCCGCGGCGCAAAACCCCAAAAAAAGGGCGTGGCCCCGTTATGGAGACCACGCCAAGTTGGTCGGGAGGAAGCGAATCGGCGGAAAACCGTCAATTCGCGAGGGCGGAAGCCTAAAATCCCGCGATAAAGGGGGAAACCAAGACCAGGGCGAAGGGCGCGGCGATGATGGTGCCTGCCACGACCGCCAGGACGTCGAGGGTGAAAATCGAGCTATCGCGCAAAAAATTGGAATGCTTTGCCATGAAAATTTTCTCCCGCTTCGTGGGGCGCTAGTCCCCGTGCTCATGACTAGAACTTGGCCGTGAAAGGCTCACGAGAAAGTGACGCGCGTCACAAAACCGCGTGCGGGCGCGTGACGGAGGTCACACCGGAGCCGGTTTACTTCTGGGAGAGGGCCAGTTTACTTCTGGGAGAGGGAGAGAGGGTGCGGACCCCGTACTATTGGGTCAGGTTATCCAGCCGCATCAGGCCGGCGCCGATAATCGGGCCATTGCGGCCTTGCTGCACAAGAACGGCGCAACCGAAATTACCCCGCGCCACGGCGTCATCCAGATTAAGCGGGATCTCCAGGCGCTGGCCCATCCAGGTTCCCAGACGCTCCAAACGCCGCACGACATTGACATTGCGGATCCTGAGGCCCGCGTTCTCGCCGCGTTTCACCTGGGTATCGTGACCTTCATCGAAGATCGCGAGCCAAATCGTCGCCCCGCGATCGGGGGCGTGACCTTGGGATATGACGACCTTGCCGCCATCGCCAGATACGAAATCCACGGCGACGGGCTTGGGGCGTTCAAGCGACGCATCAAGCTTCGCCAGGACTTCGTTGCGGCGGGAACCGACAATATTGTAACGGCCGTCGATGACCATTTGCGGCGTGTAGATATAGCGCAGACCCAAGGTCTCGGCGTAGGCGCGCTGCCGCTCGGTGTTTCGCGGGCTGCCGTAGGGGTCTTTCCAGCCGATGTAGTCCCAGTAGTCCACATGCAGCGATAAGGCGATCACGTCGGCGCGTTCGGCCAGCTCTTCAAGCAGGGCATCGGCGGGCGGGCAGGAACTGCACCCCTGAGAGGTAAAGAGCTCGACCACGACCGCTTGGTGGCCGCCGGTCTCCGCCCGGCCGGGAGTGGCGGCTAGCGCGGCGCAAAATAGAACCGCCAGGGCCAAGCCGCCAAGATGAAACCTTCTAATCATGGCTGGACGATACGAGGCCTCGCGGTCACAAGCGAATCACGTTCGGGTGAGAGGGAAGTCTTGCTTAAATAACTGAAAACATTATGAATAGATCGTTAATTCGCAATCAATCCAGAAAGACCCCGGATGATCTATCTCCTGCGCCACGGTCAGACGGTTTGGAACCGCGAAGGCCGGAATCAAGGTCAGCGCGATTCGCCCCTGACCCGCCGGGGCATCGCCGAGGCCGAGGCCATGGGCCGGCGCCTGCGCGCGGAAATCGGCGATCCGCGCCCCTGGGCGGTGGTTTCCAGCCCCCTGGGCCGCGCCTGGCAAAGCGCCGCCATTGTCTCGGAGATTCTGGACCTGGACCCATACGCGATTGAACACGATGTCCGCCTGGCGGAAATAGGCTTCGGCGCCTGGGAGGGGCGCAGTTTCGAGCAGATAGAAACGGAGCAACCCGGCGTCTTGGCCGAACGCGCGGCCGATAAATGGCGGTTTCGCTCGCCGGGCGGGGAAAGCTACGCCGATTTGAGCGCCCGCGCCGGGGCGTGGTTATCCAGCGTGCCGGAGTGGGCGAAACTCATCGTGGTCTGCCATGGCGGCACCGGGCGGGCGCTACGCGGGTGCTACGCGCAGCTAAGCAAGGAGGTCACCATGTGCCTGGAGAATCCTCAAGATGAGCTCTACCGCTTGCACGACAGCCGTTTCGAGGTTCTGAAAACCGGTTACACGGACACCACGGCCGCCCTATGAATGCCGCGCTCTATGCCTTGACGATATTCAGCTGGGGGACGAGCTGGCTGGCGGTGAAGCTTCATCTAGGCGTGGTCGCGCCCGAGGTGTCGCTGTTTTACCGCTTCGCCCTGGCCGCCGTCATTACCGCCGGCCTGTGTTTCGCCCTGCGCAAGCCCATGCGCTTTTCCACCCGCGACCATCTATTCATGGCCATGCAGGGGATATTCCTGTTTTCGGCCAATTTCTTCCTGATCTACCTGGGGATGCAGTATTTGACCTCGGGTTTGGCGGCGGTGGTTTTTTCCACGGTCATCGTCATGAATATCTTCGGCAGCGCGGTGCTGTTCCGCGCCCGGGTGGAGCCGCGCAGCCTGCTCGGCGCCGCCTGCGGCTTATGCGGCCTGGGCCTGGTTTTCTGGCCCGAGATCGCCGCCTTCGACCTGAACGCGCAAGGGACCCAGGGCCTGCTTTTGAGCCTTGCCGGCACCGTTTTCGCGGCCTGCGGAATGCTGACCTCAGCCTGGAACCAGGCCCGCCGGGCCCTGCCCGTGTTCCAAACCAATGCCTATGGCATGGCCTACGGCGCCGCCTTCACGGCATTCTTATGCCTGCTGCGCGGCCGTTCCTTCGATTTCGATCCGGCGCCGTTGTATGTCGGATCTCTGCTCCATTTGGCGATATTCTCGAGCGTCCTGGGTTTTTGGAGTTACCTGACCCTGGTCGGGCGCATCGGCGCCGGGCGCGCGGCCTATGTAACCGCTCTTTTTCCCCTGCTCGCGCTCGCGCTGTCCACGGTCTTCGAGAGTTATGCCTGGAGCGCCGGAGCCGCCGCCGGAATCGGCTTGATCCTGCTTGGCAACATCGCGATCCTGGCCAAGACTAAGACCAAAGCTGGCCAAACCGCGCCCAAGCGCATTACTTGAGAGAAGCGTCATGGCAAACCTGAATAATCCGGCGAAACCGGCTCTGTTGGACCGGCTAACCGAATTTCCCAGGCTTACCCTGACCCAAGCGCCGACGCCGATCGAGCCCCTGCCCCGCCTCGGCGCCGATTTGGGGATCGAGCTGTTCGTGAAACGCGACGACATGACCGGGCTGGCCATGGGTGGCAACAAGGCGCGCCAGCTGGAGTTCTATTTCGGCGCCGCCCAGGCGGCCAAGGCAGATACCATCCTGATTACCGGCGCGGTGCAGTCCAACTTCATCCGCATGGCCGCCGCCGCCGCAGCGCGCCTGGGCATGGCCGCCCATGTACAACTGGAAGACCGGGTGCCGGGCATGGGCGCGGACTACGCGCGATCCGGCAATGTCTTGCTCTTGGATATCCTGGGCGCCAAGATTCACACCTACCCCCACGGCGAAGACGAAGCCGGGGCGGACGCCCGGCTGCACCACATGGCGGCGGAACTTCGCGCCCAGGGTCGCCGGCCTTATGTGATACCCCTGGCGCCCAACCACCCGCCCCTTGGCGCGCTCGGCTATGTCGTCGCGGCCCAGGAAATATCGGACCAAATGGCGGCGGCGGAACGGGACTTCGACTGCGTTGTCGTCGCCTCCGGTAGCGGCCTGACCCATGGCGGGCTCCTGTTCGGCCTGCGTGCCTGTGGCCGCACCATGGCGGTTCAAGGTATCTGCGTGCGCCGCCCGGAGGCTGCGCAAAGGCCGCGGATCGCGGCCAAGTGTCAGGAAATCGCGGACCTGCTTGGGGTCGCGTCCCCGGTGACGGCGGCGGATATCCAGCTCGACGATGAGGCGCTGGCGCCCGGATACGGCCGGCCCAGCGCCGCCGTCAAGCACGCGATACGCCTGACCGCCGCGCGCGAAGGCTTGCTGCTCGACCCGGTCTATACCGGCAAGGTCATGGCCGGCTTGATCGTGCTTGCCAGAGGCGGCGCCTGGAAAAAAGGGGCGCGTGTTTTGTTTATCCACACCGGCGGAACCCCGGCCCTCTTCGCCTATGGCGAAGAACTGCGCGGCGAATAAGCGGGCTTAGGCTTTCCCGGTTTCCGGAATCCGGTTTTCCTCGACCGCGTGGCACGCGACTTGACCGCCGGTTCTAGGCAAGGATTTCGGCACCTCGCTCCGGCACCGGTCGTTGGCGAAGGGGCAGCGCGGATGGAAGTGGCAACCGCTGGGCGGGTGAATCGGGCTGGGAACTTCGCCGGCCACCGCCTGACGCGGGCGGCCGGACATATCCAGGTCCGGAATCGCATCGAGCAACATGCGGGTATAGGGATGCTGCGGATTATGAAATAAGGCCTCCGCCGGCGCCCACTCGACCAAGCGGCCCAGGTACATGACCCCGACATAATCGGAGATGTGATAAACAACCGCCAGGTCGTGACTGATAAAAAGATAAGTCAGAGATAATTCGCGCTGCAAATCCTTCATCAGATTCAAGATCTGCGCCTGCACCGAAACGTCCAGGGCGCTGGTCGGTTCGTCGCAAACCAAAAACTCAGGGTTGCTGGCCAGAGCCCGGGCGATCGAGATGCGCTGACGCTGACCGCCGGAGAATTCATGCGGGAACTTCTCGCCATCGCGCGGCGAGAGACGGACTAATTCCAGAAGTTCGCCAACCCGGTGCAAAACCTCGCGGCCGTCCTCGATTATGCGGTGGGTGCGGATCGGCTCGGCGACGATATCGGCCACGCGCCAGCGCGGATTGAGGCTGGCGAAAGGATCCTGAAAGATCATTTGCATGCGCCGGCGCACCGGCTCCATCGCCTTGCGCGTGGTCAGGCCGGCCATGTCCTGGCCGTCGAATTCGACATGCCCTTTCGTGGGCTCGTAAAGCCCCACGATCAGGCGCGCGACCGTGGATTTACCACACCCGGACTCCCCTACCAGGCTAAATGTCTTGCCGGTTTCGATCTCGAAGTCGATGCCATCCACGGCCCGCAGGATCGAGCGTCCGGCGCCTTGAAGCGCCCGCGTGACGAAGGGCGGCGAGACATCGAAATATTTCGCCAAGCCGCGCGCGCGTAGCAACGGCACTCCGTCATGCGATGGTCTTCTTTGCACCGCTTCAGCCATGGCTGCCGGTCCGCTCCATGGTTTTATCGTAAAGCCAGCAAGAAATTTGTGAGCTATCCACCGGCGTGAGGTCCGGCCGCTCCACCATGCAACGCGCGAAAACCTTGGGGCAGCGCGGATTGAAGGCGCAGCCGTTGGGTATCTCGGTCAGGCGCGGCATGGTGCCCTCGATCTGGACCAAACGCTCGGTCGCGTGCGCCAGTTTCGGGATCGACCCCATCAGGCCATGGGTATAAGGATGCTTGGCGTTCTTGATGACTTGGCCGACCGGGCCGATTTCGGCCAAGCGTCCGGCATACATGACCGCGACCCGGTTCGCCGTCTCCGCGATGACGCCCATGTCGTGGGTTATCAGCATGACCGCCGCGCCATGGTCGCGGCACAGGCGCTTTAGCAAATCGATGATCTGGGCCTGAATCGATACATCCAAGGCGGTCGTCGGCTCGTCGGCGATTATCAGCTTTGGATTGACACAGAGCGCCAGCGCTATCACCACCCGCTGTCGCATGCCGCCGGAAAACTGATGCGGATACTGGTTAATGCGTATCTTGGGCGAGGGGATACCGACCTCACCCAATAAATCGATCGCGCGTTGCTGCGCGGCCGACTCGCTCATATCGGTGTGGGTGCGTATCGTCTCCACCAGCTGACTGCCGACCGAGTACAGAGGATTGAGGCTGGTCAGGGGGTCCTGAAATACCATGCCGATTTCGCGGCCGCGCACCTGACGCATTTTTTCGTAGGGCAAATTGTCGATACGCCGGCCGGCCAGATAAACCTCGCCGCCGGCAATCCGCCCGGGCGGTTCCAGCAAGCCGATGATCGATGCCCCGGTCAGGGATTTGCCGGCGCCTGATTCCCCGACCACGCCCAGAACCTCGCCCTCGGCGATATCAAAAGATACGTCATCAACCGCCACCAGGGTGCCGCGGCGGGTCGGAAACTCGATCCGCAGGTTCTTGACCTCGAGCAGCGGCGGTTGCGTTGAGGCGGCCATCAGCGCAGCTTCGGATTCAAGGCGTCGCGCAACCAGTCGCCCAAAAGGTTGACGGCCAAGACCAGGATAACCAGCGCCAGGCTTGGAAAAATCGTCATCCACCATTCGCCGGAGAAAATGTACTGCTGGCCTATTCGAATCAGCGTGCCGAGCGAGGGCCGGGTGACCGGGAGCCCGACGCCAAGAAACGACAGGGTTGCCTCGGTCAGGACCGCAATGGCGAGACTCAAGGTGCCGATCACCAAGACCGGCCCGGTCACGTTGGGCAAAACGTGACGGAACATGATGAGCGCCGGATGCACGCCGATCACCTTGGCCGCCTGGACGTATTCCTTGTTCTTTTCAACCAGGGTCGAGCCACGCACCGTGCGCGCGAAGTTCACCCATTGCGAGGCCGCGATGGCAATGATGAGGACATAGATTTTCATTTCATCATGTAAGGCTCGCGGCATGAGGCCCCCGGCAATGCCGTCGATAAGAAGCGCGATCAGGATCGACGGAAACGTCAACTGCACATCGGCGATGCGCATGATAAAGCTATCCAGCTTACCACCCGCATAGCCACTGACGAGACCCAAGAACGTACCGGTTACCGCCGCTAGAATCACCGAGGCGAATCCGACCTCAAGAGATACTTTCAGGCCGAAAATGATGGCCGAAAGGATGTCGCGGCCCTGATCGTCGGTGCCCAGTAAAAATTGCGCCACGCCCTCGGTCCCAAAATCGTCCGTGAAGCCGTAGGGGGGAAAGCGCGCGTTCATGAGATTCAAGGTCGATACGTCATCGGTATTATGGGGCGCGATCCAGGGCGCGAAGACGGCGAGAATCAACAGCACCATGGTGACCGCGAATGAGATCATGGCGACCGGCGAGTTGCGGAAGGAGTAAAAAACGTCGCCATCGAAAAAACGATGCACGCTGTCGGCGGCGCGGCGCGGCAGGGATGGGGCCAGAGCCCGATGATCGATGTCTGCTGCCATGATACTAGTGCCCCGCGCCGACATGTTCGGATCGCAGGCGCGGATCGACGGCGTAGTAAAGCAAATCGACCGTCAAGTTGATGATCACAAAAAACAAGGCCATCAGAACCAGATAGCTGGACATCACCGGGATATCGACAAACTGGATACCTTGGAGAAAGAGAAGCCCCATGCCCGGCCAGGCGAAGACCGTCTCGGTAATGATGGAAAAGGCCAGCAGAGAACCGATCTGAAGTCCCATGATCGTTATCACCGGCACCAAGGTATTCTTCAGCGCGTGGCCGTAGTTGATGGCGCGGTCCCGCAACCCCCTGGCGCGCGCGAACTTGATATAATCGGTGCGCAGAACTTCCAGCATCTCGGCGCGCACCAGGCGCATGATCAAGGTCAACTGAAACAGAGCCAGGGTCGTCGCCGGCATAATGATATGCGACCACCCCTGCGCGGTCATCAAGCTCGTCTTCCACACGCCCAGGTCGACCACCCCCCCGCGCCCGAAGGTCGGCAACCAGCCAAGCCAAACGCCGAATGCCAGGATCATCAAGATACCGATAACGAAGGTCGGCAGGGATATCCCGACCAGAGAGATAGTTAAGAAGCCGCGGCTGAGCCAGGAGTTGCGGTGCAAGCCCGTATAAACACCCATGGGCACGCCGATCAACAAGGCCATCAGGGCTGAAACCGCAACCAATTCCATGGTCGCCGGCATACGCTCGGCAATCAATTCCTGCACCGGCTTACCCATGCGGTAAGACAGTCCGAACTCACCCTGTACGGCGTTCATGACGTAGTGAGCGAATTGCACGGGAATTGTGTCGTTGAGGCCCAGACGCTCGCGCAGGGCATCGCGCTGTTCAGTCGTGGCCTCCTGGCCCACCATGTTGTTGACCGGATCGCCGACGAACTGAAACATCGTGAAAGAGATCAACGCCACGACGAACATGACGACGATGGCCTGAAACAAACGCTGAACGATAAAGGCTAACATTACTGGAGAATCGCCCAAAAAATGAACGGCGGCCCGCGATATACTACACGGGCCGCCGAGTGAAGCTTAGGTTATCACTTCATTACAACGTAACGAAGATCCACATCGTTGAAGGGCCGCTGCCAGACCTTCGCCACCGTGTCGGAGCGGTTGCCCCAAGCCAGGGCCTGCTGATGCAGCGGTATATGACCGACATCGTCCTGATGGATTTTGAAGGCCTTGGCGATCAAGGAGTTGCGCTTTGCCTCGTCGACCTCTGTCACGATCTGTCCGGTCAGCTTCTCGACTTCCGGATTCGTGTAACGCCCGGAATTCCAGGTGCCATGGCCGGCGCCGTCCATGGTCATGAGATTCTGGAGCGGATTGTAGGCGTCGTAGGAACCAGGGGTCCAACCCAGCATGTAGAAGCTGGTATTGTTGCCTTCCGGCTTGCCGATCTTGTTGAAATGCAGTGACTTCGTTTGGGCGTTCAAGGTCACCTTGATCCCAACACGCTCGAGCATCGGAACGATCGAGGTGCAGATTGCTTCGTCGTTGACGTAGCGGTCGTTGGGGCAATCGAAAGTAATCGGAAATCCATTGCCATAGCCCGCCTCGGCAAGAAGTTTCTTAGACATCTCGGGATCGAAGGCGTAAGGCGTGTTCATGGCTTCATCGAAACCGTTGATACCCGGCGCGATCATCAGGCCGGTCGGCGTCGAGGCGCCGCGCATAACGACACGCTGAATAGCCTTGGTGTTAATGGCATGGGCGAAAGCCTTACGGACGCGGACGTCCAAGAAGGGGTTCTTGCCCGTACCCGGCATATCCAAAAGTTCATCGCGCCATTGGTCGAAGCCCAGGAAAATGGTGCGTAATTCCGCGCCCTGCAGAACCGTGACGTTCGGATCGCCGTTGAGACGCGGCACATCTTGTAGCGGCACCGGGTACATAAGGTCGATCTCACCCGACAACAGCGCGGCCACGCGGGTCGCGTTATTGGGGATCGGCGTGAAGATCGCCTTGGTGATATTGGTTTCGAGGTTGGCCTTGTCCCAATACTTATCGAAGGGCTCAAGCACGATCCGGTTGTCTTGGACCCATTCAACCAGCTTGAAGGGGCCGGTGCCGTTGGCATTCAGATTGGCGAAATTGGTCGCCCCGGACACGTCCAAAACCTGGGTCGCGTCGTTCGCTTCCATGTATTCTTTATCGACAATGTAGAAGAGCGGCATGTTCAGAAGCAGGATCGGGTCCGGCCCCTTGGTGATGACTTCGACCGTCAAGTCATCGATCTTTTTCATTTCCTTAATCGAGGACAGTGCAAAAGCCATGCTCGAGGCTTCTTGCGATTGACGCTTGAATGAATAGATCACGTCATCGGCGTTGAAGGTATTGCCGTTGTGGAAGGTCACGCCGCTACGCAGGTTAAAACGCCAAGTTGTTTCGTTGATGTTCTTCCATGACGTCGCCAGATCCGGAACCAAAGACAGATCGGGCTTGCGGTGAATCAGCCGGCCATAAAGGTTCGCCTTCATGGTATTGGTCGGGCCCTCGTTGTTCGCTTGAGGGTCCAGTCCCAGGATGTCGCCGGTGGTCGCGTAACGGAAGGTTTTCGCGCTTGCGTCAACACCGGTTGACAGGACAGCCGCGATCGCGGCCGCCAGCACAGGAATAGTTCTCTTCAATTTCATGGGTAACTCCCTAGATTTTGGCCCGTTAGACCAGGAGGTTGGACTGCCTAGTCAATACCTCGGCCTTGCAATCCGGTGACATTCTTGGCCACCGTTGGCCATACCCTAAAAGGAAGCCAGCCACTGCGCAAGGCGGTGCGGCGGGACCTCGGAGAACGGCCCGGCGGCGGCCCCGGCCAGAATGGCCCCCAATAAAAAGGCGTGCTTGATTCGAGGCTGGCGCGCCCGCTATTGATGAGCGGGCCATGACTGGGGAGTGTATCAAAACCGTGCCGCGACACGCCGCAGAAACCACGGATTCCCAGGATCTCAGGCTACTTTCGCTCAGTCTGCGTCCCGGCGACTACCTTAACGCCCTCTGGGACCGGCCCTGGCGCCCCTTAGGGGCGGTCCTGCACGGCGATTTCGAACCGCCGGAACGCGCCTGGCCCCAGGCTTGCAGCCCGTTTCGCCCACTTGACGGCCTTAACCGCGCCGAGGTGTTTTTAACCCCGGATCCCGCGCGCCGTCTGCCGCATCCGCTTTTTTCGGTCAGCGCCACCCAAGACCTGCTTTTCGCCACCTATACGGACCCTGGCGTGGCGCCCATGGCGGCCCAGGCCGAGACAATCTACGACGAGCTCCTGAGCTTGGTGGAAAACGCGGGTTTTCCGCACCTTATACGGATCTGGCACGGGATTCCGCGTATCCACGACGAGGAAGACGGCCTGGAGCGATACCGGCAGTTCAACGCGGGCCGAACCAGGGCCTTCGCCCGTCACGGATCCGGCCCGCCCAGCCGGTTTCCCGCCGCCAGCGTCCTTGGCGCGGGACAGGGCGGTATCCATCTCTTCGCCTTGGCGGCTAAGGCGCCGGGTCTCACCGTCGAAAACCCAAACCAGGTCAGCGCCTACCGCTACCCACCAATCCATGGGCCGAGCAGTCCCTCCTTCTCCCGCGCCCTGGTCAGCGGCGCGGCCGGGCAAAACCTGCTGTTTCTATCGGGAACCGCCAGCATCACCGGCCATGAAACGCGCCATGAGGGCCAATTCGAGGCCCAGGTCCAGCAAACTCTCGACAATCTCGACGCGCTTATCGAAAGAGCCAGCGAAGCCTCCGGCACGAAATTCGTCATGAAGGCTGGCAAAGCGCGCCTACGCGCCTATGTCCGCGAACGCGGCGACTATGAGGCCGCGCGCGCCTGCGTGGAGGCGCGGCTGGGGCACGAGATCGAGGTGCTTTATTTGCAGGCCGACATCTGCCGCCGGAATTTATTGTTCGAAATGGACGGCATGATAGCCCCATGACCCTGCCCAAAATCCTGCGCGGCCTTTCCCTGCCCGCCGTTGGCGCGCCCATGTTTCTCATCTCCAACCCGGATCTAGTGATCGCCCAGTGCACGGCGGGTATCGTGGGCGCCTTCCCGGCCCTGAACGCGCGTCCGCAAGAGGAACTAGAGGCTTGGCTGAAAACCATTACCGAAGCGCTCGACCGCCACAACCAAGCCCATCCCGATACGCCGGCGGCCCCTTATGCGGTTAATCAGATCGTCCACAAAACCAACCCGCGCTTGATGCACGACCTGGATGTTTGCGTTAAGTACAAGGTACCTATCCTCATCACCTCCCTCGGCGCGCGGGTGGAGGTGAATCAGGCCGCCCATTCCTATGGCGGCCTGACCTTGCACGATGTCATCGATAACCGCTACGCGCGCAAGGCAATCGAAAAGGGCGCGGACGGCCTGATCGCGGTCGCCGCCGGCGCCGGCGGCCACGCCGGGACGACCTCACCCATGGCGCTCATACAGGAAATACGCGCTTGGTTCGAAGGACCGCTGCTGCTGTCCGGGGCCATCGCCACCGGCGGCGCGATCCTGGCGGCGCAAGCCATGGGCGCGGACCTGGCCTACATCGGCTCCGCCTTCGTCGCCACACAGGAAGCCCGCGCGTCCGCGGCCTATAAACAGACGATCGTGGAAAGCACAGCCGCCGATATTATCTACACGAAATTTTTCACCGGCGTCCCCGGTAACTATCTGAAGCCCTCGATCGCCGCGGCCGGGCTGGACCCCGATAATCTGCCGCCAAGCGATACTGCGAAGATGGATTTCGCGGGCGGCAGTTCGAAACCCAAAACCTGGAAGGACGTTTGGGGCTCGGGCCAGGGAATCGGCGTCATCGAAGACATCGTGAGCGCCGCCGAAAGAATCGCGCGATTCCGTGCGGAATACGACGCGGCGCGGGCGCGCCTGGGCATTAAGTGAATCGCCAACGCTCGACGTAACGGCCGCCGTAGAGATCCCAATTCGCCGCCACCTTGGGCCCGTGGGCGGTCTTGCCGGACATGGCATAGACGTAGTTGGCGAAGCCCCAGGCCAGGACGCCGCCATGAGGAGTCGATGTCATGACGAAAGAGACGCAGAGCGGCGGCATCCGCGTAAGGGACGATATCTGGATACCAGTGTCCGGCGGCCGGCGGTTGGCGGCGCGGCTGTGGCTTCCGGACCATGCCGAAAGCAATCCCGTACCGGCGATTCTGGAATACCTGCCCTATCGCCGCCGCGACGGCACGGCGGCACGGGACGAGACCACCTACCCGGTGTTCCGCCGCGCCGGATATGCCGGCGTGCGCGTGGATTTGGCCGGCAGCGGCGATTCGGACGGTCTCCTGGACGACGAATACAACGAGGATGAATTGCGCCTGGGCGAAGAAGTCATTGCCTGGATCGCGGCCCAAGACTGGTGTTCGGGCGCGGTCGGTATGATCGGTATATCCTGGGGCGGCTTCAACGGCCTGCAAATCGCCATGCGCCGACCCAAGGCCCTGAAGGCCATTGCGACCGTCTGCTCGACCGCCGACCGCTACGCCGACGACATTCATTACATGGGCGGCTGTCTGCTGCTCGACAATTTTACCTGGGGCGCGCAGATGACGGCCTACATGACCCGCCCGCCCGACCCGGACATACGCGGCGATTGGCGCCAGACTTGGATGGCACGCCTGGAAAGCCTGCCATTCCTTGCCGCTATGTGGTTACGCCACCCGCGCCGGGACAGCTATTGGAAACATGGCTCGGTGTGCGAGGATTGGGCGGCCATCGACTGCCCGGTCCTGGCCATAGGCGGCTGGGCCGATGCCTATTCCAACGCCCCCGCCGACCTAATCGAACATCTCACCGCCCCCGCTAAAGCGCTGGTCGGCCCGTGGGAGCATAAATATCCCCACCTGGCGCGCATTGGACCGGCGGCCGATTTCCACGGCGAGGTCCTGCGCTGGTTCGACCGCTGGCTGAAGGGGGAGCGGAACGGCGCCGAGGACATGCCGGCCTACCGCGCCTACATCCAAGACCACGGCGTTCCCAATACCGCCTATGGCCCCCGATCCGGCCGTTGGATCGCGGAGGCAACATGGCCCGCAGCCGGGATCGCCGCGCGCTCTCTCTGTGCTTCGATACGGCGCCGCTTGAGCAGGCGATCGAAATACTGGGAGCCGTGGACGTCGAGCTGAGTTTTTCCGCCGATAAACCGCAAGCGCTCCTGGTTCTGCGGCTCAACGATGTGGCGCCCGATGGCTCTTCGGCGCGGGTCACCTACCGGCCCATGAATTTAGCGCACCGCGATAGTCACGAGACGCCCACGGCATTGGAGCCGGGCCGGCAATACCGTGTAAAGCTGCGCCTGAACCATGCTGGCCACCGCTTCGCGCAAGGCCATAGAATCCGTCTCGCGCTCTCGACCTCTTATTGGCCGATTGTCTGGCCTAGCCCGGAAGCCGCTAAAGTCACACTTCACCTTGAGGATTGCCGCGTCATTCTACCCTACCGCGAGACAACGCACGGCCAAGGCCATGCAGCGCCCGCGCCGCCGCGCGGCGTCCCATTTCCGGCGTCCGAAGTCTTGCGCAAGCGCACTAGCAAGACTGAACGCCAGGTCCTCGTCGACGGCACCCACACCTTACGCACCTTCGACGATTTCGGCGCCAACCGCGACCCGCATCACGGCCTGGAATCGGGGTCGAGCGTCGAACAGGTTTTTTCGATCCATCCCGAGGACCCCCTGTCCGCCCGCGCCGAGGCGCGCTGGCATTTCACCCTAGGCCGGGGCGCATGGCGCACGCGCATAGAGTCCGAAAACGCCATGACCTCGACAGCCCAGGATTTTCTCCTTACGCGCCGGGTTAGAGCTTATGAAGGCGAAGACCTGGCCTTCGAGCGCGCCTGGCGCGAAGAAATTCCGCGCGATTGCATGTGACGGCGGGTGCCTGGTTTCAGGGTAGAAATAGCTGGATTTAGAGCCCCGCCGGGCACTAACATATTGCGGAACATAAAAAAATGGGAGGTTAGGTCATGGCTGACAAGGTGAAATCAAAGCGAATTCGTCCCTCGAGTGGCATATCGCGGCGCCGGGCCCTGGCCGGCCTGGGGGCCGCGGCCGCCGGCGGGGCGGCCTTGAGCGCCCTGCCCGGTTTCGTGCGTTACGCGCAAGCGCAATCGTCGGCGCCGATCAAGATCGGTTTCCAGGTCCACCGCACGGGCATCGGCGCCGCTTACGGGCGTTGGTACGCCCGCACGACCCAAGCGGCGACGCAAGTCATCAACGAAGCCGGCGGCATCAACGGACGCCCGGTCGAAATCATCGCCGAAGACGATGGCACCGACCCCAAGCGCGGCGCCGAGGTGATCGAGAAGTTCGCGACCCAGCATGGCGCGGACGTGGCCTACGGCACCTTGTTCAGCCATGTGGTAATCGGGTCCGCGCCCCGCGCCGGGGAATTGAAGATTCCCTATTTCGTGGTCAGCGAAGGCCATCATGTCGCCTCCGGCATGTTGAACCGCTACACCCTGCAACCCGGCATCACGGATGTGAAAAGCCAGGTGCAATCCATGGCGCCCTGGGTAGCCTCTAATCTGGGTAAGAAGGTGACCATGATCTACCCGGACTTCGCCTTCGGCCACAATCACCGGGACTATTTCTCGGCCGCCATGGCGGCCCAGGGCGGCGAGGTCATCGGCAAGATCGCGATTCCCCCGACCGAGTCTTCGTATTTCAAATACTTCCCCAAGATCCCGCGCGGCACCGAAGTTCTGTACCACGTCATGGTCGGCCCCGGGGTGCTGACCTTCGTCAAGGAAATGGGCGAATTCTTCGGCGCCAAGGGTCCGCGAATTTTCGGCTTCATAGACTCTCTGGAAGCGGTGAACATCGCCAGCCCCGGACTGGAATTCCTGGAAGGCAGTTATTTCTGGGAAGGTCATCCGCGCCATGCCCAAGCGAGTTCAGGCAAGTTCGATGCCTTCTACCGCGCCAAGGTCGGCGTGGACGCGAACGGCGCCAGCCTCGACGATCCCAAGGACATCGCCACCTACTCGCACATGTTCGGCTGCTGGGAAACCCTGCACACCATCAAGCGGGGGATGGAATCGGCCGGATACCGGGGGCCGGGGGACCGCGCCAAGCTGATCGAAGCGGTGGAAGACATTAAGGCCATGGAAGAAAGCCAGGCCCATCCCCAAGGCGCGAAAATCTTCAACGGCAAGACTCATCAGGTGTTCGGACACCAGTTCATATCGCAAGTCGGCGGCGGCAAGTTGAACGTGGTTCATAAGACCGCCATAGAGGAGGGATTTTACAAAGACGAAGTCGATTACACCAAGCAACCGCTTTAGGTAGACGGGCTTCCGGTCTTGGATTTTGGCCCCCACTTACTGCTCGCCTCGCTTGAAGGCGCCGTCGGCGCGGCAGTCCTGGCGCTGACCGCTCTGGGACTGTCCCTCGTGTTCGGCGTCATGCGGATCGTCAACGTCGCCCATGGCGCGTTTTTCATGCTGGGCGCCATCGTCGCGTGGTGGGTCGCGGACGCGCTGGACGCCGGTTCCGCGCTCAACTTTCTGGCCGCCTTGATTATCGCCCCCTTGGCCGCCGGCGCCGTGGCCTTGGTGGCGGAACGCACGATTCTGCGGCGCTTGAACTACAATCCCGAAAGCACCATCGTCGCCACCATCGGCCTGTTGTATGTGATCGAGCAGGTCGCCCTCATGACCTACGGCCCCGATGCCAGGCCGGTGGAAGCGCCTTGGGATTTCCGCGTTCAACTGCCTTGGTTCGGATATTCCGGTTACAAGCTCATGGTTATCGCGGCGTCCATCGCCGTCATGCTCGCGGTTTGGTGGGGACTGACCCGGACCCGGATCGGCCTGATGATGCGCGCGACCCAGTTCGACCGCGAAACCGCGCGCGCCTTCGCCATACCGGTCGATAAAGTTTACGGCGGCGTCTTCGCTTTCGGCGCCATGTTGGCGGCCCTGGGCGCGGTTCTGGTGGTGCCCATACAACAGGCGCACTACCTCATGGGCAACGATCCGCTGTTGCTGTCCTTTATCGTTGTCATCGTCGGCGGTCTGGGCAGTCTGAGGGGAACCGTTCTCGCCGCGGTCATCATCGGGATGAGCGACGGTATAATCTCAGTCTTCTTCACGCCGACCCTAGCCAAGATCATCGCCACCCTCGTCGTCGCCATGATACTAGTCATACGGCCGAAGGGTTTATTCGGCACCCAATCGGCATGAGCCGGGGTTCTTTCAACAAGGCGGCGGCGCTGCATCTAAGTGCGGTCGGCGTTCTCTTCGCGCTTCATTTCATACTGCCCGACTATCATCACGGGAACCTCGCACGGATCATGGTCTTGGCGAGCTTCGCCATGGCTTACAATATTTCCTTCGGTTACACGGGTCTCTTGAGCCTGGGCCATGCCATGTTTTTCGCCGCCGGGCTCTACACGGCCGGGCTCATGGCGCAATTCGCCGGCCTGGGCGCGGCGGGGGGAATTATCTTAGGTCTTGCCGCGGGTTTTGCCTTGGCGGTCGCGGTCGGGTGCCTGGCGTTACGCACCACGGGCGTCGCTTTCATGATCGTCACGTTGATGTTCGCCCAGGCGGCGTTTCTGACTATTTTCTATTTCGGGGAATACACGCGCGGAGACGAGGGGTTTATAATCCCGAGCCTCCAGCGCCATCTGTTCGGGCTGTCCCTGGCCGAACCGGCGGTCCGCTATTTCGTGGCCCTGACTTTGTTCGCTCTCTGCGTGGCCGTTAGCTATGGGGTTGCCCGCTCGTCCCTGGGCCGGGTCTTCGCCGCCATCCGCGAGAATGAGGAACGGACCAGGATGCTTGGCTACAACGTCTTTCTCTACAAGCTGGCGGCCTTGGCCATCTCGGGCGCCATGGCCGGCGCCGCCGGCGCCGCTTACGGCTTGCTCTTCGGCTATGTCGGTTCGACCTTCGCCTCGATCCAGTATTCCATATTTCCGCTTCTTTGGGTTTTGATGGGCGGCGCCGCCACGGTCCTGGGGCCGTTTGCCGGCACCTTGCTGATGTTTTACCTGGTGGATATCAGCAGCGCCTTCACCACCGCCAACATGTTGATCGTCGGCCTGGCGCTGATCGGGCTGATCCTATTCTTTCCCAAGGGAATTCTTGGGACCCTTCGCGAACGGGTAGCGCCATGGCTGCCGTGACACTGTTGTCCACTGAGAATCTATCGAAAAGCTTCGGCGGCCTGCGGGCCGTGGACGGGGTGAACTTCGCGTTTCCGGCGGGTGAGATTCGGGCGCTGATCGGTCCCAACGGCGCCGGCAAAACAACCTTCGTCAATCTTCTATCGGGGCGACTTCCACCGAGCGCCGGGCGGGTCTTCTTCAACGGCGAGGATGTCACGCGGCTGCCCGCCTACGCCCGGGTCAACCGCGGCATCGCTTACACCTTCCAGATCACCAGCATTTTCGCCGCCATGACGGTCTTGGATAATGTCGGGCTATCCGCCCAGCGGCGGCTGTCGAAAGGGTCCTTCGGCCCGGACCCGGATACGCTGGAACACGCGGCCTTAAGCGCCCTTGAGCGGGTTGGGCTAAGCAAGCGGCGGAACGATATCGCGGGCAACCTGAGTTACGGGCATCAGCGGCTGCTGGAAGTCGCCATGGGATTGGGTCTGGAGCCTAAACTTCTGATCCTCGACGAACCCACCCAGGGCCTTG
Organism: Kiloniellaceae bacterium; assembly: GCA_021776135.1. Taxonomy (GTDB): domain Bacteria; phylum Pseudomonadota; class Alphaproteobacteria; order Kiloniellales; family J153; genus JAJFGN01. The sequence goes on from JAJFGL010000044.1 coordinate 48,314, forward strand.
CCGACGAAGAGATCGCGGCCTTCGTTTCCCTGGTGCGCGACATCGCGCGCGAGGCCTCGGTCCTGCTGATCGAACACAACATGGACGTGGTCATGGAGCTGGCCGAGACCATCACGGTGCTGGATCGCGGCTGCATACTGGCGCAAGGCACGCCGGAGGAAATCCGCCGCGACGAGGCGGTCAAACGCGCCTATCTGGGTACATGATGCTGAAGGTCGAAAACATAAACTGCTTTTACGGCCGCACCCAGGTGTTGCGGGATTTCTCTCTTTTCGCCGAGGCCGGCCAGGTTCTCTGTGTCATGGGGCGTAACGGCGCCGGCAAGACCACGGCGCTGAAATCCATCATGGGCCTGGTCCGGCCGCGCGGCGGGCGGGTGACCATCGGCGGCACCGATATCGCCCCGCTTCAGGCCGAGGAAGCGCCCCGGCATGGGATCGGTTACGTTCCCCAGGGGCGGCGGCTTTTCTCCGAGCTAAGCGTGGCGGACAATATCGAGATCGGCCTCATGGCGCGGGGATCGGGCAGGCAAGTTCGCGAAAGCGTCCTGGATTTTTTTCCGGTACTGAGGGAGCGGCTCTCTCAACGAGCCGGCACTTTATCCGGCGGTGAGCAGCAAATGCTGGCCATAGCGCGGGCCCTGTGCTTGGAGCCCTCGGTCCTGCTGCTGGATGAGCCGACCGAAGGGCTCATGCCGGCCATGATCGCGCGCATACGCGACGTAGTGCTAGTCTTGAAAAACCGGGGCGTCGCCGTGATCCTGGTCGAGCAGCGCGTGGAGGCGGTCCTGCAGATCGCCGACCGGGTTCTGTTCGTGGAAAACGGCCGTAGCCGCGAGACGCTCAAGGCCGATGAATTGCGTAAGTCGCCGGAAATGCTTGCCCGTTACCTGGGCGTTGGCGCCTGACGGATTAACGAAAAACCGAGGAGGTTTCTTGTGGAATCGACGCACAAACTGGTCATAAAGAATATCGGCTTGATCCTATCCGGGGCGCTGGAACAGCCGATCCTCGATGGCGATACCCTGGTGGCCATCGGCGGCAAGATCGCCGGGATCGGTTACGCCAAGGATCTCGATACCGGCAACCCGGATACCCTGATCGACGCCAAGGGGGCCGCCCTGTCGCCGGGCCTGATCGACAGCCATGTCCATCCCGTGATCGGCGATTACACGCCGCGCCAACAGCAGATAGGCTGGATCGATTCCTGCCTTCACGGCGGCGTCACCACCATGATCTCGGCGGGCGAGGTGCATCTTCCGGGACGGCCGAAAGACATCGTCGGATTGAAGGCCATGGCCATCGCCTCCCAGCGCTGGTACGAGAATTTCCGTCCCTCCGGGGTCAAGGTTCACGCCGGCGCGCCGGTTATCGAGGAGGGCATGGAGGAACAGGACTTCAAGGACCTGGCCGAGGCGGGGGTGACCTTGCTGGGCGAGGTCGGACTCGGTTCGGTCAAGGCCGGCGATAAGGCCAAGCGCATGGTCGCCTGGGCACGCAAGTACGGCATCCAGTCCACCATTCATACCGGCGGGCCGTCGATTCCCGGCTCCGGCCTAATCGACAAGGATGTGGTGCTTGAGGCGGACGCCGACATCATCGGCCACATTAACGGCGGCCACACCGCCCTGCCCGACGATCAGATCGTGTGCCTGTGCGAAAGCTGCAAGCGCGGTATCGAAATCGTCCACAACGGCAACGAGCGCGCGGCCCTGCTGGCCATGCGCACGGCCTTCGAATTGGATCAATCGGAGCGGGTAATCCTGGGCACCGACGCGCCCGCCGGGTCGGGCGTGCAGCCGCTCGGCATCCTGCGCATGATCGCCATGTTGTCGTCCCTCGGCGATATTCCGGCGGAGATCGCCTTTTGCTTCGCCACCGGCAATACCGCGCGTATGCGTGGGCTAGATTGCGGCTTGATAGAGGCCGGAAAATCCGCCGACTTTATCCTTATCGATACCGCCCAGCACGCGCCGGGAAAGGACATGTTGGACTCGATCCATCAAGGCAACCTGCCCGGTGTAGGCATGACCGTGATCGACGGCGTCATCCGCTCCGCGCGCTCACGCAATACGCCACCCGCGACAAGGCTGCCGGAGCAGATTATTTAGCGCAGACCGTCCTTGCCTTCGGCCTCTTCGGCTTTGAGGCCGCCGACACGGGGCAAGGGGCGGCCCGAATCCGTGACGCAAATCGCCACCATGATCTCCTTGGCGCGCGGCGCGTCGTTGATACGCACCTCCATGCCGTCGAAGTGCGAGCGCACATAGGCCGCGTCTTTGTGACCCAGGGGCACGTCGAGGGGCTGACCCATGGAACCCATTTTCTTCGACGAGGGCACCAGGGCGGCGCCTTTCTCCACCGCCGCGCGCAAGGGCTTACCCAGGCGCGGGTGCAAGATCGCGGCCGCGTGTTCCAGTTCGCCGTCCTCGCCGACCATGGCCGCCTTGCCGTAACTCTCAGCTTGATGGGGCTCGATCCCAAGTGCCTCGACGCAGCGCCGCCCCAGCACGCCGCCAAGCTCCTCGCCCATGGCCATGAGATCCTCCAGGTCTTCCTGGTAGCGGCCCGCGAAAGGATTCTCGATTACCGCGACGGCCGCCGCCCGGCGTGTGGGCGGCGAGATATCCTTGCCGATTTCCTTGTGGGTTTCTTCCACAAGGGTAACGATCTTGCGGATTTTCATGCGCGTCATCTCAATCCGTCCTCTCCTTTTATTTCGCTCGCCTTCAATCCGCCGGCGCGGGCGTGTATGCGCGCACCCGTGGTCATGACCAGGGCGACCAGCATTTCATTTTTTCGCGGCGCGTCGTTGATGCCGACCTCGATCGCATCGAAGTGCGAGCGGACATAGGAGGCGTTGGCATGGGTCACGGGAATGTCGAGGCGGGTTCCGGGCCCGCCGAGCTTTTTCGTTGAGGCGACAATGGCCTTGGAGTTCGGGATCAGTTCGCGCATGGAATACCCGCCCGGCGCGTGCCAGAGGGCGGCGTGTTCCAGCTCGCCCGCCTCCCCCACTATGGCGCCCTTGCCGTAACCCTCGACAAACGAAGCATCGCCGCCGAGGGCATCGATCAAGTCTTGGGCAATCTTGAGGCCGAGAGGTTTTAGATCGTCGATAAACCCAACGATATCCTCGACATAGTGCCCGGCGAAGGGATTTTCGATCACGGTGCAAATGGCGCCGCGCCGCAAGGGAACGAAGGCCACGGGACCGCCCTCGTGGAAAATCTCGTCCAAGACTATAACGGATTTTCTGATCTTTACTTCAGGCATGAACCAGGCTCTTCGTTGCTGTTCGCTCAAGGCTTCGGCTTTGACCTTGTACGTATAACGACGCATCCACGATCAGGCCATGGCGGTGCATGACTTGCGCCACCTTTAGCCCCCGTTCGAGCGCCGCCGCTTTCTCACCGTCGTTAAGGACACCCACCTCGACGGTCACCAGCCTATCGCCCAGATCGCTATCGGGCGCAAGCTCCCGCGCGGGCTGTCTGCGAACCGGGGCTGGACCGGGAAGGGTCACCGCATTGGCGATCAAGGTCGCCGCCGCGTCCGCCGCCGCCGCGCTGAGCGCCAGCACGCTGACCGCATCGGCGATGCCGAGGGAATGACTGCGCCCCCGCCAACCGCTGGTCGCGATCCCGCGCACCTTATCCGCGCTTGAAATCTCGATCTTCGCCATGTGCGGGGCGCCGGCGGCGAAGGTCTCGCCCGGCGCCAGATACAAGGCAATATCGCCGCCGTTATTCACATAGGCCCGGCGCAGGTTCCGGCCCCGACAAAGGGCCGCCAAAACATGATCGGCGACGGCGCCCGCGACCGCCGCCATGGGGGTCACGAAATCCCCGTCGTGAGGGGAAACCGCGCGCAGCATCCGGCCGGCCACCGCGCCGGCAGGTGCGCTTTTTATCTTATAGAGCGGCGTTCTAAGTAGCGGCAATTCCGAAACCAGGTCTTCCAGGACCGGCCGGAAGGCGTCTTGCGCCTGATCGTAGGCCGCCGTGACTTCCGCGGCATCCCCGACTGCTTCGACGATCAAATCGATGGGCCCATGCTGCAGGTGAAGCCGGCGCCCGTCCGGGAGCCAAGCCGCTTGCGGGCCGGAGCCGCGAAAAACACTCATGTATCGTCCTCCGGGCCGGACCAGCCGTAGTTTCCGGGCCGGGTCGGCCAGGGGCTATCGCGGTTTTGGCGAACCTGCACTTGCCCCCTCAGAACATGATCGTTCTGCGGCCCGGTCACGCCCTTGGCCGCTTCCTCCAAGGTCACCACATGATCCATGTGGCCGCCAAGGGCTTTGTAGTCCGCGCGCCGCATGGTGAATTCTATGGGGGCGACCAGGGCGGGGGTCGGCACGTAGCCGAAGGCGTTCTCCGGCATGAGAGTCACATCGGCCATGACGGTGATCCCGCCGCCCGGCCAGACATAGGCCGGCGCCCCGCCGCAGGTGATGTGGATGAGCGCCTGTTTCACCGAACGGGTCAGCTTGACCGGATTTTCGGTCACCCCGGCGCGCAAGGAGCCCCCCGCGCCGCCCATGAAGAGAACCGAACAAAGCGCCGGCTCGCAATTCTCCTCGATCCGCGCGATCGACGGCAGCAGGCGGTCCGGCATGGCCATTTTTTGGGGGTTCAGCCCCGCGTCCAACTCAAAATACGCGAACTGTTCCCCGGTGGTCGAGACCATGAGCAGGGAGAGGCCGGGGCGCGCGGTCTTGGCATCGAAATTTTCCAGGATCGACAAGGGATCGTCTATGTCGGTGCCGCCCCAGCCGGTCCCCGGCTCCGCGACCTGAAAATAGCGGCCCGGCGTGGACCGCCGCCCCTTGACCCTGATGCCGCTTGCCGGCCAGCCAATGACCTTTCCGGCCTGATGTTCCGACACCACCCCGGTAATGTGATCGTCAACCACAACCACCTCGTCGACCAGGCCCCGCCATTGTGAGGCGAACATGCCGATGGTCGCCGAGCCGCAGCCGACCCGCATGCGTTGTTCCTCGACATCGTTGATGACCGGCGCCTTGCCGGCCTCGACAACGACCGTCGAGCCTTCGTCGACGGTTAGGGTAACCGGCTTCCGGTTGCACAGGTCCATGAGCGTCTTGCAGGTGACGCGGCCTTCCTTCTTGCCGCCGCCGGTCAGGTGATGCACGCCGCCGATCGACAGCATCTGGGAGCCGTATTCGCCGGTCGTCACATGACCGACAGGCTCGCCCTCCACGCGGACCAGGTTCCGCTCCGGCCCCAGGTGCCGGTCGGTATCGATTTTCACCTTGGCGCCGCAGTAGCTGAAAATTCCCTCGGTCACCACGGTGATCATGTCGATGCCCTCGACCTCGCAGGAGACGATGAAGGGCGCCGGTTTGTAGTCCGGATAGGTCGTGCCGGCGCCGATGGCGGTGACGAAGGCCGTGCCCGGTGTGACCAGTTCCCCATCCCATTCCCGGCCCGTGTCAAGAAACGGCACCAGCTTGCCGCCGCCTTCCTGGCGCCGTTCGATGAGGACCAGGGGATCGACTCGAATAAGCTGCCCGTCTTCGTTGGCGTAGCGGTCGCAGGCGCCCGCGCGCCCCGGCGCGATGTAGCACATCACCGGACAGGCGTCGCAGCGGATCTTATCGGGCTTGGGCTTTTCCTCGCTCATGGCTTTCTCGCCTTGATGGCGGCATGAATTTTATCCGGCGTGGCGGGCAGATCGCGGATCCAGGCGCCGGTCGCGTCATGGATCGCGTTCAAAATCGCGGGCGCCGTGGGAATTAGAACATGCTCGCCCAGGCCTTTCGCGCCGTATGGCCCCTCGCCGTCCGGCACCTCGATTATAATGTTTTCCACCGCCGGCACATCGCCGAAGGTCGGTATCAGGTAATCGTGCAGGTTCTCGGTGCGGCCGGGAATGTAGTTTTCCATCAAGGCCATGCCGATGCCCTGGGCCGAGCCGCCTTCGATCTGGCCTTCGATCAGCACCGGGTTGATGGCCCGGCCGACATCGTGTGCCGTCACCAGCCGTTCGAGCTTGACCGTTCCCAAGGCCATATCGACGCTCAAGACCATGATCTGCGCCCCGTAGCCATAGACGGCATAGGGAATGCCTTGGCCGTCCTCGTCCAGGGGCTTGGTTGGGGGGTCGTAAGTTTCCTCGCCCCGGAACACGTAACCGAATTCGTCGCACTCCAAGCGCGATAAATCTATGGCCGTGGTGGCGGCGCCTTCAACCAGTTCTAAAAGACCGGGCTTGAAGACGATCTTAGCGGCGCTTGACACATTGGCGTGGCGAAGAATTTTGTGGCGCAAGGCTTCGCCGGAAAGCTTGGCCGCCGAGCCGCTGACATAGGTTTGCCGCGATGCCGAGGTCTTGCCGCCGTCCGGCGTCAGGTCCGTGTCGGCGCCGAGCAGGTCGAGACCGTGGACCGGCACGCCCAGGGCATCGGCGGCGATTTGGGCGATCGCCGTATTCGCGCCCTGGCCGATATCCACGGCGCCTTGATGCAGAACAACCCGGCCATGGGGCGTCACGCCAATGCGGATGGTCGAGGGATTGGGCAGGGAGGTGTTGCCGCAGCCGTACCAGCACGAGGCGATCCCGACGCCGCGCCGCAGGCCCGCGGCCTTGCTATTCTGGTTGAAGGCTTCCGCCTCTCCCAAGGCACGGTCCCAGGCCGGTTTCAGAGCTTCCAGGCAGGCGGTTATCCCTACGCCCTTGGCCATGACTTGCCCGGTCACTGTCGCTTGGCCGTCGGTCAGGGCGTTACGCAATCGAAATTCCAGGCGGTCGATCCCAGCCATGATGGCCAGGACATCGTAGAGGCATTCCTGGGCTATGGCGGCCTGGGGCACGCCGAAGCCCCGGAAGGCGCCCGCCGGCGGGCCATTGGTGTGAACCGCCACGCTACGCGCGGCATAGTTGGGTGTGAAGTAAGGGCCGGAGGCGTGAACCGGCACCCGGTTAGCCACGGTCGGACCCCAGGAGGCGTAAGCGCCGGTGTTGAAAACCCCGTCGATTTCGAAGGCCGTTATGCGCCCGGTCCCATCGCAGCCGATCTTCGCGGTTATCTCGCTCGGGTGCCGCTTGGTCGTCGATTGCATGGACTCCCGGCGGCTGTAGGTAAGGGCCGCCGGGCGTTTCAAATGCCAAGCCGCCATGGCTATATAGGGCTGCAAGGAGATATCGAGCTTGGACCCGAAGCCACCGCCGCACGCTAGGGGCACGATGCGGACCTGCGCGACATCCAGGGCCATGATGTCCGCCATGGCCTCACGGTCCATATAGGGCGCCTGGGTCGGAGTATGAATTTCGATTCGCTCCCCCACCCGGCGCGCGAAGCCGGCCTCGGGCTCGATGTAGGCGTGCTCGATAAAGGGGGTGGTGAAACGGCCCTCGGCGATATGCGCGGCTTGCGCGAAACCGGCGCCGAGATCGCCGCGCGCCACATGGCCGCGTATCAGGATATTCCCCGCGCGGCCGGGGTGCAGGCGCGGGGCGCCTTCGGCCTGGGCTTCGGCCGGGGTTAAAACCGGCGGCAAGACATCCCAAGCAACCGGAAAGCGGTCCAGGTCCAGCGCCTTCATGGCATCGGCTTCCCCGGCGATGGCGGCCACCGCCTCGCCGCGATAGCGGGCCGTTTTATCGGCGAAGACGGGCTGATCCGCATAGGGCGGTATCACACCGAAACAGTTCCGCCCGGCGATATCCGCCGCGGTGAAGACCGCCAGGATACCGGGATGGGACGCGGCAAAGCCGTCAAGATCGCCGAAAGAAAATGCGGCATGAGGGTGCGGACTGCGTACCACCCGCACCGTAACCGCGTCTTGGGGCATGACGTCGGCGCCGAAGACCTCCGTCCCGGCGGCCTTGGGGCCGCCGTCCAAGCGGCGGATCGATGCGCCGACACCGGCGCCCGCCGGGGCCAAAACGCGGCTGCCGTTAAAACCGGGGGCCCGCACGACCGCATCGACAATCTTGCGGTATCCCGTGCAGCGGCATAGCACGCCGCCCAAGGCACCGGCGACTTCGCCCCGGCTTGGCTGGGCGTTTCGCGCCAGCAGTGCGGCGGCGGCGATCAGCATCCCCGGCGTGCAGATGCCGCATTGGGCCGCGCCGGCATGCAGAAACGATTCCTGCAAGCGCGACAGCACGCCGTTTTCATTCAGGCCTTCGACCGTGGTGATTTTCGTGCCCTGCGCCTGGGCGGCGGGAACCAGGCACGCGCAGCAAGGCTCACCGTCGATCAGCACCGTGCAGGCGCCGCAGTCGCCGGCGTCGCATCCGACCTTGGTGCCGGTCTGTCCCAGATCGTCCCTTAACATGGACGACAAGCGGCCGCGGGGATCGGCGACGGCAGTCACCGGCGCGCCGTTCAGCTCGAAACTTATTTTAAACGGCGTCACGCCAAACAACCGGCAATCGCGCGCCGAGCCAACTCGGCAGCCGCTTCCCTGCGGTAGGCGGCCGAGGCGCGCACATCGTCCAGGGGCGATAGACGATCGAAATGCGCGGGCTCTACCGCCTGGGCCAAGGTCTCATCCAGATGCTTACCGATCAGCGTCTTCTCCAATTCCGGCAAGCGCAGAGCCACTTCGGAGCAGGCGCCGACCGAAACCTGCGCGCACGACACCTTGTTATCGGCCCCGGTTTCGATACGGGCCGCCACCATGGCAATGGAAATGACCAGGTAGCGCCGGGAACCCAACTTAACGAAATTCGACCGACCTTGCGCGGACGCGGCTGGGACCGTGATCCCGGTCACGATCTCGTCCGGGCGCAGGGCGGTCACGCGATTGCCTAGGATAAAATCAGCCAGGGGGATTTGACGCCTGCCCCGTGAGGATGCCGCCTCCACCGCCGCATCGAGAACCAACAAGGGCGGCACTCCATCGGCGGCCGGCGAGGCATTGCAGATATTACCCGCGACCGTGGCCCGGTTTTGTATTTGCACCGAGCCGACTTCGCGCGCGGCCTGCTTCAGGGCATGAAAGGCGGGCGGCAAATCGGCGGCGATCGCATCGCTCCAGGTTGTCAGCGCACCGATGCGCCAACACCCCTCTTCGCGCCGAATACCGCGCAAGGACTCAAGCGCCGAAAGGTCAAGAACCGGCGCGGTGGGCGCCCGCTCACCCAGGGCGGGATAGAAATCGGTGCCGCCCGCGAGGACCGTCCAGCGGTCCTCCGCCAAGAGCGATAGCGCCGCATCCAGCGTCGTCGGCCTCTCATACATTCAGTATATTCCTGCCTATCCAGCCTAAGCATTCGAAATTTGCCTAGCTATGACAAGCAGTACTTTCAGTACGTTTTTCTAGATTTTGACCGAACGCAAGCGAAGCGCGTTACCGACCACCGATACGGACGACAGGCTCATGGCCGCGGCCGCGAAAATCGGCGAGATCAGTATGCCGAAGACCGGGAACAGGATACCGGCGGCGACCGGAACCCCGGCGGCATTATAAACCAGGGCGAAAAACAGGTTCTGTTTGATATTGCGCATGGTCGCGCGGGATAGCTTCCGCGCCCGGACAATGCCGTTGAGATCGCCTTTCACCAGCGTAAATCCCGCGCTTTCGATCGCCACGTCGGCGCCGGTCCCCATGGCGATACCGACATCCGCCTGGGCCAAGGCGGGCGCGTCGTTAACGCCGTCGCCCGCCATGGCGACCTTGCGCCCTCGATCCTGTAGCTCCTTGACCAGGCGGGCCTTGTCCTGGGGCATCACATCGGCGCGGATTTCGTCGATGCCAAGCCGCCCCGCGACCGCCTTGGCCGTGCGCTCGTTATCGCCGGTCGCCATGATGATGCGAAACCCTTGTGCGTGCAGGGCTTTGAGCGCGTCCAGGGCCGTCTCCTTGACCGGATCGGCAACGGCGATAAGACCGGCGATTTTGGATTCGACAATGACGAACATGACCGTCTCGCCCGCATCGCGCCGGGCGTTGGCGGTCCCGGATAGCCCGCCGCCGTCGAGGCCCATGTCCGCCAGCAACTTTGCATTGCCCAGGGCCACGGCCTTACCCTCGACCATGCCGGTCACACCTTTACCGGTGACAGCCTCGAAGTCCTGTGTCTGGGCCAAGACGATTCCGCGCGCCTCGGCGCCACTGACGATCGCTTCGGCGAGCGGATGTTCCGAGCCCCGCTCCAGACTTGCGGCCAAACGCAAGACCTCGGCCTCGTCATGGCCGGCCTCGGGCAGAACCGCGGCCAGTTCCGGCTTGCCGAGGGTCAGGGTGCCGGTTTTATCGACGATCAAGGTATCGACCTTGGCGAAGCGCTCCAGCGCCTCGGCGTTCTTGATCAGCACCCCCGCCTGCGCGCCCCGGCCGGTCGCGGTCATGATCGACATGGGGGTCGCCAGGCCCAGGGCGCAGGGACAGGCGATGATCAGGACCGAAACCGCCGCGACCAGACCGTAGGCGAGCGCCGGGTCCGGGCCCCAGAGCGCCCAAACAATAAAGGCCAGGGCCGCGATTCCGATCACCGCCGGCACGAACAAACCGGCCACGGAATCGGCGAGCCTTTGGATCGGCGCGCGGCTGCGTTGCGCGCTCGCGACCATCTCGACAATTTGGCTGAGCACGGTGTCGGCGCCGACTCGCTTGGCCTCCATCACCAGACTGCCGGTGCCGTTGATGGTGGCGCCGGTTATCTTGTCGCCCTTGACCTTTTCGACCGGGATCGGTTCGCCGGAAATCATGGATTCATCGATCGAGGAGCGCCCTTCGGTCACCACCCCGTCAACAGGAACCTTATCGCCGGGACGTACCCGCAGGCGGTCGCCGGGCTTGACATCCTCAAGCGGAATTTCCTCTTCCCGTCCGTCTTCGCGGATAACCCGCGCGGTTTTCGCGGCCAGGCCGAGAAGCGCGCGGATCGCCGCGCCGGTGCGTTCGCGCGCGCCTAGCTCCATCAATTGGCCGAGCAATACCAGGACCACGATCACCGCGCCGGCTTCGAAATAAACACCGACGTTGCCTTGCGCATCCCGGAAACCGGCTGGAAAAATCCCCGGTGCCAGAACGGCAACGACACTGAAGGAAAACGCCGCGCCGACACCCATGGCGATAAGGGTGAACATGTTCAAGTTACCGCTGATGACGGACTTAACGCCGCGCACGAAAAACGGCCAACCGGCCCAGAGAATAACCGGCGTGCCCAGAACAAGCTCGATCCAGTTCGCCGTCCGCCCGCCGAAGATATCCCGAATAAATCCGAGCCCGATTAAGGGCCCCATGGTCAGCACCAGTATCGGGACCGTCAGCACGGCGCCGACCAGGAAACGCCGCTTGAAATCGACGAATTCCGGGTTCGGTCCCTCATCGGCGGCCGGTATCCCCATGGGCTCCAGCGCCATGCCGCAGATTGGGCAGTCTTCCAGCTTGTCACGCACGATTTCCGGGTGCATGGGACAGGTGTATGTCGTGCCCTTGGGCTGGTTCTTGGCCTGTTCCTTGTGGGCGCCGGTGAGGAAATGCACGGGGTCGGCGGCGAACTTGTCGCAACACCTTTGCGCGCAAAAAAGATAGGTCTCGCCCTCATGCTCCCAGCTAGGCTTACCCTGGCCCAGGGTCACCGTCATGCCGCAAACCGGATCCTTGACCGTCCCGGAGCCGAGAGGATCGCTGGCTAGGCCATGACTCTGGCCGCCGCAAGTATGCGGGTCGATATTTTCCATGGGTTTGCCCTAGCGTCGGTATCTCAAAGACCGATGAGCTATAGGGCTTCCAGCAGCTGGAACGTCAAGGTGTCTTGGTTTTAACCACCGTCGCCAAGCCCGCGCCTCTGGTGTTCGTCCATGGCCAGCACCATCAGAGCCAAATTGGCTTTTGTGGTATTCGATTGCCCGGCTGTTATCCGGCCGTCCTTCCACAACACTGAAACGGCGACCGCATCGATATCTTCAAGATTGTCCAGTCCGGACGAGAAAATCTCGGCGACCGTGGTGCCATGAAGGCTTTGGATGTCCGTCATTCCTGTACTCCCTGGTAATGTCCCGGTGCGGCCCAAAGCCAGCATCATGCGCCAGGATTATGCCAATTTTTTTACCAGCGCGGCCCGCTGTGCTCGACGGGCCCGGCCGGCGTAAGCACGGTATTGGTCAGGCGGCGTTCGTCGTGGTTCATACGCCAGGACAGCATCTTACCCGCGTATTCGAGGACCAGATCCCGGTAATCCGGATCGTCAATCAAATTGGTGAACTCCATGGGATCCTGCTCCAGGTCGAAGAAGAGCGGCGGCAGGGACGTGAAGTGCACATATTTATAACGCTCGCCCCGGATCACGTTCATGGCGCATTGGTCCGGGGTGAGGCCAAGGGCCGATTCGTATTTCCGTTCGACGACATCGCGGAAGTCGTATTCCCAATGGGCCTCCTGCCGCCAAGCCTCCGGATCCGCGCCGCGGGCGAAGGGCAGTAGAGACAGACCGTCGCACTGGTTCGGAACCTCGAGGCCGAGCCAATCCAGGATGCTCGGCATAACGTCCACGTTTTCCGTAAAGGCCTCGATCCGGCGCCCGGGCACGGCCTTGTCAGTGGGATCGCGCAGGATCAGTGGAATGTGGAAAGATTGATCGAAGTAACCGTACTTGCCGAACAACCAGTGATCGCCCAGTTGCTCGCCATGATCCGAGGTAAAAACGATCAGCGTCCGCTCGTACTGCCCCTCGGCCTTGAGAAAGTCGATCAAGCGCCCGATCTGGGCGTCCACTTCGGTCATCATGGCGTAGTAGGTGGCGCGCACCTGACGCAACTCGGTTTCCGTGAATTTCAGGCTGTCGCCGGTGGTCAAGCCAAACGAGGCCCCGGTGCCTTCCTGGTTGAACAGGTACTGATAAAGCCAGGGGTGCTGCTTGGCCTCCTGCTCGGGACTTGCCGCGCGCGCGGGGAAGGGAACCTCGGCGGGATCGTAGAGATCGTGATAGGGCTCGGGCACGATAAAATTCGGGTGCGGCGCCAGGTAGGACATGTGGACGAACCAGGGACGGTCGTGACGCACCGAGATATACTTGATCGCCTCGCCGGTCAGGAACGCGGTGTTGCTGTCCTCGGCCTTGTATAGGGCCGGCGCGTAGGTGGGGCCCCTCTCCGCCGCACCGGGGAAATTCTCCTTGGGTTGGAACACGCCTTTGTGGCCCGGCGGGATATCGTAGCCTTTGTGGCGCAAATCGGCGAGCCAGGATAGCTGGTCGTCCTTGAGCAAGACGACCGGCGTCATGCCCGCCAACAATCCCTCATAGCCGCGAACAGCGGGATCCTCGGGGTGATGCAAGCGCGGGTCCGCGCTAACGTCGGTATAGCCGAACAGGGCCGGCTCGTGGCCCGCCTTGCGGGCCTCCAGCGCCACGTTGGTGTGGCGCGCGTCGAGCGGCGTGCCGTTCACCACCGAGCGGTGGTTCTGCAGATACATACCGGTGTAGAGCGAGGCCCGGCCCGGCCCGCAGGGCGTGGCCTGGGAGTAATGGCGGGAGAAGAGGGTGCCATCCGCGGCGAGGCGGTCGAGGTTGGGGGTCTTAACGCAAGGGTGGCCGAGGGCCGAAAGGCAATCCCCCCGCCACTGATCCGCCGTTATGAAGAGAACATTTAAAGGTGCGCCCATAGCTCACTCCCGGTCGATTCACTATCTATGCCTACCTTGCGGGTAGGACATGGCATCAATAGCGGATTCGTTCCTGCTAAAGGCTTAATTCTTCGGAGAAATGACAGGCGGCGAAGTGGTCCTCGTCGAATTCGCGCCATTCCGGGCTTTCCACCTTGCAGCGGTCCCGCGCATAGGGGCAGCGGGTATGGAATTTACAGCCAGGGGGCGGGTTGATCGGGCTCGGGATTTCACCCTCCAGCTTGATCGCCGTTTTTTCCGCGTCCGGGTCGAGGTGGGGAATGGCCGAAAGCAAGGTCTTGGTATAGGGGTGGCGCGTGTTGGCGAACAATTTCTTGGTCGGCGCGCTCTCGACGATCTGGCCCAGATACATGACCGCCACATGATCGCACGTGTGGGCCACCACGGAGAGGTCGTGGGAGATGAAAAGAAACGTCAGTCCCAAATCCTTCTGGAGAGAATTCAGAAGGTTGAGAATATCCGCCTGGATCGAAACATCCAAAGCGGCGACGCACTCATCGGCGACCAGGAAACGCGGTTTGCATACCAGCGCCCGGGCGATGGAGATACGCTGGCGCTGACCGCCGGAGAAGGCATGAGGAAAGCGTCTCAAGTGCTCGATGTTTATGCGGCACATGGCGGCAATCTCACGGACCCGCTCGTCGGTTTCTTCCCGCGAGGAGGTAATTTTCATCACTTCCAGGGGTTCGGCGATGATATCCCGCACGGTCATTCTTGGGCTAAGCGCGGCATAGGGATCTTGAAAGATAAGCTGGCAACGCTTGCGGTATTCTTTTAGATCGGCTTTCGATATATCGCGCAAATCGAAGTCGATCCCATTTTCCGTGTATTGGACGTGGCCGCTGGTCAGCGGGACTGCCTTGAGCAAGGCCCGGCCCAGGGTCGTCTTACCGGACCCGGATTCGCCCACCAGGCCAAAGAACGTGCCAGGCGCGATATCGATCGATACCCGGTCCACGGCATGAACGAAGCGCTTTTGTCCGAAGCCAGCCCCGCCGATCGGAAAGTGAACCGAGAGGTCGTGGACGGATATCAGGGGCTCGCCGGTCATGCCGATGTCACCATGGACGGTTCTGCGGCAAGGCAGGAAACGCTGTGCCCATCCCCCAGGTCGGTAATTTCAGGAATAATCGTGTTGCAGCGTCCGGCGATAATTTCGGGACAGCGGGTATGAAACACGCAGCCCGCCGGGCGCTCCAAGGGGCTTGGAATATCGCCGGCGACCGGGGTCAGTGGCGCACCGAGATCGTCGAGATCCGGCAGGGCTTTCAGAAGACCCTTGGTATAGGGATGCTTCGGCGCCCGGATGATCTGACGCACGGACCCGGTCTCGACGATCTTGCCCAGGTACATGACGGCGACCCGGTCGGCGGTCTGCGCGATAACGCCCAAATCGTGAGTGATGAGCAAAACTGCCATGCCGAATTCCGCTATGAGGTCCTTCATCAGGTCCAAAACCTGGGCCTGGATGGTCACGTCGAGCGCGGTCGTCGGTTCATCCGCGATCAGAAGTTTCGGCTGGGTCGACAGGGCCATGGCGATCATGGCGCGTTGGCGCATGCCGCCCGACAACTCAAAGGCATATTGATTGAAACGCGCTTTCGCATCGGAAATGCCGACACGGTTAAGCATGTCGATGGACAGTTCGCGGGCTTCACGCTTGTTCATGGAGCCGTGCAGTAAGAGTTGCTCGACCATCTGGTCGCCGATAGTGATCGCCGGCGCGAAGCTGGCCATGGGTTCCTGAAAGATCATGGAAATGGCGCCGCCGCGGATCGCCATCATATCGCGCTGCTCTTTGGCCGAGAGGACATCGATATCACGGTCTTCGTTGTGCAAGACGATTTTACTATCGCCGCCATAGGTTGTGTTGCCCGCATTGAGCAACATCAGCGACTTGGCGGTGACCGACTTACCAGACCCCGATTCACCCACGAGACCGAGTATCTCACCTTGTTTCAACTCGAAAGAAACCGCATCGACGGCGGTAACCATCCCCTCATCGGTTTTGAATTTGACCGTGAGATTGTCGACCGAAAGAAGGGAGCGGCTCATGCTCAATGCCCCGAGTAGGGATCGGCGGCGTCGCGCAGCCCATCGCCGACGAACACGAATGCGAGTACCAGGGCCATGAAAAAGCCCGCCGGAATGAAGTACCATTGATAATTCAGCAGCACGTCCACCTTGGTCACGTTCTGAAGCAGCACGCCGAGGCTGTTGACCGGATCTTTCAAGCCCAGGCCGATGAAGCTAAGCGCGGTTTCCGACAAGACCATATAGGGAAAGGAAATCACCAGATCGACGATGATATAGCTGGAGAAGCTGGGCAAGAGGTGGCGGCGGATAATGTGGCCGGGAGTGGCGCTGCACAGCTTGGCGGCGAGCACGTATTCCTGCGAGCGTTCGGTCAGCAAATGGGTGCGAACGCGGCGCGCCAGGGTCGGCCAGCCGATCAAACCCAAAATAATCGAGATGAAGAGGAACCGCGTCTCCGCGCTCCACTCATCGGGCACCATGGCGGCCAGGGCCATGAACAAGGGAATCGCGGGCACTGTGCGCACCGCGTCAGTGATCATCTGGAGCACGGAATCGGTCCAACCGCCGGCATAACCCGAAACGCCGCCGATAATCAGGGCCAGCACGAAGGCGATTCCCACCCCAATGGTCCCTACCGCAAGGGACGTCCAGATCGCGAACATGGTCCGCGAGAAGATATCCTTTCCCGCCGCTTCGGTGCCGAATATGTGTATTTTCCCCTCGGTCATGCCGAATAGATGGGTGTCCACGCGCCAGGTTTTTAAACGAATGTCGAAAGTGTCTCCGGGCAGGTCCAAATCGATGTTGACGACATAGAATTCCCAGCCCTTGACGAAAAGTTCCAGATAACGCCGCTCGTCTCTGTTGACCGTGGTCACCCAACGGAAATTGGTCTTGGCGGAGCGCGTGCGCTCAAGCTTGTAGAGGAAGGGCCGGGCCGAAAATCCGTTTTCGTCCCAGAACTTCGGAATTTGCGGCGCGCCGTTCTGATAGGTCTCGTCGCGTCCGTCAATGTTCGGGTCGTAGGGCGACAGGAACGGCGCGAACAAGCCCATCATAATCATAATGATCAGAATCACCCCCGCCGTCACCGCGGAGCGGTTCTTCTTGAAGCGCGCCCAGATCAGCGCGTATTGGCCGGCGGTAAAATAAGCTTCCTTGGATTTGCGTTCGGCCTCGGTGTCATCGGCGCCGGCGGCCTCAAGGGTTTTGGGTACATCGGTCATCATGCATTCCCCAAAATGCCGCGGCGAACGCGCGGGTCAAGGACGGCCAGCATGATATCAGTAAAGAAATTCAAGCCGATAATCGAGGCGGTCAGCATGAAGATGATCGCGCCGGCGAGTTGCTGATCGTTCGAGCGCGCCAGGGATTCAAGCAACAGGGCGCCGGCTTCGGTCAGGGTCAGGATCAGGGCGATGATCGGCAACTCGTTGAAAATCCGATTGAGATCGAACCCGAGAGAATTGATGATCGGACCCAAGGCATGGCGCGCCGGATAACGCCATAGCAACTGGCGCCCGGACAAACCGCGGGCACGGGCCGCAGTGACATAGAGCTTGTTGTATTCATCGGACATCAAGGCGCGCACGGTTTGCAGGGCAAAAGCGGTCGCCGACCATCCGAGGATAAACACCGGTAACCAAGCGTGAGATAGAAAATTCATTAAGCGGTCGAACGACCAGGGGACGTCGCGATACTCCTTGCTGAACAGGCCGGTCAAGCTGTCGCCGAAGAGAATGGTCGAGGCCAGCATGATCATCAGCGCCAGCAGGAAATTAGGCATGGCCAAGCCGAGGTAGGAAACGAAACGCAGGACATTGTTCAAGCCTGGCTTATTCGTTGTCGCGGAATAGATGCCCACGGGAATGGCGATTGTGTAGGCTAACAACAGGGACGCCATGCAGATACCGAGCGATATCCAGAATTTGGTGCCGAGCAGATCGTTGACCCGCACCCGCAAGATGCAGGAGGTGCCAAAATCGCCGCGCACGAAAACATCGCTGACCCAGTTCACCCAGCGCGTCACATAGGGTTTGTCCAAACCCATGCGAATCTCTTCGGCGCGGATGTCGGCGACCGAAACTTGCTCGCCTTGGGTGTTTTTGAATGCCAGATAGCGTTCGGCGCAGTTCGCGGGAACCAACTCCATCAAACTGAAAACGATGAAGGACACCATGAGCAATGTAATGATTGCCATGATGAAGCGCACGGCTACGAAACGGCTAAATTGCAGCATCCCCGTCGACTCGCCCCCATTTAATCCCAGCCTTCAGTCATTAAAATTTCGAGGCTGGGTTAACTTTTAATCTAACTCGAAAATCCGCCGGGCGCAATCGCACGCGCCCGGCGGCTTCTCGTTTAGATTAATCGCCGCTCGGTCCTATTTACCCAGGAACCACTGCTGCGGCCGGTAGGGATAGGTCCGGTAATATTCATAGGAGGCTGTCTTGAAGACAGAGAAATTCTTCAAGGCATCCCTATGATAGATCGGCGCCGGCGCCAAAACCGTGCCGATGAACAACAGGTTGCCCGTGATGTTTTCAACCATGCGGGCGCCCAAAGCATCGGATTCGGGAGTTCCCGCCGGTGTCGATTGGAACGCGTTGATGTCGTCGATGATCTGGTAGACGTAGTCCGGCGGCTTGATCCCGCTGGCGCCGTTGCTGTCGATATACTCGGCCCACAACATGCCGTTACGGACGCCGAAGTAGTTTTCGAACGGCGGCAGGAACGATTCCGCGTTACCGAGAATGAGGGCCAGGGGCTGGCCTTTCCGCCACATCATGACGTCGAGCTGATTGGCCGACTGCGCGGAGCGGAATTCGTCGGGCGTGACTTCCTTGGCGGTCGTCTCGATACCGACGTTGGTCCAGTGTTGCGCGACCAACTCAACCACCACGGAGGCAATACCCTGGGTGGCGAACTGCAGGTTGATCACCAGTTTCTTGCCATTGGGCAGATCCCGTGCGCCGTCGCCGTTTTGGTCCACGACCCCAATCTCGTCCAGTAACTTTTTGGCCAGATCCGGATCGAACTGAGCGAAGTATTGCCTCATCTCTTTGGACACGAAGTCCGGTGGCGGGCTGAAGGGCACATATTGCTGGGTCACGCCAAGATCGAAAAAGGCGACTTCGTTGATCTCATCGCGATTGATGGCGACCGACATGGCCTGACGGAAACGTAGATCGCCAAAGATCGCCCGCTTGTCGGGATCAGCGTGGGTCACATTGATGCCGAAGGACGGAATCGCGATTTCGGGCCGCAGATCGACAGCGAACTTACCTTTATCGGCATTATCCAAAAGCACCGGCGCCATGGACAAAGCCAAGGACTGGAGCTTGTAGTGGATATCGCCGTTTATCATTTTCAAGATCCTGACCTCGTCGTCGTTGGCCATGGTCTCGTCTTGCTCGTTGATATACGGCAGTTGATTGCCCGCGGTATCGACCATGTGGAAATAGGGGTTGGCCACATAGCGCCGGCCCTCGGTCGATTCTGCGATGGTGACGTAAGATTCCAAAGACGGCATCACGGCGGCCGGCAGCTTCGAAATCTTGTCCGGCACCCGCAACAGCGGCGTCGGCGTATCGGTCCAGTCCGATTGGCCGTAGTACAGGTTCACGACCTCGTAACCGTTCTCGAAACCCGCCGCCTTGGCCAGCTTGTCCGCGTCCGGATTGATCGCCGGGTGGAACTTGCCGAGGAACTTCTTCGACTGGAAGCCCTGGCCGTAGTGCGAGGCGAAATGGGCCAGCAGGCCGGGCTTGGGCGCCGGCAGGTTGAAGCGCACGGTTTGATCGTCGATCGCATCGACGGTCATAGGCTTGCCACCAACCAAAACGTAGTCCTTCGGTTTGGCGATGACATTGGTGTCCATGTTCAGGTTTTCGTACCAGAACTCGACGTCCGCCGCCGTGAACGGATCGCCGTTGGACCATTTATGGCCCTTGCGAAGCTTAAATGTCAGTTGGGTGAAATCTTTATTCCAGCTCCAACTCTTGGCGATGTTGGGCACGATGGTGACCAGATCGTCGGAGAAACGAACCAGATTGACATGGCGCACGGACAGAAGATCCGAGGTGCCGGCCTCCAGGGCGTTGGAAATCATATCCAGCGTGCCGCCATAGGTGCCGATCTCATCGTAGGGAGCAACGACCAGCGGCTCGGCCGGCAAGCGGTCGGCCAAGGACGGCAAAGCGGGGTTGCCCACGATTTTACCGTTCAGCGCCCCAATCGCCGGATTTTCCGAGAATGACATCTTGCAGCCCGCCAGCTTCTCGAATTCCGCCAGATCGAACTGCTGCGGGTACTTGCCGGAGATCCCCATGTCCTTGGCCACGGTAACGGCCGGACAGGCCGCCGCCTGCGCCTCGGTTGCGCTGCCGGCCTGCATCATCGTGAGTGCAAGCCCGGCAAGCGATACCAGCCCCAATTTCTTATATGACATTATTCCCAGCCTCCTTGTTCATTTATATTGGTTCATTATTGCTATTCTTATACAGTCACAAAGGCTGCGTCACCCCCCTTTCCTTCGGCGGTACGCTACTCTTGCAACCGGCCAAGCATCAGCCGCGGACACGGCCAACGCACTTTGGCAAGCTTCCAGATATTTTCCGCGCGTGCCAGTCCTGTCAAGAGCCCAGCTATCAAGGCTTCGCGACAGCTATCGCCGCTGGGTATCGCATGTCCAGTTTACGCCGGGACACTGTCCTATTTGCGCCGGAACGGCCGGGTGCGGCGCCGCTGTATGCCACCGTTAGCCACGGGAAGGCGCGCAAACTAGCCGCAGCCTACTCAGGCGGAGAACGGCAACCAGGACCGGGGCCGGGTCCAGATATTGCCCGGACAGCCTAGTTTTTTGAAAAACTTAAGAAAATCTCAGCGGGGAGTTAGCGGGCCGCCAAAACCGCCGGGTCTTGCGAGTCAGTCTTGCCCGCCGGGGCGACAATCCGCTCGGCCGGGAAACGCACCGTGACCGTCGTACCGACGCCGACTTCGCTCTGAAGATCCAGAACGCCACCGTGCAGTTCAATGAGAGCCCTTGCCAAGGGCAGGCCGAGACCGGTGCCCTCGTATTGGCGGCCCAGGGCGCCGTCGACCTGACCGAAACGCGAAAGCGCCTTGGAAATGTCCTCGGGCGCTATACCGATGCCGGTATCGACAATCTGAAAGACGAAGCCGCTATCACTCCGGCACCAAGCCGTGAGTGTCACCGCACCGCCGGTTTCGGTGAATTTAACCGCGTTGGACAACAGATTGACTAAAATCTGCTTCAGCTTGCGTTTATCCGCGCGCAGGGCCGGCAACAAATCTGGGTAGTCCAGTTCAATTTTAATCCCACCTTGCTCGGCGCGGTGCCGCACCAACTTGAGGGCGGTTTCAATGATCTCCGGAATTTCGATCTTGTCTTCATGGAGTTCGTCCTTACCGGATTCGATCTTGGACAAGTCCAGAATGTCGTTGATGAGGCCGAGCAAGTGTTGCCCTGACTCATGGATATCGCATGAATATTCACGGTATCTGCTGCTGCCGACCGGCCCAAAGGTCTCGTTCTTGATAACCTCAGAGAAACCGATGATCGCGTTCAAGGGCGTGCGCAGCTCGTGGCTGACAGCGGCGAGGAATTCGGACTTGGCGCGGTCGGCCGATTGGGCCTGGTCGCGCGCGATGAGCATGTCGTCCGCCAAGCGGGTCAGATCCTCGCCCTGCATTTCAAGCTTGCGGTGGGCATTCTCAATCGCGACCGCGCGTTCCTTCAGTTCGGAAATATCGGTGTGGACGACCGCCGTGCCGTCGTCGGCGGTCCGGTTCTCGTTGATGAGGATCCATCGGCCGTCGGGAAGGGACCACTCCGTGGCTTGCTCCCGGGCGCGATGAGACGCAGTTTTGCGCCGCAGATACTGGTCTATATCCGCACCGGCTGTTTGGCTGTCGAGGCCGCTTTCGAGCATGGCCCGTACGATGGTCTCGTACTTAACACCGGGTTTGATCAGATCGGCAATGCATGGATAAAGGCTGCGAAAATGACTGTTGCACACGACCAATCTGTCGTCCTTGTCGTACAGCGCCACGCCTTGGGAAATGTTCTCCAAGATAGCCTCGCGCGTATGCGCCTCGGTCGCGGCGGCCTCAAGCTCGGCCTCCTTGATTCGCGTCGCGTCGAGGATGACGCCGTTCCACAGGACGGTCCCGTCAGGCTCGCGGTGCGGGCGGGCGATGGCATGGGTGAACTTGCGCTGGCCGTCCTTGGCAATAATCGTCGCCTCGACGTCCCACATGCGCATCTCGCGCGTGGCCTCCAGAAGCCGCTTGCGAAATGTTTCTCGGTATTGCTCACCATGACAGTCGAAGAGGGCGTTGGGATCGGAGAGTATCTCTTCCGGCGTCACGCCGAACAGATCCGTCGCGCCGTCGCTTATGTATGTGTAGCGGATTTGGCCCTCGGGCGTGACCGAGCGCTGGTACACAACACCTGGGATGCTGCCGGCGAGCGACGCGAAACGCTGATCGGCCGAGCGCAGGGCCGCGGCCGAGCTGTCGTGCTCGACCGCGATGTTCACGAGATCCGTGAGCACGGTCATGATACGCTTGGTTCCTTGCTGGTTAGGCTGCGGCGCGCGGAAATAAAGCGAGAGCACGCCGACAGCCCCCCCCCGTGAACCGGGAACGGGATACGCCCAGCACGCCTTCAGCCCATGGGAAAGAGCAAGATCGAAAAGATTTCCCGGGCCGTCGCGTTTTTCCGCCGCGAGGTCGGGGACATAAACCGGTTTACCTGTAGCCAGGCAAAGCCCGCCGGTCGAGGCGGTATGGCCAGCGCTGGCTCGTTCCAGCGCCCGCGAATATTCCGCCGGCAGGTTCGGTGCGACAGTATGTGTGTACGTCTCGCCTTCCGAATCGATAACCTGGACCGAACAAATTGCCCCCTCGATGACATGTTCCGCGAGACTTGCAATCCGGGCGAGCACCTCCTTCAAGGGGGCGTTCGATGAAATGAGGTGAAGCGCCTCTGTCTGACCGTGAAGCAGGGACAGAAGACGATCCCGCTCCCACTCCTCTAACTCGGCCGCCATATCGGCAACCGGCGCTGGACCTCCGGATTCAAGCTGAGCCTTGTCCCGACTTGGCCTCATGACATCTCGACCATCTCTGTAAAGTAATAAAGCAGTAACTATGTGTGACCGGCTTAATATCTGCACCTTGTGGTAATCTGATTGTAAAAACGTTAAAGGGCATATCAAAATCTAAGTAACCGGCGGCAAACTCCGCGTATTGCGGGGTGTTTGCGAATCGTATGTGGATTTAGCTTCGGGTATTGGCGGCGCCGCCACAATCCCGGCGACGATTTCCCAACCGCCAGCGATCTCTACTCCACAAGGATCCTGCTTATAAAAAAAAACACCCTAATCTAGCCGGTAACTACTTTTGCTTAGGGAATTTTAACCAGAGTTGCCGAAAATCGCCATATCAATTGCGATAACAAGCACCTTTACTACCTTGGGGTTCATAGAAAAGTGCCAGAAACGGCTATAGACGCCCATTACCCAGCGCCCGATATCGTGGACGCGGAGGGCTTTAGCGCGCTTTGGGACACCCGGCCGGTTCGTCTGACCCGCCGGACCGGGCGCCTTGAACAACTTGAAACGCAAATAGAGCGGCTCTTGGAGCGAATGAACATCGCGGTGATTTACGGCGGTGACAAGACGATCGAGGGCGCGGTTATCAACCAGACGCATAATCCTCGTTCGTGGAAGAGCTACCAGGCCGTGGCGCAAGACATCGCCGATTCCTTGACCAGGCTTGGCGCCAAGAACGTACGCCTCATGGCCGACGACATGACGCTCGGCGGCCGGCTGCGCGAGGAAAATATTCATTTTGCATGGCTGAACAGCGGCGGCGTGCAGGGTTACGATTCGATGTCGCACAGCGCGGCAATGCTTGAGATGACCGGGATACCATACGTCGGGCATAACCCGCTGACAGCCAGCATTCTGGATAACAAGCACGCCTTCAAACGCCAGCTGCACGCGCTCGGAATCCCGACTCCAGCATTCATGACCTGGCATCTCTCGCGGGGTCCATTCGTTCCTGAAACCAATCGGCGTTTTCATGAGGTGTTCGCGGGTTTTTCGGGGCCCTTCATCGTCAAACCGGTATGCGGGCGCGCCTCGCTACACGTCAACATCGTGGACACTGTCGCGGACTTGACGGAGGCCGTGGCCGAGGTTTACAGCGCGACCGAGAACCACATTCTCATCGAAGAATTCATGCCAGGGGCAGAGTTCACTGTCGCGGTTTGCGGTTCGATCACGTCGCACGGACGCAAGCTGGTCCAATCTAACCATCCGCACGTTTTTTCTGCGGTCGAGCGCGTTCTGACCGAGGAGGAAAGAATTTTCACATCGATGGATGTGCGCCCCATAACCACGGACCGTCTGAAGTCCCTTGGTCCGAGAACCGATTCCGAAGTTCACGGAAAACTAGTGGATATCGCCCGTGAGGTTTTTACCGAGATGGACCTGGAGACGCTGATTCGTTTGGATCTGCGTATGGACGCCAATGGCCGGCTCCATGTTCTCGAGGCCAATCCAAAGCCGGATCTAAAACGCCCAAACGCCGAGAAAACCAGCATCGTATGCATCGGGTTGTCGGAATGCGGCATGGATTATGACGATTTGATACTGTCTTTGCTGTCCGACCGGATCGATTTTCTATTATGTCAGCGACGCGGCACGGTAACCGCCTTAACTTCCCTATTAGATTAACCCCAACGGGCCTTGGAACCGAGATTAACAAGTATGAGCTCTACAAGAAAATTCATAGGGATTCTGCTCACCGCGGTGACGATGACATTCGTCGCCGGTTTATCCTTGCTTCTATTGCTCTACGTCGGTCATGGCGAGGCCACGCGCACCTATCAACAGTTCCAAGTCGAAAAGCTGATCGCCCAAGGCCGGATAATACAGAATTCCATGGATACCTTCCTGCGCGGTGGATACCCGGTCAGGCAGTTCGTGGGCTTTACCACCATGGCGGCGCCGATCATGGCCTCCGACGATACGATCGCCGACATGGCCGTGTTCGATCAGAGAGGACAGACGGTTTCCGCTGGAGGCGGAGAATCGATCACCCTGCTACCCAAGGCGACGCCCATGCGCGGCGACGACATGGACTCAACCTATCTGCACGAAGATTCCATGTATCTGCAGGTCGTCCTGCCCCTGCGTAACAGGTTCGAGCAGGTCGGCAGCCTGGCGATTAGCATGCGCAAGTCAGTCATAGCCGAGCGCATCGAAGCCAGCTTCCGGCCGCTTTTATATGCCGCCGCGGGCGCGGCGGTCGGGTTCGGTCTCCTGGTTTCGATTGGGGCATCCGCGTTCAGGAGCAAGCGGCGGCGGTGGCCGCAATACGCCTATGCCCTGACCTTCTTGGCGGTGTCCGCTTTAGTCGTCGCGACCCTCATTTCTCTGTATTCGGGAGGGGCCCAGATCAAGACCAAGGCCTTGGCGGATTCCCTGGGTCAGCGGCTGACAAGCATTGTGCAATTCGGGCTGAACATCACGGAGATCCGGGGGCTGGAAGAAGTTCTCGGCGACTATCAGCGCCTTAATCCCGACATCAGCGCCGCCGGATTGATCGTTGACCGTATCGTGACAATTCATACCGACAAAATGGCGGTCGGCGCTCCATGGAAAAGCACCAAGGGTAATTACGAATATATCGTCGACTTGACTCGATCCGGGGGCCGCGATATTCGAATTGCCGTCGCCATGCCCGCGGACATCGTCTATCGCCAGGTACTGCGAAGCGTGAAAAACTTCGCCGCCTTGTTCGTTGCCTCCGCCTTCGTGGCGGGCGTCTTCCTGCAACTCGCCGGGTCTGTGCGGCGGGTGCGGGACGATTCGGATTCGGATGCCGATCCCTTGGCGCAGAAGGTGAATGCCGAGGAAGCCGATTTGAAACTCGTAAAACCGGTGTTCTTCATTGCCGTCGTCGCGGAACACCTAACATACGCGTTTCTGCCGCAATTCATGTATGGGGTCGCCGAAAGCGCTGGCTTGCCCGATGGGGGCGCCTCCGCGCTCTTCATGACCTATTATTTATGTTTCGCGCTGATCCTTGTGCCGGCGGGGCATTTCGCACAGCATTTCAGCCCACGCCCATTAATGTACATCGGTTTGTCCTTGGCCGCCCTGGGGCTTGGGCTCTTAGCCCTTCACCCCGATTTCTATCTCGTGCTGGGCGCGCGCGCTCTTTCGGGCGTTGGCCAGGGCATGCTCTTTATCGGGGTTCAGTCCTATATCCTGGCGACGGCCGCGGAGAACCGGAAAACCCAAGGCGCGTCGATCATCGTTTTTGGTTTCCAGGGCGGCATGATCTCTGGCATGGCGATCGGTTCGCTGCTGGTCACGCAGATGGGGCCTGATGGGGTTTTCGCGCTGGCGGCCGGGATCGCCATATTCATGGCGTTCTATACGCTGAGCATTGTACCAAACGTATCGAGCCGGGCCTTGCAGGATTCCAAGGGCGGCGCATCGCTTCAAGTGCTTTTCAGGGATCTGAGCCGGGCCATGCGGAGTTTCGAATTCCTGCGCACCATGTTCCTGATCGGCGTTCCAGCCAAGGCCGTCCTGACCGGGGTCGTCATTTTCGCCTTGCCCGTCCTCATGGCGCAGGCGCAATACGCCCAGGAAGATATCGGTCAGATCCTCATGGTCTATGGCGGCGCCGTTGTGCTGGCAAGCGGTTATGCGTCACGCTCCGTCGACCGAACCGGGCGAACGGATCAAGCCTTATTTCTGGGCTCGCTCATTAGCGGCGTCGGTCTCGTCCTGATCGGTTTAACCGGCTGGCCGCCAGTCGCGAATCAGGCCGGCAATACCGGTATTCTGACCGTGCTGCTCGTTACCGGTGTCGCGGTGCTGGGGATCGCCCATGGTTTTATCAATGCGCCCGTGGTGACCCATGTGGCGAATTCCGAGCTTGCCGCGACAAACGGGGAATCCGCGACGACCGCGGCGTACCGTTTCCTTGAGCGTCTGGGTCACGTTGCCGGGCCGATCATTGTCGGACAACTATTTATTTTCGGTGGACAGGATCCCATGGTGATCGCCTGGATCGGCGGAGGAGTCGCCTTACTGGGCGTCCTGTTCCTTATAAAGCCCGCCCGTACACAAGTTGGTTATGAACGCTAGGAGAATACCGATGCCCCAAACCCTCTCACGCCGGAAAATCGCCGGGCCGCTCGCGACAGCCGCGGCCTTGGCCTTCATGTACCTCATTGCACCGCAAGCGGCCTTCGCGAAGGCTGATTTTTCCAGTTGGTTCAGCTACGGCGACGGTGTTGAGAAAAATTGGAATGTCAGTGCGGTGAACGGCGACCCTAACCAAGTCCGCATCCAACCGAAGCAAGAAAACGCCTCGGCGCCAAAACGCAAGATCATGGTCG
Source organism: Kiloniellaceae bacterium (assembly GCA_021776135.1). Taxonomy (GTDB): domain Bacteria; phylum Pseudomonadota; class Alphaproteobacteria; order Kiloniellales; family J153; genus JAJFGN01. Next base: position 75,406 of record JAJFGL010000044.1, read on the forward strand.
TTTACCCGCGTCCGTCCTCCGCCTACAAGGTCGCGATCACCAAGATCTTGGATATCTTCGCTGAAAAGCACATCAACGCGGACATCACCGTGATCAATTTCAAGAAGGACGCCAAGCGCGGCAAGGCGGCGATCAAACGCGCCGAAAAAGAAGGCTTCGAGCTGATGTTCTCCATGGGCTCGGAATCGACCTCTTGGCTCTACAAAAACTACAATGGCGGCGAGGTGCCGGTTGTCTCGGTTTGTTCCAAGGATCCGGTATTGCTCGGCCAGACCGCGACTTACGAACAAGGTTCCGGCACGAACTTCGCATTCACCTCCCTGAATATGCCGGTGGATGTGCAAATGGCCTATGTCGTCGATTTCATGCCGAAGGTTAAAAACTTCGCGATCCTCGTTGACAGCCAGAACGTCAGTGCGGTCGAGACCCAGGCGAAGCCGATCGCCAAGTTCGCCCGCCAGCGCGGCATTCAGGTCCATGAAGTGGCGGTGAAAAACCCCAAAAATGCCAAGGAAGAGTTGTCCAAGCTGGTTAAGGCGGCGGTCGCGACCATGCGTAAGAGCGACCCGACCTTGAGCCAGAGCCTTTTTTGGATCACCGGCAGCACATCGGTTTTTCGCGAGATCGCCACGATCAACGCCCATTCCGACCGGGTTCCCGTCCTTAGCGTCGTGCCCGAAGTCGTCAAGGCCGGCGACGATAGCTCGGTGTTGTCGATCGGCATCAGCTTCGAAAGTAACGCTCACCTCGCGGCGATTTACGGCGCCGAGGTACTGTCGGGCCGCAATCCCGGCAACATGCCTGTCGGTATCGTCTCTCCGCCCGACATCGCCGTCAACTTCCGCAAGGCGCGCGAGATCGGCCTGGAAATTCCCTTTAAGTTTCTCGAAAGCGCGACCTACGTCTATGGTTATGACGGCCAGGTCGTGCGGAGCTCAAGGCCGTCGGTGCAGGGCATCAACTGACCGCACGGCCCACGCTTGAGTTAAGCCGGGCCCGCGGACCAGCGGGCCCGGCTTTTTTTTGTTGCCCTAGGGCCCTCGCCGGCCCTCCAGGATATCCTTTTTTTCGTATCGTATTGGGATATCATGTGAATTATGAAGGTGCCAAAGGCCAGATTCGGCGATGGATGATGGACGGGATCCTCCCGCCCTGGAGGTCGATTCGGTCTCCCACGCCTACGGTGCGCGCCGGGCGCTCGACCGTGTGAGCTGCGCCATCGCGGCTTCGCGCCATTGCGTGCTGCTCGGCTTGAATGGCGCCGGCAAGACCACGCTGTTCTCGCTGATCACCCGGCTCTACGGCACGGCCTCGGGCGGCATACGGGTTTTCGGGCGGACAAATGCGCCGGGTCGAGATCGCCCGCGCGCTCCTGCACCGGCCACGCTTACTCTTGCTCGACGAGCCCACGGTGGGGCTCGACATCGAGTCGCGCCAGGGCATCCTGGATCGCGTCCAAGGTCTGTGCCGGGACGAGGGCGTGGCCGTCCTCTAGGCGACCCACCTGATCGACGAGGTTCTGCCGCGCTCCCAGGTCATCGTCCTGCATCGCGGCCGGGTTATGGCCGACGGCCCGCAAGACCAGGCCATCGCCGAAACGGGCGCCCGCGATATTCGCGATGCCTTCTTGCGGCTAACCCGCGATGACGGCGCCAAGGACGGAGATAGAGCGGCATGAGCGAAGCCGCGGCGAATCTGGATCCCAGGCCCCTCGGTCCCGCCGCGTAACTTCTGTGCCTGCGCGGGATCGTGTGGCGGGAGGCCCTGCGTTTCCTGCATCAGCGCGCGTTTCGTGGCCGCCCTGGTGCGCCCCCTGGTCTGGCTCTTCATCTTCGCCGCCGGCTTTCGCGCGGTACTCGATGTATCGATCGTTCCACCTTACGAGACACCTGTCCTCTATGAGGTTTATATCGCACCGGGCCTGGCCGCCATGGTTCAACTCTTCAACGGAATGCAGTCGTCGCTGTCCATGGTCTACGACCGGGAGATGGGTTCCATGCGCACCCTTCTGGTCAGCCCCTTCCCGCGCGGTTTCCTTCTGACTTCTAACTCCTGGCCGGGGTCGCGGTATCCTTGCTCCAGGTCTATGCGTTTCTCGCCGTCGCCTGGTTCTGGCACGTGCGGCCGCCGCTTATCGGCTACATCGTCGTGCTGCCGGCGCTGATTCTCTCGGGCATGATGCTAGGCGCCCTCGGCATGTTGCTGTCGTCCGGGATCAAGCAGCTCGAGGACTTCGCCGGGATCATGAATTTTGTAATCTTCCCGATGTTCTTCGCCTCCTCGGCGCTCTATCCTCTAGATCGCATGAAGGAAACCAGCCCCTTGCTCTACGACATCTGCCTTCTCAACCCTTTTACCCATGCCGTGGAGTTGATCCGCTTCTCCCTCCAGGGCCATATTTCTTGGCTGGCCCTGACGGTCGTTGCCGGGTGCGCCGCCGTGTTTCTGGGCGCCGCGATCCTCGCCTACAGTCCTTCCAAGGGATTGATCGCGCGGCGCACGTGATTGTCGCGAAGTGTAACGGGCCGCGCGCCCGGAATACCCTTCCAACGGCGTCGATATCTGGGTAACCTTATCGCGAAAACAATGGTCCCTGGGGAATGCCAGCTTAACGTACCGCAACATATAGCTCACTGATAACAGGAGGAAAATCATGACCGCCGTAAAAATGTCGCAGAACTTACCGGTTCCCGCCCAGGTCGTTTGGGGCGTGATCGGCGGTTTCAACGGCCTGCCGGATTGGCATCCCGCGGTCGAGAAGAGCGAGACCAAAACCGAGGGTGGAATGAAGATTCGCACCCTTCATCTGGTCGGCGGCGGCGAGATTATCGAGCGCCTGGAAAGCGCCGACGATAAGGAGCGGACCTACACCTATTCCATCATGTCGGGCCCCTTGCCGGTCGCGGACTACACGGCGGTCATCAAGGTGAGCGATGCCGGCATGGGCTGTACTGTCGAGTGGTCGAGCGAATTCACTCCCTCCGGCGCGCCGGAAAGCGATGCCGCCGCCGCCGTACGCGGAATCTACGAAGCCGGATTCGAAAATCTGAAAAAAATGTTCGGCGCGCAATAGCCAAAGGCTAAAAATTTCGGCCGGCCGCTCATGACGGCATGGACCGATCGATATCAAGAGGAAGGATAAAACGATGGATGTTCGCGCCGCCGTGGCCCTTGAGGCCGGTAAAGCATTGTCGATAGAGACGGTCCAGTTGGCGGGCCCCCGCGCGGGCGAAGTCCTGGTCGAGATCAAGGCGACCGGGATCTGCCACACCGATTCCTTCACCCTTTCGGGC
>JAJFGL010000045.1 GCA_021776135.1 Kiloniellaceae bacterium
ATCTTCCGACGGCGCCAGGGTCTTCAATTCGAGGGCGTGCACGCTGCCAGCCAACTCCTCGGCAAGACTGTCGTAAACCAAGCGCTGGCGGGCCACGCGCGATTGCCCGACGAAGCTCTCAGACACCACCTCGACCCTGAAATGCGTCTCGCCGCCAGGACGCCAGCCGGCGTGCCCGTGATGTTTTTCGGAATCATCGGCGACTTTCACGCGCGACGGCGTCAGCCGCTCGGTGAGTTTCCGCTCAATGGTCTCGGCCATGCTCATGTGATTTCTCCCGCGACGCGGCGCGCAAGGTGGGGCGTGACCGCCGGGCTGTCAAGCCTCGCCGCGCGCGGCCATGCGCGGCCTGTGGACTTGGCCGGCCATGCCTTGCCACTGTCAGGTTGGATGCCCATAATTTGACCATGGAACGGCCAACACCCCAAGCAGTGCAGGATCCCTTTGGCGAGGACGACAGCGCCACTGGCGAGCGGCTCTGCGAGCATCCGCAGTGCGGCGTGCCCGGTCTCTATCGCGCCCCGGCCTCGCCGCAGCGGCTCAACAGCTACCGTTGGTTCTGCCTACAACACATACGCGAGTATAACGCGGCCTGGAACTACTATTCAGGGCTGAGCGATGCCACCGTCGAACAGCTTCGCCGCGAAGACACGGTTTGGCGGCGGCCGAGTTGGCCCTTCACGCAAGGCCGGCGCGGCGGAACGAGTTCCGGCCTCAACGACCCCTTCGGGTTTTTTTCCGAAAAGCCGTCCCCATCTCCCGCAAAGGGCCCACAAAGCGAAGAGAGAAAGGCGTTGGAGGCCCTCGGCCTCGAGTACGGCGTCAGCCTGGAGAGGATCAAAACGCGCTACAAAGAACTTGTCAAACGCCTGCATCCTGATGCAAATGGGGGCGATTCGACGGCCGAAGAGCGTTTGAAAGTGATCAATCAGGCCTACTCCACTCTCAAGGCGAGCTGCATTTCCTAGTTCGCCCAGAGAAGAAAGCAACACTCGGTAACATCTGACAGCAGAAAGCGATCCATGGCCCAAGAGCATGCCCACGGCGAGATGCCGACCGCAGGCCCCGACATCACTCTTTCCGTGAGGCAGACCTTCGGGATCGACAGCGATATGCAGGTGCCGGCATTTTCCCAAATCGGCGACCACGTGCCTGTCCTGGACGAATCCTACCGCTTCGACCACGACACCACCCTCGCCATCCTGGCCGGCTTCGCCCACAATCGTCGTGTCATGATCCAGGGCTATCACGGCACCGGCAAGTCGACCCACATCGAACAGGTCTCGGCGCGCCTCAACTGGCCCTGCATCCGGGTCAATTTGGATAGCCACATCAGCCGCATCGATCTCGTCGGCAAGGACGCCATCGTCCTCAAGGACGGCCAGCAGATCACCGAATTCCGCGAAGGGCTGCTGCCCTGGGCGCTGCAGCACCCGACGGCGCTGGTCTTCGACGAGTACGACGCCGGGCGCCCCGATGTCATGTTCGTCATCCAGCGCGTGCTCGAAGTCGAGGGCAAGCTGACCCTGCTCGATCAGAACCGGGTCATCAAGCCGCATCCGGCCTTCCGCCTCTTCTCGACGGCCAACACCATCGGTCTCGGCGACACCACGGGCCTCTACCACGGCACGCAGCAGATCAACCAGGGACAGATGGATCGCTGGAACATCGTCGCGACGCTGAATTACCTGCCGCATGACGAGGAAGTCGAAATCGTCCTGTCCAAGGTGCCGCAATACGACAACGCCGAGGGCCGCGAGACGGTGAGCGCCATGGTCGCGCTGGCCGACCTCAGCCGCAGCGGCTTCATCAATGGCGACATCTCGACGGTGATGAGCCCGCGCACGGTGATCACCTGGGCCGAGAACGCCACCATCTTCGAGGACGTCGGCTTCGCCTTCCGCACCACCTTCCTCAACAAGTGCGACGAGATCGAGCGCCCGGTGGTTGCCGAATACTATCAGCGCTGCTTTGGCCGCGACCTGCCGGACGGCGGCTACAAGGCCAATCTGATTTGATCTGAGGTCTGTGCGGCAACGACCGCCGTGAATTGGCTCCGCGCCCGCCCCAATGGGGCGTTTCCCAGGGCGCCGGTTTCTATATATCTGTTGGGCTTCTCGCGGCCCTTAGGCGGCGGGGCGGAGCGAAACGGGCAAGAGACAGCATGAGCGAGCCGGAAAACCCCATCGAGGCCTTTCGCCGCACCACGGCGTCGACCGTGCGCGCGATCGCCGAGCGCGACGACATCACCGCCACCTTTGCCCCGGCCGGACAGGGCCTGGTCGGCAGCGAGCTGCGCCTGACCATGCCGGCGCGCGACCTGCCGCAAGGCGATGTCGCCCTGGTCCGCGGCGAAGCCGATTCCGCCGCCCTGCGCCTGCGCCACCACGATGCCGCCTTGCACGCGGCCCAGCGCCCCAGTGCACAGGCGGCACGCGAGATCTTCGATGCCGTCGAACAGGCGCGTTGCGAGGCGCTGGGCATGCGCCGCATGGTCGGGGTGACCTCCAATCTCGACGCCGCCGTCGAGGATCGCTGTCGCAATCGCGGCTACGTCCGCGCCGCCACCCGCGACGACGCGCCACTGTCGGAAGTGCTGCGCCTGCTAGCCCGCGAAGCCATTTCCGGCGCGCCGCCGCCGCCGGCCGCGCGCCTGATGGTCGACCTCTGGCGCCCGGCTCTTGGCGCGGATGTCATGCAGGACCTGACCCAGTTGCGCCGCGATGCCGAGGATCAAGAGGGCTGCGCCCGCATCGTCCGCAAGATGCTCAACCACCTCGATTTGGAGATCGGCCCGGAAGAGGACCAGCCGAGCGACGACGAGTCCGATGCCGACGGCGAAAACGCAGAAGACCAATCCTCGGAAGGCGAGTCCCAGGGCGGCGAGGAATCGGCCGACTCCCAAGCCGCGATGGAGGGCCAGGAGGGCGAGGCCAGCGACGCCGAGGGCGGCGAAGATATGGGCGCCGACGCCGATGCCGAGATGATGCCGGGCAGCGGCGACGACGAGGCCGGGCAGCCCGGCCAGCCACCCGACTTCGGCGACCGCCGCAATGCCCAGGCCGAAGATCTCTACCACGCCTTTTCCGAGGAGTTCGACGAAACCATCGAGGCCCCCGACCTCTGCGATGCCGACGAACTGACACGCCTGCGCCAGCTTCTCGACCAGCAGCTCGCCCACCTGCAAGGCGTCATTGCCCGCCTGGCCAACCGCCTGCAGCGCCGCTTGATGGCGAAACAGACGCGGTCGTGGGAATTCAACCTCGACGAAGGCCTGCTCGACACCGCCCGCCTCGCCCGAATCATTGTCAATCCCGCCCATTCCCTGACCTACAAGCAGGAAAAGGACATGGACTTCCGCGATACGGTGGTAACCCTGCTGATCGACAATTCGGGCTCGATGCGCGGCCGGCCGATCACCGTCGCGGCGATGAGCGCCGACATCCTGTCGCGTACCCTGGAGCGCTGCGGCGTCAAGGTCGAGATCCTCGGTTTCACGACACGCATGTGGAAGGGCGGCCAGGCGCGCGAACGCTGGATCGCCTCGGGCAAACCGGGCAACCCAGGCCGCCTCAACGATCTGCGCCACATCGTCTACAAGAACGCCGACGCCCCCTGGCGGCGCGCCCGCAAGAACCTCGGCCTGATGCTGCGCGAAGGCATTCTGAAAGAGAACATCGACGGCGAGGCGCTGTTGTGGGCGCATCGCCGGCTGATTGCCCGCAGCGAACAGCGGCGTATCCTGATGGTCATCTCGGACGGCGCTCCGGTCGACGATTCGACCCTGTCGGTCAACCCTGGCAACTACCTGGAACGCCACCTGCGCGAAGTCATCACCTACATCGAGACGCGCTCGCCGGTTGAGTTGATCGCCATTGGCATCGGCCACGACGTGACGCGCTACTACCGCCGCGCCGTCACCCTGGTCGACGCCGAGCAGCTCGGCGGCACCGTCATGGAAAAACTCGCCGAACTGTTCGACGAAGCAGCTCCCGCCGCCGGCCCAGCGCGCCGCAGGCGCGCCGGTTGATTGTGACCCCGGGGCCGCGCCGCAGGCGCGCCGGTTGATTGTGACCCCAGGGCCGCGCCGCAGGCGCGCCGGTTGATCATGACCCCAGGGCCGCGCCGCAGGCGCGCCGGTTGATCATAACCCCCGGGCCGCGCCGCGGGCGCGCCGGTTCGGTGTCAGGTCAAAGGTTCGCTTTGAAAAAGTCCAGAGTACGCTGCCACGAGAGCTGCGCGTCGGCGGCTTCATACCGCCCGCTCGAGGGGTTGGCAAAGGCGTGGTCGGCCTCGTACCAGTGCGCGGTGACGCTTTTTCCGGCCTCGGCCATGGCCGCTTGAAAACCGCCGACCATGTCCTTGTTGATCCACTTGTCCCGGGTCGCGAAGTGGCCCAGCACCGGCCCCTTCAGCGCCGCGAGCTCGGCCGCCGGTTGGGTGACCCGGCCGTAGTACACCACCGTGGCCTCGACCGGCGCGGCGATGGAGGCATTGAGGGACCAACCGCCGCCGAAACACCAGCCGACGGTCCCGATCCCGCCAGCAACGTCCTTGTGGGCCTTGAGCCAGGCGATCCAGGTTTCCAGGGTATCGGCCGCCACCGCGCCATCGACCGCCTGCATGGCGGCGCGCGCGTCCTCGCGGGTGGTGGCCACCGTGCCGCCGTATAGATCGATGGCCAAGGCGACATAGCCAAGGGCGGCGAATTCGGCGGCGACGGATTTGATCTGGTCGTTCAGGCCCCACCACTCATGGATCAAGACAATCGCGGGCGCGGGCGTCACCGCCGGCAGGGCCAAGGCCGCCTTCACCGGCTTGCCGTCCAGGGCGGTCTGGGTTACCTCCACAAGATCGGCGGCGGCGGCGCGCGCCAGACGGGGATCGGCGAGCACGGCGGCCAAGGGCAAGCCGGCCAGGGCGCCGAGAACTTGGCGGCGGGGTAGCTTTGACATGGGAACCTCCTGAATATGTCGGCACATAGAACTACAATCCCGGCAATCATGCCGCCCGATACCGGCAATGGCGAGACGCCTCGCAAGAATGTGAACGATGGCGGGACAGGACGGCGCGGCCTGGGACCGCGTATTCGTCTGTTGATCTCGATAGCTGTTTTTAGCGGATTGGCCCTCAACGCGCCGTATCTGGCGGCCCAAACACCGTCCCGTTTGGAATTGACGACCAAGCCGCTCGCGCCACCGGCGGCGGAAACGCAAGCGGCGGACTGGGGCCGGCTCACCTGGATGGGGGGGCTGGAACTACGCGCGCCCGGCCACCGCTTCGGCGGGGTGTCGGCCCTTCATGTCGCCCCCGGCGGCAGCCAGGCCACGGCCCTGACGGACCGGGGCTCTTGGCTGCGCTTTCCCCTCCATCACGATGCGGCTGGCCGCTTGACCGGCGCCGGCGCGGGGCTTATCGCGCCCTTGCTCGGCCTCGGCGCCCGGCCCTTGGGCGGCAAGTGGAACCAGGACGCCGAATCCCTCGCCCGCCTGGCCGATGGGTCGTTCATAGTCGCTTTCGAGCATAACCACCGCCTGTGGCGCTATCCCACCCTGTCCGGCCCGGCCACGGCCCTGCCCGCCCTGCCGGGTCTCGCGGCCCTGGAGCGTAACCACGGGATCGAGGCCTTGAGCGGACTGGCCGGGGGCGGCCTGCTGGCCATCGCCGAGGGGGAAACGGACGACACAGAAATCCCGGCCTTCCTGCGCCGGGGCAAGCGCTGGCATAGCCTAAGCTACCGCCATGAGCGCGGTTTCCGGCCCAGCGGCGCGACCCGCCTGCCCAACGGCGATATCCTGGTTATGGAGCGCTTCTTCTCCGCCCTGGAAGGGGTGAAGATACGCCTGGTCAGGGTGCCGGGCGCGGCGGTGCGCCCCGGTGCAAGCCTAAGCGGAGAAACGATCGCGACCCTGAGCGCGCCCCTGCCCCTGGACAACATGGAGGGCATCGCCGTGCGCCAAGGTGCCCGGGGCGAAACCCTGATTTATCTCATTTCCGATGATAATTTCAGCATCTTGCAGCGCACGCTGCTGATGCTATTCGCCTTAAAAGATTAGGCGGCCTTGGCGGCTATGGCCTTCTGGATTTGACGCTTCAGCGTCCGGGCCTTGGTGCCCAGCTTGTCGGTCGCGGTCGATAGCAGAAAGGCGTCGATGCCGCCGCGCTTTTCCAGCGTCCGCAGGGCGCTGGTGCTGAGCCGGACCTGGACCGATTTATTCATGGCGTCGCTGAACAGGGAGGCTTCCTGCAAGTTCGGCAGGAACCGGCGGCGGGTTCTGTTGTTGGCGTGGCTGACATTATTGCCGGCCATCACGCCAATACCGGTGAAATCGCAGCGTCGCGCCATGGTTCGGATCCCAAATGTCTAGCCAGCAGGCATAAATACAAACCACCGGGCAAGGCCCTGCCCGGTGCAGCGGTTTTCTACGGCAGCCGCCCGCCGCCGTCAAGGGCGGGCGGCAACAGCGCCTAGCGCATATAGTTGCGCCGCTGCCGAGGAAAGGCTTGGACCGGCGCGGTTGCGTGCTTCGACAGGCTCAGCATGAGGTTTTTTCTTAATGCCACACACGGTCTTCCTCTTCCTGAGCCTGTCGAAGCCTCTTCCTGAGCCTGTCGAAGCCTCTTCCTGAGCCTGTCGAAGGACGTAACCACGGGACTGCCAAGCTAATTGCGATGCCCCTAATTCTCTCAATCCGGCGCGGACGGGCCGAGAAACGTCTGCAACAGCCGCGCGGCCGCCGTGGTTGGGGTCAGGGCGCCGTCCTTGACCTCGGCCTCCAGGGCCCCGACTTGCCCGGCGACGCCCGGATGAGCGCGCAGGGCCGCCATGAGGCTTTCGCCGACCTCGCTCCACATCCAGGCCAGGGCCTGGCGGCGGCGCTTTTCCGCCAGTTCACCGCTCTCCCCCAGGGCTGCCCGGAAGCGGCCCACCGCGTCCCAAATCTCGGGGATACCCTGACCGCCTAGGGACGAGCATTGGAGTACCTCCGGCCGCCAGGTGCGGCTGGCCGGGCGCAGGAATTGGAGCGCGCCTTGGTATTCCGCGGCGGCCCGGCCGGCGGCGGCGGCAAGCTCGCCATCGGCCTTGTTGACCACGATCAGGTCGGCCAGTTCCATGATGCCGCGCTTGAAGCCCTGTAGCTCGTCGCCGGCGCCCGGTTGCAGCAACAACACGAACATATCGGCCATGTCGGCGACCGCCGTTTCCGACTGCCCGACACCCACGGTCTCGACGATGACGGCGTCGAAACCCGCCGCTTCGCAGACCAGCATGGCCTCGCGGGTGCGCCGGGCGACCCCGCCCAGGGTGCGCCCCGCCGGCGAGGGCCGGATAAAGGCTTCCGGGGCCCGGCTCAAGACCTCCATGCGGGTCTTGTCGCCCAGGATCGAGCCCTGGCTGCGCCGCGAGGTCGGATCGACCGCCAGCACCGCGACCCGGTGCCCCTGCTCTATCAGATACAGCCCGAAGGCCTCGATGAAGGTCGATTTGCCGACTCCGGGAACCCCGGTGATGCCCAGGCGCACCGCCTGCCCGCTATGGGGCAGAACCTGGGCCAGCAGGTCTTCCGCCGCCGCCCGGTGATCGGCGCGCGCCGATTCGACCAGGGTTATGGCCTGGGCCAGCGCCCGGCGCTCGCCCGCCAGCACCCGGCGCGCCAAATTGCCGCTCACGGGCGGGTTGGAGGGCGCGGCCTCGTTCACGGGATCAGGACTTGGGGTTCAGGGCCTGGCCGAAAGCCTTTTCGGCGTCCTCTTCGATCTGCCGCTTGGTGGCCTCGTCGAGGGTATCGTACACGTCCTGACGCTGTTGACGGTAAAGCGCCATGGTGTCGGCGAGCAGCTTGCCGCGATCGCCAGAGTCCGCTTTCGGCGCAGTAGGCGGCGAGGGTTTGGATGCGGGGGGCAGCGTCTTGCGCCGCGCCGTCATTCCGGTCCGCGCCCGCTTGGGCACGAAAAGCATCTTCAGCAGCTTGGTTATCATAGGCCAAGACTAAACCGGTCTTTCCTAAGGCTTCGTTGCCACGGCGGCGGGGTGATGGTGGAATTTCGGAGGGTTATCCTCTTGCGCCTCATCGCCGGCCTGCTGGCGCGCCCACATGGCGGCATAGACGCCCTTCGCGGTCAAGAGATCGCGGTGGCGGCCGCGTTCGACGATGCGGCCCTCCTCCAGCACCAGAATTTCGTCGGCCTCGACCACGGTCGATAGCCGGTGGGCGATGGTCAGGGTCGTGCGCCCGCGCGAGACCTCGCTCAAGCTATTCTGAATCTCCCGCTCGGTCTTGGTGTCGAGGGCCGAGGTCGCCTCGTCGAACATCAGGATCGCCGGTTTCTTCAGAATCGCACGGGCGATGGCGACGCGCTGCTTCTCGCCCCCCGACAGCTTCAGGCCCCGTTCGCCGACCATGGCGTCGTAGCCGTCGGGCAGGCTTTGAATGAAATCGTGAATACGCGCCAGGCGCGCCGCCGCCTCCACCTGCGCCCGGCTTGCCCCGGGATCGCCGTAGGCGATGTTGTAATAAACCGTGTCGTTGAACAGCACCGTGTCCTGGGGGACGATGCCGATGGCGGCGCGCAAGGAATCCTGCGCGACTTCCCGAATATTTTGTCCATCGATGGAAACTTGACCCGCCAGCACATCGTAGAAGCGGAACAGGATACGGCTGAGGGTCGACTTGCCGGCGCCGCTCGGCCCCACGATGGCCACCGTCTTGCCGGCGGGAACCCGGAAACTGACGTCCTTGAGTATCGGCCGGCGCGGATCGTAACCGAAATCGACCTTGTCGAAGACGACGTCGCCGCCGGCGGTTTTAAGCTCGGGCGCCCCCGGCCGGTCCAGAACTTCCGCCGGCGCGTGAAGCAGGTCGAACATGGCTTCCAGGTCAATCAGCGACTGCTTGATCTCGCGGTACACCGTGCCCAGAAGATTGAGCGGCAAGGCCAGCTGCAACATATAGGCATTGACCAGAACGAAATCGCCAAGGGTCATGGTTCCCTGCAAGATACCCTGGGCCGCCAGAATCATGATCCCGGTGATGCCCGCCGCGACGGTCACGGCTTGCCCCACGTTCAGGAAAGATAAGCTGACGCGGCTTTTGATCGCGGCGGCCTCGTAGTTCCGCAGCGCCGAATCGTAGCGCCGGGCCTCGTGCGCCTCGTTACCGAAATACTTGACGGTTTCGTAGTTGAGCAGGCTGTCGATAACCTTGGTGTTGGCCTCGTTGTCGGCCTCGTTCATGACCCGGCGCAGGCGGATACGCCATTCGGTGATCGAGAATGTCAACCAAACGAAGATGCCGATGGTAACCAGGGTGATGGCCGCGAAACGCCAATCGAACAGCACCCAAAGGATACCGCAAACCAGCAGTATCTCGACGATGGTCGGCAGGATGTTGAACAGCACGAAGGACAGCAGGAACTCGATACCCTTGGTGCCGCGGTCCATGGCCCGGCTCAAGGCCCCGGTCTGACGATCCATATGAAAACGCAAGGAAAGCGCGTGCAAATGCCGGAAGGTGCTTAGGGCGATCTGGCGGATCGAATTCTGCGCCACCTTGACGAAAAGCGCGTCGCGGACCTCGCCCAAAGCCAGGGCCCCAACCCGCGCGGCGCCGTAAGCCAGCAGCAGCGCCAGGGGAATCGCCACCAGAAGATCCGGCGGCGCACTAAGGCTATCGACCGCCGCGCTCAGGAGGATCGGCACGTAAACATTGGCGACCTTGGCGCCCAGCAGGGCCACGAGAGCAAGCCCGACCCGCAGGCGCAAATCGAAGCGGCCGCGTGGCCAAAGATGGGGCAGCAGAAAACGCAAGGTGCGAAGCTGCCGGCGGGGGTGAAACTGCCCCGATTCCATGGTGGTGGGACGCATGGCTTAGTCCGTTGAAGCTTGGCCAATGGGGTAAGATTCCCCCATCCCAGCTCTCCCCCTCAAGGGCAGGGCAATCGGATTTGGCGTGGCATTTCCACTAGTGCGTCCTTCGACAAGCTCAGGATGAGGACAATCGCACGTGGCATAAAGAAATGCTCTCATGCTGAGCTTGTCGAAGCACGCACCGCGCCAATCCAATACCGCTTCACGCCGCGGCCGCGCGGCGGTCGCGAACGATGCCTAGAATCTCCGCCGCGGCCTGGGGGATGTTGGTGCCGGGGCCATAGATGGCCGAGGCGCCGGCGGCGAGCAGAAAGTCGTAATCCTGCGGCGGGATCACGCCGCCGCAAACGATGACGATATCGCCGGCGCCGGCCTTTTTGAGTTCCCCGGTCAAGTGCGGCACCAGGGTTTTATGGCCGGCCGCCTGACTGGACACACCGATGACGTGCACGTCGTTTTCCACCGCCTGGCGGGCCGCTTCCTCCGGGGTTTGGAACAGGGGGCCGATATCGACGTCGAAGCCGATGTCGGCGAAGGCGGTGGCGATCACCTTGGCGCCCCGGTCGTGCCCATCCTGACCCAGCTTGACCACCAGCATGCGCGGCCGCCTTCCGGCCTCCTCGGCGAAGGCATCGACGTCCGCTTGAATTTTCGCGAAACCGCCGTCGCCATCGTAGGCGGCGCCGTAAACCCCGGCGATACTGCGGATGGTCGCACGGTGGCGGCTGTAAACTTTTTCCAGGGCGTCGGATATCTCCCCCACCGTGGCGCGGGCGCGGGTCGCCTGTATGGCCAGGTCGAACAAGTTGCCGGTATTGTCCCGCGCCGCCTGGGTCAGGGCCTGCAAGGCCGCGTCGCAAGCCTTGCCGTCGCGGGCCGCGCGGATGTCTTTCAGGCGCGCGATCTGTTGCGCGCGCACCGCCGTGTTGTCGATGTCGAGCACCTCGATCTCCTCGCCGCTTTCGGCGCGGTATTTATTGACCCCGACCACGACTTCCTCGCCCCGGTCGATGCGCGCTTGGCGGCGCGCGGCGGCCTCTTCGATCCGCAGCTTGGGCATGCCGCTGGCCACCGCCTTGGTCATGCCGTCCAAGGCTTCGACCTCATCGATCAGTTTGCGCGCCTCGCCCACCATGCTCGCGGTCAGGCTTTCCAGGTAGTAGCTGCCGGCCAGGGGGTCGACCACCTTGGTAATGCCGGTTTCTTCCTGAAGGATGAGCTGAGTATTGCGCGCGACCCGGGCCGAGGTTTCGGTCGGCAGTCCGACCGCCTCGTCGAAGGCGTTGGTGTGCAGGGATTGGGTGCCGCCCAGGGCCGCCGCCAGGGCCTCATAGGCCGTGCGCACGATGTTGTTGTAGGGATCCTGTTCAGTCAGGGACACGCCCGAGGTCTGACAGTGAGTGCGCAGCATGAGCGAGCGCGGATCCTGGGGCGCGAAATGCGTTTGCATGAGATCGGCCCAGAGGAAGCGCGCGGCGCGCAGCTTGGCGACCTCCATGAAAAAGTTCATGCCGATGGCAAAAAAGAACGACAGGCGCGGCGCGAAGCTATCCACCGCCAGGCCGCGCGCCGCCGCCGTGCGCACGTAATCGATGCCGTCGGCGAGGGTGAAGGCCAACTCCTGCACGCAGGTCGCCCCGGCTTCCTGCATGTGATAGCCGGAGATCGAGATCGAATTGAACTTCGGCATGTGCGCGGCCGTGTACTCGATGATATCGGCGACGATGCGCATGGAGGGTTCGGGCGGGTAGATGTATGTATTGCGGACCATGAATTCTTTTAGGATATCGTTCTGGATGGTCCCGGAAAGTTGGTCCTGGGACACCCCCTGTTCCTCGGCGGCGACCACATAGCCGGCCAGCACCGGCAGGACCGCGCCGTTCATGGTCATGCTGACGGACATCTTGTCGAGCGGGATGCCGTCGAAGAGAATCTTCATGTCCTCGACCGAATCGATCGCCACACCGGCCTTGCCGACATCGCCGACCACCCGCGGATGATCGGAATCGTAACCGCGATGGGTGGCCAGATCGAAAGCGACGGAAAGCCCCTTCTGACCCCCGGCGAGATTGCGGCGGTAAAAGGCGTTGGAGTCTTCGGCGGTCGAGAAGCCGGCGTATTGGCGCAGGGTCCAGGGCCGGCCGGCATACATGGTCGCGCGCGGGCCCCGCACATAAGGCGCGAAGCCGGGCAAGCTATGGAGGGTTTCCAGACCTTCCAGATCCTCGGCCGTATAAAGCGGCTTGACCGCGATACCCTCCGGCGTCTCCCAGGTCAGGGAATCGGAATCGCGTCCCTTCAGGTCCCGGCCCGCCAGGGCGCGCCAATCCTGGTAGGAGTTCCTAGGGAAGTCGGTCATTTTCTTCTATCCCAGGGCAGTTGTTCAGTATGGCTGACACTCGGTCTTTGCTGCATTGCAGTATAGGACAACGGCGCCGCCCAAGTCCAACCGGACGGCGCCCTCAGAGCGTGACCCGGCAAAAGCTCACCGGTTCCGCGAAGCCCTTGAGCCGGACCGACTCCTCGGCGACGGCCATGCCGCCGAGCAGAGCGCCGAGAGCCGGATTGGCGAGAAGATCCTTGGACAGCACGATATCGCCGCCCCGGCTTTCGCCCTGCAGGCGCGCCGCCATGTTGACGCTGGTGCCGAAATAGTCGAGCCGGCCATTGAGGGTGACGGCGATGCAAGGCCCCTCGTGCAGGCCGAGCTTAATCACCAGGTCGCGGCCGCCGGAAGCGCGGTTGAAACTCTCGACCTCGCGCTGGGCCTCCAGGGCCGCGCGCAGGGCGTCGGCGGGGTCGGAGAAGGCGGCCATGATCGCATCCCCGATGGTCTTGACCACGGCCCCGCCGTGGGCGCGCACGATGGCGGCCAGAAAAGCGAAATGTTCGCGCACCAGATGATAAGCCGTCGCGTCGCCGACATCGGAATAGAGCGCGGTCGAGCCGCGCAAGTCGGTAAACATGAGCGTCACCCGGCCGACCGAAACCTCGTCGCCGGGGCGCAAGACCTGATCGGAAAAGAGGTCGCGAAACGCCTGCATGGCGGTCACCCGGTCGGCGGTCAGGGCATCGCGAACCCAGCGCAACTCCTCGACGATGAGGGTCTTGCTTAGCCCGCTCCGGTTTTCCAGTGTCAAGACCTCCGCCCGCCGCGACCCATCGGCCCGGATGGAACCGGCCTCCAGGACAATCTCGGGCGCGAAGGTCTCGACCTCGAAATCGGTCTCCGGCCCCAGCTCCAAGGTCCGGGCGCGGTAGGGGCCGGGCGGCAGCTTGATCTCGATATCCCGGCGCTCGCCGGGGGCCAGGGTGATCTGAACCCAGATGTGCGGCGTGCTCATGGGCCCGAAGAGGCAATACTCCCCAGCCTCGATCGGCCTGACCTGCGTGGCGGGCGCGAAAGCGACCTCGACATTACGGGAAAAGTCGCGGTCATAGGAGATATTGCAGGTGCCGCAGTGGGCGCCCGAGGGCAGTGCGTCCAAGGCTTCGACCGCCGCCTTGCCGATCCGGCACCGGGGACACAGCAAATCCCAGCGCAGGGACAAGAGGCCGGCCCGAGCCGATTCCAGGCACAGCTCGATCGTATCCTGCGGCGCGGCATCCCAATCCCTGGCCAGGCGCAGGGGCCGGACCCGGACCAGATCGACCTCCTGAGCTTGCAGGATATAATCGGCCAGGCGTTGCGCCATGCCGTGGCCCCGCTTCGAGGCTTCGATTTGTTCCACCATACGCGCGACCCGTTCGGCCACGGCAGGCGCGACCGGCGGGGCCTGGTACTCGAAAGGCATGGGGCTTGCCCCGGCCGCGAAACGCTCCGCCTCCGCCGCCAGGCCCAGGAACATTTTCTCAGTCGTGGGAAAAAAGCGCGTCGCCAGCATGAGCCGGCCCAAGGCATTGGCCGGCGCCGCATCCACGCGGTACTCGCCCCGGCACCCTTCGCCATCGCGCTCCAGGGTCAGCATCGCGCAGAGATAGGCCAGCGGCCCATTTTGCATGTCCCGGCAATGACGGAACCAGCGGTTGGCAACCCAATTGACCGGCTTGTCGTCCCAGACGAGGGCGAAGGGGCCGAATTTGGCGCGTCCGATATAGCGGACCGAGCCGTCGTCTTGCGGAATTTCCTCGATGCTATGCTTGGGCAGCTTGGCGGCTTCGTTGTAGCGCGCGGTATCGGAAAGAATCGGCCAGATAACCTCGGGCGGATGCTGGAAATGGCGCACGAAAGTGCGGCTTTGCCCATCTTTGCGGGTATCCAATGGAATCTCCCCGTCCATGGCCGGACTATGGCACGGCTAAGGGGACCAGCGGAACACCGGAAGCGCGGCGGCCGGGGTGTGCCCCTCGGCCCGGCATTGGGCGGCGAGGCGCTCGGGCGGCGCGTAGCCTTCATCGTCGGCGCCCAGGTCGCGGGCCTGCAGCCCGCCCATGATGAATATCCCGTCGATGCCCACGGCATTGGCGCCCGCGATATCGGTACGAAGCGAATCGCCGATGGCCGCGATACGGGCCCTGGACACACCCTCCAGTATGTCGAAACAAGCGTCGTAGATGCCCGCATGGGGCTTGCCGTGATAGCGCACCTCGGCGCCCATGGCCTCATAGCGGGCGGCGACGGCGCCGGCGCAGATTTCCGGCTTGCCATCGCGTATGACTTCCAGGTCGGGGTTGGCGCAAATCATGGGCAAGCCATGACCGGCGGCGGTTCGCAGGAAATCCTCGTAGTCGCCAACCGTTTCCTCGGTGCCGAGGGTGCCGGTCATGAGGATAAAATCCGCCGCCCCCAGATCGTCGGCGAAGCTGTAGCCGCCGAGCCCCGCGCGCATGTTGAAATCGCGCTCCGGCCCCAGGTGGTAGCAGCGCGTCCCAAGAGCGCGGTACCAGTCGTCGGGCCGCCGCGCGAGGTGGTTCCAGGTATCTTCCCCCGATGACATGACACCGTGCGACAGGGCCGCCGGGAGGCCCAGTTGTTCGTTACGTTCCTGGATCGCCGATACCCGGCGCGGCGCGTTCGACAGGATTACGATGCGCTTGTTCAGGCCATGAAGCCGCGTCAGGCAATCCAAGGCGGCGGGGAAAACTTGCGCACCGTCGTGCATAACCCCCCAAAGATCGACGATAAAACCGTCATAGCGCCCGGCGAGCGGGGCGAAGCCGTCAAGAATGGGTATCATGGAAGTCCTGGAAAAATCGCGAAAGGCAAGGCCAAGCCTTGTGCCACAGCCGCGCGGCCGGGAAAAGCCTAGGGTCTAAGCTTTAGGCGGCGGGCCGGGCGAGGCGCGGTTCGCCGAAGAGATAGCCCTGGCCGAAGTCGATCTCGTAATCCAGAACCCCGATGAGGCGCCCCTCGTCCTCGACCTTCTCGACAATGACATCGATATCGCGCCGCCGCAGGGATTGCATGAGGTAGGGCTGCTTCGCCAAGGCCTTGAGCAGCAAGTTGACCTCTATCTTGACGAAACTAACCTGGCGTTGGGCGAGCAGATCGGGATCCAGTTCCAGGTCCTGGACTTGATCGATGGATATGCGGCAGCCGAGTTCGGTCAAGCGTTTCAAGAGCCCGGCGCCGGCTTCGCTCCAGCGCTCGAAATCGGCCTGGGCGAACTCGAACACAAGATGCCCCGCCAAATCCTGATTGGTGATGAGAAAATCGACGAAATCGCTGAAAAAATCCGTATCGGACAGGGTGTGGGGCGACAGGTTGCAGAAAAAATCCACGTTCTGACTTTTTCGGTGAATCCGGCGGATCAGCTGCACGCAGCGGAACAACAGCATGTTATCGATGGCGGTGATGTGCTTGGCGCGTTCGGCGATGGGAATGTACTGGTCGGGCATGATCAATTCGCCGTTGGCGGTGCGCAGGCGCGAGAAACACTCGTAAAACCGCCGCTTGCGCTGCGGCAGAGAGACGATGGGTTGCAGGACGAGATCGACCTGATCTTTTCGCAGGGCCTCGCGCACGGCTTCCAGGATTTCCTCGTCGCTGAGGCCGCTGGCGACCGGCGGCAAGGGCGACGCGGTCTGCTTCGAGGCCCCCGGAACCAGAACCGGCGCCGCCGGCCGGCCGATGACCCGGGCCTTACCCTGATGCGCCACGGCGTCGATCATCGCCGTTCTGTCGCTCGACGGTTCCCGCTCGGCTGGACCCGAGTCCAGGGCGGCGGGCACCCTGGCAATGAGTTCGCGCACCGCCGGCTCCCCGGCGGCCGATTCGCGGGCGCTCGACAAGCGGCCCATGAGGGTTTTCAGAACCGTGACTTCCGACATGACTTCTTCGATGGTGCGCCCGCCGCCACGCAGATTGCCTGAATTGGCGGCCGCTTCCAGGGCCTCGCGCATACCGCCTAGCTCGCGGCGCAAAAGCATGATCTCCTCGTGCTGCGCGGTCACATCGTCAAGGAGCTTGCGGCCGCCCGGCGCGCCCAGCATCTTGACCGCCAGGCCATGTATCAGGGCGCAGGCCGAAAACACCATCCAGGCGAGGACAATGGCCTCGGCTTGGCCGAGCGGCGGCACCCCCTCCAACGCCAGTTTCGGCCCATGCAGAGCCGTGGCGGCGGCGAGCGCCGCATAGGCGCAGAAGCCTAATAGATTCAGTAGAATATACATGTCCCGTGGGGGCAGCCTTAGATTCGGCGCTACTGTGCAGCCCCAGGTCTTGAAGGACGGTTAACAAGAGGTTGCGCGTGTGGGTGTGGTGTGGCGCGCCAAGGGCCTATATAAGGCCGTGAGACTCCCCTTCCGCCGCAATGGAAACCTGTATCCATGAATGACGACGCCGGCGCCCTCGCGCTGCTCGACGATCTGATCGCCAAGGCCAAGGCCGCCGGGGCCGAGGCCGCCGACGCGGTGTTCGTTTCCGGGGTCTCCCTGTCCCACGCTCAAAGGCTGGGCGAATTGGAGCGGCTGGAGCGCTCCGAAGGCCAGGATCTGGGCCTGCGGGTCTTGATCGGCAAGCGCCAGGCCATGGTGTCCTCGACGGACAGATCGCCGCAAGTCCTGGCCGATTTGGTCGAGCGCGCAGTGGCCATGGCCCGTAGCGTGCCCGAGGATCCCTATTGCGGCCTGGCCGAGCCGGCGCAACTGGCGCGCGATATTCCGGTTCTTGAAAATTGCGACCGGTCGGAGCCGCCGCCGGAGCTTCTCATCGAACGCGCCAAGGCCTGCGAGGAGGCGGCCCGCGCGGTGGCCGGGGTCACTAATTCCGAAGGCGCCGAGGCGGGCTGGAGCCTGAGCCGCATTGCCCTGGCGGCCTCCAACGGTTTTGCCGCGAGTTACGCCGGCTCGCGCCATTCCCTCGGCGTTTCGGTTTTGGCCGGCGAAGGGCTCGGCATGGAGCGCGACTACGATTTTTCCTCCACCGTTTACGGCGCCGATTTGGAAGACCCAGCGGCGGTGGGCCGGCGCGCCGGAGAACAGACGGTCCGCCGCCTGGGGGCGCGCAAGGCCAAGACCGGCAAGGTGACGATCGTGTACGACCCCCGCGTCGCAAACAGCCTGCTGCGCCATCTGTCCAGCGCCATCTCCGGCCCGGCGATCGCACGCGGGACCAGCTTCCTGAAGGACAAGCTGGGCGAATCGATCTTTCCCAGCGGCATAACCATTGTCGACGACCCGCACCGGCCGCGCGGGCTGCGCTCCAAGCCCTTCGACGGCGAGGGCGTGGCCAATACCCGCCGCGCCATCGTCGAAGAGGGGAAACTAACGACTTGGATCATGAGCCTCGCCTCGGCGCGCCAACTCGGTTTGCAAACCACGGGACACGCCGCGCGCGGCACCTCCAGCCCGCCCACGCCCGCCGTCACCAACCTCTACATGGAACCCGGCGCCCTAACCCCGGCGGAGCTCATGGCCGATATAAAATCCGGATTCTACGTGACCGAGATGATGGGCATGGGCGTGAACGGGGTCACCGGCGACTACAGCCGCGGCGCCTCGGGCTTTTGGATCGAAAAGGGCGAACTGGCCTATCCGGTCAGCGAGGTTACCGTCGCCGGCAACCTGAAGGACATCTTCGCCCAGATGACCCCGGCCAACGACCTGAAATTCCGCTACGGTACCGACACCCCGACCCTGCGCGTCGAAGGCATGACCGTGGCCGGGGCTTGATACCAAGGATCGCCAAGGGGGTGAAGCCGCTCAATCCGCCGCACTAGTCGTGGCGCGGGCTGCCGTGGTATCGTCCCGCGCTTTTCCTAAAGAATCCAAAGGTTGTTAAACTTGACCGCAAGCGACCCGACGGCAGATTCGGCGGCCGCGCCGGCGCCGGAAACTTCGACCCAAGACCTCGTCCGCCGTCTGACTCGCGAATATGTGCGCCCGCACCTCTGGCGGATCGCCGCCGCCATCGCGTGCATGGCGGTCGTCGCCATCTGCACCGCCGCCTTCACGCAACTGATCAAGCCCATTGTCGATCAGATCTTCATCGATAAGAACCTGGACCTGTTGTGGCCGATCGCCTTCGGGTCTCTCGCCGTGTTCGCGGCCAAGGGCTTTGCATCCTATGGGCAAGGCGTCCTGATGAGCTACGTCGGCCATAAGATCGTCGCCGAGATGCAGAATCGTCTTTACGCCCGCTTGATCGGCGCGGACCTGGCCTTTTTCAACCGCACCTCGCCCGGCGACTTGATCGCGCGCTTCGTCAACGACGTGAACCTGCTGCGCCATGCGGTTTCGAAAACACTTGTCGGTTTCGGTAAGGACACCCTGACCGCGCTGGCCTTGGCCGGGGTCATGATTTATGAGGATTGGCTGCTGACCCTCATCGCCTTATTGGCGTTTCCTACCGCCATCCTGCCGATCGTGCGTATCGGCCGGCGCATGCGCAAGGTTTCAAGCAAAACCCAAGCCGGCGTGGGGCGCTTGACGACCCTGCTTGACGAAGGCTTCCAGGGCATACGCTACGTCAAGGCCTATGCCATGGAGGCCTATGAGGAATCGCGCGCCAGCGCCGCTATCGACGTTATCTTCCGCCTGAATTACAAGGCTGAACGCACGCGCAACACCTTGCATCCGATCATGGAAATCCTGGGCGGCGTCGCGGTCGTGGCGGTCATCGTTTACGGCGGCCAACAAGTGATCGTCGAAGGTAAGCAGCCCGGATCCTTCTTCGCCTTCATCATGGCGCTGCTCATGGCCTATGAGCCGGTGAAGCGGCTGGCCCGCCTCAACGCCAGTCTGCAAGAAGGTCTGGCGGCGGCCGTGCGGGTCTTCGCCCTGCTCGACATGGAGCCGGAAATAACGGACGCGGCGGATGCCAAGCCCCTGAAAATCGGCGGCGGCGCGATCCGCTTTTCCCATGTCGATTTTTCCTACGATACCGTGACACCCGCCCTGCACGATCTGACCATCGAGGCGCCGGCCGGAAAGACAGCCGCTCTTGTCGGTCCTTCGGGCGCCGGGAAATCGACGGTCATGAACTTGATCCCACGGTTTTACGACATCGGCGCCGGGTCCGTGACCATCGACGGCCAGGACGTGCGCGGCGTGACCATGGAATCCCTACGCCAGAATGTCGCCTTGGTCAGCCAGGAAATCCTGTTGTTCGACGATACGGTGCGGGCCAACATCGCCTATGGCCGCCCCGGCGCGAGCGACGCGGATATCGCCGCCGCCGCAACCGCCGGCGGCGCGGCCGAGTTCATCGCCGAGATGCCCCAGGGTTACGATACCCCGGTCGGCCCCCATGGCAGCCGGCTGTCCGGCGGCCAGCGCCAGCGCATCGCCATCGCCCGGGCGATGTTGAAAAACGCCCCTATCCTGCTGCTCGACGAGGCCACCTCGTCCCTGGACAGCGAAACCGAGCGTCAGGTGCAAAACGCCCTGCGCGGGTTGAAGCAAGGACGCACGACACTGGTCATTGCCCATCGCCTATCGACCGTGGTCGATGCCGATATCATCTACGTCATGGATGCGGGACGGGTCGTCGAATCCGGCACCCATGCCGATCTTCTGGCAGTCGGCGGCGCTTATGCCCGCCTGTATGCCATACAATTCGCGGATGAGGCCGCGGGGTTCACAGAGGAACGGCATACTAAAGATGAGCGCCAGCGCCTGCCAATATGAGCCTTAGAAAACGCATCTTGAAGTCAGGCCCGGTTCAGACCCTGCTGGTCCGGTTGGCCTCGATCTATCTGCACCTGGTGTACCGGACAACCTCATGGGTTACGGTTCAACCGCCCATAACCCGCGACCTTATCGCCAAGGGGCAAACCTACATCGCCTGTTTCTGGCATGGGCGCATGGTCACCATGCGGGCCGCCATGCCGCGCGGCGCCATCATCCATATCCTGATTTCGCAACACCGCGACGGGGTCTTGATATCGCGCGCCGCGGCGCAACTCGGGGTACGCACGGTAACCGCATCGAGCAAGAGCGGCGGCGCCACCGCCCTGCGGAACATGCAACGCCTGCTGGCAGACGGGAATAGCGTGGCGGTCACGCCGGATGGACCGCGCGGGCCGCGCATGCGCGCCAAGATGGGCGCGATCAAGGCGGCGCAAATCTCCGGCGCGCCTATTCTGCCTCTTTCCGGGTCCGTCAGCCGGCGCAAGATCCTTGGCTCCTGGGACCGGTTTTGCCTGGCCCTGCCGTTCTCGCGCGGGGTGATTTTCTGGGGTGAGCCGATCCACGTTCCCGCCGAAGCCGGCCCGGCCGAGCTTGAAGACCTGCGCAGCTTGTTGGAGCAACGCCTGAACGCCTTGACGGCGGAGGCCGACCGCCATTTTGGGCAAGCCGTAGTTCCACCCGCAGCGCCGGGCGAAGCAACCAAGGGCGGGCGCCATGCGCGCCCCTGATTTCTGGCGGCAAGACGGTATCCTGCCGCTTATTCTGTCGCCCCTGGGCCTGGGATTCGATCTTGCCGGGCGTCTTCGCCGGGCCCTGGCGCGGCCGATGGACCCCGGCGCGACTGTCATCTGCGTCGGGAATTTGGTCGCCGGCGGGGCCGGGAAGACGCCGGTCGCGATCTCGCTTCTCAAGCTGCTCACGGCCCAAGGCAAGCGCGCCCATGGCCTGACCCGGGGATATGGCGGCAAGCTGGCGGGGCCGGTGCGCGTCGATCCATCCCGCCACGGCGCGGAGCAAGCCGGCGACGAAGCCCTGCTGCTCGCCCGCGCCGCCCCAACTTGGATCGCCCGCGACCGTGCCGCCGGGGCCCGCGCGGCGGCGGCGGCGGGCGCCGAGGTCATCGTCATGGATGACGGGCATCAGAACCCACATCTCGCGCCGCGCGTTTCGCTGCTGGTCGTTGACGGCGTTTACGGTTTCGGCAACGGCAGAGTCATGCCGGCGGGACCTTTACGCGAATCCATGGCGCGCGGCCTTGCCCGCGCCCATGCGGCGGTAATTTTGGGCGCCGATACCTGGGGCGTCGAAGAGGCACTCAAGGGCCGCTTGAAGATTCTGCGCGCGGAACTGGTCCCCGACAGTAACGCCCCCGGCCTCAAGGGCCGCCGTGTCGCCGCCTTCGCCGGCATCGGCAACCCGGATAAATTCTTCGCCACCCTGGAGGCCATGGGCGCGGTTCTGATCGCGCGCCGGGCCTTCGCCGATCATCACCGCTACCGCCCCGGCGAGCTTACAGGACTGATCGATAGCGCCGCCGCCGCCGATGCCATGGCGGTCACCACGGAAAAGGACGCCGTGCGCCTGCCCGCCGAACTGCGGGCCAAGGTCGTGACGGTGCCGGTCGCGGTCGCTTGGCGAAACCAGCCGGATTTGGAAGCCTTGCTGGCCCCCGTGCTGGCCCCCGTGCCGCCATGAAGCGCCTCCAGCATATCCTGGAGGCCTTGGGCCTGAATATCGGCCTCGCCCTGCTGCGGCTGCTCAGCCCCGAGGCGGCCTCCAATCTGGGCGGCTTCGTGTGCCGCAATCTTGGCCCCCGCCTTGGTATCAGCGAGCGGGCGCGCCGCAACCTGCGCCTCGCCATGGCGGAGCTGCCCCCGGCGCGGATTGAGGAAATTATCGCCGGCATGTGGGACAACCTGGGCCGCACCTTCGCCGAGTACCCGCATTTAGGCCGCATCGCCGACCCAAAATCGGGCCGCGTGATCCTGCCGGACGCGGAATTACTTTCGCGCCTGGCGACACCGGGGCAGGCAGCCATCCTTTGTTCCGCGCACATCGCCAACTGGGAAGTAATGCCGGTCGCCGCCGCCTATGCGGGTATCGACATGACCGGCATCGTGCGCGAGCCGAACAACCCCCTGGTCCGCGCGGCCCTGGACCGCCTGCGCGGCGTCGCCGGCGGCGAACGCACACCCAAGGGCGGCGCCGGGGCCAAGGAATCGATCAAGGTTCTGCGCGGCGGCCGGGTCTTGGCCTTGTTGTTCGATCAGAAACTCAATCGCGGCCTTTCCATCCCCTTCTTCGGTATCGAGGCCATGACCACGGCGGCCCCGGCGCAGCTGGCCTTGCGGTTTCGCTGCCCCTTGATTCTGATACGTATCGAGCGCACGGGGCCGGCGCGCTTCCGCCTCAGCGCCCATGAGCCGCTCGCCATACCCGATTCAGGCGACAAGCAGCGCGACGCCAAGGAAGTCATGGCGGCCATGAACGCTATTCTGGAAGACTGGATTCGCGCGCGGCCCGAGCAATGGCTGTGGCTGCACCGGCGCTGGCCCGCCGAAGCTTACCGGGCCCTGGAAACTAACGTTCCCTGACTAGGCAATCCATGCGCGCGGCCTTGATTTGTTGGCACATGTCCAGCGCCGTCATGCGCGAGGGGAAGGGGCCCGTCTGCATTCGGAAAAAAATACCCTGCTCGCCCGCGTCGAAACGCTGCACCATGAGTTTCAGGTCGCCGAGCAGTTCGCGATGACGTTTCTGCATGCGTTTCCATTCGTCCTGAGCGCGCAGCTCCGACTTCACCGAGGCAAGCTGCACCACGAACACCGGCTCGGCGCCAAGGGCGGCGCCGGGTGCGGTCAGACCAGCCGTAAGCGCGGCGGCGCCAACTAAAACGCCAAGCTTCTTGAACATTCCGATCCTCTCGTCATTGCGGCATGGGCGGCACGAAATAGGCCGGGTCGAGGCGTTCCTTGAACCAATTGATGCGCCAATCCAAGTGCGCGCCGGTCGCCCGTCCGGTGGCGCCTATGGTGCCCAGGACATCGCCCTGGCGTAGAATCTGACCCTGTTTAACGGTCACATCCTTCAAGTGGGAATAGACCGAAGTCAAGCCATGACCGTGATCGAGCACCACGGTGCCGCCGGTATAGTACATGTCCTTCGCGGCAATCGCCACGGCGCCGTCGGCGGGTGCCAGGACCGGGGTTCCCGCCGGGCCCGCGATATCGAGACCGTAGTGGGGCCGCCGCGGCTTGCCGTTGAGGATTCTTTGGCTGCCGAAGACGCCGCTGATCGGGCCTCGCGCCGGCCAGATAAAACCGCTTTCGAACAAGGCCTCCGGCCGGTCCACGGCGCGCGCCGCCGCGATGGCCTGATTCTCCTTGGCGATGCGGGCCAGGGTTTTTTCGGGCGGCGTGACCATCTTGGGCGGCAGGCCCTCGATTTTTTGAGTCTTATATGTGCGCTGTTCAATCCGCAGGCGGCGGAGATCGCGGGTGCCGCCAGGCAAGGTGATTTCAAGCTCGGCGGTCTCGGGCGCATCGCGGCCGAAACCGAAAACGAAACGCCCGCCGGGCGTAACCCGGATCTCGCGCCCGTTCAGCACGATCCGGGCGCCGGGAGTCGCTTGTCCGAAGATCACGCCGCCTTGAATGAATTTCCCTTCGAGGCGAACCGCATCGGCGCGCGCCAAGCCGCTTGAAAGCGCCAGCAGGAACGCCAGCGCGGACAGGACCGCGCCTTGCCGCCTCATAACAGCTTGCCCTGTTCGCCGCCGCCGCGCGGCGGCTTGGGCCGGGCGCTTTGGGCGCTTGACGGCGGCCCCGCCGTCGCCGCCGCCTGGCCATCGGAGAATTGCAGCTTAAGCGATTCGCCCGCCTCGATCTGCGCCGCGCGGGTCACGACCCCCTTGGGGCCATGGACGACCGCGAAGCCGCGCGCCAGGGTGCTCTGGTAAGAAACCGTTTCCAGCACCCGCCCCAGAGCGGCGAGCGCCTCGCGCTTCCGCTCAAGCGCGCCGCGCCGCGTGAAAGCGGCATCGAACCGCTGGCGCGTCTCGGCGAATCGCTCCCGGGCCAAGGCAAGCTGACGCCGGGGATGGGGCAGACGTGCCGCCAAATCCGCCGTTCGTTCCTGGCGCTGCACGAACAGACGCCGCACGGCGCTTTCGAAACGCTCGATCCTATCGTCCAGGCGTTGGCTCTTGTCCTCCAGAAGGCGGGCCGGATGGGGCAGTCCGCGCCCCAGGCCCTCGATAACCGTGCGCCGCCCGCTCAGGCTGCGCTCCCAGGCCAGGCGCAGACGCCGCTCTCCATCCAGGACCTGCGAAACCAGATCGGCCCGGACCGGGACCGCCATTTCCGCCGCCGCGCTCGGCGTCGGCGCGCGCCGGTCGGCGGCGAAATCGATCAAGGTCACATCGGTTTCATGCCCGACCGCCGAGATGAGAGGGATCTCCGAAGCCGCCGCCGCGCGCACCACGACCTCTTCGTTAAAGGCCCAGAGGTCTTCCAGGCTGCCGCCGCCGCGCGCGACGATGAGAAGATCGGGACGCGGCACCGGCCCCCCGGCCTTCAAGCCGTTGAAGCCCTCGATGGCGGCCGCGACCTGGGCGGCGGCGGCCTCGCCCTGGACCAGAACCGGCCAAACCAATACCCGGCGCGGAAACCGCGCCGCCAGGCGATGCAGAATATCGCGGATCACGGCCCCGGTCGGCGAGGTGACTACGCCGATGACGTCCGGCAAGTAGGGCAAAGGGCGCTTGCGCGCTTCCTCGAACAGGCCCTCGGCGGCCAGCTTGCGCTTGCGTTCCTCCAGCAGCTTGAGCAGCGCGCCCTCGCCGGCCAATTCCATCTGCTCGATCACAAGCTGGTACTTGGAACGCCCGGCGAAGGTCGTCACCCGGCCGCTAACGATGACCTCCATGCCGTCTTCGGGCGCAATGGACAGCCGCCCCGCTTTTCCGCGCCAGCAAACCCCGTCGATCACCGCGTCGCGGTCCTTCAGGGTCATGTAGAGATGGCCCGAGGCGGCGCGCTTGAAACCGGAAATCTCGCCGCGCACGCGGACCCAGGCGAAATCGTCCTCGATCGTCCGCTTGATCGCCCGCGAAATTTCCGAAACGCTGTAGACCGGCATGTTCGGGGCCGCCGGCGCGGGGTCTTCGCGGTGATTTGAATGATCGCTCATGGTGCGCCTGCTATGCTACAAGACGCCCGGCATCCGAACCAGAGGCCTAGTGGATAGAAGGAAACGGTTTTGAGCATGAAGATCCTGGTTGTCGGCGGTGGCGGGCGCGAACATGCGCTGTGCTGGAAAATCGCCGCCTCGCCCTTGTGCGGCAAGCTTTATTGCGCGCCGGGAAACGCCGGCATCGCCCAGGTGGCGGAGTGCGTGGACATCGGTATCGGCGACCTGGACGGTATGATCGCGCTGGCCAAGGACAAAGATATCGACTTCGTCGTGATCGGCCCGGAAGCGCCCCTGGTCGCGGGCCTGGCCGACCGCTTGACCGAGCAGGGCATCGATGTCTTCGGCCCCAGCCGCGCGGCGGCCATGCTGGAAGGCTCCAAGGGCTTCTTGAAGGACCTCTGCGCCAAATACGATATCCCGACCGCCGAATACGGCCGCCTCGCCGACCCCAAATCGGCCAAGAGCTTCGTGCGCGAAAGCGACCTGCCTGTGGTTATCAAGGCCGACGGCTTGGCGGCGGGAAAGGGCGTCGTCATCGCCACCACCCTGGCCGAGGCCGAAGCCGCGATCGACGCGATGATGGTCGAGAAAGCCCACGGCGAGGCCGGAACCTCGCTGGTCATCGAAGAGTTTCTGGAGGGCGAGGAAGTCAGCTTCTTCGCCCTGGTCGACGGGCACAACATCCTGCCCCTGGCCTCGGCCCAAGACCACAAGCAGGCTGGCGAGGGCGAAACCGGGCCGAACACCGGCGGCATGGGCGCCTATTCCCCGGCCCCCGTCATGACCCCGAAAATACAGACCCGGGTCATGACTGAAATCATCGAGCCGACGGTGCGCGCCATGGCCGGCGAGGGCCAGGCCTTCAGAGGCGTGCTCTACGCCGGCCTGATGATTACCGGGGACGGGCCGATGCTCATAGAATACAACGTCCGCTTCGGCGATCCCGAATGCCAGGTTCTTTGCCTGCGCTTGGAATCGGACTTGCTGCCGGCTCTGATCGCGACCAGCGCGGGAACATTGGATAGCCTGGATCTGAAATGGCGCGACGATTCGGCCCTTAGCGTGGTCATGGCCGCGCGCGGCTACCCCGGCGCTTACGAGAAGGGCACGCGGATACGCGGCCTGGACAAGGCCGCCGCGCTCGACCAGGTGACGGTCTTTCACGCCGGCACCAAAACCGGACCCGGCGGCGAGGTGCTGTCGGCGGGCGGGCGGGTGCTCAACGTGACCGCGACGGGACGCACCATCGGCGAGGCCAAGACCCGCGCCTATGCCGCTGTGGACCTGATCGACTGGCCGGAAGGCTTCTGCCGGCGCGATATCGCCTGGCGCGCCCTAGCCCGTCATAATTAGACTAAAAAAAACGTCTAGAAAAACAAACCAAGTATTTAATATTCTAAGCACAGCAACACTATAATTGAGCCATCGTTCATACGGCGGTTGCTTCAAGACCGGCCCAAATGCAACAATCCCTAAGCCGCGGCTGCTTCGGTTGGGGGACCGGGTGGAAACGAACCGCACAGGATTGGGTTGGATGCCACGCAAGGCCATGTTTCTTGGCCGGCGCGGCCAAGTTGGGGAACTTGCGTGCTCCACGAAAGCACCAAGACCAGGGTTTACGAGAAGCTGATCCTGTCGCTGACGTCAGCGCGGCGGGGCCGGCGCGAGCTCGATATCGTGGTGGCCTTCGTCCTTGGCGACACCACCAGCGAAGCCGGCAAGATGATCGCGCTGTTTGTCGAGGAAGGCTATCCCTGGGATGTAATTTCCGAGCTACTCGATGAGGATTTGCCGGCCTATACGACCTCCCTGGATGCCGCCCCGCCCGGCGAGAACGTGGTTCTCGCCGCCTACTCCAAAAAACGCCGGCAATGGGTCGCCGTGAACCGCGCGGAGAACGGCGATCAGGTATCGGCCTGGGCGGCCACGGAATGCCTGGCCCGGCGCCTGGCGGGACTGCAAGCCCATCACAATGCCAAGGCGTTGGCATCCGGCGCCCAGGCCGCCAAACCCGAAGCGCCGGCGGAAGAAAGCGAAACTGAAAACGAGAGCGGAGAAGAATGGCGCATACTTTTCTAAGAATCCGCGCATCGTAATGGATGGATCTTTAATTCCGGAAACGCCGGGCCAGGCGCGGCCCTATGTGATCGTCGTCGGCAATGAAAAAGGCGGTACCGGAAAATCCACGACCGCCATGCACCTGATCGTCGCCCTGATGCGTCTCGGTTATAAGCTCGGCAGCATCGATTTGGATGAACGCCAAGGCACCTTGACCCGCTACATCGACAACCGCCGCGCCTATGCGCAAGCGAGCGGGCAAACGCTGGCCATGCCCAAACACCGCCATATCGAGCGCGGCGGGGACAAGACCAAGACCAGCGCCGAAGAGCGTGGCCGGGCTAAGCTGCGGCAGGCGTTTCAAGACCTCGCGGACTGTAATTTCGTGATTATAGATACCCCGGGCAGCGACACCTACCTTTCGCACCTGGCGCACCAAAACGCGGATACGCTCATAACCCCCCTGAACGACAGCTTCGTGGATATCGACATGCTGGCCCGGATCGACCGGGAACGGCGCGAAGTCCAGGCCCCCAGCCCCTATAGCAAGATGGTCTGGGAGAATAACAACCGCCGGGTCGTCGCCGGGCTGCCGCCGGTCGACTGGATCGTGATGCGCAACCGGCTGACCCACATCGAATCGCGCAACAAACGCGAAATCGCCGGGCTTATGACTCAACTGGCGCAGCGCATAGGTTTCCGCGTCGCGCCGGGCCTGGGCGAACGCGTCATCTTTCGCGAGTTGTTTCTGAAGGGCCTGACGGTGCTGGACGACGCGGCGCAAGACCCCGGACAGCCGCCCAAGCCAAGCCACATATCGGCCCGCGCGGAGATCGACGCCCTGCTTGAAACCATCGGCCTGGTCCATACAGCGCCGGTTTAGAGTCATTTCCGGGCGTCACGTATCCGCCGCGTCGGGCTCACTCTCGGGTTTGTCCGGCTTGCGTTTCTCATGGCCACGTTTGCGCTTGATGATAATGTCGCCGTGTTCATTGATCTCCGGCAACTCGTATTGCGGAATGGAGTCCATGAAGAGCTCGAGCGCCCGCATAATACGCTCCACGCCTTCGCGCGCCATGTCCTCGGCCCGCCCGGGATCCTCCCGGTCCTGGGCGAAAACCGCCTGGCCGGGCGATACCGCCAGGGCGAGCGTGAAAAAAACCACGGGCGCCAGGACGGGCGTCCTTTTCCCTGCGCGTTTCACCACCGTTCCCTCCTTTAGCGGCCTAGCGGTACAGCTTGCTAGGGATACGTGGCGAAATTGAGATGTATCCCAAGCGGCCATGGGCTAAAATCCAGCCGGGCATATAAATAAGAGGCGGAAATACATGAGCGACGATATCGCGCTTTTGCCGGCCAGCGACCTGATCGCCAAGTACCGGGACGGCAGCCTGTCCCCGATCGAGGCGACACGCGCCACCCTGGCGCGAATCGAGGCCCACAACGATACGCTGAACGCCTTCAACCTGATCGACGAGGAGGGCGCCTTGGCCCAGGCCAGGGAATCGGAAGAACGCTGGCGCATCGGCGCGCCGCGGGGCCGGGTCGATGGGGTGCCGACGGCGATCAAGGACTTGATCCTGACCAAGGGCTGGCCAACCCGGCGCGGCTCCCACGCGATCGACCCGGATCAGCCCTGGGAGGAAGACGCTCCCTGCGTCGCCCGCCTGCGCGAACACGGCGCCGTCCTGATCGGCAAGACCACAACCCCGGAATTCGGCTGGAAGGGGGTGACCGACAGCCCCTTGACCGGCATAACCCGCAACCCCTGGAACCCGGACAAAACCCCCGGCGGGTCGAGCGG
Organism: Kiloniellaceae bacterium; assembly: GCA_021776135.1. Lineage (GTDB taxonomy): Bacteria > Pseudomonadota > Alphaproteobacteria > Kiloniellales > J153 > JAJFGN01. The sequence continues at coordinate 28,995 of JAJFGL010000045.1, forward strand.
CGGCGCGGCGGCCGCGGTCGCTTGCGGCATGAGCGCCCTGGCCATCGGCACCGACGGCGGCGGTTCGATACGAATTCCCGCCGCCTTCACCGGCATTTTCGGCTTCAAGCCCAGCTTCGGCCGGGTTCCGGCCTACCCGGCCAGCGCCTTCGGCACCTTGTCTCATGTCGGGCCCATGACCCGCACCGTGACCGACGCGGCCATCATGATGAGCGTGATCGCGGAACCCGATGTGCGCGACTGGTACGCCTTGCCGCCCGCCGACGGCGGCAAGTCGGCCGACTACACGCAAAACCTGGATCGCGGCATCGAGGGCAAGCGCATCGCTTACAGCCCGACCCTGGGCGGGCACAAGGTGGAACCCGAAATCGCCGCCCTGGCCGCCGCCGCGGCCCAGCGCTTCACGGAGCTTGGCGCCCAGGTCGAGGAAGTGGATCCCGGCCTGCCCGATTGCGCGGAGCCGTTCCGCTATCACTGGTACGCCGGCGCGGCCATGCTTTTAAGCGCTTTCACCAAGGAACAGAAGGCGCGCATGGATCCCGGCCTGTGCGATGTCGCGGAACAGGGCGCCAAGTTCACGCTGTTCGACTACTTCGCGGCGGTCAAGCAGCGCGAGGCCATCGGCCTGGCCATGAACCGCTTCCATGAGACCTACGACCTGCTGCTGACCCCGGCCCTGCCCCTGGCGGCCTTCGAGGCCGGCCTGGAGCGGCCCCAAGATTACGGCGATGGGCGTTGGGTCGATTGGACGCCCTTTTCCTACCCCTTCAACCTGACCCGCCAGCCGGCCGCCAGCGTGCCCTGCGGCCTGACCTCGAAAGGGCTGCCGGCGGGGCTTCAGATCGTCGGGCCGCTGTATCAGGACGCCCGGGTTCTCCAGGCCGCCCGCGCCTACGAAACCCTGCAGCCTTTTCAGATGCCGGCGCTCTAATGGCCAAGATCGGCCCACGGTAATACATTCTTAGGTAATACTTTTACCTGCATATTATGCCGGCTCTTCCCGCGTGCGCGTGGGGGGTTCGATCCGTGCGGCCGCGAAATCTGGAGTCGAACATGCAAAAAAACGTCGTCATCGCGGGTTACGCCCGTTCGCCGTTCCATTTCGCCACTAAGGGGGATCTGGCGCGGGTCCGTCCGGACGAAATGGCCGCCCAGGTGGTGCGCGGCCTGATTGAGAAGACCGGGGTCGATGCCACCGCCATCGAAGACTTGATCGTCGGCTGCGCCTTTCCGGAGGGCGAACAAGGCCTGAATGTCGCCCGCCTGATCGGCTTTCTGGCCGAGCTGCCGCTGAGTGTCGCGGGCATGACCGTGAACCGCTTCTGCGGCTCCTCCATGCAGGCCATGCATATCGCCGCCGGGGCCATACAAATGAACGCCGGGGAGGCCTTTATCTGCGCCGGGGTCGAATCCATGAGCCGGGTGCCCATGGCCGGATTCAATCCCATGCTGCACCCGGACCTGGCCGCGCGTTTCCCGGCCGCCTACATCTCCATGGGCGAAACCGCCGAGAACGTGGCCGGCAAATACAATATCGGCCGGGACCGCCAAGACGCCTTCGCGGTCGAGAGCCACCGCCGCGCCGCCACCGCGCAAAGCGCGGGAAAACTCAACGACGAGATCGTTCCCATCCGCCAGGGCAACCACACCATCGACGCCGACGGCTGCATCCGCGCCGATACCACGGCGGAGGCCCTGGCCGGCCTGAAGCCCGCTTTCAAAACCGATGGCTCGGTTACCGCCGGCACCGCCTCGCCCCTGACCGACGGCGCCTCGGCGGTCCTGGTGACCACGGAAGACTTCGCCAAGGCCGCCGGCCTGACCCCCCTGGCCAGGATACGCGCCAGCGCGGTCGTGGGCTGCGGGCCGGAAATCATGGGCATCGGCCCGGTCGCGGCCAGCCAGAAGGCCCTGGCGCGCGCCGGCGTGAAGGCCAGCGATATCGATATCATCGAACTGAACGAGGCCTTCGCGGCGCAGGCCCTGGCCTGTATCGACGAACTGGGCCTGGACCCGGCGCGGATCAACCTGGACGGCGGCGCCATCGCCCTCGGCCATCCCCTGGGGGCCACGGGCGCGCGCATCACCGGCAAGGCGGCGGCGCTCTTGCAACGCGAGGGCAAGTCCCTGGCCTTGGCCACCCAGTGTATCGGCGGCGGTCAAGGCATAGCGACGGTCCTGGAGGCGGCCTGATGAAAATCGAAAAGGCCGCCGTTATCGGCGCCGGGGTGATGGGCAGCGGTATTGCCGCCCATCTCGCCAATGCCGGCGTGCCGGTCTTGCTTCTCGATGTCCCCAGCAGCAACGGCGCGGGCCGCAATGCCCTGGCCGAGGGCGCGGTCCAGCGCATGCTGAAAGCCGACCCGGCGCCCTTCATGAGCAAGCGGACGGCCAAGCTGGTCATCCCCGGCAATACCGAGGACGACATGGCCCGCCTGGCCGAGGCCGATTGGATTATCGAGGTGGTGGTCGAAAACCTGGAGATCAAGCAAGACCTCTACGCGAAGATCGAGGCCGTGCGCCGGGACGGCAGCATCGTCTCCTCCAACACCTCCACCCTACCCCTCAGCCAGCTAACGGCCGGCATGCCGGAACGCTTCGCGCGCGACTTTCTGATTACCCACTTCTTCAATCCGCCGCGCTATATGCGCCTGCTGGAAGTCGTCGCCGGCACTAACACGCGGCCCGAGGCCGTAACCGGCATAAGCGATTTCTGCGACCGGCGCCTGGGCAAGGGCATCGTCCTATGCCGCGACACGCCCGGTTTCGTCGCCAACCGGATCGGCAGTTTCTGGCTGCAATGCGCCGCCATCGAGGCCATGGACCACAAGATGAGCGTCGAAGAGGCCGATGCGGTCATGGGCCGCCCCCTGGGGATTCCCAAGACCGGGCTTTTCGGTTTGCTCGATCTGGTCGGCCTCGACCTCATGCCCAAGGTGGACGCCAGCCTGGCCGCCGCCCTGCCCCAAGACGACGCCTATCACGGCATCCGCCGGCCCTGGCCGCTGCTGGATAAGCTGATCGCCGAGGGTTACACGGGCCGCAAGGGCAAGGGCGGCTTCTACCGCCTGAACCGGGACGGCGGCGGCAAGGTCAAGGAAGCCATAAACCTGGCCACGGGCGACTACGCCCCGGCCGCCAAGCCGGCCCTGGAAAGCCTGCAACTGGGCCGCGCCGCCGGGCTAAAGGGCCTGGTGGAACACAACGACCGGGGCGGCAAGTACGCCTGGGCCGTGCTGTCGCAGGTGCTGACTTACGCCGCCACCCATGTGCCGGAAATCGCCGATACGGTCTGGGACGTAGACCGGGCCATGCAGTTGGGTTACGCCTGGAAATACGGCCCCTTTGAGCTGATCGACCGCTTGGGCGCGGCCTATGTCGCCGCGCGCCTGGAGGCCGAGGGCAAGGACGTGCCGGCCCTGCTGGCCACCGCCGCCAAGGCCGGCGCCTTCTACCGCGTCCATGAAGGGCGCCAGCAATTCCTGGCCGTTTCCGGCGATTACGCCGATGTGCCGCGTCCTGAGGGCTGCATCCTGCTCGCGGACATCAAGCTCACCTCCAAGCCGATCAAGAAAAACGGCTCAGCCAGCCTCTGGGATATTGGCGACGGCGTGGTCTGCCTGGAGGTTCACACCAAGCTGAACACCATCGACACGGATGTGTTTTCAATTCTGGAAATCGCCATAAAGACGGTCGAAAAAGACAGCGCCTACAAGGCCCTGGTGATCTACAACGAAGGCACGCACTTTTCCGCCGGGGCCAACCTGGGACTGGCGTTGTTCGCCGCCAACACCGGCCTCTGGCCCATGATCGAAGGCATGGTCGAACAAGGCCAGAAGACCTACCGGCGGATGAAATACGCGGACTTTCCCGTGGTCGCCGCCCCTTCGGGCCTGGCCCTGGGCGGCGGTTGCGAAATTCTGCTCAACGCCGACGCCGTGCAGGCCCACACGGAATCCTATGTCGGACTGGTCGAGGCCGGTGTCGGCGTGATTCCGGCCTGGGGCGGCTGCGTCGAGCTGCTCCATAGATTCGCGAGCGATCCCAAGCGTCCCCGCGGTCCCATGCCGCCGGTGATTAGCGCCTTCGAGACCATCGGCATGGCCCAGGTCGCGAAGTCGGCCTTCGAAGCCAAGGCCATGGGCTTCATGCGCCCTGGCGACGAGATCACCTTCAACCGCGAACGCCTGCTGGCCGACGCCAAGGCCAAGGCGCTTTCCCTGGCCAAGGATTACACGCCGCCGGAACCGATCGAACTGACCCTGCCCGGCCCCAGCGGCAAGACCACCCTGGCCTTCGCGGTCCGCGACCTTCTGGCCAAGGGCGTCGCGACCCCCCATGACGAGGCGGTCGCGAGTGCCTTGGCCGAGGTTCTGTCCGGCGGCCCCAAGGCCGATATGACCGAGCCGGTGAGCGAAAAAGAGATCCTCGCCCTGGAACGCGCCGCCTTCATGAAAATGGTCAGGACCGAACCGACGCTCGCGCGCATGGAACACACCCTGACCACCGGCAAGCCGCTGAGGAACTAGACCATGGTTACCTATACCGCGCCGCTTGAGGACATCCGTTTCGCGCTGTTCGATCTTTGGGACTACGAGCAAACGGTTCCACCCCTGCCGGGGTGCGGGGACGCGACCGGCGATATGGTCGAGGCGGTCTTTGAAGAGGCGGCCAAGCTGTGCGTCAACGAGTTGTTGCCGATCAACCGTTCGGGCGACGAAGAGGGCTGTGTTTTCGAGAACGGCACGGTGCGCACCCCCAAGGGTTTCAAGGAAGCCTATACGGCCTTTATCGAAGGCGGCTGGGCCGGGCTTGCCGCCGACCCGGACTACGGCGGGATGGGCCTGCCCAAGACCGTGCAATTCGTGGTCGAGGAATTGATCTGCTCGACCAACCTCAGCCTCGGTATCTATCCCGGCCTGAGCCACGGCGCCTACAACGCCCTGGAAAATTACGGCAACGATGCCCTCAAGGCCCTGTTCCTGCCTAAGCTGAGCGACGGCACCTGGTCCGGCACCATGTGCCTGACCGAGCCCCAGTGCGGCACCGACCTGGGCCTGATCCGCACCAAGGCGGTGCCCAACGGCGCCCTGGGGCCCGACGGCGAGACCGCCTATAAGATCACCGGCACCAAGATCTTCATCTCCGCCGGCGAGCACGACCTGACCGAGAATATTCTGCACCTGGTCCTGGCCAAGCTGCCCGATGCGCCGCCGGGGGCCAAGGGTATCTCGCTGTTCCTGGTGCCCAAGTTCATCGCCAAGAGCGACGCCGCCCTTGGCCCGCGCAACGGCGTCGCCTGCGGGTCGATCGAACATAAGATGGGCATCAAGGCCTCGGCCACCTGCGTCATGAACTTCGACGCGGCGGAGGGCTACCTGGTCGGCAAACCCCACGGAGGCCTACGCGCCATGTTCGCCATGATGAACACCGCGCGGCTTGCCGTGGGTATTCAAGGCTTGGGCCTGGCCGAGACGGCCTATCAATCCGCCGCCGCCTATGCCAAGGAGCGCACCCAGGGGCGGTCGCTGAAAGGCGCGAAATACCCCGAAAAGTCCGCCGACCCGATCATCGTGCATCCCGACGTGCGTAAGATGCTTTTGACCATGCGCGCGCAGATCGAAGGCAGCCGGGCGCTGGCCGCCTGGATCGGCATGGCGGTCGATGTCGCCGAACGCCACCCGGACCAGGCCAAGCGCCAAGAAGCCGACGACCTGGTCGCGCTCATGACCCCGATTATCAAGGCCTACTTCACCGACCTCGGCTTCGAGGCGACGAACATGGGCATGCAGATCTTCGGCGGTCACGGTTTCATCCGCGAACACGGCATGGAGCAACTGGTGCGCGACGCGCGCATCGCCCAACTCTACGAAGGCACCAACGGTATTCAGGCGCTGGATCTGGTCGGCCGCAAGCTGCCCCAAGGCATGGGCCGCCTGCTGCGCCGTTTTTTCCACCCGGTACTCGCCTTTATCGAGGACAACCAAGCCAACGCCGAGTTGGCCGACTACGTCCTGCCCCTGGCCAAAGCCTTCGGCCGCCTGCAACAGGCGACCGCCTGGGTCGCGCAGCAAGGCTTGAGAGACCCCGAGGAAGCCGGCGCGGCGGCGAGCGATTACCTGCGTCTCTTCGCCCTTACCGCCCTGGCCTTTATCTGGGCGCGCACGGCGCAGGCCGTGCTCGCCATGCCCGAGGCCGACCGCCAGGCGTTTCATAAGGCCAAGCTGACCACCGCGCGCTTTTACATGACCCGCCTCCTGCCCGAAACCTCCAGCCTCTTCGCCATGATCAACGCCGGCGCCAAGCCGGTCATGGAACCCGAAGAAGCCTGGTTTTAGAATTTACGGATTGAAAGAATCGAACCATGGCCGAGAAAAAACCAGACCGGGGCGACCAGGAGAAAGGCATGCTCAACGACATCGGCGGCCGCGAGGATGCGGTGGCGGTGGCGCCAGCGGTGGCGCCAAGCGCCACGGTATCGATCGGCTGGATGGGCTATTTCGGCGGCGTCCTCTGGGCAACGGTCCTGGGCATGGCCGGCTTCATCGCCTGGCTGGCGTTTACCAACGGCGGCTAAATGCGCCTACGGCACCTAGGCGCTTCTTCAAAAACTAGAGCCCTTTATTACCGAATCGTCGAGGCTTAGTATAAGCCATGGTACCGTTATCCGCCCTATCGCGGCAGATTTGGGACATGAAGTACCGCCTCAAGACGGCGGAGGGCGCGCCCCTGGACAAGTCCGTGGCGCAAACCTGGGCCCGGGTGGCGCACGCCCTGGCCGCGCCCGAGGCCGAGCCGGCTAAGTGGGAGCCGGTCTTCGCCGCCGCCATGAAGGACTTCGCCTTCATTCCCGCCGGCCGGATCCTGGCCGGCGCCGGGACGCAGCGCAAGGTGACCCTGTTCAACTGCTTCGTCATGGGCACCGTCCCCGACGACATGGGCGGCATCTTCGCGGCCTTGCAGGAAGCCGCCCTGACCCTGCAGCAAGGCGGCGGCATCGGCTATGATTTTTCGACCCTGCGGCCCAAGGGCGCGCTGGTAAAAGGGGTCGGCGCCGACGCCTCCGGCCCGCTCAGCTTCATGGATGTCTGGGACGCCATGTGCCGCACGATCATGAGCGCGGGCACCCGCCGGGGCGCCATGATGGCAACCCTCGCCTGCGATCATCCCGATATCGAGGACTTTATCGAGGCCAAGTGGCAACCGGACCGCCTGCGCATGTTCAACCTTTCGGTCCTGGTCAGCGACGCCTTCGTTCAGGCGGTGCGCGAGGACGGCGAGTGGAATTTGGTCTTCGAGGGCACCCACTACCGCACGCTTTCCGCCCGCGCGCTGTGGGACAAGATCATGCGCGCGACCTATGCCATGGCCGAACCGGGGGTCATCTTCATCGACCGCATCAACCGCGCCAATAATCTTTGGTACTGCGAGGATATTCGCTGCACCAATCCTTGCGGTGAGCAAGCCCTGCCCCCTTACGGCGCCTGTCTGCTGGGTTCCATCAACCTGGCCAGCCTGGTGCGCGCGCCTTTCGAGACCGGGGCGGCCTTGGATATGGAGCGGCTTGAAAAGCTCGTTCCAGTGGCCGTGCGCATGTTGGACAACGCCATCGAAGCCTCGCGCTTTCCCCTGCCGCAACAGGCGGCGGAAGCGAAGGCCAAGCGCCGCATCGGCCTGGGCATCACCGGCCTCGGCGATGCCCTGATCATGTGCGGGGCGCGCTACGGCAGCGCCCAGGCGGTCGAGATGACGGAAAGCTGGATGTCGGCGATCCGCCGCCACGCCTACTTGGCGTCCTGCGGCCTCGCCCGGGAAAAAGGCGCTTTTCCCCTCTACGACAAAGAGAAATACCTGCAAGGCGAGACGATCAAGACCCTGGACGAGCCCTTACGCACCGCCATCGCTGAACACGGTATGCGCAACGCCCTGGTCACCTCGGTCGCGCCGACCGGCACCATCTCGCTGTTCGCCGACAACGTGTCCTCGGGCCTGGAGCCGATCTTCGCCTTCACCTACACGCGCCAGATCACCCTGGCCGGCGGTGAACGCAAAAGCGAGGAGGTCAGCGACTACGCTTACCGCCTGTTCCGCCGCCTCAAGGGCGGGGACGCGCCCCTGCCGGCCGCCTTCGTCGACGCCCAATCCCTAGAACCGGCGGCCCATGTGGTCATGCAAGCGGCCGTGCAAAAGTACGTCGACGCCTCGGTCTCCAAAACCATCAACATGGCCGAGGATATTCCCTTCGAGGCCTTCGCGGACGTCTACATGCAGGCCTACGACCTGGGCTGCAAGGGCTGCACCACCTACCGGCCCAACGCCATCAGCGGCGCGGTTCTGGAATCGCGCTCCAGCGCCCCGGACGAAACCGGGGCCGTGGCCGCGCCGCGCGCGCGAACGCCCGAGGACGCGGGCGCCGTGGTCTATATGACCCAACCCCTCGACCGGCCGGAAACCCTGCCGGGACGCACCTACAAGCTGCGCTGGCCGGAAAGCGAGCACGCCATTTACGTGACCCTCAACGACATCGTGCAGGACGGCCGCAGAAGGCCCTTCGAGATTTTCATCAACTCCAAGAACATGGAACATTATTCCTGGACCGTGGCCCTGACCCGCATGATCAGCGCCGTGTTCCGGCGCGGCGGCGATGTCGCCTTCGTGGTCGAGGAACTAAAGGCGGTCTTCGATCCGCGCGGCGGCGCCTGGCTGGGCGGCAAGTACGTGCCCTCCCTGCTCGCCGCCATCGGTTCCATCATCCAGCAACACATGATCGACATCGGCTTCATGGCCGGCGATAGCGAGCCACGAGCCCTGGCCATGAACCAGACCCCGCCGCGCGAAGGCGCGGGCGCCGGCCGCCCCAAGGGCATCCGCCAATGCCCCAAGTGCGGTTCTGCCGGCCTCATCCACCAGGAAGGCTGCGATCTCTGCACCTCCTGCGGCTACTCCAAATGCGGGTGAGGGTTTCGAGACGACGCCCGCGCGCCGAGGAGAGTCCATGCCCGAATTGAATCCGCGAAACGCCCTGGTGCTGTTCTCCGGCGGACAGGATTCGGCGACCTGTCTGGCCTGGGCACTGGACCGCTTCGCGCGTGTCGAGACCGTCGGCTTCGACTACGGACAGCGGCACGAGGTCGAAATGACCGCGCGCCTGAATGTTCTGCGCGAGATCGTGAAGATCGATGGCGGCTGGTCCGAGCGGCTCGGCGCGGACCATGTGCTGGATCTGCGCGTGCTCGGCCAAGTCGGCGAGACCGCCTTGACCCACGACATGACCATCGCCGTGGCCGAGAGCGGCTTGCCCAATACCTTCGTGCCGGGGCGGAACCTTCTGTTCCTGACGCTTGCCGGGGCGCTCGCCTACCGGCGCGGGATCAAACATTTGGTCGCCGGCGTCTGCGAGACCGATTTCTCCGGTTATCCCGACTGCCGGGACGATACCGTCAAGGCGGTCCAGGTGGCCTTGAACCTGGGCATGGATCAGCGCTTCGTCATAGACACGCCGCTTATGTGGCTGGATAAGTCCGAGACCTGGGACTTGGCGGAGACACTCGGCGGCGGCGCCCTGGTCGAGTTGATCGTCGAGGTCACGCACACCTGCTATCTGGGCGAGTGGCGCGCGCGCCGCGACTGGGGCTATGGCTGCGGCCAATGCCCCGCGTGCGAATTGCGCCAGGCGGGGTATGAGCGATACCGCGCCAGGCGGTTCACGAGCGGGCCTAGGCCCGAAGGCCGATGCTAGGGCGAAATCCTGTCCGCAAGCGCGAACCCGGCGACGGGACGCGCCTCCAAGTCACGGAGATATTTCACAGCCTGCAAGGCGAGGGCCCCTACGCCGGGCGCCCGGCCCTTTTCATTCGCCTAACCGGATGCAATCTGCGCTGCTGGTGGTGCGACACGCAATGGAACGACGAAACCGATCCTTATCTTCCAATCGAAGAAATCGTGCGTAGAGCGAGAGACTTGGCGCGGGAGACAACGGCCCTCGCGGTGATCACCGGCGGCGAACCTGTGCGCCAAGCGCTGCATAGGCTGCTGCCCGCCTTGCACCGCCGCGGCTTTCGCGCGCAGATCGAAACTGCGGGCACCTTGTGGCAGGACTGCCTAGCCGCGCCCTACGTCGATATCGTGGTAAGCCCGAAGACGCCGAAGATCCACCCGGAAATTCATGGCCGCGCGCGCGCCTTTAAATACGTGACGAGGGTGGGCGAGATCGGCGCGGATGGGCTGCCGGTGCGCGCGACACAGGTCGCCGGCGGCAAGGCCGTCCTGGCCCGGCCCCGGCCCGGGGCTCCGGTGTATCTATCGCCCTGCGATGAGTTCGACGATGCGCGAAACCGGGCCAACCGCCGCGCGGTAGCCGAAACCGCGCTCGCGCACGGCTACACGGCCGGTATTCAACTCCACAAGATCTTCGACCTGCCATAAACGGCGCAATTTATCCGCTCCCATCTTGCGGGACCCTTCATACGGCTATTCCAAGTGCGGGTGAGGAGCAAAGCGATCAGCGGCGGAAAGCGCTCTAGAAGCCCAAATCCGAAAGCCCAGGATGATCGTCGGGGCGGCGTCCTAGAGTCCAGGTGAACTTGCGGTCTGCTTCGGCGATTGGATGTTCGTTTATGCTGGCAATGCGCCGGCGCATTAGGCCGTCATCGTCGAATTCCCAATTTTCATTTCCGTAGGCTCGGAACCAATTGCCGCTGTCGTCATGATATTCATAGGCGAAGCGGACAGCGATTCGATTGCCGCCATAGGTCCACAGCTCCTTGATCAGCCGATAGCTGAGCTCTTTATCCCATTTGCGCGTTAAAAACGCCGCGATATTCTCGCGTCCATTAATGAACTCAGCACGATTTCGCCACTGACTTTCCAGTGTGTAGGCGAGCGCCACCTTGGCTGGGTTCCGGCTATTCCAAGCATCCTCCGCCATCCGAACCTTTTGTTTGGCGGTCTCTTCGGTAAATGGGGGCAAGGGCGGTCTCGACATAGTTGGATCCTGTCGATTGGGGTTAATGAGACTTGCGGTGGAGATATGACATCAATCTCTTACGATCACCCGCTAGGTCCGAACGATTCCGTATGAATACTTTCCGACGGAATACCGTGTTCCTCCAAGGCGTCCTGAATGTCCGCCATAAATCCCGCCGGACCGCAGAGCAGATAATGCGCCTCGGGAATAGCCATAAACGATCTAATCAAGCCGGCATCGACCCGTCCCTCGCTATGGTAGTCGGTGCCGAGCTTATCTTTAGCGAGCGGCCTGCTGTATGCGATATGTATGTTGATCGTAGAATGGCCGGCGGCAAGTTCTCTCATTTCGCCCGCTAAAGCATGGTGGTCGCTGTCGCGGGCGCCATGCACGAACCAGACCGGACGCACACCGTCTTCGCCCGCCAGGGAATGAAGCATGGCCGCCATGGGCGTTATACCCACACCCGCGCTCACCAGTACGACCGGGCATGAGTCGCACGGAAGGATAAGATCGCCCGCCGGTTTGCGGGCATCGATAAAGGCGCCAACTTCCAGGCGGTCGTGAAGGTAGCGCGAGGCAAGGCCCCTGGCTTCGCGCTTTACCGAAATCCGGTATCGCCCGGTACTTGGCGGACCGGAGAGAGAATAGGTGCGGCTTAACGCGCTGCCTATGCCTGGTGCGTCGATCTCGATCGGCAGGTATTGGCCCGCTTCGTAGAGAGGCAGCGGGCCGCCATCGCGGGCTTCAAAAACAAATGACGTAATCTCGGCGCTCTCCCGGGTCTTTTTCATAAGACGTAGAGAGCGAACGGAATCGGCGGTTGCGTCCCATCGCAATGGCACGGCCGCCGGGAGTTCCACAACCTCTTCGATATGGAATGCGACCAAACGCCGGGCGCCGGTGATCGCCGCGACGGCGTCCGACTCCCAATCGATCGACGTCCGTCCGGTCAATTGCAAGAGACTCCCCGTTACAAAATCCACGAACAGAAAGCCTGCTCTGGGATCGAGCGCGAGATTGCCGAGGGTATTGAAGTGGTTGTTTCCCGCAAAATCGGGAAACCGTATTTGCGTTTCGCTCAAGACCTCCACGAATCCGGGTTCACCGCCGCGGTGCGAAGCATCCATGCCATGAGTTGGGCTTTCGCCCTCCCCCCGGTGGCCGCTGGCGATAAAGAATGTATCGGCCGCCGATATCCACGCCTTTTGCGGCGCTGTGAGACGGGAACTCCTAATCGGAGTCCCCGCTTTCCCATCGCCGGCCCGCCGCCACGCGCGCTCGCGAATATACTGGGGGCAGTTGCCGAACGACTGGTCCACGGTGAATACCAGGTTGCCGCCGGCGCCCTCGCTGACGCGGCCATTGACACGATTGCGCCGGCGGCTGGCGAGTTCGATGCCGAGCAGCCCGAGATGAGCCCCCGATGTAAGGGCGCCCTCCAGGGCGTCGCCGGCGATGGGTACCGCGGCCATCGCCAGCGACCTGGGATCGGGAGAGGCGATGAAGCCCTCGGGACCGGTGAGCAAAGTCACCCACGGGCGCCCTTCACGGTCGCGCGCCGCCGCTACCAAGAAGGGCAGGGAAGTATGAAAGTCGCGGTGCGCTTCCGGCATGAAGGGGCGCACGACCTTGCGGGCCCAGTGTTCGATATCCAGGACACCCATCCGCTTCTGAACTTCCCGTTCCCCGGGATGGAATGGGGAATCGCTTTCGGTCCACTCGCCGGCCATTGGTTTTGCTCCCATTTAAGCGACTGCCGTTGCACCGTGCCTTGGGCTTAGGCCGCCAGGGCGATGAGTTCCATGCGAATGCCACCGGGTATCGAGATCATCATATGCTTAGTTGGGCCGCCGCCAAGCGATTCGGGGGCGAATTCGATCTCGACTCCATCGGTTTCACTCAGGCTCCGATATAGTTTATCGAGCACCGCATCGTTTTGAACCTTCAAGGCCAAATGATGGAGGCCAACAACATTTTTGCGGTCGAAGGGGATCGCGGTTCCGGGGTTTTTAGCCTGCCACAATGTAATCATCGTAGCTCCATCGCTTAGGAATACGGCCGGGTAGTCGGGCACTTCGCCCACCTGCTCGAAGCCCAGAGAATCGATAAAAAAGGATCGTGTCTGGGATAAATCGGAAACCGTAAGCCCGATGTGATGCGCGCCTTGGGTCAATGCCGTTGCCGTCATGGTTTTACTCCTCGATGCAGCGCCACTCGGCGACCCAGGATGTGTCTGCCTCCTCGGTGCTACAGAGGGTAAAATAACTATTTCATTTCCATAATGGTATTAGTATAATATGGAAGATATTATTTTATAATACGGAATAATCAATGGACCGGCTTCAAACCATGTCTGTCTTCATTGAGGTCGCGGACCAAGCGGGGTTCGCGGCCGCCGCGCGGCGACTAAACTTGTCGCCACCCTCGGTAACCCGTGCGGTATCGGAACTGGAGGCCAGGCTCGGGGCACGGCTGTTCCATCGCACGACCCGGTCGGTCCAGCTAACCGAAGCGGGCGAGCGTTTTCTCGCCGATTGCCGGCGAATTTTGTCCGAGATCGACATCGCCGAACAGCATGCCGCCGGGCTTCATACCCAGCCGAGTGGCCTGGTCACGGTAACCTCTTCGGTTTTGTTCGGACGCACGGTATTGGCGCCGGTGCTTCTCGGCCTCTTGAATGCGTATCCGGATATTTCCGTCATGGCCATGGCCGCCGACCGTGTGGTTCACATGTATGAGGATGGAATCGATGTCGCCGTGCGCATCGCCCACCTGCCGGATTCATCCTTGACGGCCATCCGTGCCGGCAAGGTGCGGAAGGTTTTATGCGCGTCGAAAGACTACCTGGCGGATCATGGCCGTCCGGCGCACCCTTCCGGCCTCGTGGATCACGACCTGATCGACTTTGTAAATTTGACCGCCGCCGGGGAATGGATATTCGGCGGCGATAACGATCCTATCGTCCATAAACCGATGTCCCGGTTTCGCGTGAATAACGCCGAAGTCGCAATTGAAGCCGCCAAAGCCGGCCACGGCATCGCCCGCGTATTTTCATACATGATCGCGGCCGAGCTTAAGTCAGGCGACTTAGAGATAGTCCTCGATGGTTATGAGCCTCCCGCCGTTCCTGTCCATGTCGTCCACAAAGAAGCGGGGCAGACTTCCGCCCGGGTACGCGCTGTCGTCGACTATCTTGTTCAAGGATTGCGAAAACACCCGGCGATACGTTAGTGGCGAAGGCCGGCGGATGGCGCGGGCTACGCGCCGCGCCGCGCCTCGGCCTGCTTCAGCAGGCGTTCCAGTGGGCGGTCGGGCAGGCCCAGGGCGCGCAGGTGGTGGACCGTGTTGCGCAGGTAATCCAGACAGGAACCTCTATCGCCCACGCCCTGCAAGACGCGCTCGATGGTTTGTTCCAGGGTCAGGCGGCCGGTGTATTGGCCATGGCCGCGGTCGACCACATAGGTTATCGCGGTGACCGGCCCGGCGTCGCTACGCACATGCAGCCAGCACGGATTATAGACGCCGGTAAGCATCTCGCGCTCGATGAGGTAGGCCATGACCGCATCGCCCTCCGCCGCCGGCACCCGGTAGAGCATGCCCCGGCACGAACCGCCCCGGTCCAGGCCCAGGACAAGACCAGGACAGGCCGGTGTGCCGCGATAACTGTGGGAGGCGACGCAGAAATGCCGGTGATAGCCATGAAGGCGGCCGGGACGCACCTCCAGGTGGGGAAAGCCCGGATGCCACATGAGAGAGCCATAACCGAAGACCCAGAAATCTCGATCCGGCGGCGGCTTCGGGTGCGGTTTCGTTACTGCGTAGTCCAAGGCAACCAGTGCGGTGGTGAGAAGAAAACCGTCATCCCGGACTTGATCCGGGATCTTCGGTTTGAGCGAGATTCGGATCCAGAAAAGATCCCGGATCAAGTCCGGGATGACGCGTGTGGTTTGTATCTCGTCTAACTCGAATCCGGCTCGCGCGGGTCGAAGGTGCCGGCTTGATGTTCGGCCAGAACCTCGCGCCGGGCCACGCGGGTGCGCCGGAACATGTCTTCCAGCACCTCGCCCTCGCCCCAGCGGATGGCGCGCTGCAAGGCTGTCAGGTCCTCGCTGAAGCGTTGCAGCATCTCCAGCACCGCCTCGCGGTTGTTCAGGAAGATATCGCGCCACATGATCGGGTCCGAGGCCGCGATGCGGGTGAAATCGCGAAAACCGCCGGCGGAATACTTGGCGACCTCGCCTTGCAGGTCTTCTTCGGTGTTGCTGGCGGTGGACACGATGGTATAGGCGATCAAATGAGGCAGGTGGGAGGTGATCGCCAAAACCCGGTCGTGATGGCGGGCATCCATGTCCGCGACCATGGCCCCGCAAGCCCGCCACAGGGCGCGGACTTTCTCGACCGCCCCGGCATCGGTGCCGGGTGGCGGGGTCAGGATGCACCAGCGATTCTCGAACAGTTCCGCGAAGCCGGCCTCGGGGCCCGATTTCTCGGAACCCGCGATGGGGTGGCCAGGAACGAAATGCACGCCTTCGGGAATAAAGGGGCCCAGGTCGCGCACCACCGCCTGCTTGACCGAGCCGGCGTCGGTGACGATGGCGCCGGGCGCGAGCGCCGTCTCGATAGCGCGGCCGATGTCCTCGTAGGTGCCGACGGGGGTGCAGACCATGACCAGATCGGCGTCCGCGACCGCCGCCGCCGGGTCTTCAACCGCCGCGTCCGCAAGGCCGAGCGCCAGCACCTTCTCGCGGCTGGCCGCCGAGCGGTTGCAGCCCACGATGGTCTTGGCCAAGCCGTGGCGGCGCATGGCCAGGGCCAGGGACGAGCCGATCAGTCCGACACCGATGATCGCGACTTTTTGGAACATCGGCGTCTCGGCGCTCACGATGCCCCTCCCGCCCCGGCCATGAAGGCGGTCAGGGCCGCCGCGGCGGCGCGGGTTTCGTCCTCGGTTCCTATGCTGATACGCAGGCACTTGGGCAGGCCGTAGCCGGCCATGGCGCGGACCAGTATGCCCTGGGTCTTGAGGTGCGCCAGGGCCGCTTGCGCGCCGGTTTCCGGCTTACCGGGAAATTCCACCAGGATGAAATTTCCGGCGCTGGGATAAGGATGCAGCCCGGCGGCGCTCAAGCGTTCGCTCAGCCAGGCGCGCCACTTGGCGTTGTGCTGCCGCGAGCGCGCCACATGGCCGCTATCGGCAATCGCCGCTATGCCCGCCGCCTGGGCGGCCTGGGTCACATTGAAGGGGCCGCGCAGGCGGTTAAGCACATCGGCCACGGCGGGCGGGCAATAAGCCCAGCCCAAGCGCAGGGACGCGAGCCCATGAATCTTGGAAAAGGTCCGGGTCATGACCACGTTATCGCCGGCCTCGACCATCCCGGCGCCGGCGCTGTAGTCCGCGTCCTCGACGTATTCGGCATAGGCGGCGTCGATGACCAGCAGCACGTCGCCGGGCAAGCCGTCACGCAGAGCCTGGACCCGCTCGGCGCTCAAGAGGCTGCCGGTCGGGTTGTTGGGGTTGGCCAGGAACACGACGCGGGTGCGCGCCGTCACCCGCGCCAGCATGGCCTCGACATCGGCGGTCATGTCGCGCTCCGGCGCCGCGACCGGGGTCGCGCCCATGATCTTGGCGGCGATGGGGTACATGAGGAACCCGTGGGCGCTGTGCAGCACCTCGTCGCCGGGTCCGGCGTAGCCGTGGACCAGGAAGGCGATTAACTCGTCCGAACCGGCGCCGCACACAATGCGCGCCGGGTCCAGGCCCTCGGCCTTTGCTATGGCTGCACGCAGGGGCGCCGCCGTGCCGTCGGGATAGCGGTGCAAGTCGTCCCTAAGGGCGCTGAAGGCGGCAATGGCGCGCGGGCTGGTCCCCAGTGGGTTTTCGTTCGACGCCAAACGCGCCGCGCGCTCGATGCCGGGGAGCGAAGCCTCGCCGCCGATGTAGGGGGCGACCTCCAGAATACCGGGCCGCGGGCTCAGGGTCATGGTGCGGTCATAGCCATGGCGCACTCATAATCATGGCGCGCTCATAGTCATGGCGCGGTCATGACCTCGATCGAGAGCGGCACCGCGTAGCCGCCGCCGGACCAGACCTGAGAGATCGTCCCCTCGCCCAAGGCCGCGAGACTTTCCAAGCGCGCATCGTCGTCCGCGACCCAGCCGCCGACCTCGATCAAGTGCAGGTATTGGCCGCTGTCTTCCTGGCTGACCCAAATGTCCAAGACCTCGAAGGAAGCCTCGGCCAGCAAGCCGCGCAAATGGCTGCGCGAGGCGACTTCCCTGGTTTCGATCAACAGGAAGGCGCAATCGCCGCCGGTCGGCTCGGGTCCGTCCAGGCTGATGACCAGGGCCTCGGGATTGTCGGTATTCGGGGGCGCGACCGCCGCGAAGGGCAAGCGGGCGACGATCTTGGCCACGGAATCCCCGGTGCTCGCCAGGTTGCGCCACCAGGGGTTGGCCTCGTCGCCGCGCGGTATCGGCAAGACGCCCACGGTGGCCCGTCCGTCGGCGACCGCCTCCAAGACCTGGGCCGCCGAACGGTAGGCGGTAATCGGCGTCCGCCAGCCGTATTGGTCGCGGGCCAGATTGCGGTAACCGAAGGTGCCCTCGGGGGCATAGACCGCGACCGCGAGCTTGCCCTGGAGCGCGGTCAAGGCCGCGAACATCTCGCGCCAGATACGCACGATCAGCGCCTTGGGCAAGGGCCCGCGGTGGCGCGCGATCAGGCGGCGCAATACCTCGGCCTCGCGGCCCGGGCGGCTATGGCTGGCGACATCGCCCTTGGCCGCGCCAATGCTCTGCACGACTTCCGTGCGCTGCATCAGAAGGTCGTGCAGTTGCGCGTCGATCTCATCGATCCGCCGACGCAAATCGGTCAGGGCTTTGTCTTCAAGAGGCATGGAACCGCAGTTTTCCTGATACGGGGCGACTGGAAATAGTCTTAGCCCGAAGTAGGATTAAAGAAAACCTTACAGATTAACCCCTTGCGCGGGGGTGGGCCGTCAGCGCCTTCCCACCCGAACCGCGGGGCGCAGGGGGCGTGGAAAGCGCACCAGCCTGGGGCGGTGCAGGCGCCGCCGTTCGGCATGTTGGCTGGGCGCATAGAGCTGCTTCGCCGCCTCGACCAGAAGCGCGCCGGAAAAGGTCGGAAACCAGCGTTTACCCACGCGCTCCCACGCCCGGGCGGAACGCAACATGGTGCGCGAACGGAACGGCGGCACGAACAGCGAGCGTCCGCGCCGGGTGGGCGTAAACATATTGTCGCGCAGGAGGCGCGATATCTGGTTCTGGCTATAGGGATGCCCCCAGCCCAGGGGCGTACGCTCGAAGCGGGCCCAGATGCCGCGCCGGTTCGGGGCGATCACCAGCAAGCGCCCGTCGGCGCTCAAGACCCGCCAGATTTCGCGCAGCATGTCGCGGAGGTATTCGCTGTTTTCGATGCCATGCACCAACAACACCAGATCGACAGAAAGATCGGGCAGGGGCAGATCGGTTTCATCCACCAGCGCGGCCGCGCCCGGCCCCTCCGACGGCCAGTGCAGGATCCCCTGGGACGCCGGCATGAAGGCCATGACCCGCTCAGCCTCGGACTTGAATTGACGCAAATAGGGAGCCGCATAGCCGAGGCCGAGGACGCTCTGCCCGCGCACGTTGGGCCAGAGTTCGCGGATACCCCGGCGCAGCATGCGCCGCGTGACCTGGCCAAGCGGGGTCTCGTAAAAATCGCGGAGATCGACGACATCGTGCCACATGATGGCCGCCCTTGTAGCACAGCTTGGCAAGGAATTTCACTTCCCAGGTGCCGCAATAAAGTTAAGGTCGGGTTAACACTTGAAAACCCGCCAGGGCCGCGAGGCCCAAGACAAAATTGATGCAATGCAGGGTAAATTATAAATGTCTTTTAATAACAATAATTTATAAAGGTTGCGGCGCACACAATAGGGGCAACCGGAGCAAGAGCCCTCCGCTACCCTTGTCAAGGAAACCGGAATTGGCCATGAGCCTGCCAGCACTCAAGACCGCCCCGCCGGACGCCGCCTTGCCGGCGCGGTGGCGCCCGCGCGCCTGGCTGTCCGCCCGCGCCCGGAGCGGCACGCGGGCGAAAAAGCTCAACCTGGCCCTCCAGGGCGGCGGCGCCCATGGGGCCTTCACCTGGGGCGTGCTCGACCGCCTGCTCGAGGACGGACGGATCGAAATCGGCAGCATCAGCGGCACCAGCGCCGGGGCCATGAACGCGGTCATGCTGGCCTTCGGCGCCATGGAAGGCGGCGCCCCCTACGCCCGCGAACGTCTGGGCGAATTCTGGCGCGCTGTCAGCGAAACCGCCCGCTACAGCCCCTTGCGCGCCCCCCTTTTCGACCCGCGCCCGGCGGATGAGGGTCATGTTTCAGGCGCCCGCCTGGTCATGTTCGACCTCATGACCCGCCTGGTTTCGCCCTATCAGTTCAATCCGCTCGATTTCAATCCGCTGCGCGAGGTGTTGGAGCAAAACATCGACTTCAAGCGTCTGCGCCGCGGCTGTCCGATCGAGCTGTACATCGCGGCGACCGAGGTGGCGAGCGGCAAGCCCCGTATATTCCGCACCTCGGAATTGAGCGTCGAGTGCCTGCTCGCCTCGGCCTGCCTGCCCCAGGTGCACAAGGCGGTCAAGATCGGCAAGCGGCACTATTGGGACGGCGGCTTCTCGGCCAATCCCGCGATTATGCCCCTGGTCGAGACCGGTGCCGCCGAGGATACCCTGATCGTACAGCTCGACCCGGCGCGCGAAACCCAGGTGCCGAGCGACGCGCGCGCGATCATCGCCCGCGTCAACCGCATGACCTTCGCCGGCCCCTTGCGGCGCGAGATCGAGGCCATCGAGCACCTGCGCGGCCTGTATGCCGATGGCTGGAATCTGAATCTGGGTGGCGGCGCCCGGCGGCGGCGGCTGCGCGGGCACCGTTTTCACCACATCGACGGCGGCCGGGCGATCCGCAAGATGGGCGCCGGCAGTAGCATGACGCCGGAATGGCCGGTCCTCTGCCGCCTTCGCGACCTGGGCCGGCACGCGGCGGAAACCTGGCTGCGCCAACACTTCGAGGCCCTTGGCGCCCGTTCAAGTGTCGACCTGGCGGCAAAGTTCTTGTAAGCGGCCGCACAAAGGCCAATGTTTCCGCGAGGCAATATTTTATGAAGGAGACACTCATGCATATGATGCTGAAATATTTTTCACGCGCCCTTGCGGGTGCCGCCATGGCGGTCTTCGCCCTGCCCGCTTCAAGCCAAGCGCAGGAAGCAACCGAGGCTTCCTATAGCCACGACGAGATGTTCAAAAAGGCCACGGACTTCTTCGGCGGCACCTCGGAAGGCCTGGCCAAGGCGATCGAGAAGGTCTTCGCCGAACAAGGCCGGCCCAACGCCTATATCGCCGGCGAGGAAATCAGCGGCGCCATAGGTATCGGCGTGCGCTACGGCGATGGTGTTCTGCACCGCAAGGCCGGGGGCACGCGCAAGGTCTATTGGCAAGGTCCCTCGATCGGCTTCGATCTGGGCGGCGACGCCTCCAAGATGTTCATCATGATCTATAACCTGCCGAACGAGGACGCCTTGTTCCAGCGGTTCCCGGCGGTCGACGGCAGCCTCTATTTCGTCGCCGGGGTGGGCGTGAATTATCAGAAGTCCGGCGACATCGTGCAGGCCCCGATCCGCACCGGCGTCGGCCTGCGCGCCGGCATCAACATCGGCTACATGCACTACACCCGCGAATTTTCCTGGATACCCTTGTAGGGGGTGAGGCGATGACTCCACGTCTAACCGTGCCGCCGCGCCGGAGCTTCCAGACCTTCCTGGATTTTCCTCTGTGCGAAGACCTCGATACGCTCGACGCCGACGTGGCGATTTTCGGGATTCCTTACGGCGACCCCTACAACCTCGAGGAAGCAACCAACGACCAGTCCCATGCCCCGGCGGCCATCCGCCGCGAGTCGGAATCCATCCTAAGCGGGCTGGATCACTACGATTTCGATATCGGGGGCACGCTGTTCGACGGCCGGGATATCAAGGTTGCCGATGCCGGCGACATCCCCGGCGACGTGCGGGATTTGGGCGCGCACTATCCACGCGCCGAGGCGGCGGTCCGTAAAATCCTGAGCGCGGGGGCGCTACCCATTGTCTTCGGCGGCGATCATGGCGTGCCGATCCCGGTCATGAGAGCGCTGGAGGTTCTCGGCGAGACCATCACGCTGATCCAGGTCGATGCCCATATCGATTGGCGCGATGAGGTGAACGGGGTTCGCGAAGGCTATTCCAGCCCCATGCGCCGGGCCTCGGAAATGAACCATATCGGCGCTATCCACCAGTTGGGCATCCGTTCGTCCGGCAGCGCGCGAAGCGAAGAGGTGGCGGCCGCGCGGGCTTACGGCGCCCATATCGTCACCGCCTATGAAATTCACGACCGGGGCATGGCGGCGGTGCTGGAGCGCATCCCCGACGGCGGGCATTACTATCTGACCGTCGATCTGGACGGCCTGGACCCCAGCGTCGCGCCGGGGGTCATGGCGCGCACGCCGGGCGGCCTGCTGTACCACCACATGCGCACGCTGATTCAGGGACTGACGCGCAAGGGCCGCTTGGTCGGCATGGACCTCAACGAAATCGCGCCCAAGTACGATCTGGGCGGCATCACCTGCGGCATCGCCGGGCGCATGGCCCTGATGTACATCGGCGCGGCGGTGCGGGCCGGGTACTTCGACTGAAATTATTCCGCCGCCCTTATCAATCCTACTTCAGGCCAGTTCCCACTTTTCGCGCCAATCCGAAGTGACGTAGTTGATAATGATGGACTTGCGCAGACCCGCGATCGGCTTGTGGCCGACTCCGTGCCAGGTGTTCTTGCCGGGAATGAAGATGACGCCCTTGTTCTTTCCATAGGGCGCCGATCCAACGTAGTTGAAATCGGGCGGCCCTTCGTGGATGTCGGTGCCGGCGGCGGCCAGCTTGGGGTCGTCCGACAGGTACACCAGCATAGTGAACTTTTTCACCGAAATGTCGGTGTGGGGCTCGAGCCAAAAGCCCTCTGTATCCTGACAGTATTCGATTCTCAGATGAGCGTTCGAGAGATCCGCGCCCGTGGCCGCCTCGATGGCCTGCTTCACGGCTCGAGTCTTGAACCCCGCGGCAACGCGGCGGCAGACATCGTATTTGCCCTGGTTTTCGGGGGTAAAATAAACCCGCGTGGAATTGTTCGCCTCGCGGCGGCCGTCGAAAACGGCGTCCTCCGGCGGGGCGAAGGGCAGAGCGGCGATGCCGCCGCAATCCCGGTCCGGCAGCGCGTTATTCAACAACCAGTGATCGAAGGGCCAAGTCTCGTGCCGGGCCTGTTTCAGACAGGCGAGAAAGGTTTCGGCCACCGGGTCCGGGGCTAGGGATTGTTCCATGCCGCGCCTTTCTTAGGCAAAGGGGTTGAGTTGCTTGATCTTGGCCGAAAACCGGTGGCGGCCGAGTTCGCGCTCAAGCGCCGCCGGCGAGGTCATCCAATTGAACATGACATAGCGCCGCTCACCCACATGGGGTTCGTGCCCATGCCAGGAATTATCGGCGCGCAGGAACGACGCCAAGGTGCCGCCATGGGGCGGAATCTCGACAATGAAATCGTCCAGGTCGTCTGGCTTGCGCAGCAGCCGCAGCCGCCCGTCGCCGTCATCCCAGGTATCGTTGAGGTAGAGCAGACAGGTTACGAACTTGGCCTTGGTATCGGTGTGGATACGGCCGTCCTTCTTTTGGGCATGGCCGCGCACGGTAATCATGAGCGGCTTGCCGGCCAGCTCGACACCGTATTTCGCGGCCATGACGTCTTCCATGGCCTGGCTTTCGATGTCCGCGATCAGCCGGGCGAAAGCCGAGCCGTAGGTCAGCGACGAAAGCGGAAAAATGCCGGGCTTACGCATATCGGGAAAATCCGCCCGTATAGCGGCGAGGTCCGCCGCGTTCAAAACCCCAGGCGTGGCGAAAAACCGGAACGGCTCACGGGTCAGTTCCGCCTTCGCTATGGCATCGAAATTTATGATCGCGGCCCCCATTTCTCGGCGAGCCTTGGGTGTAGCGCAGTCCGATCCGCGATTAACTTGATCCACATCAATTACTGGCCCTGGCCGCGCCTGCCGGTCTAGTGTGGGGCATGATCTCAACTTCCACGACCTATGCCTTGATCGTACACGGCGGCGCCGGGGCGGACCCGGCGCTCGACTACCGCGAGCAGGAAGCGCACTTGCGGGCTCTTATCGCCGGTGGCCAGAAACGGCTGCTGGCGGGCGAAAGCGCCCTCGATACCGCCGTGGCCATGGTCAAGGACATGGAGACATCCGGGCTTTACGTCGCCGGCAAGGGTTCGGCCCCGAACCGCGACGGGATCGTGGAGTTGGACGCGAGCGTCATGGATGGGTCCAACCGCCAAGCCGGCGCCGTCGCCGCCCTTCGAAACGCGGTTCACCCCATCGAGGCGGCGCGCCGGATCATGGCCGAGGGCCGCTACGTCATGCTGGCCGGCGAAGGGGCCGGCGCCTTCGCCCGCGCTCAGGGGCTAGAGATCGTGGCGGACCCCGCAACCTACTATGTCGATCACGTCAAGCACGGCTCCGGCGGCGCGCAAGAAGGCCATGGCACCGTCGGCGCGGTGGCGCTCGATCTAAGCGGAAACCTGGCGGCGGCGACTTCCACCGGGGGCACCTTCAATAAAATGGCCGGGCGCGTCGGCGATACGCCCCTGATCGGGGCCGGCACCTGGGCCGACGACGGCGTGGCGGTCTCCTGCACCGGCCTGGGCGAATATTTTATCCGCGCCGGCACGGCGAGGGACGTATCCGCCCGCATGACCTACGGCGGCGCCTCTCTAAACGAAGCAACGGCCGCCGCCCTGGCCGAGGTCAAGCGCCTGGGCGGCGACGGCGGGCTGATCGCCCTCGACCGCCAAGGCAATATCGCCATGCCCTTTAACTCCAAAGGCATGAAGCGGGCCGCCGTTTCCGATAAAATCGCCGCCGTCGTGCGCATATTCGAACCGGAATAAGCGGGCTAGCCTCGCCGCTCCCGCGCGAGAGCAATTATACGAAGGGTTTCGTCCCAAAGATCGTAATGCGCCAGGTCGCGCGGGTCGGCCCAGATAACCTCCGCCGCATCGTCGCCCGCCTGAGCTTCGCCGGCGCGCCACTCGGCCATGAAATCAACCAGGGTATAGTGATAGGCGACGGCGCCGGTTGAATCGCGGGTCAGGGAATCGACTACGTCGAGCAGGCCCCCGATCTCGACCTCGAGGTTGGTTTCCTCGCGCACCTCGCGCGCCGCCGCTTCGCGCACGGTCTCGCCGTGGCGCTGGCGCCCGCCGGGCAAGGACCAGGTTCCCTCACGCGGCGCCTTGGCCCGGCGGATCAGCAGCACGCGCTCCGCCTTCAAAACCACGACCCCGACCCCGACCAGCGGACGTTTCGACACCTTTTCCATAGTCACCCTTGGGCTTGACCCGGCAACCCATGGTAGCCGCACCTGGGTGTGTAATTGCCGGTGATTAGAAATTAATTCACAATGCCCCGAGAAACCGCTTTTTTTTTGACGCGTCACGTCGGCTTTGCGCCCGACTGCAGCCATTAGCGCGTGGGCATTGGTATTTCTGCTCCTGACCCAGGCTGTGTAGAAACGCGGTTGGTGGTATGATTCTCCCGTCGTTTGGCGGGAGGAGCTGATGAAGCGATTTGTCGAGGGTTTGGATCGCGGCCAAAGCACGTTCTTTCCCGAAACGCTTGAAGATTTTGTTGAGGATGACAATCCGGCCCGCGTGATTGAGGCGTTTGTCGAGATGCTTGATCTGGGCGAATTGGGGTTCGGCGGTGTCGATCCGAAGGCGACCGGGCGTCCCGCCTATCACCCGTCGGTTCTTTTGAAGCTCTACATCTATGGCTACCTCAACCGGGTGCAGTCGAGCCGCCGTCTGGAACGTGAAGCGGCTCGCAACGTTGAGGTCATGTGGCTGACCGGCCGCCTGGTTCCCGATCACAAGACGATTGCCGACTTCCGCAAGGACAACGGCCCCGCGATCCGCAAGGTCTGCTCGCGGTTTGTGGCCCTTTGCCGTCAGCTTGGCTTGCTGGCCGAGGCCAGCGTCGCGATCGACGGCAGCAAGTTCAAGGCGGTGAACAACCGGGATCGCAACTTCACGAGCGCCAAGATGAAGCGCCGCATGGTACAGATCGAGGAGAGCGTTGCGCGCTATTTGCACCAGCTCGACAGCACCGACCGGCAGGAACCGTCTCTTGCCCGGACCATGAGGACGACGCGTCTTGAGGAGAAGATCGAGAGGCTGAAGGAAGAGATGCAACGCCTGGAAGGGCTCGACGCCCAACGGCAGGCGAAGCCGGACCAGCAGATATCCTTGACCGATCCCGACGCCCGTTCCATGGCGACCTCTGGCCGGGGTAGCGGCACGGTCGGCTACAATGTGCAGGCCGCCGTCGATTGCGAGCATCATCTGATCGTAACCCATGAGGTGACGAACGTTGGTAACGACCGGTCCCAACTCTCCCCGATGGCCAAGAAGACAAAGGTTATCTTGGGTACAGACCGCTTGGACGTCGTTGCCGACCGCGGCTACTTTAACAGTGAAGAGATCCTGGCCTGCGATGAAGCCGGTATCACGGTCACACTGCCAAAGCCGATGACTTCAGGCAACAAGGCCAAAGGACGCTTCGTGAAAGCCGACTTTCGTTATCTGGCCGATGAAGATGTCTATATCTGCCCAGCCGGTGAGCGCCTCAAGTACTACTTCACCAACGAGGAAAAAGGGCTGACGCTACGGCGCTACTGGACCAACGCATGCCGGGTCTGCGCCATTAAGCATCGCTGCACCACGGGCGTTCAACGGCGCATCACGCGATGGCAACACGAGCATGTGCTGGAGGCCGTCCAGAGGCGGCTCGATGAGAACCCGCAGGCCATGCGTCAGCGCCGTGAGACGGTCGAGCATCCCTTTGGCACGATCAAGGCGCGGATGGGTGCAACGCACTTCCTGATGAAAAGCTTGCCACGCGTGGCGACCGAGATGGCCTTGCACGTCCTGGCCTATAACCTGACGCGGCTCATGAATATCTTGGGCATCGTGCCACTGATCAAGGCAATGAGGGCATAGGGCCCTCAGTTCGCCCTTGCTGACGACTCGCTCCATGGCCACTCAGCACACCCTGTGGCGCCCATAGGATCGATTCTGAACCCCAAAACCGGCAAACGCCCAAATCACTGCCGGCGACAGCCGCCGAACTGATCCGGTCATGGTCGCGCCCGCGTTTCCACACAACCAAGACCCTTAACGGACGTTGGAGGTGGGATTGTCGAGTCCTTGCATTAATAGCCACAGTTTTGCTGCCACCGGTCCGACCGGCTTGTTTTTCCGTCTCACCATTTTGACATCAACTCTAAATGGGGCGAAATCTTTCGAGCTGAGCATAACGAGTTCACCGTTTTTGATCTCATCTTCAACCAAGTGTCTGGGCATACGCCCCCAGCCCATGCCGGAAGCGATAATCCGTTTTTTCATGGTGAAATCATTGACCACCCAAGGGGTGGCGGCCTTTAGCACGCCGACGGTCCTTTTTTCCGCGTGACGGCTGGTGTCACGCACGATGATCTGAGGGCTATCTTCCATGTCCCGTTCGCTAAGCTTGGCTGCCTTGCCATCGAATGGGAATTTAGGGGAAATGACGCTGACGAACTCCACCTGGCTGATCGCGATATATTCATAACCGCCTTGATCGTCGAGAGATTCGGTTATGGCAATATCCACATCGCCGTCATCAAGGCGTTCCATGGTGCCGTTCAGGTTTTCCACCAGCAGGGTCAGTTTGGTGGCCGGAGCCTGTTCCGTTACCTGGTTCAAAACATCCATGATCCGCTCCACCGGGGCGATGGCACTCATGGCCAGGCGAAGCTCAGGCTCTTCTCCCATCGAGAAGTGCTGGGCCAGGACGGAGAACTCATTCGCATGGGATAAAACCGTTCTGGCTTTTTCATACAGGGACCGACCTTCATCAGTGAGCACGGGGCGATACTGGTCGCGAAGGAATAGCTTCAGTTCCAATTCCTTCTCCAAATTGCGGATCGCGATACTGACGGCTGACTGGCTGCGGTAAAGGGTTTCGGCGGCTGCGCGGAACCCCCCCTGATCGACAATGGCGCAAAGCACTCTCAATTGTTCCAGGGTCACGTACGGCTCTCACTAATGATGCATTTTATATATCAAGAATATATAAACCTTATGCTTTTTTTAATTAAGAGCCAGCCCTAAGTTGTTCCTAGTTACAACGAATGAACCCGAGACAAACAAAGCAGTTTTTGAAAGGTAAGGTCATGTCAAACATTCAAACTTTATCGGCTCCGGTGGGGCGTGTTCTGATAGCCACGATTTTCGTGATGGCAGGGATGAACAAGATTACCGGGTACGCAAGCACCCAGGGCTATATGGATGCCATGGGTGTCCCTGGTGGGCTTCTGCCATTGGTTATTCTCCTCGAAGTCGGCGGCGGATTGGCGATTATTGCGGGCTGGAAGACACGGCCCGTGGCGTTTGCGATGGCCGGTTTCAGTGTCCTGTCAGCCATCCTTTTTCACGCCAACTTCGCCGATCAGAACACCATGATCATGTTCATGAAGAACATTGCAATTGCTGGCGGTCTCTTGTTCCTCGTCGCGCATGGCCCGGGTGCCTATGCCCTGGATAACCGCACTGCCGCAATGCGCGGTGCCTTGGCGACGGCTGAATAAGGAAAGAGAGATGAACGCTACTGGCAGGAAAGCTATTAGCACCGGGAAAGTCCGGGAGTTGGCTGTGCAAACTCCCGGCATTCCTGCTTCTGATGGCGATGGCGTACGGCTGACACGAATTGTCGGCTCCCCGGAAATCGATATGGTCGATCCCTTTCTACTTTTGGACTCGTTTGAGTCCGACCAGCCCGGCGACTATATCGGCGGCTTTCCCGATCACCCACATCGGGGTTTCGAGACGGTTACATATCTTCTCGCCGGGCGTATGCGTCACAAAGATAGCACTGGCCACGAGGGCGTAATTGAACCCGGCGGCGTACAATGGATGACGGCGGGGCGTGGCATCGTCCATTCCGAAATGCCGGAGCAGGAAAACGGCCTCCTTTCCGGATTCCAACTGTGGGTCAATCTGCCCGCATCCGAAAAGATGACGGCGCCCGCTTATCAGGAGTTTCCTGCATCCGAGATCGCCACCGAGACCCTTATCGACGGCCAAACGCTCAAGGTCATCGCCGGGATAACAGACCAGGGAACCGAGGGACCGGTTAAAAATCCCCACACCGATCCTCTGTATCTTGACGTTCACCTTGACCCCGGCAAGACGTTTCAACAACGCGTGCCGGAATCCCATGGCTGCTTCATGTATGTGATCGAGGGCGCCGTCCATGTCGGCGAGGAGAACGCGGAATTGCCTGCGCGAACGCTGGGCGTTTTAGGTGATGGCAACCGGATCGAGGTGTCTTCCGGAGATAAGGGCAGCCGTTTCCTGGTCGTTGCGGGCAAACGCCTGAACGAACCGGTGGCGCGGGGCGGCCCGTTTGTCATGAACACCAGAGAGGAAGTCCTGCAAGCCTTTGAGGATTACCAGCAGGGCAAGTTTTAGGAGACGGTCATGGGACTTTTACAAAACGGCAAATGGGTCGACCGTTGGTACGACACCAAGGCGGAAAAGGGGCGCTTCGTGCGCAAGGCATCACGGTTCCGCAACTGGATTACCGCCGACGGTGCACCCGGCCCCAGCGGCACAGGCGGCTTTAAGGCCGAGGCCGGGCGTTATCACCTCTATGTGTCCTATGCGTGCCCATGGGCGCACCGCACCTTGATCTTCCGCGCGCTCAAGGGGCTGGAGGATATGATCTCACTGTCGGTCGTCAACTGGTTCATGGCCGAAGACGGCTGGACCTTTGAAGACGCCGACGGTGTCATCCCCGACAACGTTAACAACGCCGAGCTCCTGCACCAAGTCTACACGGCGGCAGATCCCAACTACAGCGGCCGTGTGACGGTGCCGGTGCTGTGGGATAAACAGACGGGAACGATAGTGTCCAATGAATCGTCGGAGATCATCCGCATGTTAAACTCGGCATTCGATGGCGTCGGCGCGAAACCGGGTGATTATTATCCAGAGACGTTGCAGGCGGAAATCGAGGCTTTGAACGCACGTATCTATGACTCTGTGAACAACGGTGTCTACAAGACCGGCTTCGCGACGACGCAGGAAGCCTATGAGGAGGCCGTCATTCCACTGTTTGAGACCCTCGACTGGCTGGAAGAGCATCTTTCGACGAGGCGTTACCTGACCGGCGCCACCTTGACAGAGGCCGACTGGCGGCTGTTCACCACGCTGGCGCGGTTCGATCCCGTCTATGTCGGGCATTTCAAATGTAATCTCAAACGTATCGCAGACTATCCCAATCTGTGGGGCTATCTGCGCGACCTGTACCAGCATCCCGGTGTCGCTGAGACGGTGCGCATGGACCACATAAAATCGCACTACTATGGAAGCCACGAGACCATCAACCCGACGCGTATTGTGCCTGCCGGACCGCACATTGATTTTATGCAGCCTCATCAACGAACACAAACAGGTGTAACAAACGCTGATGTCGAGACCGCGTAATGGGTACGCGGATTACGATACTGCTGTTTGGGTCATGTCTGCTGATGGCACTACCCGGACTCAAACAACTCGCCGGAACAACGACCGCTTTCATACGCTAAACGGACATTCGACTCCGTTTTGCGCTCTCAGCGCATGGGAATTCGTACTGATGCGTTATCGGGCCGGCATTGGCATAACTGCTCCCGACCCACAGCGATCCTATGAACGCTTGGGTATATCTACGAGTTTGCCGCGTGGGATTTCGGCCAGTTTGTCGTAGAATGGTAGTTCCACGAGTTCGGCTGGCTGGACAGATCCATCTTTGCAGCCAACCGCGATGACGGTGCCTGGCTCATGCCCCGCTGTATCCAGCAAGGCTATGCCGATTCCATGGCCAAGATAGGGTGACGTGGCGCCCGCCGTGACCTTTCCAATGGCTTTTCCGTCCCGTTGAACCACAGCGGAAATCAACGGCTCTCCGCCCGCGCATTTGATCCCGTGCACTCTTGGCTGCCGGGATGCGGTTACCAAGGCCGCCTTGCCGATGAAATCGCCTTTATCTTCATCAACGAAGCGCCCGAGCCCTGCATCGTAGGGCGTCGTGGTGCGATTGAAATCGGAACCGGCGTTGAGGATGCCGGCTTCGATGCGCCTGATGTTCATGGCATCCAGCCCAAAGATGTCCAGCCCGAAGGGTTCTCCGGCCGCCTTGAGATGAGCCCATAACGCGTCTGGGTCATGATGCGGTTCGGTATAGAATTCCCACCCCAGCTCATTGGTGTAGCCAGTGCGGGTTACCACAACTTCCTGGCCGGCAAAGTTCACACGTGCAATGGCGAAATACCCGAAGGCTTCGGGCAACCCGCTGTCGCTTGCGGCCTCCAGGATTTTTAAGGCGTTCGGTCCTTGTACCTGCGATACAAAAATATTGGGATCCGATATTTCAACGTCCATCCCCGATGCCTGCGCTCTGGCCCAAGAGTAAAAATCGCCGTCTGCCTGTGCGTACCAGAAGGTGTCCTCGGCCAAACGCAACAAGATACCATCGACAATGAGGCCACCGTCCTCATAACAGGCAAGACCATAGCCGCATCGCCCGACCTTCACCTTCGTAATATCTTTGGTAAAGAGCTTGTCCAACAGGCGCTCGGCGTCCGGCCCCTTAAACTGAAGAGGAAACTCGCCGGTATTCAGCAAAGCCGCCTTCCGGCGCAGGAGCCAGTAACCGTCCTCGGTAGAATGATCGTCGAAACAGCAAGCCATGTGACGGCGGTTGTAGACGCAATAGTGAGGGCCCTTTGGACGTTCAATTTCGTGGTAGGGGTGCCGCGTCAAGGAATAGTCCCATCCCGCGCCGGGCATGCTTGTGACCAGGTCTCTGGTTTTTCCATCGCTAGAACGCATCGAGTTTCTCCTGACTTGGGCTTTGAGCGGAGCGATCTTGACATCGCAATTCGCTATGACATTGAGGGCTTTCCGGGCAATGACACGATATTGACGGGTTTGTGACAAGCCTTTGACCGATGACTATGCGCTTCGAGCCCAGGTGCTAAGGCTGCCGCGCGGCGCCTTGAAGACCACGACCCCAACCCCGACCAGCGAACGTTTCGATTCCTTTTCCATAATCACATCCACGGTCATACGCGGACTTGATCCGCGTATCCATCGACGAGCGAGTCTCGAACCGCGATGGATTGCCGGATCAAGTCCGGCAATGACTGAATAAATAACAGGGTGATCATCAAGGGCCTTAAGTTTTACGCGCCGCCCGGTAAATCTTGTCGTCGACCTCGACCTTATAGGCTTCGACCAGGGCGTTGGTCTCGCTGGCCATACCGACGATGGCGCGCAGCTCGTGCAGCATGTCGTCGCTCATGCCCGCCTTGCGCGCGGCGGCGGTGTGGGAATTGATGCAATAGTCGCAGGTGTTGGCCATGCTGACCGCGAGGTACAGCATCTCCTTGACCAGGGGGTCGAGGGCGCCCGGCACCATGACCTCCTTCAGGCTCTCCCAGGTCCGCTTCAAGGTCGGGGGGTGCTGGGCCAGAGCCTTCCAGAAATTGTTGATCCAGTTGACATTTCGGCTTTCCATGATGTCGTCGTAAACGGCGCGCACCTCTGGCGGCGCGTCTTCGTACTCGACAAAGCGGCTGATGGGCATGATAGGCGGGCTCCTCTTTTCCTGGGTTTTTTTTGGGGCTTGTCTCCGGGCATCAGGAAACCACGCCGGCGTGGCGAACGGAACCCGCCTATTGCATCCTGGGTGGGCTTGATCCAGCATCGGGCTCCGCACCCGCACCGAAAGAATAGGAAAATAGCCATGGCTGGACTCTTGCCGGACGTCGATCCCGAGGGGCTTCTCGAATATTCAGTCGTCTTCACGGACCGTTCGCTCAATCACATGTCGGGCACGTTTCAGCAGGTGATGAAGGATATCTCCGGCACCCTTAAACAGGTCTACAACGCCGAGGCCATGGCCGTGGTGCCCGGCGGCGGCACCTATGCTATGGAGGCGGTGGCGCGCCAGTTCGCCCATAACAAGACGTGCCTGATCTTACGCAACGGTTGGTTCTCTTTCCGCTGGACCCAGATTTTCGAGGCCGGAAACATTCCCGCCAAGACGGCGGTCTTGAAGGCGGGGCCGGCCGAAGACGGTCCTCAGGCCGCCTATGCCCCGGCGCCCATCGAGAGTGTGGTGGACGCCATACGCACGGAAAAACCCGATCTTGTCTTCGCCCCCCATGTGGAGACCTCCTCGGGGATTGTCCTGCCGGCGGATTACCTGCGCGCCGTGGGCGAGGCCGTGCACGCGGTGGGCGGGCTTTTCATACTCGATTGCATCGCCTCGGGCGCCATCTGGGTCGATATGAAGGAAACCGGCGTCGATGTTCTCATCAGCGCCCCGCAAAAGGGCTGGAGCGCCTCGCCCTGTAGCGGCTTGGTCATGTTGAGCGAGGCCGCGCGCGCCCGGACAGAGGAAACCGC
This sequence comes from Kiloniellaceae bacterium, assembly GCA_021776135.1. GTDB lineage: Bacteria > Pseudomonadota > Alphaproteobacteria > Kiloniellales > J153 > JAJFGN01. The sequence goes on from JAJFGL010000045.1 coordinate 61,607, forward strand.
CAGCACCAGTTTCGCCTGCGACTTGAAAAAGTGGTTGTCGATCATGGAAGCCTACGAGAACGGCGGCCATGCCTATCACGCGACCATGCCGACCGATGCCCTGGTCAAATTCCGCGACACCATGATGGAAACCCGCGACTACGGCTTCGAAAAGGTGCGCGCCGAGCAGCAGGAACTCGGCGACAAGGTCCGCGCCCTTCTGGCCCGCAAGGGCTTCAAGAGCCTGGCCGCGAAAGGTTTCGAGGCGCCCGGCGTGGTGGTTTGTTATACGGACGACGCCGATATTCAGAACGGCAAGAAGTTCATGGCCCAAGGCATGCAGATCGCCGCCGGCGTGCCCCTGCAATGCGGCGAGCCGGAAGACTTCCGCACCTTCCGCCTCGGCTTGTTCGGCCTCGACAAGCTCCACAACATCGACCGAACCGTCGATAACTTGGACCGGGCCCTAAGCGGTGTGATCGAGGCAACGAACGTGCGGTGATTGCGAATGGCGCGGGAGGCGGGTTGATCCGGTGGAACACCGGACGAGCGCATACCCATTGTGGCATTATCCCAGACTCGATACGGGATCTATGGCAGGGAATCGTGTCTCAGTTTAACATTTTTCCGAACCACTGCCCCGAGAGTCCGCTTTTTTGACGCGTCATGTCGGCTTTGCGCCCAACTGCAGCCATCAGCGCGTGGGCACTGGTATTTCTGCTCCTGACCCGAAGCGTACATTTCCGCGACGTCGGATATTCTTTTCCGTTCTTAGGACTCCTGTTGCCCTTGGGGAAAGTTTGGTAGCCTATGGGCATGAAGTCGCCACTCCGGGATCAGACGTATCGTCGGCTTTTCACGGCACAGGTCGTCGCCCTCGCGGGCACGGGTCTGTCCACAATCGCACTCGCTCTACTGGCGTACGATCTGGCAGGCGGCGATGCCGGTGTCGTCCTTGGTACGGCGCTTGCCCTAAAAATGGTGGCTTACGTTGGTATTGCACCGATCATCGGCGGCTTTGCGCATCGGCTGCCTCGCCGCCGGTTTCTGATCGGGCTCGATGTTGGGCGTGCGGTGACCGTCGCATGCCTGCCATTCGTGACGGAGGTCTGGCAGATCTATCTGCTGATCTTCTTGCTGAACGCCTTCTCGGCGGGCTTCACGCCGACCTTCCAGGCGACGATTCCGGATATCTTGCCGGACGAAACCCAATACACGCGCGCACTTTCCCTGTCCCGGCTCGCTTACGATCTGGAGAACCTGTTGAGCCCAACGCTCGCTGCCGCCGCGCTCGTCTTGCTGACCTACGACGCCTTGTTCGCCGCGAACGCCGTGGCCTTTTTGGCCTCTGCCCTTCTGGTTTTCTCGGTGCGGTTGCCATCGCCCAAACCCCACGAGCGCGAGCACGGCATATGGCACAACATGAGCTTCGGCATCCGGGCTTACGTCAAGACACCGAGACTGCGCGGGCTGCTGGCTCTTTCGCTCGCGGTGGCAAC
>JAJFGL010000046.1 GCA_021776135.1 Kiloniellaceae bacterium
TCCTCTCCTACTCACAATGACAAACATCGCGGTCATAGGCTCGATTGTGTATGCGGTTAGCATCAACATCAAACAAATTATCGTCGGTCTTCTTCTAGGTGTCCCGACGCTGGTTCTTTGCTGGATTCACATCCCAGTTACTCAAAAAATCGCACTCGTTCTGACTACTATGCTCTATGTTTACGCTATTCTATTGATTATTCCCTACCTAATCGGGGCTAAAAAAATTGGAAGTGAAGAAATCTACGGGGCAATTTCGCTGTACTTTCTTCTAGGTTTAACTTGGGCAACGATTTATCAAGAACTTGAGTGGTTTTATCCTGGATCATTGCAATTTATCGGATACCATCAACAAAATCCTGAGCTCATTTGGTCAGATTATCTCTTCTTTTCGTTTACAACCCTAACAACGCTTGGATATGGAGATATCATCCCTGTAACATCAAATGCTCGATCCTTAGCCATAGTCGAGACCACATCGGGTGTGATCTTTCTAACGGTAATGGTTGCCAGAATCATTGGGCAATCCCTATCAAAAGGAGTGTGTAGTTTTTTAAATAAAGACAGAACTCAAAAATAGAGAAAGATACTACTCACTGAATCTTCGGTGAATCCTGGTCCATGGACCAAACTTAGACCACTAAACCACAAAAAGTAACCACAAAACACAATCATTGAGGATTGACCTATACAGTTTTGTACTGTATCGTTGTTGTTGTCAGTCGTTGTGATTGATCGTAAGTTAAAGATCCCATGGTGTTATCTCCCTCCATTTCCTATCAACGTTATCCAGAGAAAATTCAAACAGCCATTCAAGCTGCCGTTCCACATTTGACAATAGATTTTAGCAGTCGACATACTACACTACATTCTCTATTGCAAACTCTCAGGCAGGACCTCTTTATTAGACAGAGAAGTTAGAGGCAAGCCATTATTAGGCCACCAAGAACTTCTATACTGCATAAGGATGGATCTTTGTGTTTTTTCATTTGTAAAGGTTTATAAATCTTAGACATTTTTTCATTGATACTAGAGGTTACGCTTTTGGTTGAGTAGTCTTAATCCATTGAATATGACAGCTAGGGATGCTCCAGTATCTGCACCGATAGCCATCCAAAGAGTAGAGATCCCAAAAAATACCAGTAAGATAAAAAGAGCTTTTAATCCCAACGAAAAGATTATGTTTTGTTTTATAATTTGTAGTGTACGTCTTGAAAGTTTGATACTCCAAGGAATCTTTGCGACTTCATCCGAGACAAGTACGATATCGGCAGCCTCCAAAGAAACATCGGTTCCTATTCCGCCCATTGCAATTCCCACAGTAGCAACACTCAAAGCGGGAGCATCATTGACACCATCGCCAACCATCGCGGTCTCAAAATATTCCTCAGATAACTTGTTCATGATTTCGACTTTTTCTTCAGGAAGAAGCTCCGCATAGTATTCGTCGACTCCTGATAAATTTGCCAGTGACTTGGCTGTTTGCTTGTTGTCACCAGTAAGCATAACTACTTTGTCAATTCCAAGTTTTTTTAATTCTTCCACTGTTTGTTTGATGGATTCACGGGGTTTATCAGAAACGCTAATCAATCCGCATATATGAGACTCACTACCAATAGAAATGATTGTATGCCCAACATCTTCCATATCACAGGCAAGTTGATGTACATCCTCGGATTCTAGATTCATTTCATGCATAAAACGATGGCTTCCAATCCAATATCGCCGACCTTTGATCTTTCCCTCTGCTCCTTTACCTTTAAACGCTTGGTAATTTTCTGCTGGCGAAAACTCAATATTATCTGCTTTAGCTTTATCTAAAATCGCCTTGGCCAAGGCATGTTCACTAGAATATTCAAGTGCAGCAGCTCTCTCTAAAAGCTCTTTTTCGGTATGTTCATTCAAAGGGATCATTTTTTTGACTTCTGGCTGCCCATAGGTAAGCGTTCCAGTCTTATCAAGAGCTATTGCCTTAATGCGACCTATTGCTTCCAAATATTTCCCGCCCTTTATTAGAACCCCATTTCTCAAAGCTGAAGTTAAAGCAGAGACAATGCTCACTGGAGTTGATAAGACCAAAGCACAAGGACAAGCAACCACTAAAAGTACAAGGCTGCGATAAATCCAATCTTGCCAAGGCTGTTGGAAAATCAAAGTAGGAATCAGTAAGACCAAGAAAGCAAATAGGAGCATTGCAGGGGTGTAGGCCCTGGCAAATTTTTCAACCCATTGTTCGGATTTTGCCTGTTTAGATTGAGCTTCCTGGACGAGATGGATCATCCTTGCAAGGGTGGAATCTTCCGATTTCATTTGAACGCGACACTCTAATGTTCCGTCTCCATTGATAGTTCCCGCAAAAACCTGACCTTCTGGCTCTTTGTACACAGGCATGGACTCCCCAGTGATAGGGGATTGATTGACATAAGAACTTCCTTTAAGGACCATACAATCAAGTGGGATACGCTCCCCTGGTTTGATTAAAATCACACTCCCAACGTCAACTTCTTCAACTCTTTTGACCTGGAAATTTTT
>JAJFGL010000047.1 GCA_021776135.1 Kiloniellaceae bacterium
CAGCACCCCGCTTCATAACAACCCCATCAGACCAGCCTAACTGACCAATTCGACGCTCTGTCATGCTTCGCTCCAATCAATGAACTAACAAAATCATCGAATCACTATCTATCCCTTCGTGCAAAGGTCTCCATCCTGAGCTTGTCGAAGGACGTAACCATGGAACTGCGGCGCCATGGGCCATGACTCCACTGAAAGAGGGGCCTCGAGGGTCTGTGAGCCCCTGCCGCTCAACCCCGCCGAAATTATTTTCGCCCCGGCCTTGACAGGTGGGCCGGGTATCGCCACTTTTGTAAATGTAAAACACATTAACATGAGGATCCGATGGAACTCGCGGCAAAACTAGACTCTTACGGCAAGGGGGCCTGGATCGGGGTCATGGTGCTGGGATTTATCCTGTTCTGGCCCGCCGGCTTGGCCATTTTGGCTTATCTATTATGGAGTGGACGCATGGGATGTTGGGGAAAGCGCGGCCCAGGCCGCTGGCACGGAACCAAAGATAACGGCATCGGCGGATTCTGGCCGGGCAGCCGGCAGAATAAGTCGAGCGGCAATCACGCCTTCGACGAGTACCGGGAAGAAACCCTGCGCCGGCTCGAGGAAGAGCAGGACGAATTCTTCCAGTTCCTGAACCGGCTGCGCCATGCCAAGGACAAGGCCGAGTTCGATCAGTTCATGGCCGATCGCAAACGCGGCCCCGGTCAGCCGGACACAGGAGACTCACCGGCCCCGGCCTAAAAACTTTCACGATCGCGCAGCGGCCAGACGCCGGATGTCCCAGACATCCGGCGTTTGTTATGTCCCCCGCATAGAATTGTGGCGCTCCGGGTAGAGCGATAGCAGTCCTTCCGTAGTGGCCGGGCAAACGCCGCGTTCGGTGATCAGGCCGGTCACCAGCCGTGCCGGAGTGACGTCGAAGGCGTGGTTCGCGACCGGGCTGCCGTCTGGGGTTAGGCGCACGGTTTCTATTTGGCCCACCTGGTTAAGCCCGGTGATCTCCGAAACCTCGCGCCCATCGCGTTCTTCGATGGGAATTTCCACCAGGCCGTCTTCGATGCTCCAGTCGATGGTCGGGCCGGGTAGGCCGACATAGAAGGGCACGCCGTTGTCGTGGGCGGCCAGGGCTTTCAGGTAAGTGCCGATCTTGTTGCAAACGTCGCCGCGCGCCGTGGTGCGGTCGGTCCCGACGATGCACAGATCGACCATGCCGTGCTGCATCAGGTGGCCGCCGGCATTATCGGCGATGACCGTATGGGGCACCCCGTGCTGGCCAAGCTCCCAGGCGGTCAGGCTCGCGCCTTGATTTCGGGGCCGGGTTTCGTCGGCCCAGACGTGAACCGGAATTCCGGCATCCTGGGCCAAATAGATGGGCGCCAAGGCGGTGCCCCAATCCACGGTCGCGAGCCACCCGGCGTTACAATGGGTCAAGACATTGACCCGGTCTTGTTCGCCGCCGGCTTCCCAAGCCTTGCGAAGGAGTTCGAGGCCGTGTTCCCCGATGGCCCGGTTGGTGGCGACATCCTCTTCGCAAATCTCCGCCGCGCGGGCATAGGCCGCCCCGGTTCGGACCTGGGGGCCAAGCGGTTTAAGCCGTGCGCGCATATCCTCGACCGCCCAGCGCAAATTGACCGCCGTCGGCCGGGTCGCCATGAGGGTTCTTGCGGCGTTTTCCAGATTTTCGTCCGAGGGATCGGCGCGCATGGCCAAGGCCATGCCATAGGCCGCCGTGGCGCCGATCAAGGGCGCGCCGCGCACCCACATGTCACGGATCGCTTCGGCGGCTTGCGCCAGGTTTTCCAAGCGGCGCAGCACGAAATCATGGGGCAGGCGCGTTTGATCGATAATAACAGCCGCCCAGCCGTCGGCCGCCAGTTCAATGCTCCGGGTCGATTTGCCCGCGACCTTCATGGCCGGAAGAACCCGCTAGCACGGGCTTCGGCTGTCGCCGACTCACCCCCACCCCGGCCCTCCCCCCTCAAGGGGGAGGGGGAAGCAGTGCGAGACGCCTCAACATTCCCTCCCCCCTCGAGGGGGAGGGTTAGGGTGGGGGGGCCTTTGGGCACAACCAATTCCGATGTCTCCGGAAAAATCGTCAATCGCCGAGGACGCGTCCGGCGACCGCGTCCAGGCGGGCCGCGACGGTGGGATCGCGCGCTTCGGGCGCGGTGATGAGGGCGTTGTCGAGGGCGCGGTGACAGCCCCCGGCGCAAGGGCCTGCGCGGTCCCGCAACTTGGGCGCGACCTGCTTTATGACCGCGCGCGCCCGGTCCGCATTGGCGAGTAGAACCTTCACCACTTGTTCGACGGTGACGTGGTCGTGGTCATCGTGCCAGCAGTCGTAGTCGGTCACCATGGCGACGGTCGCGTAACACATCTCGGCCTCGCGGGCGAGCTTGGCTTCCGGCATGTTGGTCATGCCGATCACATGACAGCCCCAGGCGCGGTACAGCTCCGATTCCGCCTTGGTGGAAAACTGCGGCCCTTCCATGACCATGTAGGTGCCGCCGCGCACCATGGGCAGGGCGAGATCGGCCGCCGCCGATTGAAGCGCATCGCCCAAGCGGGCGCAGACCGGGTGGGCCATGGAGACGTGGGCCGCCAGGCCGCTTTCGAAAAAACTTTTCCGGCGCGCGAAAGTGCGGTCGATGAACTGGTCGACGATGACGAAGGCGCCGGGCGCCAGGTCTTCGCGCAGGGAGCCGACCGCGCTCAGGGATATAATCTCGGTGACGCCGGCGCGCTTCAGGGCATCGATGTTGGCACGGAAGTTCAACTCAGACGGCGGGATTTTGTGGCCCCGGCCATGGCGCGGCAAAAACACGATGCTTTGCCCGTCGAGCTCGCCGAACAGCAAGTCGTCGGAGGGCGCGCCGAAGGGCGACTCGACGCGCCGCCACGCAGTCTTGGCAAGACCCGGAATATCGTAAATACCGCTGCCGCCGAGAACGCCCAGGACAGGTGTTTTCATACCTAGTGAAGGTCGGCCCAGACCTTGCGCTTAACCGCGTAGAGAATGCCGGAGAGAACGATCAAAAACAGAACCACCTTGATGCCCATCTGCTTGCGCTGCTCCAGCTTCGGCTCGGCGGCCCACATCAGGAAATGAGTGACGTCCGCCGACATTTGATCGCGGCTGGCTGGGGTGCCGTCCTGATATTCCACCGCGTCGTCGTCGAGGGGCGCCGCCATGGCGATCCGGTTTCCGGGGAAGTAGCTATTGTAGTTCTGCCCCTCCAGGATTTCGAAACCAGCCGGCGGGTCTTCGTAACCTTCCGACAAGAGGGCGCGGACATAGCTGGGCCCATGGGGGCGCGCCTTGGCCATGAGGGACAAATCCGGGGGCGTGGCGCCGCCGTTCGCGGCCGCGGCGGCCTTGTCGTTGGGAAACGGCGAGGGGAAGCGGTCGGCGGGCCTGCCCGCGCGCTCGAACATCTCGCCTTCGTCGTTGGGCCCGTCGATGACCGTGGCTTCGGCGGCGAAGGCCTTGATCTGGTCCGCGTCGTAACCCAAGTCGGCCAGATTGCGGAAGGCCACCAGGCGCATGGCGTGGCAGCCGGCGCAAACTTCCCGGTAAACCTGATAGCCGCGCTGCATGGCGGCCCGGTCGAATTTTCCGAAGATGCCGTCGAATTCCCAGGTATAATCCGGCAGGGCCTTTCCTTCGGCGGCTTGCGTCTGGACGCTGAAGGTAAGCAAGGCGGCGCTTAGAACGCCCGCGACAATCCGTTTCATCACGCTTTCTCCATCGGCTTGGATGCCGCGCCCATGGCGGGGCCGCCGCCCTTAAGCACCGGTTCGCCGATTGAAGACGGCAGGGGCCGGGTCCGCTCCAAGACCGAGAGCAGCGGCAGAATGACAAAGAAGTGCGCGAAGTAATAGGCCGTGCCGGCCTGTCCGATATAGAGGTAGGGCGGCTCCGCCGGGTTGGCCCCGACCCAACCGAGCACGACGCAGTCGGCCACGAAGACCCAGAACAACTGCTTGTGTATCGGCCGGAACTTCGAGGATCGCACCGGCGAGCGGTCGAGCCACGGCAAGATGAGAAGCACCAGGATCGAGCCGAACATCAGGATCACCCCGATCAGCTTGGCCGAAAGGAACCAGATGTCGAAGGTGATCGAGCGCAGGATCGCGTAGAACGGCAGGAAATACCATTCCGGCACGATGTGGGCCGGGGTCACCAGGGGATTGGCCTCGATGTAGTTGTCCGCCTCTCCCATGGCGTTGGGAAAGAAAAACACGGCCGCCGCGAAAAAGACCAGGAACACGGCCATCCCATAGAGATCCTTCACCGTGTAATAGGGATGGAAGGGAATGCTGTCCTGCGGCCCCTTGGTGTCGATGCCCAAGGGATTGTTGGATCCGAACTGGTGCAAAGCCCAGATGTGCACGACGACGATGCCGACCAGAACGAAGGGCAGGAGGTAGTGCAAGGAGAAGAAGCGGTTGAGGGTCGGGTTATCGACCGAGAAACCGCCCCACAGCCAGATCACGATGTCCTCGCCGATCAGGGGAAAGGCCGAGAACAGACTGGTGATGACCTTGGCGCCCCAGAAGCTCATCTGGCCCCAGGGCAGAACGTAGCCCATGAAGGCCGTGGCCATCATGGCCAGGAGAATGGCCACGCCGAGCATCCACAGCAACTCACGCGGGGCCTTGTAGGAGCCGTAGTACATGCCGCGGAAAATATGGATATAGACGACGATGAAGAAGAACGAGCCGCCGTTCATGTGGAGGTAGCGGATCAACCAGCCGTAGTTCACGTCGCGCATGATCCGTTCGACCGAATCGAAGGCATAGTCCACATGGGCGGTGTACTGCATGGCCAGGACGATGCCGGTCACCATCAGAATGACCAACGCCAGGCCCGCCAGGGAGCCGAAATTCCACCAATAGCTGAGGTTCTTAGGGGTGGGATACTTGGATCCGACGGCGTGATCGAGGAAGGAAAAAACCGGCAGCCGGTATTCGATCCACTTGATGATGGGGTTGGTCGTTTGAAAATCGCTCATGCGCCCTCTCCCCCTCAACCGATCAAAATATTGGTGTCGTCGACAAAATTGTAGGGCGGCACCACGAGATTCTTGGGCGCCGGCCCTTTTCGAATGCGCCCGGAGGTATCGTAGTGGGAGCCGTGGCAGGGGCAAAACCAGCCGCCGAAGAGGCCTAGGGGATCGCCCTGCTTCTGGCCCTTGGGAATGCAGCCCAAGTGGGTGCAAACGCCGACCATGACCAGCCATTCCGCCCGCTGCACCCGGGCCTCGTCGGTTTCCGGGTCGGGCAAGTCGTCGAGCGGCACGGCGCGCGCTTCCTCGATCCGCGCCGGCGGGCGCCGCTCGATGAAGACCGGGTTGCCGCGCCAGGTGACGGTGATCCGCTGGCCCAGTTCAATGGGCTCCAAATCGACCTCGCTCGAAGCCAGGGCCAAGACATCGGCCGCCGGGTTCATGGAATCGATCAGCGGCCACACCGCCGCGGCGGCGCCCAGGGCGCCCCCGGCGCCGGCCAGAAGATACAGGAAATCGCGACGCGTCTCTCCATCGCCCCCATGCGAGGGGTTCGCGCTATCCGTCATGCTTTTCAAATCCCCCGAAAAAATACGCCAGGACGCCGGCCCGGTGACTGGAGCCGCAGCATAGCCTTGTGTTGCCGCGCCGATATAGAGGAAAATTCACCGGAAGGCAAAGCCCGCGCCGGGGCGCCCCGGCCTGAACTCTTCATGGATACGCGGTTTCTTATTCTATGCGGCTCGCGCTTTATCAACCCGACATACCGCAGAATGCAGGCACGATCCTGCGCCTCGGCGCCTGTCTGGGGGTTCCGGTCGATATTGTCGAGCCTTGCGGTTTCCTGCTCGACGACCGGCGCCTAAGGCGGGCCGGTCTGGATTATGCCGCCCAAGCGGCCATAACCCGCCACCGTTCCTGGTCCGCCTACTTGGAAGCGCGAAGATCGCAAGACGCGCCGGGCCGTTTGCTGCTCTTGACCACCTCGGGAACTTTGGATTATCCGGACTTCGCCTTCGCGGCCGGCGACACGCTGATGGTCGGGCGCGAGAGCGCCGGGGTGCCCGCGGAGGTTCACGGGGCGGCCCAGGCGCGCTTGCGGATTCCCCTGGAGCCTGGAATGCGTTCCCTCAATGTCGCCCTGGCCGCGGCCATGGTTTTGGGCGAGGCTCTGCGCCAGACCCGGCAATTCCCCAAGGGTGAGACAGGATGAGCATGGAAGAAGACCGAAAAGCCCGCGCCAGCGCCTGGTTCGAGGAGCTGCGCGGGCAAATCTGCGCGGTCTTCGAGGCTATCGAGGACGAACTGACCCCCGCCATGGCGGCCAAGCTGCCCATCGCCGCCGCGCTCGAGGGTCTGGCGCCGGGGCGCTTCGAGCGTAAGGCCTGGGCCCGGGAAGACGGCGACCCGGCCAAGGGCGGCGGCGGCACAATGGCGGTCATGCGCGGCCGGGTGTTCGAAAAGGTCGGGGTCAATGTCTCCGCGGTCTGGGGTGAATTTCCGCCCGATTTCGCCCAGAAAATGCCCGGCGCGGCCCAGGACCCCAGATTTTGGGCGAGCGGCGTCTCCCTGGTCGCCCATATGCGCTCGCCCCTGATTCCGGCGGTCCACATGAACACGCGCCACATCGTCACCGCCAAGTCCTGGTTCGGCGGCGGCGCGGACCTGACCCCCATGGTGCCGTTCAAAGCCGATACCCGGGACTTTCACGCCGCCCTGAAAGCCGCCTGCGACAAGCACGATCCGGACTATCATGCGCGCTTCAAGAAGTGGTGCGATGAGTATTTCTATTTGCCGCACCGCGCCGAAGCGCGCGGCGTGGGCGGTATCTTCTACGATAACCTGGAGACCGACTGGGACGCCGACTTCGCCTTCACCCAGGATGTCGGCCGCGCCTTCCTGGAGGTTTACCCCAAGATCGTGCGCCGTCACCTGGCCGAAACCTGGACGCCCGAACAACGCGCGCGGCAACTCGTGAAGCGCGGACGCTACGTCGAATTCAATCTCTTGTACGACCGGGGCACCCTCTTTGGCCTCAAGACCGGCGGCAATGTCGAGGCCATCCTCATGTCCCTCCCCCCGGCGGTCGCCTGGCCTTAAAACTGTGCTTTCATGTATTCCAGACATTGAGCGCGGGTGGCCTTGAAGCCGTTTTCCGCCCACCAGACCTCCACCGCCGCCAGTGAGTCGCCCAGTTCGGGCCCCGCCGCCATGCCAGACTTGAGGGCATCTGCGCCGCGCAAGGGAAAGGTCTTCGCGGCCAAGGCCTCGGCCTCGTTCACGGCTTGGCGCAAGGCCTTGTCGTCGCCGGTGTGATGGCGCGCCCTTTCAAGCCGCACGGCGGCGGCAACCAAGTCCGGGCCAAGAGCACGATGCGCCCGCCACTTCGCATGGGGCGATAGACCGGCGTCGAAAATCTGTGCCGCTTCGGATAAGGCGGTGAGCGCCTTGGCTTGCTTGTTGGATAAGCGCAGGCGTTCCGCGATCCGGCGCGCGATACCCGCGTCCGCTTCGGTCAGGGCGGCCAGGCGGTGCAGGGGGTCGGATACCCCGGCGTCCAGGGCCGCGCGCAAGGCCGCCGTGTCGAACCCGCCCGGCAAGATTTCCCGCAACACGCCCTGGGCGATCATGATATCGATCGTCGGCAGGGGATCGGGCGCGGCCAGCAATTTCAGAATTTCCTCGCGCACTCGCTCGCCGGATAGGCGGTGCAAGTGCGAAGCCTCGTCAGCGATAATTGCAAGAGTTTCGGCGTCCGGCGCCTCGCGGCCGTAATGGGCCTGAAAGCGGAAATATCGCAGTAGCCGCAAATAGTCTTCGCGGATACGCGCGCGCGCGTCGCCGACGAAGCGAATCCGTCCGGCCCGCAAATCCCGCGCGCCGTCGAAGGGATCGTGCAGGCTTCCGTCCGCTTCGCAGGACAGGGCGTTAATTGTCAAATCCCGGCGCGCCGCATCCGCCACCCAATCGCCGGTGAAGGCGACCTTGGCATGGCGGCCATAGGTCTCCACATCGACGCGCAAGGTGGTGATCTCGAAAGGCGTATGCGCGGCCACCGCAGTCACGGTGCCATGGTCGATACCGGTCGGCACGGCCCTGATGCCGGCCGCTTTCAGCCGCGCCATGATGTCTTGCGGGGTCAAGGGGGTGGCGATGTCGATATCCTTGACCGGACGTCCGGCCAGGGCGTCGCGCACACAGCCGCCGACGAAACGCGGCGCCGCGTCTTTACTTTCAAGGGCCGCCATCACGGCTCTCGTGGCCGGGGCTTGCATCCAGGCTTGCGGCGCGATGCGCCCGGTTCCGCTCATTGCGCCTCATCGAGCCTTTGGCTGGGGATAACTTCGCCGTTTTCCAAGTGGGGCGATATCAACTTGGTGCCCGGCGGCACGCCGCGTGAAAATTCCAAGCTGAGCATGGCGGCGAGAAGCGCCACCGAGACGCCCAGGATAATCGAGACGGCGAGGGCCGAGGGCCGCACCCGCGTGGTCTTCACATAGATAATGTACGCGATGAGCGGCAGGGCGATCGGCAGGAGGACCGTGAGGAATATTCGCAGCATTGGGCATCTATCCGCTATCGGTGAGAACTTCTACTAAGTTGACCAGCATACCGGCGGTCGCGCCCCAAATGTAACGCTCGCCATAAGAATACGCGAAAAAGCGCCGCTGCTGGCCCTGGAAAATCCGGGCGTCCTGGCGCAGATTACCGGCGGCCAGGAAAAAATCCAACGGCACCTCGAAAACATCCGCGACCTCGAAACTATCCGGGTTCACGGGGAACGGCGGCTCAATGGCGGCGACCATGGGGGCGATCTCAAAGCCGGTGCGGGTGACGTAGGTGTCGAGCCACCCCATCGCGCGGACATGGCGCCTTGGCAGGCCGACTTCTTCCTCGGTTTCGCGCAGGGCGGCGTCATCCAGGCCCTCGCCGCCTTCCACCCGGCCGCCAGGGAAGCTGATTTGACCGGCGTGGACATCCAGATGGTCGGTGCGCTGGGTCAGAAGTAAGGTCAGACCCGCCGGGCGCATCACGATCGGAACCAGGACCGCGGCCGAAATCAGGGCCTGCGCCGGATCGTAGATCTCGGGATTGAGATCGTGATCGCCCCTCGGCAAGCCCGTGTCCCGGCCGGGACTTTTCTTGGCCACCGTCAAGCGCTCTGAGATATCGTCTATGTTCAATCCGGGCATTCCAAAGGAAAGAAAACCTTATTGCTCCACACGCCAAGGGCGGCACCGTCCTTCGCGCCGCCTTCGGCCGCAAGCTCGGCGAGGCGATAATACACGGGCCGCAGGATCAGGGCCTCCAATCCGGCCCGCACCAGTATATAGGGTCTGGGGGCGCGCGTATCGGGGGCAAAGGCGACGCGGATGGGATTATGCGGGCCGGCCTCCACCCAATCGTCCAGGGAGGTGCGAAACCGCAGGATCTGCCCAGGGCCGCGCCCGGTCACGGAAAGTTCAACGGCGGTAAAGGGGGCGTCCTCGACCTCCACCCGGCAGCGCTCGACCGGGGTGACCAGCCAATAACTTCCGTCCGCCTCACGCCGCAGCACGCTGGCGAATAGCTTGACCAAGGCTTTACGGGCGATCGGCGATTTCCGGTAGAACCAGGTTCCGTCGGCTGCGATGCGGATGTCGAAATCGCCGCAAGATGGCGGGACCGGCCCTTCCCAAGGCTGGTCAGATGGCGGCGAAGCGCTTATCTTTCCGGTATCGCCGGGTGGGTTTTGGATTTTTTTCGTCATGGCCCGGCGCGCCTTTCGTTCCTAACTGGGAGCCTCATTGCGTGACAACCGCCAACAGCGCCCCCCTGCACGAACCCACCGCCTCGGAACTTGCCGGGCGGATCGAGCAACTGGGCCATAAGCTGCGCGATGCCCGCGAAAGCATCGGCCGCGTCATCTTCGGTCAAGACCATGTCATCGATCAAACCCTGATCACACTGCTGGCGGGCGGCCATGCCCTGCTGATCGGCGTGCCGGGCCTGGCCAAGACCCGGCTGGTCGAAACCCTGGGCACGGTTTTCGGCCTTGAAGACAAGCGGGTGCAGTGTACCCCCGATCTGATGCCGGCCGATATCCTGGGCTCCGAGGTTTTGGAAGAAACCGATTCGGGGCGCCGGTCCTTCCGCTTCGTTCGCGGCCCGGTGTTCTGCCAATTGCTCATGGCGGACGAAATCAACCGGGCCAGCCCGCGCACCCAATCGGCCTTGTTGCAAGCGATGCAGGAACACCGGGTGACCGTCGGCGGCCATCCCCACGACCTGCCCCGGCCGTTCCACGTTCTGGCCACGCAAAACCCGCTTGAACAAGAAGGCACCTACCCGCTGCCGGAAGCGCAGCTCGACCGCTTCTTGATGCAGATAGATGTCGGTTATCCCGATTTGAAGGCTGAGCGCGACATGCTTCTGGCCACCACCGGCGCGCAAGAAGCCCAGGCGGTCAAGGTCATGGACGCGCAAGACCTCATGGACGCGCAGCGCCTGGTGCGCCGGGTGCCGGTCGGCGAGGACGTGATCGAGGCGATCCTGGCCCTGGTGCGCACCGGGCGCCCGGATTCCAGCGAAATCGAAGAGGTCCGCGCCCAGGTCGCCTGGGGGCCGGGGCCGCGCGCCAGCCAGTCGCTGATGCTGGCGATCCGGGCGCGCGCCCTGCTCGACGGCCGCCTGGCGCCCTCGATCGACGATGTCATGGCCTTGGCCGGCCCGGTCCTGCGCCATCGCATGGCCCTCAACTTCGCGGCGCGGGCGGAAGGCGCGACGATCGACGATATCATCGATCGCCTGAGCGCCCCCTTTGCCTAAGCTCCGGCAAATAGTCCACGCCGCGGTCATGGATGGCACATAGCGCACAGCCCATGCGACAACGAGCCGAGCAGCTCGCGGCCACGCTGCCGCCGCTGCTGGTCGCGGCCGAGCGCGTGGCCTCGACCGTGGCGCAAGGCGTGCACGGGCGCCGCCGCATCGGCCAGGGCGAAACCTTCTGGCAGTTCCGCCAATACACGCCGGGCGACCGCCCGGAAACCATCGATTGGCGGCAGTCGGCCAAGTCGGACCGGGTTTTCGTGCGCGAAACGGAATGGGAAGCGGCGCAGTCGGTTTGGATCTGGCGCGACCTTTCGCCGTCCATGGACTGGCGTTCGAGCGATGCGATTCCGACCAAGCGCGAACGCGCCGATCTCATGACCCTGGCCTTGGCGGCGCTGCTCATGCGCGGCGGCGAACATGTTGCTTTACTGGGCCTGGGCGCCCGGCCGGCAACCGGCCGCTCGGTCTTGAGCCGGCTCGCCGTCAACGTCGAAAGGGGCGACGGTCCCGGCGGCGATCTGCCGCCAGTCTTACCCCTGGCGCGTCACGGCCATGTCGTCATGATCGGCGACCTTTTGGCGCCTCTCGAAGACATCGACGCCGCCGTGCGCGGTTATGCCGAGGCCGGGATTCGCGGATATCTTCTGCAAATCCTCGATCCCGCCGAAGAAGCCTTGCCCTACGACGGGCGCGTGCGTTTCGAGGGGACCGAGGGTGAGGAACCCTGGCTACTGACCCGGGTCGAATCGGTACGCGGCGATTATGTCGCGCGTCTGGCGGCGCAACGCGCCGGGCTTCGCGCCATCGCCCGCGCGGCGGGCTGGACATTTTCCAGCCACCGCGGCGACCAGCCGCCCCAGGCCGCCTTGCTGGCCCTCTACGTGGCCCTGTCCGCGACTTTGAAGCGATAAGGCGCGCGGCCCGTGCTGACATTTGGACCCCTGGCCTTCGCGCAACCCTGGCTTTTGCTCGCCCTGGCCGGTTTGCCGCTGCTGTGGCTCCTCTTGCGGGTGACTCCACCGGCGCCGCGCTCCTTGCGATTTCCGGCGATCCGGCTGCTGCACGGTCTTGAGGCCCCGGAAGAAACGCCGGCGCGTACGCCCTGGTGGCTGATCCTGCTGCGCACCGCCATCGCCGGGGCGATCATCATGGGCCTGGCGCAGCCTCTGCTCAACCCGAGCACCCGGGCCCTTGGCGGCGGCCCCTTGGTATTGGCCATCGACGATGCCTGGACAGCGGCGCGCGATTGGCCGGCGCGCGAAACAGTGCTCCATGATCTGCTCGACCAGGCGGAACGGGAATCGCGCGCGGTCATGGTTTTGACCACGGCGCGCGATGCCTTGGATCGGGCGCCGCTTGCCACCGGCTTGTTATCGGCGGCGGATGCGCGCCGGGTCGTCGATGGCATAAAACCCAAGCCCTGGCCCGGCGACCGCGCGGCGGCGGCCGCGGCGCTGCAAGATATCGATCTGCCGCTTCCCGCCCATGTGGTCTGGCTTTCCGACGGTTTGGACGCCGGGCAAGCGCGTGGCTTCGCCGAAGCCCTGACACGCCTGGGCCGGGTCGATTTTCTGCGCGGCCGGGACTCCGGCCTCGCCCGCCTCATGCTGGCGCCCGAAAGCGATGGCATCGCCCTGGTCGTGCGCCTTCGGCGCGCCGCGCCGGAGGGCGAGGACTTCGCGACGGTTCTGGCCATGGCGGAGGATGGCGGCCTGATTTCCCAAGTCCCCATCGCTTTCGCGGAAGGGAAATTGGAAGCCGAGGCGCGCCTCGACTTGCCGGCGGAGATGCGCAACCGCATTACCCGCCTGGTCATAGACGGCGAAACAACGGCGGGCGCGGTCATGCTGTTGGATGAGCGCTGGCGCCGGCGGCCGGTCGGCTTGATCGATGCATCTCCCTTGGAAGACGCGCAACCGCTTTTGAGCGAGCTCTATTATTTGGATCGCGCCTTGGAGCCTTTCACGGAGTTGCGCCGGGGCACGGTCGAAGAGTTGTTGCAGCGCGACCTCGCGGTCGTGGTGGCGCCGGATACGGGCCAGATGCCCGCCGCCGAACATAACCGGCTGGAAGCTTGGGTCGAGAGCGGCGGGGTTTTGTTGCGCTTCGCCGGGCCGCGCCTGGCGGAGGGTGCCCGGACGGCGGGCGCCGAGGGCCTGGCTCCCCTTTTGCCGGTACCCTTGCGTGGCGGTAAGCGGACGCTCAGCGGCGTCTTGACCTGGGCCGAACCGGCGCGCCTGTCATCCTTCGATCCGGCCAGTCCCTTCGCGGGCCTCGCTATTCCCGGCGATGTCTTGATCCAGCGGCAGGTCTTGGCCGAGCCCACCCTGGATTTGGTGGAAAAGACCTGGGCCCGCCTGAGCGACGGCACGCCCTTGGTCACGGCGGCGCGTCATGGCGATGGTTGGATCGTGCTGGTGCATACGACCGCCAACACGGATTGGTCGAACCTGCCCTTGTCGGGCCTGTTCGTGGAAATGCTGCGCCGGGTGGTCGCGGTCAGCCAGGGGGTTTCGGCCGAGGGCTTGGCCGCGCGCGCCTTGCCGCCGGTCGCGACCCTGAACGGTTTTGGCCGCCTCGGCCCGCCCGCCGCCACGGCCCTGGCCCTGGGGCCTGAGGCGGCCAAGGAAAACCGTGTCGGTCCCCGCCACCCGCCCGGCTATTACGGCAGCCAAACCGCGCGCCGCGCCCACACCCTGGGCGCGGCGGCGCCGGTTCTAACCCCGATCCGCGATCTTCCCGCCAAGGTCAGGACGTCCTTTTACAGCCGCGATACCGAGGTCGATTTGCAGCCTTGGTTGCTTGCCGCCGCTTTGATTCT
Organism: Kiloniellaceae bacterium; assembly: GCA_021776135.1. Lineage (GTDB taxonomy): Bacteria > Pseudomonadota > Alphaproteobacteria > Kiloniellales > J153 > JAJFGN01. The sequence continues at coordinate 13,639 of JAJFGL010000047.1, forward strand.
CGCCTTCGCCGATCTTATCGTGGCCCTGGCCCTGCGCGGTTTGCTGGGCCGCGCCCTAAGCCGGGGCGCCGCGATTCTGGCCCTGGCCATGGTCTTGCCCCTGGGCGAGGCCCGGGCGCAATCGGGCGGGTCTTCCCCGCCGGGCGAGGCCCGCGCCTTGGAGGCCACGCTGCAAACCCGTCTGGCCTATGTCATCACGGGGGTAGCGTCCATAGATGAGACCAGCCGCGCCGGCTTGACCGGTTTGACCTGGGTCCTGGAGCGGCGCACCTCCATCGAGGCCGGACCGCCTCTGGGAGTCGAACTGACGCGCGACGTCTTGTCGTTCTTTCCCCTGCTGTATTGGCCGATCGTGCCTGAGCAGCGCGATTTGAGCGAAATCGCCGTGCGCAAGCTCAATGCCTACATGAAGAACGGCGGCACGATCCTGTTCGATCTGCGTCAGATCGACACCGGCGCGACGCTATTCGGCGGCGCCACCCGCGCCACCCAGGCCTTGCAGCGCCTGACCCGGCGCTTGGAAATTCCCCCCCTGGCGCCGGTGCCGCCGGGCCACGTCCTGACCAAGGCGTTCTATCTGATGCAGGATTTTCCGGGCCGTTTTTCCGGCGGCACCTTGTGGACCGATGCGTCAGATAAGCAACTGAACGACGGTGTGAGCCCGGTACTGGTCGGCAGCAACGACTGGGCCGGCGCCTGGGCCGTCAACCAACGTGGCCGGCCCCTGAACGCGGTCGTGCCGGGCGGTGAGCGGCAACGCGAGCTCGCCTATCGCTTCGGCGTTAATCTCGCCATGTACGCCATGACCGGAAATTATAAAGCGGACCAGGTCCACGTTCCCTTTATCCTCGAAAGGCTGGGCCAATGAAGCCGGCTTTCATCCTGGAATGGGCCCCGGCCTTTGCTTGGGAAATCATCGCCGTTCTGGCCCTGACCGCCGCCGCGCTGATTGGCTTGGCGGCGTTTCGCCGCGCGCGCGGCGCCAGGTGGCGGGCGCTGGCCTTCACGCTTCTGCTTCTGGCCCTGGCCAATCCCTCCCTGGTCGAGGAGCAGCGTCAGCCGCTCGATGATATCGCCCTGGTCGTCATCGACGAGAGCGCGAGCCAGGAGATCGAACCGCGCCCCGGTCAAAGCGAGGCCGCGCTTGCCCACGTCTTGGCGGCGCTGGAGAACCTGGAGGCGACCGAGGTCCGCGTGGTGCGCGCCGGCGCCGGTATCGGCACCGACGGCACCCGGCTGTTCGCGGACCTGCGCGAGGCCCTGGCCAAGGTGCCGCGCCAAAGGGTCGGCGGCGTCCTGGTGATTAGCGACGGACAAATTCACGATGCGCCCGATAGCCTGGAGGCCCTCGGTCTGAACGCGCCGCTGCATCTTCTGCTGACTGGCGAAGAGGTCGAGCGCGACCGCCGCTTGGTGATTGAGAACGTGCCGAGCTTTGGCATCGTCGGGCGTCCTCAAACCATGACCGTCACGGTCGAGGATCATCCCAAAGGCTCGACCGCCCTGGCGCGCGTTACCCTGCGCCGCGACGGCGCCCCGGCCGAGGAAATACAGGTGCTGGTCGGCACGAAGCAGGAAATTACCTTCAACCTCGAGCATCGCGGGCCCAGCGTGTTCGAGATCGAAGTCGAGGCCGGCCCGCGGGAACTGACCCTGGCCAATAACCGCGCCGCTGTGGTGGTCAATGGCGTGCGCGACCGCTTGCGCGTGCTTCTGGTATCGGGCGAGCCTCACGCGGGCGAACGCGCCTGGCGCAATATCTTGAAATCCGATCCTTCCGTCGATCTGGTTCACTTCACGATTCTGCGCCCGCCGGAGAAACAGGATGGCACGCCCATACGCGAGTTGTCCCTGATCGCTTTTCCGACCCGTGAGTTGTTCGAGGTCAAGCTGGATGAGTTCGATTTGATTATTTTCGACCGCTACCGCCGGCGCGGGGTTCTGCCCAGCATATACCTGGAAAACATCGCCAGGTTCGTGGACGCGGGCGGCGCCTTGCTTGAGGCCGTCGGGCCCAGCTTCGCCACGCCCCTATCCCTGTACCGGACGCCCCTTGGCCGGGTGCTGCCGGGGGAGCCGACCGGCACCGTGTTCGAGCAAGGTTTCCGCCCCCGGGTGACCGATTTGGGCACCCGCCATCCCGTGACCAGCGAATTGACTGGCGCCGGCGATCCGGATCAAGAAGACGGCGGCGCGCCAAGCTGGGGCCGCTGGTTCCGTCAGCTCGATACCGATGTGCGCCGGGGTCAGGTGGTGATGAAGGGAGTGCAAGACCGGCCCTTGCTGATCCTCGACCGGGTCGGCAAGGGCCGGGTCGCGCAGCTCACCAGCGATCACATGTGGCTGTGGTCGCGCGGTTTCGAAGGCGGCGGCCCCCAGGCGGAACTGCTGCGCCGCATTTCCCACTGGCTGATGCGCGAACCGGACCTGGAAGAAGAAACCCTGCGCGCCAGCGTGGTTGGAGGACAGCTCGATATCGTCCGCCGTTCCCTGAACCTTGAAACCCGCACGCTCAAGGTGACCGCGCCCAACGGCGAGGTTAGCGAAGTTACGCTAGAACCTGGGCGGTCGGGGCGCGCCAGCGTCAGCATCCCGATCGAGGCCATGGGTCTTTACCGGATCGACGATGGCGCGCGCACGGCCTTGGCCGCCGCCGGCCCGATCAACCCACGCGAGTTCGAGGATGCCCGCTCCAGCGCCGATATCCTCAGGCCCTTGATCGAGGAAAGCGGCGGCGCGGCGGTGCGCCTGGCCGGTGGCAACCTGCCGCAAATCAAAAAGGTCAATGCCAATCGCGACCGCTTCGGGCGCGGCTGGATCGGCCTGGCCGCGAAGCGGGAATATGTCGTGACCGGGGTCGAGCAAACCCCGCTGCTGCCTGCCTTCGCGGTCCTGATCCTGGTCTTGGGCGCCAGTCTTTTCGCCTGGTTCCGGGAGGGAAGATAGGGCGGAACGCTGCCACGACAGCCCGATTGACGCTTGCCGCCGTTTATCGCGCGACTTTGGAGAGCGAATTTCGAATACCACCAAGGCCATGGATCGCACAGATGAGAACCGCGCTTCTGCACTGGCTTTTCCCGCTACTCGGAGGTCTCATCTCCGCGTTTATCGCGTTCTTTCTTTACCGCGATCTCGACGGCGGCCGCTTTCTTATGATTCTTGCGTCCGCCAATCCGGTTTGGCTGGCGGTGTTGTGCCTCACGATCCTCGGCGAGCAGTTTCTGCGCGGGTTCAAGTGGCGGCACATTCTCTACGATCTAAAGCCGGTTTCCGCTTTCCGTCTTTTCGGCTCGATCCTCGCCGGCTACGGCGCGAACTTTCTCGTGCCTTTGGGGATCAGTCCGCTGGTTCGCTCTTGGATCGTCGCGCGGCTTGAAGGCTTGCGGTTCGCCGCCGTGATCACGACCGCCGCGATCGATCGATTTATCGACGGCCTCATCTTCTCGCTCATTGCCGCTTCGGTGGCGGTCTTCGGTGTACTTCCCCAGGTCGAGGGAAACCTGCGTTTGGGTTTACTGGTCGGCGGCCTTATCAACCTCGCTCTATTCGGGGGGCTGCTTTGCGTGCTGTTCATGGGCCGCGGCCGGTTTCGCGGCGGCGTGTCTTGGCTGGCAAAAGCCATCGATTGGATCGAATCCAAGGGCGGAGAAAGATTCCAGAATATCCGCCATGCCATCTCCGACGGTATTCTCTGGCCGCGCGAGACCTGGCGGCGGGCGGCAATCCTTTTTCTAAGCGCCGCCATGAAGGGGATCGCCGCGTCGCACTTCATCTGGGCGGGCTTGGCTGTCGGTGTGATCCTGGGCGGATGGGAATATCTTTTTCTATTTCTTTTTGCCGGGTTCTCGCTCGTGCTCGCGCGTTTCGTCCGCATCCCCGGCGGCTTTATCATCGGCTCCGGTTATGCCTTGCAGCTTCTCGTCGTTGCGGACGAAGCGGCGCTCGCGATGATCCTCTTCATCAATGTTTTCACGCTTGGGCTCATGATCGTCCCCGGCTTGTTCGTTTTGCTAAGGAGCGGTATCAAAATCCGATCCTTGCGCCAAATCTCGCACAGTGCAGAGAACTCCCCTTAGGAACTCCGCGCAGCGGCCAATCCCCGCGCCTGCGCCTTCGCGCGCATCAACAGCTTTCCCGCGATCGCCATGTTGAACACATTGAAGGCGATGGCGTTCAGGAACGACACCGTGTAGGAGCCGGTCAGGTCGTAGAGGGCGCCGGCCATCCAGCCGCCAAGGGCCATGCCGATAATGGTGAAAAGGAAGGCGGTGCCGATACGCCAACCGGCCTCGCGCGATGGAAAATAGCTGCGGATGATAATGGCGTAGGACGGCACGATCCCGCCTTGGGATAGGCCGAAGGCAACAGACAGCAGATACAGCGCGGTCAGGGTTTCGCCGGTCAAAAAGGCGACCAGCACGCAACCTTGCAGGAAGGATCCCAAGAGCAAGGTGTTCAAGCCGCCGATGCGGTCGGATATCCAGCCCGAGGTCAGGCGGCTGACGATCCCGAAGCCGAGCATCAGGGACAACATCTCGGCGGCGCGCGCGGGCGCGAAACCGAGGTCCGTGGCATAGGGAACGATGTGGACCTGGGGCATGGCCATGGCGACGCAGCAGCCGATCCCGGCCGCGCAGAGAAGGCACTGCAATCCCGATGCGCTGAAGCCGAGTGGGCGGCCCGGTTGGGCAAGCTTATCTCTTGCGGCCGTTTCCGGCGCCATGGGCGGCTTGCGGTAGAGGAACAGGCTAAGCGGCAGCATGACGCAGAGGGCGAAGAAGCCGAAGCCGAGGAAGGTGTCCCGCCAACCGTTGGCATCGATGAAATGCTGCAAGATGGGCGGCCAGATGGCGCCGGCGAAATAACTGCCGCTAATGACGATACCGACCGCCAGGCCCCGGCGCCGGACAAACCAGTGCGAGATGTCTGAAACAATCGGGGCGAAGGTTGCCGAGGCGCCCAGGAACCCGGCCAGTAAACCCATGGCCGCGCAGAATTGCCACAGGGTCTCGGCGTGCGCCGCCGCATAGAAACCGCCCGGCAAGGAAAAGCTTGCGATCAGGGCCGGCACCATCACGCCGAAACGATCCGCGACCCGCCCAAATACGACGCCGCCAAAGCCGAAACCGAGCATGTAGGCCATATAGGGCAGCGAGGCGGCGCCCCGGCTGACCCCGAATTCCAGCCCGACCGGCTTCAAGACCACGATGACGCCGAACATGGCGGAACCGCTGGTGGTCATCAGCAGAAGCGCCGCGACCAAACGCAGGATGGGATAGACCCCGGCGCGGGGGTCGGATGTCGATACAGGCTGGCTGGTCACGGCTAGATACTCGTAAGAGATTGCCGCCCAAGCTTACGGGGTCTTCACCCTAAGGGAAAACGCGAAAATAGGAAATATTGATCCCATACAATAAGATAACGCCGCCTCATACCGTGAGGCGAACCGCCCGCCGGATCGAACCGCCGGGGTAGCCGAGCGACCCTGGCACGAGTTCGAGAACCTGAAAGCGTTCCGCTTCGACCGGGCCGGGCAGGACCAGGCCGGCCGGAACAGCCCCGGTGAAGCCGTAGGGCCGGTAATAAGACGGCGCGCCGACCACCACGCAGATCCGCTCGCCCAGGCGTTTGGCCTCGGTCAGGCCATGAGCCACCAGCGCATGGCCGATCCCGGCGCCTTGCAGGGCCGGCTCGACCGCGAGCGGCCCCAGCAGGACCGCCGCCGTTCGATCGCCGATGCCGATCCGCCAAAACCGCAAGCTGCCAAGCAAGCCGCCGCTGGGCGCCGCCGCCGCGAAGCACAGGCCGGGAAGCGGCGGCAGTCCGTCGCGCAGGCCATGGACGGTTTTCCGTTTACGGCCGAGGCCGAAGGTCAGATCGAGAAGGGGATCGATATGCGCGGCATCGTCCGGCCGCTCGGCGAGAATCTGGAAGGTCATGGGATGAGGTCCGGTTTGGAACCCGGATGTAGCGCCGGGCCGCGGGGGTGCAACGAAAGTCGCGGGCGGGACCGGCCTTCCCTTAAAGCGCGAACGCGGGACAGCCGCCCGTTACGCGCGCCCCGCGTCTTGCGGGCCGCGCGGGCTTCGACGTCGTCGTCGCAGATCTTCGCGTTTCAGCATGATCGAACCTCTCATGAGACAGGCTTAATGCCGTCTCATCCGTGAAGAAATCGATAACATAAACCAGCAGCGGACTCCAAGTGCTTCATGGCCGCCGCGCGGCGCGTAAATCCGGCGCCGCCTCGGCGAGACCCGCGAGAAGAATCAGGCCGCAGCCGGCGGCCTCGCGCCAGCCGAAGGGTTCCTGGGTCAGAATCGCAGACGCCATGGCGGCGGCGATCAGCTCGAGCAGAAGCAGAATCGCGACCCGGCCGGGATCGAGCCGCGCGGCGCCCCAAAAAACCAACAAGGTCGCCGGCAGAATAAAACAAATGGAGGTTGCCAGAACCAGCGGCAAGGCGGCGACGATCTCGGCCCCGCTGGGCCCTGGGGTGGCGTCGATCCAAACCAGAAACAACGCGAACAAAGCCGCCGCGATATAGGAAATACAAGTCTTGTCGAAGCCAGGCACGTTTTCCGAGCGGCGCGCCAAAGTAGCCGAGAGGGCGAAAAGGGCGCCGGATAATAAGCCGAGCCAGTCGGCCGCCGATCGCGGCATGGGCCAGCCGCCCTCGAAGCCCAGAATCACCGCCGCCCCGCTCAAGCCCAGGGCCATGGCGAGCATCCGCCAGGGGCCGACCGCTTCGCGTAGCAGTACCGCGGCCAGAAGGGTCGCCCAGACCGGCGCGAGATAAAACAGGAGAACGACCCGCACGACCTCGCCGATAAGAACCGCGTGGTTCCATAACACCATCATGACGCCAAAGGAGGCGCCGCTTAACAGCAGATCCATGCCCCCCGATCTCAAGCGGCGCCAGCGCGTCAGGATGAACGGCATCATCGCCGCCGCCGTTACCCCAAATATCGCCAAGCTCGCCCAGTCGCCGCGTAAACCGCCCTCGGCCAGCCAGCGGACCGGGATCCACCACAGGCCCCAGGCAAGGGCGGCGAAAGCGACGGCCAAGCTGGGAAGGCGTGCGCCGCCGCGCGTGTGCACAAAACCGGGCATGCTTGGTATTTCTCACGGCGCGCGAAGATTTTCCATGTTTTTTTATATACCTTCCGCTTTGACTTGGAGGGCGGGGCACCCCCCTATCGAAGCGGCTAGAGCGTGATAGAGTGTCTTGGACGTTTGACCATTACGGGAATTTAACTTTGCCACGTTTTCTTGCCGCCGGCCTTTTGGGCCTGCTTAGCCTGTTCCTCATGCTTCCCGATACGGCGGCGCAGTTCGCGAAGCCGCAACGGCCGTTCAGCGCCGTGGTGGAACAGTGGGAGCGGGCTTTCAATGCCATCGGGCAGGAAATAGGCCGGGGCGAAATCGACCCAGACCGGGCGGAGGAGCTAAAGCGTTCGCTCAGCGATATCGACACGCAAGCGCAACAGCTACGTAGCGGCGCGGACGAATCGCTCGAACCCTTGCGGGTTCAACTCGACTCGCTCGGCCCCGCGCCGGAAGAGGGGGCGCAACCCGAAGCGCCGGAAATTGAAGCGCAGCGAAAGAAGATCGCGGAAGACATCGCTGCCTATGAGGCGCGTATCCAGCAGGCCGATTTAACCGCGACCCGGATCAAGGATCTGAAGTTACAGATCCACAATCTGACCCTGGAACGCTCGATCGGACTTCTGATCAAGGCCTTCCCCTTGCCTGTCGTGCCGAGCACTCTTGCCGAGGCGGTGCCGGAGTTCTTCCATTCCTTGGCCCTTATGTCCAAGGCGCCGGCGGCCTGGTGGCGGACACTGAACGCGGACCAAAGGCAGCTCTTCGGCTCCCGCATCGCTTTGGTTCTTCTACCGGCGATCATCCTGGCTTGGTTTCTGCGCCGGGCCCTATTGCGCTTTTTCGGGCGCGATCCGCAAATCCAGCATCCGAGTTATATGCGCCGCCTGACCGGCGCCATAGCGGAGGGACTGGCCCAGGGTATCGTGCCTTCCGTTTTCCTGGTCGTGATTGTTGTGCGGGCCAATTCCGAATCGAGCCTGATGACCGGGCTCTTCGCTCAGATGGCGATTGCGGCCTGCTTTGCGGCCATTATGGTTATATTGGCTTGGGCGCTGTCCCGGGCGGTCCTGTCGCCCGAACTTCCGGCATGGCGCGTGCTCCCCTTCAGCGCCGCGCACGCCCGAACCATCAGCCGCCGGATCGTGTATCTGGCGGCGGTGTTCGCGGCCGATATATTTCTTATCGTCTCGGCGCGCCAGATGGATATTTCGGATCCACTGACCTCGCTCTACACGCTGGTCATAAGCGCCATGGAAGCCTTCGGCATTCTGCTTCTCATCCAAGGCAAGCTGTGGATCTGGGAGGAAGAGGGTCCAAGCGCGACCGCCGTGAGCGTCCCCGAAGCCGGCGAAGCCGAAAGGGCGCCGCGTTGGCGTTTTTGGCCGCTGTTACGCCGGCTTATCGGCCTGTTGGCGCTTGGCGCGATTGCAAGCGCGCTAGGCGGTTACGCAAATCTCAGCCGTTATATATTCGAAAATCTGGCCGCCAGCGGTATAGTGATTGGCATTCTGTTCTTGACCCGCGGCTTGCTTCGCGAACTGATCGGGGCCGCGCTACGCGCGCCGCTCGTGCAGGTTCAGCTTGCTATCCCGCACAAGAAACGGCAGCGCTACAAGTTCTGGCTGCGGGCGTTGTTGGACATTTTCATCAAGCTCGGCGGCGCGGTAATCTTGCTGATCGTTTGGGGTGTGCCGGGTGAAGATATCTATGCCTGGTCGCGGAGCGCGTTGCAGGAAATAACCGTCGGCAACGTCACCATCTCGCTCATCGACATCGTCATCGCCGTTTTCGTCTTCCTTGCCGCCATGACCGCGACTCGCGCCGCGCAGCGCATCTTGACGACCCATGTCTTCCCCCAAACCGATCTGGATACCGGGGTTCAGAACTCCCTCTCTTCCGGCTTTGGATACATTGGCCTGGGGATCGCGGTGATGCTCGCCATATCGGCGATCGGCCTCGACCTTTCCAACATCGCCTTGATCGCCGGCGCGCTTTCGGTCGGCATCGGGTTTGGGCTTCAGGCGATCATCAGCAACTTCGTCTCCGGCCTGATTCTGCTCGTCGAGCGGCCGATCAAGGTTGGCGATTGGATCGTGGTCGGCGCCTACGAGGGGACGGTCAAGCAGATCAACGTCCGAGCGACGGAGATAGAGACCTTCCAGCGCGCCTCGATCATGGTGCCCAACAGCGATTTGATCACCGGCGCGGTCACCAACTGGACCCATAAGAATCGCTATGGCCGGGTCGAAATCCCGATCGGTATCGCCTACGGCTCGAACGTCGAACAAGCCATGGAAATCCTGACGGAATGCCTACGCAACCACGATCAGATCCAGCCCTGGCCCGAGCCCTATACCCTATTCCTCGGGTTTGGCGAGAGTTCCCTCGATCTGGAGGCGCGCGGCTTTATCGGCAACATCGCAAATCGTGTCCAGGTCACCAGCGATCTGTGCCTAGCCTTCGACGCCGCGCTCCGCGAAGCCAATATCGAGATACCCTTCCCGCAGCGCGATTTGCATATTCGCGGCGCCGGAGGCTTGGACCTGGCGCAACGCCAGGATCTGGCCGCCGCCGGTTCCAAGCCGCGCGATCGAAGCGGCGGGAGCCATGAGTAAAGCCTTCACCAAGGAAACCGATAACGAGGTCGAGGACGAGCCCGAGGCGCCCGATTTCCTGCCCGCGGGCATGAAGAACTACATCACCCCCCAGGGCCTGGCGCGGCTCAAAGACGAGCTTCAAGAGCTATGGACTGTTGAACGTCCCAAGGTGGTCGAAGTTGTCTCCTGGGCGGCGGGCAACGGCGACCGTTCGGAAAACGGCGACTATATCTATGGCAAGAAGCGTCTGCGTGAGATTGACCGGCGGGTCCGTTTCCTGCGTAAGCGCCTGGAGATCGCCCACGTGGTGGACTCGGCCCGCCAAACCAATCACGACCAGGTCTTTTTTGGCGCGACCGTGACCTACACCGATGGGAATGACGTGGAACGCAGGGTGCGCATCGTGGGCGTGGATGAGACGCGCGGTGAAAGCGGAGGTAAGGACGAGGAAGTCAAAACGGTGTCTTGGATTTCACCCATTGCCCGGGCGCTTCTGAAGGCGCAAGTGGGCGATACTCTTGAGGTTCGTACCCCGAACGGCCCGGAGCCGATCGAGGTCATTGAAATTTCCTACGGTGAGATTACCGCCAAGGAGTCGTGAAAAAAACCGCCCCACCGCCTGTGACAGCGGCGGGGCGGGCCTTATTCGCTTTATTTGGCGAAGTTAATCTCCACACGGCGGTTGCGGCCCTCTTTCATGCCGTCGCCGGTATTAACGGCCGGCGTGCTCTCGCCCAAGGCATCGGTTAAAATCTTACCCTTGGTGAGCCCGCTTTCGAGGAGGTAGGACATAACGGCATTGGCCCGGCGCATGGACAACCCGGTGTTGTAGTCTTGAGGTCCCGCAAGGTCGGTGTGCCCGTTGGCCATGACCTTAGTGACCTTGGCTGTCTTGGCATCGCGAACCACCTTCGCCAGTACGGTCTTCGCGTTCGGCGTCAGCTTGTCATCGTCGAAATCGAAAAACACCACATACGGCCCAGGCATGGCAGGGGCCGGGGCGGGGGCCTTCGCGGCAAGCTTCGGCTTTTCCTGGATCTTGGCAAGCGCGGCCATGAAGCCGGTGCGGCAGGCCGCGATATCCTTGGGCTGGATATTTTCTTCCTGCTCCTGCATCCAGCAGTCGAACATGACTTGTGCGTTGGCCGCCTCGGCCGGCATGCGTCCGCTTGCCCCGGCGCCAAGCGCCGCGACCAAGTCCGCGCGGGCGCTGGTCAGCTCGCCGACCTTATCCGCGGGCAGGTGGCGCATATCTATGGCTTCCGGCTGAACCGACTTGTTCGAGGCCGCTTCCATCGCCCGGTTCGCGAAGGTATCCGAATCGGCATAGTCGGCTTCCCGGAATTCGGAATTGGCCAAGTCCAGATACCCATTGTAGAGTCCCGTGTTAAAATTCGACCCCGACGGCGTCGCCATCTGTGCTTTTTCAAGCTGAAAACCGCTACAGGCGCTTAACAACAGCGCAGCGGACAGTGGCACGATAACCTTCGCTAATTTCAACATTGCAATACCTTCTCCATGTTAGTCAGCTATTTGCAGACGGATAATTCCGTCTGAAAGCTAAATTAAAACACATTGAAACGTTCGTAACAATACGACTCTGCCACGCGGCACGGCGCCTTGCCTTAATCTAAATCGAAAACCGCGGCCAAGGGCGCGTGATGGGATCGCGGGCCGCCCTCAATCGTCTCATCCTCCAGGCCCTGGTTCAGAACCTCGAGTTCCCGGTAGCGGGCGAAGAGCGCGCGCGAGACCAGAACGTGGTCGAGCATGGCCGGGCGGCCGCTGTGGATGACCGAATAGCGCCGCGAGTCAGGCACGGCCGCGTCGAGCGGAATCAGGGTGTGCGAGGCGAGACCGGGGTTGCCGGTATCGCCGGTATCGCCGCGAAGGATGCGTAGCGGCGTTTGCCGTTCCTCGGCGTTGAAGTCGCCGCAAACCGCGATCAGGGGCTCCGCTTCGGCGTCGAACAGCCGCTCGATCAGCAGCCGCGCCTCCAGGGCCTGGCCGGCACGCTTCAGGGTCGCGAGGTAGAAACCCTCGGCCCAACCGGCGACGCTGCGCCAGGTCGAAGCATCTAGCTTTTGGCCTGGAACCGGCGCCGCCAGGGGGGCGCGCAGATGCAGGTTGAGAACGTGAAGCAGGCGTCCAGCCGGCAAGCCGATGGAAACCTGGAGAATCGGCCGGTTCCATTCCACGCTTTCACTGGCTTGCGCGGGCGGGTGCGCCGTTGCCAGGTGAACGCGCGGCGGCGCGACCAGATCGTGGCGAAGCTCTTGGCTGCCGTCTAGAGGGTAGCGGCTGAGAATAACCAGATTATGCACGGCATCCGCGCCGCGCGCCGCGCCGGGCTTGGGCGCCGGCCCGGAAACCCGCGATGTATGGGCCCGGTGAAAGTCCGCGTATTGGGTTTCCGCCAGCAGACGGTCGAGCGCCAATAACCGGCGCGGCCCGTCGCCGGGGGGCCGCTGGCCGTTGACTTCTTGCAGACACAGCACATCGGCGTCCAGGCGCCGCAATTGCGGCCGGAGAACGCGGATCCGCACCTCCAAGGGCGTCGGCACGTCCGGTCCGTCGTCCAGGCTTTCCAGGTTGAAGGTCGCGATGCGCAGGCGATTGGACATGGGAGCGTTAAAACGACGATCCGGGTTGGGTCAGAAATTTCGCCTCTTCCGGCGTGCTCGCGCGGCCGAGGATGGCGTTCCGGTGCGGAAAACGCCCGAAACGCGCGATGATATCGCGGTGCTGGCGTGCGTAGGCGGCCCACTCCGGGTTCTCGTCGAGCACGCTCATCAGCCCTATGCAGTCCTCTTGATCCGCAAGGTCCTCGCTATGTTCAAGGGGCAGGTACAAGAACACCCGTTGTTCCTGCGGCAGGTCCAGATCCAAGCCCCGTTCCAGCGCGTGCCGGGTGGCCGCCCGCGCCGCGGCGTCGCTGGCATAGGATCGCGGATCGCCGCGAAACAGATTCCGCGGCGCCTGATCGAGCAGAATACACAAGGCGAGGCAGCCGGCGGCGGTGTCGCGCCAGGAATCTAATTCCCCGGCCACGGCGGCGACGTGCAAAGCAGACAGGCGCGAAAAGACCTCGGCGTCGAAGGCCGGATCCTTGGCGAACCACCGCTGCGCCGGCCCCGCCACGAAGCAGAAATCGATAATACCGGCGATCGTGTCCTTGGCTTCTTTCATGGGCAGCATGATCGAACGAAAAAGGCCCCTTGTCCATGAGGGCAAGGGGCCTGTACTTGGGTCCGTATGGCCGGAAAGGGCGCTAGCGTTCGACGGCCGCCAAGCTGCTCACGAGTTCCGCGATCGCCAGGGAGGAGGTCAATCCCGGCGATTCAATGCCGAAAAGGTTTATCAAGCCTTCGATGCCGTGCCGATCTTCGCCGCAAATCATGAAATCTGTCTGCACTTGCCCATCGACCGCGATTTTGGGCCGGATACCGGCATAGTCGGGCTGAAGGCTGCCGTCTTCCAGCCCCGGCCAGTATTTGCGTATCCGGTCGTAGAAGGCCCCGGCCCGGCTGGCATCGACGCCATAGTCGAGATCCTCGATCCATTGCACATCCGGCCCGAATTTCGCTTGCCCACCTAGATCCAAGGTAAAGTGGACGCCCAAGCCGTTCGGTTCCGGGGCTGGATAGATGAGCTTTTGGAAGGGGGCGCGGGACGCCAGGCGGAAATAGTTACCTCTGGCAAGTCTTTGGCTGGGGATGTGCGCTTTCGCCAGTCCCTCTATCCTGTGCGCCAAGTCGATCGCGCCCAGCCCGGCGCAATTGACGACGCTGCGCGCGGCGATCTCCATGTCCCCGGCGCCGGCGATATCCAGCCTAAGGCCCTCGGGGGTGGGCGTCATGGCCCGGACCTGGCAGGAAAACGCGATCGCCGCCCCATGGGCCTCGGCATCGCCCTGCAAGGCGATCATGAGGGCGTGGCTATCGACAATCCCGGTGGAGGGGGAGTGGAGCGCCGCCAAGCACGCGATATCCGGCTCCAGGACCGCTGCATGATCCCGCGTGAGTAGCGCGAGGTCTTCGACCCCGTTGGCCGCGCCGCGCGCCATGAGCTGCCGCAGGGTGTCCAGTTGCGCCGGCTCCGTGGCGACAATCAGCTTACCGCAACGCCGGTAGCCGACATGAAAGTCATCGCAAAAAGCGTACAGCAAATCCCGGCCGCGCCGGCAAAGCCGCGCCTTGTGCGTGCCCGGATCGTAGTAAATCCCGGCGTGGATAACCTCGGAATTGCGCGAAGAAATCCCCGAGCCAATGCCAGCTTCCGCCTCGATAACCAGAACCTCGCGGCCTTGGCGCGCGAAGCGGCGGGCAACCGCCAAGCCCACGACCCCAGCGCCCACGACAACGCAATCGACCGTCTCAACCATTCAGGAAATACCTAAATTTAAAAAAATGTAACGGCGTAAATAATGTGTGGAGCCAAGATCGAACCCTATAAAAAGCGGCTTGCATACGCCAAACCTTTCTCATCGATTTGGCCATGAGGGCAAAAAGATGCGTCAGAAACTGCAAATGATGGGGTAAGCATTCTAGTCTTGTACCGCGGGAGGCGGGAAAGGTGGAGCACGTTGGGGCGGAAGGGGCAAATGGTGGCAAAACGTCGCGAGCGCTAGCGGAGTGTGCGTTCTAGTTGCGTGCTAGGGGGAGGGGCAGTTGGCAGGGAAAACGTCAATGGGAACCACCATATTGCGCTAACTCAATACGCATCCGCGGCCCCACCCCGGCCATGGTGACGGTGATCCTGGAAAACCGCGCCGCTGTTCCCCTGGGAAACGAGCCGGTTTATCGTGCGGGTGCTATCGTTGGATATACAACCTCGGCCGCCTTCGATCCCAAAGGTCTACGAATGCGGCTGCAAAAAGAGGACGCGGCATGACCGAAAACTATGACGCCATCGTGGTGGGCGCCGGCGTCGTTGGCGCCGCAACCGCCTTTCACCTGGCCAAGTTCGGCAAACTCAAGGTCTGCGTTCTCGACCAGGCCGGAGCCTGCGAGGGCGGGACGGGTAAAAGCTGCGCCATCGTTCGAAGCCATTACTCGGTGGTTTCGAACACCGCGCTGACCCTGAAAAGTCTTGAGATATTCGCCGGCTTCAAGGACTGGCTGGAATATGGCGAGGCGGAAAGCGGCTTCGTCAACACCGGCTATCTGATCCTCGGGCCGGAGGGCCCGCGCGCGGAGGCCATGCGGATCGCGCTTCGTGGCCAGCAAGGCGTCGGCGCGGAGACCTGGGAACTGAGCAGGGCGGAAGTTCGCGAAAAGCATCCGCATCTGTTCCTGGACGATATCGCGATCGCCGCTTACGAACCGGATTCCGGCTATGCCGATCCCTACCAGACGACCATGAGTTTTCTCGCCGCGGCGCGAAAAAAAGGCGTCGTGGTGCGGACCAATGAAGCCGTAACCGCGGTGCGTGTCGCGGGCGATCGCGTTACCGGCGTCGAAACCGGGAACGGCGCCCTATCGGCGCCGGTCGTGGTCATGGCCTGTGGGCCCTGGTCGCGGCCTCTGGCGGAACCGCTAGGCCTGGATCTGCGGCTTGAAGTCTCCCAGCACGCGGTCCTGACCTTCGCCGCCGATACCGCCTACGACGGCCGCTATCCCATCGTCAAGGATCTGAACACCGCTAACAAAATGTACTTCCGCCCGGCGAGCGGCGGCGTGGCGCTGGTCGGAACCGGGGACCATGGCCGCCCCATCGCCGATCCAGGCGGCCTGGACGGAAACCTGCCTGACGACTTTATCCTGCTGCAAGGCGGTCAGTTGAGCCACAGAATGCCCAGCTTCGCCGACGCGCGGCTGACCGCGAGCTGGGTTGGCGCCTACGATATCACCCCGGATTGGAACCCCGTGCTTGGCCTGGTGCCGGGCATAGAGGGCCTGTCGCTCAACTACGGATTTTCGGGACACGGTTTCAAGCTGGCCCCGGCCATAGGCATGCTGCTGGCGCAGGAGATTTTGGACCAGCCACGGAGCATCGATATATCCGCTTACGATCTGGGCCGTTTCGCCCGTGGCGACCTCTTGGTCGGCGCCTATGGCGAAGGATCGATTTCCTGAATCTTGCCCCGCAGACTGCCGCGGACCGCGCTGAGTGCTTTGTCAAGTTAACTGATTGCAGGCTGTTTTCGGCATTTATCCATGAGGTTAAGCCATTGAAATTGCATATAGCAGCCAATGGCGATTTACCGAGATTTCCGTAGTGAATCCGGTTAACTTGACAAAGTCCTTAGGGAGTTACCTGGTAACGTTCTGGCCGAGCCAATCGACGGCGGCTTGAACGCCGCCCGTGCCGTGCGGAATTCGCAGCGCGATCAATCCCATCTCCACGGCACCTAGCGTGCCCAGGATCATGGGGGCGTTGACGTGGCCCATGTGGGCGATACGAAAGGCGCGGCCATCCTGCTCGCCGATCCCGATACCGAGCACGACGCCGCACTTCTCGTCGCAATAATTAAGGAGCGGACCGGGCTCGCCACCGCCTCTCATGAGTACGGTTGTCACCGAGTTGGCGCGCTCCCCCCGCTCCGTGATATTGAAGGCCAGGGTGCCCCCTTGCGCCCAGACATCGACGGCGCGGCGTGTGGCTTCCGCCAGCAAGCGGTGACGCTGGTAGACTTGCTCAAGCCCTTCTTCGAGTAGCATGTCCAGCGCTTTGCGCAGCCCAAAGAGCATATGTACCGGCGGGGTGCCGCAATATTTTTGGTAATGCCGCTCGCCCTCCCGCTGGGTCCAGTCCCAGTAGCTGGTGCGCAGGTTCGCATCCTCATGCGTCGCCCGCGCTTTCTCTCCGGCAGCGACGAAGCTCAAGCCCGGCGGTGTCATCAAGCCCTTCTGCGAGCCCGTGATTGCAACGTCGACACCCCAGTCGTCCATCTCGAACGGCATGGTGGCCAGCGATGCAATCGCGTCCACCATGAGCAGGGCGCCGTGACCGGCCGCGTCCATCGCCTTGCGGATGGCCGGGATGTCGTTCACCACGCCCGAGGCGGTATCCACCTGAACCACCAGGATGGCCTTGATCTCGCCCGCCGTATCTTCG
>JAJFGL010000048.1 GCA_021776135.1 Kiloniellaceae bacterium
GCCCTCCGGCGGGTCGCCCGCGCGACCGGAACGGCGCATTACCAAGGCTTTCGGACGGCGTCGCGCGGGCTTTCCGATGACCCACATCGCTACAGCCCACGCTCCTAGCCGAAAACCTTGGTAATGCGTCTCTAGGGGTCAATAACAAGGATCTTTGGTATGAGTCTTTCAGTGGGAAATGACCCGGCGCTAGTAAAGCGATTTTCCCGGAAAACTCAAATACGAATCGCGTGGCCCCGCGCACGGAAGTTCCACCTCCGTATCCTTCGACAGGCTCAGGATGAGGTCTTTTTCTGTGTTTGGCATAAAGAAAGACCCTCATCCTGAGCCTGTCGAAGGACGCAGGGCGCCGATCCAAGCCTGCCCGCAGACGGCGCGATATCATGAGTTTTACCTCTCCCCCGTGCCTTGCTTGCCGCTCGCCCGGATGGGCGGGGCTTGCTATCGTGCGCGCCATGACACCCGGCCTGCCCCATCCCCACTCGCTCGCGGCCGGCGCGGCCGGCGCCGACCGCCTGTTGGGGCCGGGCTTCGCGCTCGCCGGGCTCATGCTTTTGGCCGGCTGGAGCCTGCCGATCATGACCATCAGCAAGCTGGTTTTCTTCGCCGAGAGGCTCTCGATCCTGGATGCCATCGCGGTTCTCTGGCACGAGGATCAGGTCTTCCTCAGCCTCGTGGTCGCCATCTTCTCGATCGTCTTTCCGGCCTTCAAGATAGGCGCGGCGTTGTGGCTTTGGTATGGAGTGGACGCCGGGCATCATGGTCTGCACCCTGCCCTCGACCGCCTGGAAGCGCTCAGCCGTTGGTCCATGTTGGATGTCTTCCTGGCCGCCCTCACCATCGTCGCGATCCAGGTGTCGCTCATCGGCGAGGTGACCACACACCTGGGCCTTTATATCTTCACCGCGGCGGTTGTCTTATCGATGCTGGGGGTGCGCCGCCTGATCGTCCTCGCCAGGCGCACTAGAACTTCAAAAGCACGGCCTGCTTGATGTGCGCCAGGGCGCGGACCCGCGCCAGCACCTCGGCCGGGACTTCGCCGTCGATTTCGAGCAAGGCTATCGCATCGGCGCCCGGTTCCGTGCGGCCCAGGTGGAAGGTCGCGATATTCACCCCTGCGTCGCCCAGGGTCCGCCCCAGGTCGCCGATCAAACCGGGCTGGTCCGCGTTCGAGATATAGAGCATGTAGGGACCGAGCTCCGCCTCGACCGCGATCCCCTTGATATCGACGATGCGCGCCATGGTGCCGCCGAACAAGGTGCCGGCGACGCTGCGCGGGCCCCTCTCCGTCGTCACCGTCAGGCGGATCAGGGTTTGATAGTCGCAGTCGCGCTCGTGCTTCATCTCGGTTACGTCGATGTTGCGCTCGCGCGCCAGGACCGGGGCATTGACCATATTGACGCTGTCCAGAATCGGCGCCAGCACCCCGGCCAGGGCGGTCTGGGTCAGGGGCCGGCAATTCAAGCCCGCGACCTGGCCTTCGTATTCGATGCAGATGCCCTTCAGTCCGCTGCGGGTAAGCTGCCCGGCGAAACTGCCAAGTTGATGGGCGAGCTTCATGTAGGGGCCGAGGCGCGCCGAATCCTCGGCCGACAGGGACGGCATGTTGAGGGCGTTGCGCACCGCGCCGCTCAGCAGGTAATCGGCCATCTGCCCGGCGATCTCGAAGGCGACCTTTTCCTGGGCCTCGGTGGTCGCGGCGCCCAGGTGCGGGGTCGCGACGATGTTGTCCATGCCGAACAGGGGATTTTCGCGCGCCGGTTCCTCGGTGAAGACATCCAGGGCGGCGCCGGCCACATGGCCCGATTCGATCGCCGCCTTGAGGTCAGCCTCGTCCACCAAGCCGCCGCGCGCGCAATTGATAATGCGCACCCCCGGTTTCGTTTTCGCCAAGGTTTCGGCGTTGAGAATACCGCGGGTTTGATCGGTGAGCGGCACATGCAAGGTAATGAAATCGGCGCGCGCGAGCAGGTCGTCCAACTCGACCTTATCGACCCCCAGGTCCTGGGCCCGGTCGGGGCTCAGAAAGGGATCGTAGGCCACCACGCGCATACGCAGGCCAAGGGCCCGGGTGGCAACGATAGCGCCGATATTGCCGCAGCCGATAATGCCAAGAACCTTGCCGGTCAGCTCAACCCCCATGAAGCGGGATTTTTCCCACTTGCCGGCCTGGGTCGAGCGGTCGGCCGCCGGTATCTGCCGGGCCAGGGACATGAGCAGCGCCAGGGTATGCTCGGCCGTGGTCACGGAATTGCCGCCCGGCGTATTCATGACCACAATGCCGCGCTGGGTCGCGGCCGCCACATCGATATTGTCGACCCCGATACCCGCGCGCCCGATCACCTTGAGCGAAGACGCGGCGATAATTTCGGCCGTGACCTTGCTGGCCGAACGCACGGCGATCCCATCGTAGCCAGGGATGCGTTCCAGCAATTCCGCCGGCTTCAGGCCGGTGATCACATCGGCCTCGATCCCCTGGGCGCGGAAGACCTCGGCCGCTTGTTCGCTCATCTTATCGGCGATTAGAACCTTGGGCATGTCACGCGGCTGCGCGTTCTTGTTTCATTTCGCCGTAAGCCCAGTCGAGCCAAGGCAAGAGCGCCGCCATATCCGCCGTCTCGACCGTCGGCCCGCCCCATATTCGCAAGCCCGGCGGGGCATCCCGGTGGGGACCGATGTCGAGGCCCGCGCCCGCGCCCTCGACCAGGGCGACGATACGATCGACCGCCGCCGCCTGGGCCTCACGTGCCTGGGATGAAAACCAGGGATCGGCGATGGCCAGGCAAATCGAGGTCGAGGAACGGCTGGCCGGATCCTGGGCCAGGAAATCGGCCCAATCGCACGCCGCCACCCATTCCGCGACCGCCGCCAGATTGGCCTGGCTACGCGCCATGAGTACCGGCAGTCCGCCGATTTCCTTGGCCCAGCGCAGGGAATCCAGAGCATCTTCGGCCGCCAGCATGGAGGGCGTGTTAATGGTCAGGCCCGCGAATATTTCCCGGTTCAGCTTGCCGCCCTTGGTCAGGCGAAAGACCTTGGGCATGGGCCAGGCGGGAACGTGACTTTCCAGGCGGGCCACGGCGCGGGGTGAGAGTGCCAACATGCCGTGGCCCGCCTCGCCGCCCAGGCACTTTTGCCACGACCAGGTGACGGCATCCAGCTTGTCCCAGGCCAAGCCCATGGCGAAGGCGGCCGAGGTCGCGTCGCAGATGGTCAGGCCCTCGCGCCCGGCATGGATCCAATCGCCATGGGGCACGCACACGCCCGAGGTGGTGCCGTTCCAGGTGAAAACGCAGTCGCGCGCCGGGTCCACGGCGCCAAGATCGGGCAAGGCTCCATATTCGGCCTCTAAAAGGCGCACGTCCTGTAGTTGCAGATGCTTGGCTGCGTCCGTATACCAGGTCTTGCCAAAGCTTTCCCAGGCCAGCATATCGACACCGCGCGGGCCGAGCAGCGACCAGAGCGCCATCTCCATGGCCCCGGTGTCCGAGGCGGGCACGATGGCGAGGAGATAGTCCGCCGGCAGGCCCAAGAGGTCGCGCGACCGCTCTATCACCTCCGCGAGTTTCGCCTGACCGCCCTTGGTGCGATGGGAACGGCCGAGATAACCGCCGCCAAGCGCGTCCGGGGACCAGCCCGGCCGCTTACTGCAAGGGCCGGAGGAAAAGTGGGGATTGCGCGGGCGCGCGCCAGGCTGCGCCAGGCTCATGGAATTATCCTCTTCGGTTGGCTTGGGCTCATGCGATAAGACTTGGTATAGGTATCGTGTTGCAGTGCGTCAACGCGGACCCCGCGACGCGACCCCGCGACGCACGGAAAACGGGTGCTGTATGACCCTCGCGCAAAGCCTGCTGTTCGGCATACTTGGGGCCACCTTGGTTCTCTTCGCCTGGGGCCGGCTGCGCTACGACGCGGTTGCCGTCCTCGCCCTCCTGGCCGCGGTCCTGGCCGGCATCGTGCCCGCGGATACGGCCTTTAGCGGTTTCGGCCACCCGGCCGTGATCACCGTCGCGGCGATTTTGATTCTGTCGCGCGCGGTGCGCGATTCCGGCATCGTCGAACCGGCCGGACGGCTCCTGCGCGCGGTCGCCCAGCAGCCGCATACGCAGGTCCTGGCGCTCACGGGTTTGGCCGCCGTATGTTCGGCATTCATGAATAATATCGGTGCCTTGGCGCTTATTCTTCCGATTGCGCTGCATAGCGCTCACCTGGCCAAGCGGCCGCCCAGCCAGCTTTTGATGCCGCTCAGCTTCGGCACCTTGCTCGGTGGCCTGACCACCTTGATCGGCACGCCGCCCAACATCATCGTCGCCAGCGCGCGCATGGCGGAGACCGGCGAGCCCTTCGCCATGTTCGATTTCGCGCCGGTCGGTATCGGGGTCGCGGTGGTCGGGGTTCTCTTCATCTCGTTCGTAGGCTGGCGATTTCTGCCGGCGCGCGAATCCGGAGAGGCGATCGAGGACGCCCGCAACTTATTCCATATCGAGGACTACATCACCGAGGTGCGGCTGCAAGAAGACTCACCCTTCGTGGGCCGCCGCTTGATCGACCTGGAAGCCTTGGGCGAGGGCGACGTGGCGGTGGTCGCGCTGGTCCGCCGCAAGGACCGTATGCTGGCGCCCTCGGGTTACTTGAGGTTACAAGCCGGCGATATCCTGATCCTGGAAGCAGACCCGGTGGCGCTTCAAAAAGTGGTCGACGAGGGCCAGCTCGACTCGCTCGGAGCCGCCAAGATGTCAGTTGAAAGCCTGCGCTCGGAACGAGTGATGCTAAGCGAGGTCGTGATCGCGCCGGGCTCGCGCCTGGAGGGGCGGACCGCCCAATCCATGCGCCTGCACGCGCGCTTCGGCCTTAATCTGCTCGGCCTGGCCCGCCAAGGCGCCCCGATCACGGAGCGGCTGGGCCGGATCCGCCTGGCCGCCGGCGACGTTCTGCTCTTGCAGGGCGAGCGCGAGCCCATGTCCGAATCCTTGGCGACTCTCGGCTGCATGCCGCTCGCCGGGCGCGATATCTCGCTCGGCCGGCGCGAGGTTCGTTGGACCGCGCCGCTGGTCTTCGCCATCGGTATTGCCCTGGTGGCCGGCGGTTTGATGCCACCGCAGATTGCCTTCACCGCCGCCGTCATCGGCCTGGTCCTGACCCGCGAGCTCAATACGCGCGATTTTTACGATTCTATCGAGTGGCCGGTGATCATCCTTCTGGGCGCCCTGATCCCGGTCGGGGTGGCTATGGAGACGACCGGCGCGACCCAAATCATCGCGGCGCCTCTTCTGATCCTGGGGGATCATGTGCCGGCCTGGGTGGTTCTAGCCTGCCTGATGATCGTGACCATGTTGCTTTCGGACATCATGAACAACGCGGCCACGGCGGTGATCATGGCGCCGCTCGCCATCGCCATCGCCAAGGGCTCGGGGGTCAGCATCGACCCCTTCCTGATGGCGGTCGCGGTCGGCGCCTCCTCGACCTACCTGACCCCGATCGGCCACCAATCGAACCTTTTGGTCATGGGGCCGGGCGGCTACCGCTTCGGCGACTATTGGCGCATGGGCCTGCCGCTCGATATCCTGATTGTCGCGGTGGCGGTGCCCCTCATCCTCGCGGTCTGGCCGTTTTAGGGAGTCTCAGAAGCAATGACGGCGCAAACCGGTCTCATCCGCCTGTTCTACGACGAAATGTGGAACAAGGCCGATAAAACCCACATTCCCGAAATCTTTCATCCCGATTTCACTTTTCGGGGATCGCTAGGTCCGGTGCTGGTCGGACACGATCAATTCGCTGGCTATGTCGACGATGTCGTTCGGGCCTTGCCGGACTTCGTCTGCGATATCCTCGAAACCACGGAACAAGACCGGCGGGCGGTCGCCAAGATGCTGTTTCACGGCACGCACCGGGCGGTCATGCTTGGCTACGAGCCGAGCGGCCTAAGGGTCGAGTGGTACGGCAGCGCTCATTTCACCTTTCGCGAGGGCCTGGTCGCCGATCTTTGGGTGCTGGGCGACGTGCACGGCCTGATCGCGCAACTGGAGGCTAATAAATCAAGTCGAGCGCGCCCCTAGCTCAAGCCGCATATAGCGCACGTCGTCGAGCGGGTTGTCGTAGTAAGCGGGAATTTCTTGAAACCCCAGGCTGTCGTACAAGGTCCGCGCCTCGGCCATGAAGGCCAGGGTATCGAGGCACATGGCGGTGTAGCCGGTCATGGATGCCGCGCCGATGCAGGTCACGGCAAGCTTGCGGCCCAGGCCGAGACCCCGGTAGTCAGCCCGGACCCACAGCCGTTTCATCTCACAGTCGCCGTTCTCCAGGGGCCGGAAACCGATGCAGCCGGCTAGGTTCCCATCAACCCTGGCCAGCCACAAGCCGCCCTTGGGCGGCCGGTAGAAACCGGGAAGGCTGGCCAGTTCCTCGTCGAAATCCTGGAAACAGAGATCGACGCCCAGGTGTTCCCGGTATTCCAGAAACAATCCGCGCACCGCTGCCATCGCTTTGACGCCCTTCGCCGGTGCTATGACGATCTGGCGGCTAGACACGGATGCGTCCCTCCAGATAGGGCGCGGCCCGGCCGGATATGAGAATCCGCTCGCCCTTATCCTCGACAACTAAGTCGCCGCCGCGTTTCGAGATTTGGCGCGCGGTCATCTTGGTTTTACCCAGGCGCTGGGACCAATAGGGGGTGGTGATGCAGTGCGCCGATCCGGTCACCGGGTCTTCGGGAATGCCGTGTCGCGGGGCGAAGAAGCGCGACACGAAATCGCAAGCCTCACCCGGCGCGGTCACGATGACGCCGCGTGTGTTCAAGGCCGCCACCTTGGCCATGTCGGGCGCCATGGCGCGGATATCGGCCTCGCCGCGGAACACCGCCATGAGATCCATGGACTCCCAAATCTCAAGCGGCGCGGCGCCCAGGGCCGCGGCCACTTCGGGATCGTCCGCCAAGCGCTCGCGCTTCAGGACCGGGAAATCCAGGGTGAAGGATTCGCCCTCCCGAACCACGGTCAAAACGCCGCTACGGGTGTGGAAGCGCATGGCGTCGGCGCCGGGCTTTAGATTGTTGGCGATGACATAAGCGCTGCCCAAGGTCGCGTGGCCGCAAAGATCGACTTCGCTCGCCGGGGTGAACCAGCGCAGATCGAAATCGTCCCCGCGTTCCACCAGAAACGCCGTCTCCGACAGATTGTTTTCGGCCGCGATGGCTTGCAGGGTCTCGTCCGGCAACCAAGCCTCAAGCGGGCACACGGCCGCCGGATTACCCTTGAAGACTTCGGAGGCGAAGGCATCGACTTGATAAATCGGAATATCCATGAGGTTTAACTCCTTGCTTACGTTAAATATATACTGCGCCTAGAAACACCGCAGCCGTGCCCGCCAGGCCAATGGCGGCAAGTAGCAAGGCCGGGCGCATGAGTTCCCCCTCGCGCCCGATCATGCCGGTCACCGTGGCCGCCAGGATAACCCGGCCGGGCGAGGCCAGGGTCGTGTTGGCGCCAGCGGCGTTCTGCGCCGCCGCGACCCAATCGGCGGGCAGATCGAGTTGCGCGCCAATGGCGGCATGAAACACCGCGAACATGGCGTTCGAGCCGGCATTGCTCGCGGTCAAGAACCCACCCAGACCGCCAACCAGGGGCAGCAAGGCGGTATAGGTCTGCCCGGCGGCCTCGGCCACCGCCGCCGCCAAGATCACGGTCATACCGCTGGCGATCATGATCTGGGAAAAACATAGGAACCCGGCGACGGCGAGGGTGGCGGTCAACCAGCGGCGTAAGGCCGGCGCGGCGAGGGGCGCCAGGCGCCCCGGCGTGAGCCCCAGGAGCGGTACTGAAACAGCAGCAGTCGCAAGCAGCCAGAACCCCGGATTGTAAAAAAGCGGCACCTCTAGCCCGGTCCCCGGCGCCGAAAGAACGGCCAGGTGCCGCAACAAATATCCTAGCGGTTCTATCAAGCGCGTTGAAAGTAATGCAAAAAGCAAGATTGCAAATGGCGCCAACGCGCGGCTTAGGCCGGGGCCGTCCGGCGGGCCCTTGGCCGTCTTAGCTTGCCCGAAGCGGGAAATCGCCAGGCCCAGGGCGGTCACGGCCAAACCGGCGGCCATGCCGGCGGTCTCGACCCCCAGGCCCGCGCTGGCCGCCATGAGAACGCCCATCAGCACCGCCGCGTAGAGCGCGACCTCGGGAAGGGACCGCAGGGCCCTCGGCCATCCGGCGGTCCATCCCACCGCCGCCAGGCCGCAGGCCAGGATGAAGGGAAGAGAGAGCGGAACCGCCAGAACCCCCAGGCGCGACGAAGGCACGCCGGTCAACTCAGCGCCCAGCACCGTGCCCACGGCCAGGGCGCCCCAGACGACCGCGCATTGCCCGGCCAGGGCGAGCAAGGCGGCATCGCGCGGCCGGTGGCCCAAGGCCATGAACAGCGGCGCCGTGACCACGATGCCGATGCCGAAGCCGGTCGCCGATTCGAAAAACACCGAAAGCCCGAGAACCAGGATCAAGGCCCGGCGGCTCGGGTCCGGCACCGCCCCGGCCACGTAAGCGGCAATAGTTTTCAAGGCCCCGGCCGCGCCCATGACTTCGTATAGAGCCATGCCGCCAAGCAAAACGTAGGCGACCATCCAGGTCACGAGGGCGCCGGCCATGAGAGCCTGCCCCAAGCCGCCCGCCTCCAACGCGAAATCCGGCACCATGGCCACCAGGGCGAGGGCGGCCGCCAAGCCCGCCGCCCCGGCCCAAAGCGCCGAAAGGCGAAAGACCAGGAGCAGGACCACCGGGGTCAGAATAGGCACCGCCGCGAAGGCCACGAGCATGACTGAATTACATCCGTGCCAAGTATATTGTATGCATTCATTGCGCCAATCTATTCGGATTGACACCATGAATGGATTGATATTGACTGTATTGACCTAAAGATAATCCGGTCAAATGGAATATTGTCACCATGACAAACTGGGCTCCCGACCTCGCCTCCCGCAACGGCCCGCGTTATCTGGCCATCGCCGACGCCTTGGCGGCGGATGTGGCGGCCGGGCGCTTTCATGCCGGCGACCGCCTGCCGACCCACCGGGATCTGGCCTGGCGCATGGGGGTGACGGTGGGAACCGTCAGCCGGGCCTACGCGGAGGCGGAGCGGCGCGGGCTGATCGGCGGCGAAGTCGGCCGCGGCACCTATGTTCGCGCGGCCTCGGGCGATCTTGGCAACCTCATGTCCCCAGCCCCGGACGCGATGGGAAACCTGATCGACCTGACCTTCAACTTCCCGCCCCCGGCGGCGGAAGGCGGGGTTTTGGGCGAAACCCTGGCCGAGATCGCGGCCGACACGGGCTTGCTGCAGTCCCTGCTGTCTTATCAGTCCTGTGCCGGGCGCCGGTCCCACCGGGCCGCCGGCGCCAAGTGGCTCGCCCTCGGCGGGCTGGAAGTGGACCCGGACCGGATCGTGGTCACCGGCGGCGCCCAACACGGCATGCTGACGGCCCTGGCGGCCCTGACCCGGCCCGGCGACCGGGTGGCGGCGGAGGCCCTGAGTTACCCCGGCATAAAGCTGGCCGCGCGCCTGCTCGGTTTACGTCTCGACGGTGTGGCCATGGACGATGACGGTCTTATCCCGGAAGCCTTCGACGCCCTGTGCCGGAGCGGCGATATCAAGGCCTTGTACTGCGTTCCCACGCTTCAGAACCCGACCACCCTGACCATGCCGGCGGAACGCCGGGCCGCCATCGCGGAAATCGCGCGCCGTCACGGGGTGGCGATTGTCGAGGACGATATCATGCGCCTGCTCGCCCCAGACGCGCCGCCGCCCCTGTCATATTATGCGCCAGACATATCTTATTATATCACCAGCCTGTCCAAGACCGTGGCGCCGGGCCTGCGGCTCGGTTTCGTCGCCGGACCGGCCGGGGCGGCCGAACGCCTGGCGGCCGCGGTCCGCACCGCCTGCTGGATGGCGGCGCCTCTGACCGTGGAAGTCGGCGCGCGTTGGATCGCAGATGGGCGCGCGGAGCGTATTCTCGCGGCCCGGCGGCGCGAGATGGCAAGGCGCCGGGCGCGGGTGCTGGATGTCCTCGGCCAACATGACGTGAAATGTAGTGAAGGCAGCCTGCATCTTTGGCTCAACGTGCCCGATCCCTGGCATGCCGGCACCTTGGCGGCGGAAGCCCGCGCGCGGGGTGTCGCGATCACCCCCGCCGATGCCTTCGCGATTCGGCGCCGGGACGCCACCCACGCGATCAGGGTGTGTTTCGGCGCCGCGCCGGACATGGCCGCCTTGGACCGCGCGGTGAATATCCTGGCGGAACTCTTGAAAAGCGAGCCGCCCGAAGCCCTTGGCACGGTGGTTTAGGGCCTGTGGACAATAAGGATGCCGTCGAGGCGGGATCGGATTATCCCACCCGTTAGGAGCGGACGGCGCCGTGTGGCAGGCCCCCACAAGCCGTTCGCGACGCGGCGGGTGGGATAATACGACCCGTCCCAGCGGGATTGGGCCAGAATGACGCGAGGCCGCGTCGCTCGTCCTTGAATATGCTCAGCATGTCCTGCGTCCTCGCTCCTAACCTCGCGTCATTTTGGCCCAACCGCGGCGGCATCCTTATTGTCCACAGGCCCTAGAGCCCTGACTGCATTGATTCTCCTTGACTATTGGCGCTCGCGTTCCCGATATGCCACAGATGTAAACATCGCTTGGCGCCAGGAGCACGGATAACTTGCCTCTTACAGTCTCCAATGTCGTGCGGCTCCCCGCGACTCAAAGGCGTCGGACTCAGGATATTCGCCCGCACGCACCCTGCAGCGCTTGTTCAATTCGCCACGCCGCCATCGGCGCGCGGGTCGCCACGGACGATTTTCAAAGCCTCGTATCGGTGGCGTCCAACCGCAGCTTCGAAAAGGGCCAGATGGTTTTCGGCGAGGGCGAACACGGGGCCTTTATCTACAGCGTCACCAAGGGCACGGTCATGAGCTACAAACTGATGTCGGACGGCCGGCGTCAGATTACCGGTTTCTTTTTTCCCGGCGACTTCATCGGCTTGGTGGATAATGGATGCTACGCCCATAGCGTCGAGGCGGTAACCGAGACCCAGCTTTTTTGCTATCCCCTGCCGGAGTTGAACGCGGTTCTCTTGAAACACCCGATCATGGAACATCGCCTGGCCGAAATCGCCAGGCACGAACTGGTGGAAGCCGAAGAGCATGCCTTGCTCCTGGGCAGAAAGACGGCCAAGGAAAGAATCGCGACATTCCTCATCAAACTCTCGCGGCAGGCACAGGACCGCGGCAAGGAGAAAGACCTGCTGGAGCTGACCATGACCCGCGCGGCCATCGCCGACTACCTGGGACTGACCACGGAAACCACCAGCCGAACCCTGACCGGCTTCGCCAAGGCCGGGCTGATTTCGGCCAAGGCCAGTAAAATACAAATCCTCGATGAAGAAACCATCCGCCAAATAGCCGAGGTCTATCACACGGCTTGAGCCGGCCGCCGGAAGGATGACCGCGTGGCTTTAGGGCACGCCCGGTTCACATCAAGCCAAACCGCCGTCATCCCGGACCCCGATCCGGGATCTTTTATGTGGGCCAGACTCGATACCTCCAGAAGATCCCGGATCAAGTCCGGGATGACGGCGAAAGATGACGGCAAAATAGGTCGGTAACCTAGGGAAACTCGCGCACCGTATGGCCGTGATTGACCGGGCCGTGGCCGGCGCCGTAACCGGGCGCGGTGCGGATGGCTTCGTGCAGGTAGTCGCGGGCGCGCGCCACCGCCTCGCTCAGAGGCAGGTCTTGCGCCAGGCCGGTGGCGATGGCCGAGGCCAGGGTGCAGCCGGTGCCATGGGTGTGGCGGGTCTCGATCCGGGGACTGGCGAAGGTTTCGACACTGTCCTCCGTCATCAGAAGGTCGATCACGCTTTTGCCCTTTATGTGCCCGCCCTTAAGCAGGACCGCATCGGGACCCAGGGCGAGAAGCTTATCCCCGGCGCGGCGCATGTCGTCCGGGCTTTCGATCGTCAGGCCGCTCAGGCGTTCGGCCTCCGGCACATTGGGGGTCAGGACCGTGGCCAGGGGGATTAGGCGTTCGGCCAAGACCTTTTCCGCCCCGGCGTCGAGCAGGGAGTCGCCGCTGGTCGCGACCATGACCGGATCGACCACCAGGTACATGTCTTCGGCCTCCGCCTCGATAACCTCGCAGACCGCGCCGATGACCTCGGCGGTGTGCAACATGCCGGTCTTGATCGCGTCGGCGCCGATATCCTCGAGCACCACGCGCATCTGCCGTTGGATGAATTCGGGGGCCACGCCCTGGACCCCAAAAACGCCGCGCGTGTTCTGCGCGGTCAGGGCGGTAATCGCCGTGGCGGCGAACCCCCCCAGGGCCGTCACCGCCTTGATATCCGCTTGTATCCCCGCGCCGCCCCCGGAATCCGATCCGGCGGCGATCAACACCCGCCCGCGCATGGCTTAGACCTGTTCGATGGTTTCGATAATGCTGGCGACGACCTTGTCGACCAGGGCCGCGTCTTCGCCCTCGGCCATGACCCGCACCACCGGCTCGGTTCCGGACTTGCGGACCAGAAGACGCCCGGCGGTCCCCAAAACCCGCTCGGCCTTATGGATCGCGTCGAGAACACGGGCGTCTTCCAGCGGCGCGCCGCCGTTAAAGCGCACGTTTTTGAGAACTTGCGGCAAGGGATCGAAAACATGACATATCTCGCTCGCCGGGCCGCCGCGCTCCACCAGGACCGCCAGGACCTGCAACGCCGCGATCTGGCCGTCTCCGGTGGTCGCGTAATCGCTGAGCACGATGTGGCCCGATTGCTCGCCGCCGACGTTGTAGCCGCCGTCGCGCATGCGCTCGACCACGTAGCGGTCGCCAACCGGGGTGCGCACGAAATCGAGGTCCAAGCCCTCGATAAAGCGTTCCAAACCCAGATTGGCCATGACCGTGCCCACCACCCCGCCGCCGCGCAGACGGCCCGATTCCCGCCACGAGCGGGCCACGAGCCCGATCAACTGATCGCCGTCGACCAGTTTGCCGTGTTCGTCGGAGACCACGACCCGGTCGGCATCGCCGTCGAGCGCCAGTCCGAAGTCCGCGCCCTCCGCGACCACCGCCGCCTGCATGGCGGCGGGCGATGTCGCCCCGCACTCCGAGTTAATGTTGGCGCCGTTCGGCGCCACGCCCAGGGCGATCACTTCGGCGCCCAGCTCGTAGAGAACCTTGGGCGCCACCCGGTAGGCGGCGCCATGGGCGCAATCGACGACAATTTTCAGGCCGTCGAGGCGCAGACCTTTCGGAAAGCTGTATTTAACGAATTCCATATAGCGGCCGGCGGCATCGTCGAGCCGTTCGGCGTGGCCCAGGTGTTCGGGCGGCGCCAAGGCGCCGCCGCCCTTGCCGCCGACACGCTGCTCGATCGCGCGTTCGACCTCGTCGGACAGCTTGTAGCCGTCGGGTCCGAACAATTTGAGGCCATTGTCCTGGTAGGGGTTGTGGGAGGCGGAAACCATAACCCCAAGGTCGGCGCGCAGGGAGCGGGTCAACATGGCCACGGCCGGGGTCGGCAAGGGCCCAAGCAAGACCACATCCATGCCGACCGAAATAAAACCAGCGGTCAAGGCCGGCTCCAGCATATAACCGGAAAGGCGCGTGTCCTTGCCGATCACCACCAGATGGCGGTGATCGCCGCGCAGGAATTCCGCACCGGCGGCCATGGCGACGGCAAGGGCCGTTTCCGCCGTAATCGGCTCGCTATTGGCGGTCCCGCGAATCCCGTCGGTCCCGAATAGTTTGCGCATCTTAGGGCCTGTTGACAATTAGGATGGCGCCGTCAGCATAGGATATCAGGTGTTTGCCACGCATTAACACCCTTTCCCCCAATCGCCCTGGATCGCGCTCCAGATGGCGAGCGCCTGGGCGGTTTCCGCCACGTCGTGGACCCTGAGGATTTGCACCCCGCGCGTCAGCCCGGCCAGATTCGCGGCCAAAGACCCCGGCAGGCGGGCCTTGGGCGCTACGCCGGGTACGATCTTGGCCATGAAGCTTTTGCGGCTGACCCCCAAGACCAGCGGGCAGCCGATCCCATGCAGGACCGCGAGACGATCCAGGACCGCCAAGTTGTGCGCCAGGGTCTTGCCGAAACCGATACCGGGATCGATCGCGATCCGGGCGCGGGGAAGCCCCGCCGCCTCGCAGACCGCGACCCGCGCCGCCAAGAAGTCGTGAATATCGAGCGGCGCGTCGGCATAGACCGGCTTGCGCTGCATAGATCGCGGCTCTCCCAGCATGTGCATGAGGACGGCCGAGGCCCCGGACCCGGCGATCAGCGGCAGGCCGTCCGGGTCGCCGGTCAGGGCGGTCACGTCGTTGACAATTCCGGCCCCCGCCTCCAGCGCCGCGGCCATGACCCCGGCGCGGCGGGTATCGATGGAAACCAGGGCCCCGCCATCGGACAAGGCGCGGATCACGGGCACGACCCGGCGCAGTTCCTCCGCTTCCGGGACCGGGTCCGAACCCGGCCGGGTCGATTCGCCGCCGACGTCCAGTATATCGGCCCCGGCCTCGATCATGGCGAATCCATCGGCCACCGCCCGGCCGGGATCGAAGCGGTCGCCGCCGTCGGAAAAGCTATCCGGGGTTACGTTGAGAATGCCCATGAGGCGCGGCCGCTCCAGGGCCAGGCCGGCGAAGGCCGGACGCGGGGCGCTCAAATTCGCGGCCTGCCGGCGCGCCTGTTCCACAGCCTCGGGGCCGAAGCGCGCCGCCCAAGACGGGATCTCCTCGGGCGCGATACAACTGCGGGAAATCTCGCGGGCGCCTTCGCGGGCCACGGCCTCGCAGAGGGTAAAATGAAGCGGCCCACCGGCCAGGGGAAGCGCAGTCCCGGCGGGCGGCCCGGTTCCAGGCGCCAAGGGCCTAAGCGCGATGCTTATGGTCATGGCCGGGATATTTTCACGGCGTAAGCCCCGCGTAAAGCGCAGGGGAATCGCATGTGGCTTGGCAGTCCCGTGGTTACGTCCTTCGACAGGCTCAGGATGGAGACCTTTGCACGAAGGGATAGATAGTGATTCGATGATTTTGTTAGTTCATTGATTGGAGCGAAGCATGACAGAGCGTCGAATTGGTCAGTTAGGCTGGTCTGATGGGGTTGTTATGAAGCGGGGTGCTG
>JAJFGL010000049.1 GCA_021776135.1 Kiloniellaceae bacterium
GTGGACAATAAGGATGCCGCCGAGGCGGGATCGGATTATCCCACCCGTTAGGAGCGGGCGGCGCCGTGTGGCAGGCCCCCCACAAGCCGTTCGCGACGCGGCGGGTGGGATAATACGACCCGTCCCAGCGGGATTGGGCCAGAATGACGCGAGGCCGCGTCGCTCATCCTTGAATATGCGCTGCATGTCCTGCGTCCTCGCTCCTAACCTCGCGTCATTTTGGCCCAACCGCGGCGGCATCCTTATTGTCCACAGGCCCTAAGGCCGCCGGGCGATCAGGTCGATCTCGACCAGGGCATCGCGGGCCAGGCCGGTCACCCCGACGCAGGTCCGCGCGGGCAGGCGATCGGGTGGGAAGTAGGTTTTATAGACCGCGTTCATGGCCGCGTAGTCGCGCTTGAACTCGGTCACGAAGACCCGCACCGAAACCGCGTGTTCCAGGCCCAGATCGAGGCCACCGAGAACCAGCTTGAGGTTATCCATGACCCGGCGGGTTTGCGCCTCCACGCCTTCGGGCAGGGCGGCGGCATCGTCGTCCGGATCGGACGGCATCTGGCCGGTCAGAAACACCCAGCCCCCGGCCTCCACCGCGTGGCTGAAGGGCGCGACCGGCGCCGGCGCGCCGGCGATCATGTGGAATAAGGAAGCACTCATGGGGCCATATCCTCGCGGTAGGGGCACGGCCGGGATCATAACCCTTGGACAGCCCGTCCGGTAGCCCTGACCCCTGATCTCCGGCCTCTGATCCCTGGCCTCTGGCCGGCCATGGCTTGGCACCCGGCTTTACCTGTGGAAAACTATGGCCAAACCGACTAGAACCACGGGCCAAGCGTGCGAGCGCGGACCAGCGAGGATGAGATGACGAATTCATGGGCGCCACATAGCTGGCGCGGTAAGGAAATCCGCCAGGCGCCGGTTTATCCGGACCCGGCGGCGGTCGAGGCCGTGGAACGGGACCTGGCGGGCTATCCGCCCCTGGTCTTCGCCGGCGAGGCTCGGCGGCTGAAGGCGCAGCTCGGCAAGGTCGCCGAGGGTAAGGCATTTCTGCTTCAGGGCGGCGACTGCGCGGAAAGCTTCGCCGAATTCCAGGCCGACAACATCCGCGATACCTTCAAGGTCATGTTGCAGATGGCGGTGGTCCTGACCTTCGGCGCCGCCTGCCCGGTGGTCAAGCTGGGCCGCATGGCCGGGCAATTCGCCAAGCCGCGCTCGGCGCCCATGGAGGTGCAGGACGGCGTCGAGCTGCCCATCTACCGGGGCGACATCGTCAATGGCATAGACTTCGACCCGGCGGCGCGCCAGCCCGACCCGCGGCGCCTGATCCGCGCCTACAATCAGGCGGCGGCGACCCTCAACCTGCTGCGCGCTTTCGCCCAAGGCGGCTTCGCCGATCTGCACAAGGTCCATCAGTGGAACCTGCAGTTCATCTCCGGCAGCCCCCAGGGCAAGCGCTACGAGGAACTGGCGACCCGGATCGACGAAACCCTGGATTTCATGAAAGCCTGCGGCGTCACCCCCGACGACGTGAGCCAACTGCGCGAGACCGATTTCTATACCTCCCACGAGGCCCTGCTGCTCAATTACGAGCAGGCCCTGACCCGTATCGATAGCCTGTCCGGGCAATGGTACGATTGTTCGGCCCATTTCCTGTGGGTCGGCGACCGGACCCGGCAGCCGGACGGCGCCCATCTGGAATTCCTGCGCGGGGTCCAGAACCCCCTGGGCATGAAATGCGGCCCCAGCCTCGACCCGGACGAATTGGTGCGCCTGATCGAGATACTGAACCCGGCGAACGAGCCAGGCCGTATGACCCTGATCGCGCGCATGGGCGCCGACAAGGTCGAGACCGGCTTGCCGCCCCTGGTGCGGGCGGTCAAGCGTTCGGGGCAAAAGGTGGTCTGGGCCTGCGACCCCATGCACGGCAACACCATCAAGTCCTCGTCCGGTTACAAGACCCGGCCCTTCGATCGTATCCTGGCCGAGGTGCGCGGCTTCTTCGCCGTCCATCAGGCCGAGGGCACCTACGCCGGCGGGGTTCACATCGAGATGACCGGGCAGAACGTGACCGAGTGCACCGGCGGCGCCCAGGCGATCAGCGAGGCCAGCTTGGGCGACCGCTATCACACCCACTGCGACCCGCGCCTGAACGCCGACCAAGCCCTGGAGCTTGCTTTCCTGATTTCGGAACAGCTCAAGTCCGACCGCCGGGAACGCACCAACGGCCAGGTTGCGGCCGCCCAGTAGGCAGGCGAAGAAAGGGAGACCGGCCATGTCCGCCGATGGGTCCCGAGGCGATCTCCGGCGCGGCCGCGTCTGGCCGGGCGAAGACGCCGATATCGCCGACTGGACCGACCAGTACTTCCTGCGCACCAAGCAGGCGGTCGCGCGCTTCGGCGATTCCCAGGTTACCTACGCGGTCTTCCTGCGCCGCCCGGCGGTGTCGGCGCCGCGCCTGGCCGTGGACTGGCTGCGGGCGGTGGCGGGCAAGCGCGGGACCGAGTTCAAAATCGATCTACGCTATGAAGAGGGCCGCTGGGTCGGGGCCGGTGAGCCGATCATGTATGTGACCGGGTCGCTCCTGCACCTCGCCGATCTGGAAACCCTATTGTTGCAGAAGCTGGGCTCGCCCTGCGTCGCCGCCTACAACGCCTACACCATGTGCGCCGACTTGCCCCAGGTTGCCTTTCTGGCCATGGACGCGCGCCATTGCGCGGGCACGGAAATGGCCGAGATCATGGCCTATGCCGCCGCCGTCGGCTCGGCCCGCGCCAAGCGCAAGGTCGGCGCCGCCGGTTTCATCGGCAACGCCACCAACGCGACCGCCCACTACTTCGGACAGGAACAAGGCCTGGGCACCATGCCCCATGCCATGATCGGCTATGCCGGCTCGACCCTGCGCGCCGCCGAGATGTTCGATAGCTGCTTTCCCGATGAGGCCATGACCGTGCTGGTGGATTACTTCGCCCGCGAGGTGACCGACGCCTTGACCGTGTGCCGGCGCTTCGCCAAGCGCGCCGCCAAGGGGCGCCTCTCGATCCGCCTCGACACCCCGGGCAGCCGCTTTATCGAGGGTCTCGACCCGCCGGCGTCCTACGCGGTCTTGGAGCGCAACGCCCACGCCGCCGTGCGCGGCTTCCGGACCGAGGCCGAGCTGCGCTACCTGGTCGGCCCCGGCGTTTCCGCCGCCGCCATCTGGTGCTTACGCGATGCTCTCGACGCCGAAGGCTTCGACCGGGTCAAGATCGTCGCCTCTTCCGGCTTTGGGCCCGCCAAGTGCAAGCTCATGGCCGAATCCAACGCCCCCATCGACGTGATCGGCACCGGCAGCTATCTGCCGGAGGTCTGGTCGGAAACCTACGCCACCGCCGACATCGTCGAATACGACGGCGAGCCGCGGGTCAAGGTCGGCCGCGAATTCCTGCTGCGCGAGAACTGAGGTCCGTCAGGCGGCGGCGGTATTGGGTGCGCGCCAGGCGTCGAGGAGTACGGTCACACGGGTGCCCTTACCTGGCACGCTTTCGAGCCTGAGCGTTCCGCCGTGGAGATCGATCAGGCGTTGCGCGAGAGGCAGGCCCAGACCGGTGCCGTCGTAAGTGCGGTTCAATTGACCCTCGACCTGCCGGAACGGCATAAAGGCGAGCTTTATCTCGTCCTCGGACATGCCGATCCCGGTGTCGGCCACCTCGAACGCCGCCCCGCCGTCCTCCCGCCGCCACGCCGTGAACGAGACCGTGCCTCCGGCCGGGGTGAACTTAATTGCGTTGGACAAGAGGTTGACGAGCGCCTGCTTCAGCTTGGATACGCTGCCGCGTAGCGCTGGGAGGTCGGCCGCGAGTTCGACTTTCAGCGCGACCTCCTCCTTGCGGGCCGATTCCTCGACCAGCATCAGCGCGCTTCGGGCCATACCCTGCGAATCGACCGGCTTGTTTTCGATCTTCACTTGGCCCGCCTCGATTTTCGATAGATCGAGGATGTCGTTGATGATCGCGAGTAGATGGATACCTGCCTCGCGGATATTTCCAAGATATTCGATATATTTCGGATTGCCGATCTTCCCGAACATCTCCCCCTCCATGGCCTCGGAAAATCCGATGACGGCGTTCAACGGGGTGCGCAGTTCGTGACTCATGTTGTGGAGGAACTCCGACTTCGCCCGGTTGGCGGTCTGGGCCTCTTCGAGGGAACGCATGAGGATCGCTTGATCCTTCTCGATTCTCTCGGCCATGCCGTTGAATCCATGGGAGAGTTGGTGCAATTCCTCCGGCAAGAACGGCGATTGCAGCGCGACCCGGGCATGCAAGCGGCCCCCGGAGATGCCGCGCGCGGCATCGATGACGGCATGTACCGGCTGGGTCAGACGGCCGGCGAGAAACCAGCTAATCGCGGCCGCCGTGGCAATACCTATAAGGGCAAGGACGAAAACGGCGAGACGCACGTCATTAGCCCGTTCCTCCAACTCGGACATCGGTTGAGGAACCATGACGCCCCACCCCGGGCCTGGCGTGGTCGTGAAGCCGGTGATCATGTCCGCCTTCAGGGCCGGCGAATAGAACGCTGTCACGCCGGTCTCGCCGGCGAGCATCCGGCGCACCGGCTCGATCCGCGCGATGTTCTTATGCTGGCGTTCCCAATCGGGTTTCGGATGCGCGATCAGGTTGCCTTCGTGATCGACGATGGCGGCGTGGCCTTGGCGGCCAAATGCAATGGCCCGCTGCAGCCCGACGATATAGGCGGTGTCGAGGGCGCCCAAAACGAAGAGATCTTCACCCAAGCGCCGACCGAGGACAATCGTCGCCCGCCCGTTATCGTCGTTCAAAACCCGGCTGAAGCTGACCGAGTCGCTCAGTCCACCCACTAACTCGCGAAGCGCACTTGTCGGGAAATGTTCCGGTTCGCCGTCGCCGGCGACGATTTGCCGGATGAAGTGGCCCTTGGCGTCGACAAAGCAGAATCCTCGAAACTCGAGACTGCGAGCCAGGTCCAGGAGCCCGCTAGGTAGTGGACCTTCCTGGGCCAGAGTGGCGGCGAGATCGAAGACCCCGACCGTATCCTTGGCGTAACGTTCAAGAGCGGCCGTCGTGTTGATGGCAAGCAGGAGATGCTTTTCGTGGACCGCCGCCAATTCCTTGTCCAGCGATGTCCTCTGGACCCAGGCGCCTAGAATTCCGACTGGAACGGTTGCTATGACGGTGAAGGCCACCGCGAGCATGGATCGAAGCCTTAGGTGCATGAAGCTGGAACCGAGGGAGGGAGGGGGTAGAATACACGCGAGAATACCCTAAATTTAATTGCGCAAACCTTAATCAACCGAATACAAATGATAATTCTAAGACGATACGCTGGCGTCAGCTACTCCGCCGCTTGGACGCTTGGCTTGATCAGCAGGGTTTCCTTGCCCGGTTCCGGGCGCGGCGGGATGAGCTGGCTTAGGGCCAGGGAACAGACCGCGAAGCCGGTGCCGCAGAGGAACACCGCCGCCAGCCCAGAAAGCTCAATCCAGCAACGCCGATGGTGAAGATGGCGAGGGTGGCGCTCGCCTGCTAGCCCACGCGGCTGACCGCGCCGGCGACCGGCGTACCGTTCAGGATGTTATCGAACATCGGCGATCCCTTTTCGGCCGCCGCCTTGATTTCGGCCAGCATCGCGTCATCCGCGTCGGTGTCGACCTCGACGTCGTAGGCGAGATTGAGGAACCCCGGACGCACGTCCTCGGACAGCCCGAGATAGCCGCTCAGATCGTAGGGAGCGGTGACCTTAATCTTGAGATTGCTGAAATCCACGCCACGCTTGTTGGCGTGCGTGACCCAGCCGATCGTCAGGCATGTCCCGAGCGAGGCAAGCAAAAGCTCCATCGGGTCGATCGCCGAATCGGTGCCGCCCAGGGGCGCCGGCTCGTCGGTCTCGAGCGTGAACGAGCGCGCCTTGGTCACCGCCACTGCGCCGTCCTTCCATGTGGTCACGGATTCGAACGCGCCCTTGCCGTCATCTGGATTGTTGGCGATGTGCGCCTTAGTGGCCTCCATCGTTGCGAGATCGAGATTTGTGCACGAGGGTTCCATGATCGTTTCTCCCCAATCGTTGTTAGCGCCGCAATTTCCACTGGCGGCGGCATTCTTGTGCCTGACAATCTAGCACTAGGCCGTTGGCCGCGTCTAATCCCGTGTCTAACGCCCTCTGGCATAGTGCCGATCATTGTCTCTAAGCCCAGTAGGCTAGCCAAGCGATAACGTGAGCCAGGGCCTTCTGTTTCGGCCAGCACCCGAAGCTCCCGGATCAGCGCCTAGCGGCCCTTTCCAGGGTGACGCGCGATTAATACGGCGGCGCCTATTCCGCCGCTTGGACGCTTGTCTTGACCAGCAGGGTTTCGTTGCCCGGTTCCGGGCGCGGCGGGATGAGCTGGCTTAGGGCCAGGGAACAGACCGCGAAGCCGGTGCCGCAGAGGAACACCGCCGCCGGACTGACCAGCCACAGGAGGCCCAGGGCGGCGGGCAGAACCACGGCGGCGATATGGCTGATGGTGAAGGAGACGGCGGCCGTGGGCGCAATGTCGCGCGGGTCGGAAATCTTCTGGAAATAGGTCTTGATGGCGATCGCCATGGCGAAGAACAGGTGATCGGCCACATAGAGCCCGGCGGCGATGTTGGCGTTCTCGACGAAGGCGTAAGCCGTGAAGACGCCGATCAGCCCCAGGTATTCGCAGGTCAAGGCCCGGCGTTCGCCCCAGCGCGCGATCAAGCGCCCGATGGCCGGCGCGAACCAGATGTTGGCGGCGTAGTTGATGAGAAACAGCAGGGTAATATCGCCGACCGAATAGCCGAACTTCTCGACCATCAAAAACCCGGCGAAGACGATGAAGATTTGCCGCCGGGCGCCGGAGATGAAAACCAGCGCGTAGTAGAGCCAATAACGCTTACGCAGGATCAGTTTCTTGTGCTGATCGACCTTGCCGGGAATGCGCGGATAGGCCGTCCAGGCGAAGAAAGCGGCGGCCATGGTCAAGCCGCCGCCGATCAGATAGACCGGCAGATAATCCAGGCCGATAACCTCGAAGGCGGCCCAGATCAGGCCGTAACCCACCAGGGCCGCCGCGCTGGCGGCCGCGATCACCCGTCCCAGCACAAGGGGGGCCCGCTCCTTGCCGACCCATTGCAGGGCCAGGCTTTGCTGCACGGTCTCGAAGTAGTGGTAGCCGACCGACATGATGACGGTGGTCGAAATCAGGCCGATAAAACTGGGAAAGAACCCGGTGATCGCCGTGCCCAGGCCAAGCAGGGCCATGGCCAGGACGGCGAAGATCTGTTCGCGCAGGATCAGCAGCACGAAAACGGCGGTGAAGGCCAGGAAGCCCGGCACCTCGCGCAGGGATTGCAGCACCCCCATCTCGGCCCCGGTGAAGGCCGCGCGCTCGACCGCGAAGTTATTGAGCAGCGCCATCCAGGTCGCGAAGGACAGCGAAGACGCGGCGGCGAAGAGCAGCAGCAAGGCCTCCGGCGATCGCCAGCCCTGGCGGCGCAGGGAATTCCATATTTCGGTGAGGCGTTTCAGCACGGAGCTTTTCTCCAGGTTTCGCGTTCTACTTATGACCCTGCTTATTTCGTCACCCACGGACTTGATCCGTGGGTCCATGGAAAAGCCAATTCCGGACTTCGATGGATTGCCGGGTCAAGCCCGGCAATGACCCCAGGGGGTGGTGCGATGCGGTCAGAATAAACTTGGCCAGCATGGCAATCTATCGGTACAATGCCAAATAATGTCGATAAACAGCCAAATCCACCACGACCCCGAAGGCTACCCCTTGCCCGACCCCGGGCATCCTGTGGCCGGCTATGCCCGCACCTATGCCGACAAGCACCGCACGCCGGCTCACGATCATGCTCATGGGCAGCTCCTGTACGCCATCTCCGGCCTGATGCGGGTCGAGACGGCGCAGGGTGTCTGGGTCGTGCCGCCCCAGCGGGCGGTCTGGATTCCCGCCGGCATGAAGCACCGGGTCGTCATGGTCGGCGAAGTCGAGATGCGCTCCTTGTATGTCCTGGAGAGCCTGGAAGGGCTGCCGAAGGCGTGCCAGGTCATTTCGGTTTCGCCCCTGCTGCGCGAGACGATCGCGGCCTTCACCGCCGCCCGGCCCGACTATGCCCGCCAGGGGCCGGAATCCCGCCTGGCCTCGGTTATCCTGGATCTCCTGCGCGCGCCCGTGCGGGCGGCCCTGCACCTGCCCATGCCGGGGGCGGCGCGCCTGCGGCCCATTGTCGAGGCGATTTTGGCCGATCCGGCCGACCCGCGCGGCTTGCGGGACTGGGCGGGCATCGCCGGGGCCAGCGCCCGCACCCTGGCGCGCCTGTTCGAGGCCGAGGCCGGCATGGGCTTTCGCGCCTGGCGTCAGCAGGTCCGCCTGCACGCGGCCCTGGCCCGCCTGAGCGCCGGGGAGGCGGTCACCGGCGTCGCCTATGCCGTGGGCTACGACAGCCCCTCCGCCTTCATCGCCATGTTCCGCAAGGCCCTGGGTGCCAGCCCGCGCGCCTATCTTCGCGAGAGCAGCTTGCCACCTGGGAGCCCGGACGTTTAAGTACCGGCCATGACCGACACCCTTCGAATCGCCCTGGCGCAGCTCAACCCGACGGTCGGCGATGTCGCCGGCAATATCGCTCTGCTCCGCCAGCGCCGGGCCCAGGCGGCGGCCCTGGGCGCCGACCTCCTGGTTGGGACCGAGCTAGTGGTGTCCGGCTATCCGCCCGAGGATCTGGTCTTGAAACCTGCCTTCCTGGACGAGGTGCGCGCAGGCGTCGAAGCCCTGGCGGCGGAGACGGCGGACGGCGGGCCGGGCATCCTCCTGGGCGCGCCTTGGTTGGAGGCGGCGGGCGCCGGGCCCTTGCGCCATCGGGTCACCAACTCGGCGCTGGTTCTCGACGGCGGCGAAATTATCGCCCGGCGCGACAAGCACGACCTGCCCAACTACGGCGTTTTCGACGAGGTCCGGGTGTTCAAGCCGGGGCCCTTGCCGGGGCCGGTCAATTTTCGCGGCGTG
The DNA here is from genome assembly GCA_021776135.1 of Kiloniellaceae bacterium. Classification (GTDB taxonomy): domain Bacteria; phylum Pseudomonadota; class Alphaproteobacteria; order Kiloniellales; family J153; genus JAJFGN01. The sequence continues at coordinate 9,026 of JAJFGL010000049.1, forward strand.
CGCCTGGGGGTGCCCATCTGCGAGGATATCTGGAGCGGCGAGGTCTGCGAGTGCCTGGCGGAATCCGGGGCCGAAATTCTGATCGTGCCCAACGGCAGCCCCTTTGAGGCGGGCAAGTCCGACCAGCGTATCCAGTTCGCCGTCGCCCGGGTCACCGAAACCGGCCTGCCGATGATTTACGTCAATCAGGTCGGCGGCCAGGACGAACTGGTTTTCGACGGCGGTTCCTTCGTTCTCGACGCGGCGTGCAACCTGCGCGCCCTCTTGCCGGTCTTTCGCGAAGCCCTGTGCGTGACCGAATGGCAGCGCGGCGAGCAAGGCGTCTGGACCTGCGCCGACGCCCAGCGCGAAGCGCCCGAGACGGGCATGGAGCCCTTGTACGGCGCGTTGATGCTGGGCCTGCGCGACTACGTCAACAAGAACGGTTTCGAGGGCGTGATCCTGGGTCTCTCGGGCGGTATCGATTCGGCCATTTCCGCCGCCATCGCCGCCGACGCCCTGGGGCCGGAGCGGGTCCGCTGCGTCATGATGCCCTCGCCCTACACCAGCCAGGACAGTCTGGACGACGCGGCCGAATGCGCGCGGGCGCTCGGTTTGCGCCTGGATACCGTGGGCATCGAACCGGCCATGCACGCCTTCGAGGACATGCTGCGCGCCGTCTTCGAGGGCCTCGGCCCCGATACCACGGAGGAAAATATCCAGGCCCGCGCGCGCATGATTACGCTCATGGCGATCAGCAACAAGCTTGGCCACATGGTGCTTTCCACCGGCAATAAATCGGAAATGTCGGTCGGCTACGCGACCCTCTACGGCGACATGGCGGGCGGCTACAACGTGCTCAAGGACGTTTACAAAACCGCCGTCTATGACTTGTCGCGCTGGCGCAATGGATTCTTGCCGCGCGGCGCCCTGGGGCCCGGCGGGACGGTTATTCCCGAACGCATCATAACCAAGGCGCCGACCGCCGAGTTGAAACCCAACCAGAGCGATCAGGACAGCCTGCCGCCCTACGACAAGCTCGACGACATACTCGAATGCTTGATCGAGGAGGAAATGGGCGTCGATGAGATCGCGGCGCGCGGCCATGAGCGCGCGACCGTGCGCCGGATCTGGCATATGTTGGAAGCGGCCGAATACAAACGCCGCCAGGCCGCCCCCGGCGTCAAGATCACCCGCCGCGCCTTCGGCCGCGACCGCCGCTATCCGATCGTGAACCGCTTCCGGGGGCCGCAGTGAGCGGGGGACGCCGTGGACCCGGGGGCGGGAATTTGCTAGGGCTTGCCGGCCATAGCCGCTGGAACCAGACCTGATCCCGTGACCCTTCAACTCCACAACACCCTGACCCGCGCCAAGCAGGTCTTTGAGCCCATCGATGCCGGGAACGTGCGTATGTACGTTTGCGGGCCGACGGTTTACGACCTGGCTCATATCGGCAATGCCCGGCCGGTGGTGGTCTTCGACGTGCTGTTCCGCCTGCTACGCCATATTTACGGCGAGGATCATGTGACCTATGCCCGCAACATCACCGATGTCGAGGACAAGATCATCGACGCCGCCAAGGCGGGCGGCGAGACCATCGATGAGGTTACCGCGCGCACCACGAAGGCTTATCACGATGACATGGCGGCCCTGGGCGCCTTGGAGCCGAGCGTCGAGCCGCGCGCGACCGATCACATCGCCCAGATGATTACCATGATCGAAGCCCTGATCGCGCGGGGCAACGCCTATGAGAGCCAGGGCCATGTCCTGTTTTCGGTGCCCTCCATGCCGGACTACGGGCAGCTTTCGGGCCATAGCCGGGACGAGCTGATCGCCGGGGCGCGGGTCGAGGTCGCGCCTTACAAGAAAGACCCGGCGGATTCGGTTCTGTGGAAACCCAGCACGGCGGAACAGCCGGGCTGGGACAGCCCCTGGGGGCGCGGGCGGCCCGGCTGGCACATCGAATGTTCGGCCATGAGTAAGGAACACCTGGGCGAGCATTTCGATATTCACGGCGGCGGCCTGGACCTCATATTCCCGCACCATGAAAACGAATTGGCGCAATCCCTCTGCGCCCACGACGGGCGGCCTTTCGTGAATGTCTGGATGCACAACGGTTATGTGGTCGCCGGGGGCGAGAAGATGTCGAAGTCCCTCGGCAATTTCTTCACCGTGCGCCAATTGTTGGAAGAAGGCTGGCCCGGCGAGGCGATCCGCCTGGCGCTGTTGTCCGGCCACTACCGCCAACCCCTCGACATAACCCGCGGCAAGATCGAGGAGTGCAAGGCGCAGTTGGATCGTTTTTATCTCGCCTTGCGCGCGGTGGGCGATGTCGAGGCCTTGGATGATGCGCCGCCGGAAGGCGTGATCGCGGCCTTGTCCGACGATCTCAACACGCCGGAAGCGCTGGCTGAGATGCACGTTCTCGCCACGGCGCTCAACAAGGCCAAAAGCCCGGCGGAGCGGGGCCGGCTCAAGGGGGCGTTGCTCGCCGCCGGCCGTCTTATGGGCCTCTTGGAGCAAGTCCCGGAAGAGTGGTTCAAGGGCGGCGCCGACGATGAGACCAAGGAAATAGAACGCGCGATCGCCGAACGTATCGCGGCGCGTATGGCCAAGGACTTCGCCGAGGCCGATCGCATCCGCGACGGCCTGCTTGAACGCGGCATAATCTTAGAAGACGGCCCCCAAGGCACGACATGGCGGCGTAAGTGAGAAACAAAATTTTTCACCACGAAGGCACGAAGCATGTCCTTGGGCCGCGCGTGGCGCGGACCCGGGGGACACAAAGGAAGTTTTTTTGTGAAGGGCAAGCCAGGCCTTTGTTAAGGCGAATACCTGCATCGCTGCAGTTTCACGGTTGCGTCCTTCGACAAGCTCATCCTGGAGACCTTTGCACGAAGGGATAGATAGTGATTCGATGATTTTGTTAGTTCATTGATTGGAGCGAAGCATGACAGAGCGTCGAATTGGTCAGTTAGGCTGGTCTGATGGGGTTGTTATGAAGCGGGGTGCTG
>JAJFGL010000050.1 GCA_021776135.1 Kiloniellaceae bacterium
CAGCACCCCGCTTCATAACAACCCCATCAGACCAGCCTAACTGACCAATTCGACGCTCTGTCATGCTTCACTCCAATCAATGAACTAACAAAATCATCGAATCACTATCTATCCCTTCGTGCAAAGGTCTCCATCCTGAGCTTGTCGAAGGACGCACGGCGTTAATCCAGGCAATTGTTCTTGATTTGTTCCTACCTGGCGCTACACTTCCCCCATGGCCGATATCTTAGCCAGCCAAGCGCGCAAGGGGCGCGGCGCGGTCAGTAACGCGAGCGGGCGTTACGAAGCCCTGACCCGCGTCGCCGTGGACGATGGTTGGCTAAACCAGGGTTGGATGGACCGGGACGAAGACCTGCCACCCCTGCGCACCAGCGTCGCCATCGACGCCAGCCGCACGGTGATCGCCCGCAACGCTTCGCCCGATGTGCCCTTCGACCGCTCGATCAACCCCTACCGGGGCTGCGAACATGGCTGCGTTTATTGCTTCGCGCGCCCGACCCATGCCTGGCTGGGCCTGTCGCCGGGGCAGGATTTCGAAACCAAGCTCTTCGCCAAGCCCGAAGCGGCGCGTCTGCTGGAAGCGGAACTCGCCAAGCCGTCCTACAAGCCCGAGGTCATCGCCCTGGGCACCAATACCGATCCCTATCAGCCGGTCGAGCGGCAAATGGGCATCATGCGCGAGATTCTGGAGGTTCTATGGCGCGCCCGCCATCCGGTCGCCATCGTCACCAAGTCGAACCTGATCCTGCGCGATCTGGATATCCTGGGGCCCATGGCCGCGTCCGGCCTGGCGCGGGTCATGGTTTCCCTGACCACCCTGAAGCCGGACCTGGCCCGCAAGCTGGAACCCCGCGCCCCGCGCCCGGCCTTGCGCCTGGCGGCCATGGCGGGCCTGGCGAAAGCCGGTATCCCCCTTGGCGTGCTGACCGCGCCCCTGATCCCGGCCCTGAACGACGACGAGCTCGAGGCCTTGCTGGAAGCCGCCCTGGCGGCGGGGGCGGGCAGCGCCGATTATGTCCTTTTACGCCTGCCCCTGGAAGTCGGACCCCTGTTCGAGGAATGGCTGGACGCCCACTATCCGGACCGTAAGGCTCATGTCCTCAGTCTGGTGCGCCAAACCAGGGGTGGAAAACTCTACGATTCCGCCTGGCACACAAGGCGCAGTGGGCGTGGGGTTTACGCCAAGCTCATGGCGCACCGCTTCGCCCTCGCCTGCACCCGCCTCGGCCTGGGCCGCGATGTCTGGGCCCTCGACACGGCGCAGTTCCAAAGGCCCGTGCTTCCCGGCGCGCAGCTCAGCTTGCTTTAGCGCCTGCCGGAGGAGGGCTTGGATCGATACTGTGCGTGCTTCAATAACCCAATAACGTCATTGCCGGACTTGATCCGGCAATCCATCGAGCCCCGAGACCGGCTTTGCCATGGACCCACGGATCAAGTCCGTGGGTGACGATAAAAAGAATGACGATCTTCCTCATCCTGAGTCGCCTCACCCTGAGCCTGGCGAAGGACGCACCGGCGAGGCCGCGGCGCTAAACAGTCTTGCCCTGCCCGCCCAAGGCGCTCTCTTGCCCAAAATCGGGTATCATGTGTAAGCATGAGCTTCATCTAAGGCGTCTGAGTTTAGGTTATGCACGAAACCGCGAGCGCCCTGACCGGATTGGCGATCGTCGCCGTGGCGGCCTTGGGCTGCGGCATGCTCATGCGGCGTTTCAAGCAGCCGGCGGTCATGGGTTATATCCTGGCCGGCGTTATCCTGGGGCCGGGCGGCCTGGGCCTGGTCGAAAGCCGCGAGTTTATTTCCCTCCTGGCCGAGCTTGGCGTGCTCTTGCTTCTGTTTCTGATCGGCATGGAGATTTCCCTGCGCGCGATCCGCGAGGTCTGGAAGATCGCGGTCACCGTGACCCTGCTGCAAATCGTCATCGGCCTGGGCGCCATGTCGGCGGTCGGCGCGGTACTCCAGTGGCCCCTGGCGCTCACGGTCCTGCTCGGCTTCGTGGTCGCCTTGTCGAGCACCGCGGTCGCCATCAAGATGCTGGAGGATCTGGGCGAGCTGCGCAGCCGCACCGGCCAGATCACGATCGCGATCCTGGTCGCCCAGGACTTGGCCGTGGTGCCCATGATGCTGATTGTCGGATCGTTCCGGGGCGGCCAGGGAATCGGTTGGAGCGCCCTGCTGACCGTGGCCTTGTCGGTCGTCTTTCTGGCGATCCTGATCGTTTTCCTTCTACGCCGGCAACGCCTGCGTCTGCCCTTCGCCCGCGCCGTGGGCAATAGCGCCGAGTTGACGCCGCTCGCGGGGCTGGCGTTTTGTTTCGGCGCCGCCGCGCTCTCGGGCCTGCTCGGGCTTTCCGCCGCCTATGGGGCCTTTCTGGCCGGCATGGTGATCGGCAATTCAACCAGCCGCCGGGCCATGATCCATCACATGCTGCCGATCCAATCGGTGTTGTTGATGGTGTTCTTCCTGTCCATCGGCCTGCTGCTCGACATCACATATATCTGGGACAATATCTGGACGGTTCTCGCCATCGTGGTCTTTGTCGCGGTCTTCAAGACCGCCTTGAACATCGTCTTGATCCGGGGCCTGGGCGAGACTTGGCCGCGCGCCTTTCTGGCCGGCGCCATGCTCGCGCAACTGGGTGAGTTTTCCTTTGTCCTGGCCGCCCTGGGCCTGAGCGCGGCGGCCATCGACGACCAGGGTTACCGCCTGATCGTCGCGGTCACGGTCTTATCCCTGCTCGGCAGCGCGTTTTGGCTGGAGACGGCGCGGCGCCTGAACCGGGTTGTCCTGCTGGGCATCACCTCCGGCCGCGAAACCATGCGCGTCGCCTTCGGCCACGAGGCCGGCGCCGTGGTGCGCTCGACCCGGCGCGCCGAAAGCGCGGTGGCCGATGCGGCAGGCAGTGCGCAGCGCTGGTTTAGCGGCATCAAACTTCACCGCCGCCCCAGCGCGCCGCCGGACAAAACGGACTAGCCCCCATGCCCGATTTCGCGTTGGAATTGGAACACGCCAAGGACCGCATGGTGATCGGCCTGGATGAAGCCGGGCGCGGGCCCTGGGCCGGGCCGGTGGTCGCCGCCGCCGTCTGGCTCGACCCGCAACGCACGCCGGAAACTTTGTTGGCCGGTTTGGACGACAGCAAGGCGCTCAGTCCGGCGGCGCGCGCGAAGCTCCATGATGCAATCCTAGCCAGCGCGCGCGCGGGCGCCGCGGCTTATGGCATCGCCGAGGCCACGCCCGGGGAAATCGACGAGATAAACATTCTCCAAGCGAGCCTGCTGGCCATGAGCCGGGCGGCGGAACAACTGGCGGTGGCCGCCGGACGCAAACCCGGTGCGGCGCTGGTGGACGGCCTCCATGCCCCCAAGCTGACCTGCCCGGCGCAACCCGTGGTCAAGGGCGACGCCTTGAGTCTCTCCATCGCCGCCGCCTCGATTCTGGCCAAGGTGACCCGCGACCGGATCATGGGCGAACTGGCGGCGCGCCATCCGGGCTATGGCTGGGAACGCAACAAGGGCTACGGCACCGCCGAACACCGCCGCGCGCTAGACTGGCTGGGAGTCACGAAAGAGCACCGCCGCAGCTTCCGCCCGGTGCGCGAACGCTTGGCGGACTAATACCGGCGGCTTCAGCCCGCGCCAGGCTCAACATGTGGCGTTAGTAGGGAATATCGCAAAACAGTTCGTCGATATCGCCGCCCCAGTCGCCGTGAAAAGCCGCCAGCAGGCCTTCGGCCGGGGTTGGGCCGCCGGCCACGATCTCGTGCAGATCGTCGAGGAAATGGGTTTCGTCCAGGCCGCCGCCGTCGAGACGGGCGCGCGCCTTTAGGCCGCCGGTGGCGATCTCCAGGGTTGTCTTCGCGGCCTCGCGCAGGGTGGCGCCGCGAAACGGGGTCGCCAGACCTTGGCGCGGCACCCCGGCGCGCAGGGCCAGGTGTTCTTCGTGGGTCCAGTCCTTGACCAGATCCCAGGCCGCATCCAGGGAGCCTTGGTCGTAGAGCAGCCCGACCCAGAGCGCGGGCAGGCCGCAAATGCTCTCCCAGGGTCCGCCGTCGGCGCCGCGCATTTCCAGAAAGCGCTTCAGCCGCACTTCGGGAAACAAGGTCGACATGTGATCGACCCAATCGCTGCCGGTCGCGGTCTCGCCGGGCAGGGCCGGCAGCTTGCCGGCCATGAAATCGCGGAACGACTGCCCGCGCGCGTCGATGTAACGGCCATCGCGGTAGACGAAATACATGGGCACGTCGAGGACGTGATCCACATAGCGCTCGAATCCCATGCCGTCCTCGAACACGAAGGGCAGGATGCCGCAACGGTCCGGGTCGGTATCGGTCCAGATGTGGCTGCGGTAACTCAGGAAACCGTTTGGTTTTCCTTCGGTGAAGGGGGAATTGGCGAACAGGGCCGTGGCCACCGGCTGCAGGGCCAGGGCGACGCGGAATTTTTTCACCATGTCGGCTTCGGAGCGGTAGTCCAGATTGACCTGCACCGTGCAGGTGCGCAGCATCATGTCGAGGCCGAGGCTGCCCTTGGCCTCCATCTGCGCGCGCATGATTTTGTAACGGCCCTTGGGCATCCAGGGGATATCGGCGCGCCGCCATTTGGGCTCGAAGCCGATACCGATCACCCCGGCGTTCAGCGGCCCGGTCACGTCCTTGACCTGGTCCAGGTGGGTGTGCACCTCGTCGCAGGTCTGGTGGATTGTCTCAAGCGGCGCGCCGGAGAGCTCGAACTGCCCGCCGGGCTCCAGGGTGATGCTGCAAGCGTCCATTGTCAGGGCGATGGGTTGCCCGTCTTCCTCGATCGCCTGCCAACCGAATTTCGCGCTCATGCCGTCCAGAACCGCGCGGATGCCACCGGGCCCGTCGTAGGGCGCCCGGCGCAGGCCGTCGCGCAGATAGATGAGCTTTTCATGCTCGGTCCCGATACGCCAGTCCTCGGGCGCCTTGTTGCCGGCCTCAATGTAAGCGACCAGTTCGCCCTTGCCGGAAATCGGTTCGCCCTTGCCTTGGGGAGGTGCTGACATTTGTTTCCCTAATCCAATGTGCGCCATGCGGGCCGGGCCTGCCCGTCGCCGAGTATCGCCTGCCAAGACGCCAGGGCCGCCAAGGCGGCGGTGTCGGCGCGCAGCACGCGTGGGCCCAAACCTACGGGAATAACAAATGCGCGCCGGCGCAGATCGTCAAGTTCGGATTGCGCATAGCCCCCCTCCGGCCCGGTCATGACCGCCCAGGGACCGGAGGCGGACTCGCCAGCCGCCGCGCTCAAGACCTCGCCGATGGGCCGGGCCGGGCCCGCCTCGGCGCAGACCAGAAGGCGGCGTTCTACGGGCCAGCCCTCCAGAAGCGATTCCAGGGTAACCGGCGCGCGGACCTCGGGCAGGCTCAAGCGGCCGCAAAGCTCGGCCGCCTCGCGGGCATTGGCCGCCAGGCGTTCGGTATTGACCCGGCTGACGGCGGTAAAGCGGGTCATGACCGGTTGCAGCACGGCGGCCCCCAGTTCGGTCGCCTTTTCGGCCAGGAAGTCGATGCGGGCGCGCTTGATAGGGGCGAAGACCAGCCAGATATCGGCCGCCGGACGTGGCTCGCGCAGTTGTTCGTGCAGCCCCAGCGAGCACCAGCCCTTGCCAAGGCCGTCGATACGCGCCCGCCATTCGCCGTCGCGGGCGTTGAAGACGGCCAGGTCCGCCCCCCGCTCAAGCCGCAGGACGCTGCGCAGATAATGGGCGCGGGCGCGGTCGAGGCCGATTTCCCGGCCTTCGCTAAGCTCGTCGTCCAGGTAAAGCCGGGTTTCCGTCCGCATTCGGCCAATCCATTTCGCGCCGAGCCGTTTCGCGCGCCAAGGCTCCTTGATATAAAGACGATTATGGCAGATGCCAGCGATATACGCACCGACCATTGGACCCTGCGCCGCGCCCCGGCGGGCTTGCGGCCCTATCTGCGCCTGATCCGCATCGACCGCCCCATCGGCACCTGGCTGCTGCTGTTCCCCTGCTGGTGGAGCCTGGCCCTGGCGGCCGGGGCGCAAGGCGCATGGCCCGATGGGCGGCTGATGGCGCTCTTCGCCCTCGGCGCCTTGATCATGCGCGGCGCGGGCTGCGTGGTGAACGACCTGGCCGACCGCAGAATCGACGCTTTGGTCGCGCGCACCGCCGCCCGCCCCATCGCCAGCGGCGAGGTCAGCGTCGCCCGGGCCTTGGCGTTCCTGGCCGCCCTCCTGCTGGCCGGTCTGGCGGTCCTGCTTCAACTCAATAGCTTCGCGATCGTCCTGGGCGCCGCCTCCCTGCTGCTGGTCGCGGTCTATCCCTTGATGAAGCGGGTGACATTTTGGCCCCAGGCCTGGCTCGGCCTGACTTTCAATTGGGGCGCGCTACTGGGCTGGGCGGCGGCGCGCGGTGAGATTTCAGCGCCCGCGCTTTGGTTGTATGCCGCCGGGATCGCCTGGACCCTGGGCTACGACACCATCTACGCGCACCAGGACAAGGAGGACGACGTGCTGGCCGGGGTCAAGTCCACGGCCCTGAAGTTCGGCCCCGCGACCAAGTCCTGGCTGACCGGTTTCTACGCCCTGACCCTGGCGTTCCTGGCCGCCGCCATGATGAGCGCCGGCTTGTCCTGGCCGTCCTATCTTGGCATCGCCCTCGCCGCCCTGTTGTTTGCCTGGCAGATCGTCAGCCTCGATATAAACAACGCGGAAAACTGCCTGACCCGCTTCAAATCCAGCCGCTTCGTGGGCTGGCTGGTTTTAGGTGGGATCGCCGCTTCTAGCGCCTGGGCATGAGGACCGTATAGTCGAGGTCGAGGACCACCGCCGGGTCGGCCTTGCCCTCGGCGTCCGCAAGCGGAAAGCCGGCGCAGGGCCGGTTCTTGGCGGCGATGGTGCGCAGGCGCAGGGCGCCCAGGTCACGGCGTCCCGGCAGGGCCGTCTTCTCCAGAACTTGCGACCAGGCATAGATGGTATCCCCGGCGAAGCTGGGCGCGGTGTGGCGTCCGCCGTTGATGGCGGCGATGCGAAAGCCGTTGGCCAGGCCGTTGAAGCCGAGCGCCCGGACCAGGGAGATAACGTGCCCGCCATAGACGATGCGTTTGCCGAAGCGTCCGGCCTGGGCCGCCAGCAAATCGAAATGCACCCGCGCGGTGTTCTGATACAGGCGGGTCGCCATCTGGTGTTCGGCCTCTTCGATGGTCATGCCGTCCCTATGGTCGATGCGCTCGCCCACCTCGTAGTCGTCCCAAAGATGGGCGGCCCCGGCCAAGCCGCAATCGTACTTGGAGACATCCAAACCCGGCGGCACGGTAATATCGGCAAGCGGGACGCTTTCGGGCAACGCGGGTATGACCGCATCGGGCGCGGGCGATTCCGGATCGCGCTTCTGGACCATGACCCAGCGGATGTAGTCGAGCACCGCCTCGCCGTTCTGATTGACCCCATGGGTGCGAACGTAAACGACGCCGGTTTTACGGTTGGAATTTTCCTTGAGGCCGATCACGGTGCTGACCGCGCTCAGGGTATCGCCGGGAAAGACCGGCGTCCCGAAAACGCAGGACGCATAGCCCAGATTGGCAACCGCATTGAGGGAGATATCGGGCACGGTCTTGCCGAAGACCGTGTGAAAGACCAGAAGATCGTCGAGCGGCGCGCGCGCCAAGCCCAGGGCGCGGGCGAAGCCGTCCGAGGAATGAAGCGCGAAACGCGATCCGGTCAGGGCCGTATAAAGCGCCTGATCGCCCGTGGTCAGGGTGCGCGGCGTAGGGTGGGTCAGGGCTTGGCCGGGCGCGAAGTCCTCGAAAAAATTACCCTGGGCGGTCTTGCCGGACACTCTAGGCCGCGCCCGCTTCCAGGGCCTCGATGGCGCCGTGAAGGGCGACCAGACGTTGGGCGTTTTCCACATGCAGGTTTTCGATCAGCTTGCCCTCGACCACGACCACGCCTTGGCCTTCCTTTTCCGCCGCTGCGTGGGCCGCGATTATTTTTTGCGACCACGCAATCTCCGCCGCCGAGGGGCCGAATACTTCGTTGGCTTTAGAAATGGTCTTGGGGTGAATGAGGGTCTTGCCGTCGAAGCCGAAGGCCTTGCCCTGCACGCATGACTCCGCGAAGCCCGCGTCGTCGGCCAAGTCCAGATAGACGCCGTCCACTATGGCCAAACCGTAAGCGCGCGCCGCCAAGATGCACAGGCCGAGGGAGGTTACCACCGGCAGGCGCTCCGGCGTATGTTCGGCCTGCAAATCCTTGACCAGATCGGACGTACCCATGACCAGGCAGGAGATGCGCGGGCTGGCGCCTGAGATTTCCTCGGCATGGAGGACGCCGAGCGGAGTTTCCATCATGCACATGATGGCCATGTCCTTGGGGGCGCCGGCGGCCGCCATGGCGGTTTCCAGATCTTGGATCATGGCCGCGCTTTCCACCTTGGGCAGCAGGATCGCATCGGCGCCGCAGGCCGCCATGGCGGTCACGTCCTCGGCGCCCCAGGGCGAATCGAGGCCGTTGATCCGCACGATTATTTCGCGCGCCCCATAGCCGCCGGCACCTACCGCCTCGGCAATTTGCCGGCGCGCCGTGGCCTTGGCGTCGGGCGCCACGGCGTCCTCGAGATCCAGGATCAGAGCATCGGCGGGTAAGCCGCGCCCCTTTTCCAAGGCGCGGGCGTTGGAGCCGGGCATATACAACACGCTGCGGCGCGGGCGGGTCTGTGCGGTCATTTCTAGCGTCCTCAATGAATCGGGCGCGACTATAAACCAGGGCGCGGCTGTGGCAAGGTGGGGCTTGTGAACATCCTCTCCATCCAATCCCATGTCGCCTACGGCCATGTCGGCAACGCCGCCGCCGTGTTCGTGCTGCAACGCCTGGGCCTTGAGGTTTGGCCCCTGCACACGGTGCAGTATTCCAACCACAAGGGCTATGGCGACTGGACCGGCCAGGATTTCAGCGCCGGGCATATTTCCGGCCTGGTCGCGGGCTTGGGCGCGCGCGGGGCCTTGGCTGACTGCGACGCGGTGCTCTCGGGCTACATCGGCCAGGCGGAGATGGGCGCGGCGATCGTGGGCGCGGTCAAGGCGGTGCGCCGGGCCAATCCGCACGCGCTCTATCTCTGCGATCCGGTCATGGGCGACGAGGACGGCGGGCTCTACGTGGCCAAGGACATCCCGGCCTTCTTCCGCGAACGCGCCTTGCCCCTGGCCCAGATCGTCACGCCCAACCGCTTTGAGTTGGAGCAGCTCACGGGCCGCAAGATCGCGGGCCAGGACGACGCCCTGGCGGCCGCGCGGGCGGTGATCGCCCTGGGGCCGCGTATCGTGCTTTTGACCGGCTTTCGCGGCGCGGCTGCCGGCGATATAGAGATCCTGGCGGTGACCGAGGGGCAAGCCTGGCGCGTGCGCACGCCCTACCTGGCCCTGGACCCCATGCCCAATGGCGCCGGCGATACCCTGGCGGCGCTTTTTCTGGCCAAGTATTTGGCGCGGCGCGATGTCCCTGCGGCGCTTGCCCAGGCCGCCGCCGCCCTCCACGCCGTGCTGCGCGCGACCCAGAAGGCCGGCGCCCGCGAACTGCAACTCATCGCCGCCCAGGACGCGTTAGTTAAGCCCGCGCGTAGTTTCGAGGTGGAGGCGCTCTAAGCGCGTTTGACGAGGGTGCCGATGCCGCCGTCGGTGAAAATTTCCAGCAGCAGGGTATGGGGGACGCGGCCATCCAGGATAACGGCGGCGCCGACGCCGCTTTCCACCGCCGCGATGCAGGTTTCCATCTTGGGAATCATGCCGCCGGAGACGGTGCCGTCGGCACACAGGGCCTGGGCTTTCTCCACCGACAGTTCGGCGACCAGTTCTCCCGTCTTGTCCAGAACCCCGGCGACATCGGTCAGCATCAGCAGCCGCGCCGCGCCGATGGCGCTGGCGACCGCGCCCGCGACCGTGTCGGCGTTGATGTTATAGGTCTCGCCGCCCGCCCCGACCCCGATCGGGGCGATGACCGGAATCATGCCCGATTGTTCCAGGGCGGTCAGGATGCTGGGCTTGATGCTTTCCGGTTCGCCGACGAAGCCCAGGTCGAGCACTTTTTCGATATTCGAGTCGGCGTCGCGCACTTTCCGGCGCAGGCGCTTAGCCTGGATCAAGCCGCCGTCTTTCCCCGATAGGCCGATGGCGGTGCCGCCGGCCTTGACGATGGCGTTGACGATGGATTTGTTGATGCTGCCCGACAGCACCATCTCGACGATGTCCACGGTCGCGGCGTCGGTCACGCGCAGGCCGTCCACGAACTCGCTTTGAATTTTCAGGCGCTCCAGCATGTGCCCGATTTGCGGCCCGCCGCCGTGAACCACCACCGGGTGAATCCCGACTTGTTTCATCAGCACGATGTCCTTGGCGAAGACCTCCGCCAGTTCCGGGTCGCCCATGGCATGGCCGCCGTACTTAATGACGAAGGTCTGCCCGGCATAGCGGCGCATGAAGGGCAGGGCTTCGCTGATGGTGCGCGCCGTGCGCAGCCAGTTCTTGGTGTCCGAGAAGCTTTTCCGGGTCATGGCTACTACACTAAGGCGCTTCGCGCGCAATCGCCACATCTTCGGCGAAGGCGGCCAGGGTGGCGCGCAGTTCCGCGATACCGGCGCCGGTCTGGGCGCTGGTCACCGCGATGACCGGGTGGGCGGCAGGGTGGCGCGCCAGCTCCTTGGCCGCGGTCTCCAGGTTTTTGGCCAGGTCGCCGGGCTTTGGCTTGTCGGCCTTGGTGAAGACCACTTGATAGGAGACGGCGGCGGTGTCCAGACTCGCCATGAGGTTCCGGTCGCTGTCCTTCAGGCCGTGGCGCGCGTCGATCAGCAGGAGCACGCGGCGCAACTGCGGCCGGCCCTTCAGGTAGTTTTCGCTTAGCGCCGACCAGGCCTGCACTTCGGTCTTCGCGGCCCGGGCATAGCCGTATCCGGGCAGGTCGGTCAGGACCAGCCGGCCGCCCAGATCGAAGAAGTTGAGCTGGCGGGTGCGCCCCGGCGTGTTCGAGGTGCGGGCCAGGGTCTTGCGCCCGGTCAGGGCGTTGACCAGGCTCGACTTGCCGACATTGGACCGGCCGGCGAAAGCGACCTCGCGAAGGCGCCCTGGGGGCAAGCGGCTTTCCTCGGCGGCGCCGGCCAGGAAGGTGCAGGCCTGGGCGAAAAGAACCCGGCCCGCCTCGATCTCGGCCGGTGTCGCTTGATCCGGGCTTTCCCTGGCGGGGATTGTGTCTTCGCCGCTCACTTGTTGCCGATGGGCACGCCGTGGCGCCGCATGATGGTATATTGCTGGGCGATCGAAAGCGTGTTGTTCCAGGTCCAGTAGATCACCAGCCCGGCCGGGAAACTGGCCAGCAGGAAGGTGAAGATGATCGGCATGAACAGGAATATCTTGGCCTGAACCGGGTCCGGCGGCTGTGGATTCAGGCGCTGCTGCAGGAACATGGTGGCGCCCATGAGCAGGGGCCAGATGCCGATGCTGATGACGCTCAAGGCGCCAAGCTCCGGGATACCCCAGGGCAGAATCCCAAAACCGTTCAGAATCGAAGTCGGGTCGGCGGCCGAGAGATCCTGGATCCAGCCGAAGAAGGGCGCGTGACGCATTTCGATGGTCACGAACATCACCTTGTAGAGGGCGAAAAACACTGGAATCTGAACCACGATCGGCAGGCAACCGGCCAGGGGATTGGCGCCTTCTTTCTTATAAAGGGCCATCATTTCCTGATTCAGGCGCTGCTTGTCATCGCCGAAGCGTTCTTTCAGCTTGACCGTCTCCGGCTGTAGTTTCTTCATCTTCGCCATGGAGACGAAGGACTTATTGGCCAAGGGGAAGAACAAAATCTTGACGCCGACGGTCAGGATCAGGATCGCGATGCCGAAATTACCGATCTTTTCGTTGAGATAGTGCAGGGCATAAAACAAAGGCTTGGTGAGGAAATAAAACCAGCCGAAATCGACCGAGAGATCGAATTGCGCGAAACCCTGCTCTTCCTCGTATCGGTCGAGAAGCAGAACCTTCTTGGCCCCAGCGAAAAGATGGCTGGTAACTTCGGCCATGGCGCCGGGCAAGATGCCGGTGCCGGCGTAGAGGTAATCGGTCTGGTATTTATCCACGCCGCTGCGCCCGTCATGCAGGAAGCGCGCACTCACCGCGCGCTTCTGATCCGGGACCAGGGCGACCAGCCAATATTTATCGGTGATGCCCAGCCAACCGCCAGTGGTCTCTACTTGTATGGGGCCGTCGTCGCTCAAATCGCTATAGTCGACTTCCTTGAGAACGTCGTCGAAGACCCCGAGCAAACCTTCGTGGAGAATATAGAAGCCCAGGATATCGGGCGTGCCGGTCCGCGATATCAAGCCGTAGGGCAGCAGGGTTACCGCGCCGCCGGCGTTGTTGAATACCCGTTGCGTGACCGTGAAAAGATAGTTTTCGTCGATCTTGTACAGGGTTTCGAAACGCAGGCCGGCGCCGTTGTCCCAGGACAGGGTCAGGGGTTGTTCCGGGGTCAGGACATCGACGTCGGCTTGCCAAATCGTTTCCGCGTTCGGCAAGGCCGCGCCGGCGGCGGCGCCGGTCCAGCCGAAATCGGCGAAATACGTGTTTTGCGCCCCCTGCGGGGATAGCAGGACGATCTGCTTGCTTTCCGGATCGATGGTCTCGCGGTAGCCGGTCATGGTTAGATCGTCGATGCGCGCCCCGCGCAGGGATATGGAACCGCGCAGGGTCGGAGTTTCGATGAATACCCGCGCGCCCTGGCCGATGACCTCGGCGCGGGTCAGTTCGTCCGGTACGGCGGGAACGGCGGTGCCGCCGCCGGCCGTCGGCACGCTGACCCCGCTCGGTGCGGTGCTTGGCGGCGCCGTGCCGCCGGTTTCCTGAGCCGTTTCCGGGCCACTGGGCGGCGGCGCGACTGTTTGCTCGCCGACAATAAGTTGAAAGCTGAGCAAGATGGCGACCGAGAGGACAATCGCCAGGATGAGGTTTTTTTGGTCCATGGGGTTTCTTTATATCCTGGTCTGGGGCGCGGCCGTTTCGAGGCGCTTGGGGGCTGGCTTATGGCCACACTCGGGCACCGGATCGAGCCCGGAGCCGCCCCAGGGATTGCAGCGCAGCAGCCGCCAAAGCGAAAGGGCGCCACCGCGGAACACGCCGTGGCGGCGCACCGCCTCGATGGCGTAGTTGGAACAGCTTGGCCAAAAACGGCAAGACATGGGCAAAATCGGGCGAATCAGCCACTGATAGCCGCGAAGCAGGCCAACCGCCAAGGTTTCCAGGACATTCTCCAGGACTTTCATCCGCGCCTCACCTTCGCTCCCGCACTCTTCCGGCGCGTTTCGCCGATACCCGCCAGCGCCTCGCGCAAATCCTCGGCCAGGGCGCCATAGGGCCGATCCAGCGTCGTCCGGCGCCCGATCAAGACGTAGTCCGTGCCCGCGCGGGCGCCGGCCGGCAGAATCGCCCGCGCCACGGCACGCAGCCGGCGCCGGGCCCGATTCCGCAGGACCGCGTTGCCGACCTTGCGGCTGACCGTGAACCCGACCCGGATATCCAGGGACTTGTCCGTCTGGTGCCGGCGGGCCTGAAGTATCAGGCCGGGAGTCACCCATTTAGTGCGCGCGGCGGCCACTTTGAGGAAGTCGGGCCGCTTTTTCAGCCGCCCGATGCAGGACACCATGGCGGGTTATACCAAGGAACGCCGATAATGATCCCTAGAGACGGCTGACCAAGGCTTTCGGCTAGGAGCGTGCGGCGTGGCGATGCGGGGCATCGCGAGGCGTGCGCGACGCCGTCCGAAAGCCTTGGCCAGCCACCGTTCCGGTCGCCTAGGCGGCCCGTCGGAGGGCGTCGGAAAACCTTGACGATGTCCCACATCGCCTTCGGCTTCCCTCCTGCCCGACGGGTCGCCTAGGCGATCTCTAGGGGTCATTATCGGCGCTCCTTGGTATTACGCGGAAAGGCGCTTGCGGCCCCTGGCGCGCCGGCGCGCGATGACATTGCGGCCGCCCACGGTCGCCATGCGGGCCCGAAAGCCGTGGCGGCGCTTGCGGACCAGCACGCTGGGTTGATAGGTGCGCTTCACGGCATGATCTCCGGTGTTTGGAAGCTTGGAATTCGGCTGGCTGTATACGAGCCGCCACCCGCTCTGTCAACGGCGGCAGGAAGGACTGTTTCCGGCCGGGGTTACCAGTCGAGGCGAAGTTATGATACTAGAAAGCTGGCTTCTGGGGAACCCTCGGGGAAGGGCGTGTGAATACCATGACCGGAACGACCGGCCAGGCCGGGAAAAAGGGGCGGCTGCTCTATCGTTTGTTGCCCCTGGCGGTTCTGGGCGCGGGCCTGGTGGCGTTCTTCGCCCTTGACTTGGACCGCTTCGCCGGGCTCGACGCCCTGCGCGAACATCGCGGTTGGCTGACCGGCCAGGCCGAAAACAACCCTTTGCTCACCGGCCTCGGCTTCATGGCGATCTATGCCCTGGTGGTGGCCTTCTCGATCCCCGGCGGCGCCTTGCTCACCGTGACCGCTGGATTTCTGTTCGGCACCGTGCCGGCGGCGGTTTGCGTCGTGGCCGGGGCCACCCTCGGGGCGACCGGCTTGTTTTTGGCCGCCCGCACCGCCCTGGGCGGCGTGCTGCGCGCCAAGGCCGGCCCGGCCCTGCGCCGCATGGAGGAAGGTTTCCGGGAAAACGCCCTGAATTACTTGTTGGTCCTGCGGCTGATCCCCTTGTTCCCCTTCTGGCTGGTCAATCTGGTGCCGGCCTTCCTGGGCGTGTCCCTGCGGGTTTATGTAATCGGGACCTTTTTCGGCATTATTCCCGGCACCTTCGTCTATGCCAGCCTCGGCAATGGGCTGGGGGCGATCCTGGACGCCGGCGACACCCCGGACCTGGGGGTCATTTTCATGCCGGATATTTTGATCCCGATCGTCGGCCTGGCGGTTTTGGCGCTGCTCCCGGTGGTTTACAAGAAAATCAAGGCGCGCCGCTAAAGCTATGGAGCCGGCATGAGCAATAGTCTAACCCCGGACATCTGTGTGATCGGCGCTGGGTCCGCCGGCTTGTCGGTCGCGGCGGGGGCCTCGCAAATGGGGGCCGATACGGTCCTGATCGAAAAGGCCAAGATGGGCGGCGATTGCCTGAACTATGGCTGCATCCCCTCCAAGGCCCTGCTGGTCGCCGCCAAGGCCGCCGCCGGCCATGACCGGGCCCGGGCCCTGGGGGTCCATTATGACCCGCCGCGCATCGATTTCAGGGCCGTCCACGACCATGTTCAGAGCGTCATCGCCGCCATCGCCCCCATGGATTCGGTGGAGCGTTTCGAGGGCCTTGGCGTCACGGTTTTGAAATCCACCGGCCGCTTCGTCAATGACCGCGAGGTGGAGGCGGGGGGGACGCGCATCCGGGCCCGGCGTTTCGTGGTGGCGACCGGATCCCGGCCCCTGGTGCCGCCCATACCGGGGCTCCAGGATACCGGCTTCCTGACCAACGAAACGGTCTTCGATCTGACCGAACTTCCCGAACATCTGATCGTGGTCGGGGGCGGGCCGATCGGCTGCGAACTCGGCCAGGCGTTCCGGCTGCTGGGCGCCCAGGTCAGCATCGTCGAGATGGCCGAAATCATGCCCAAGGACGATCCCGAGATGGTCGCGATCCTGCGCGCCAAGCTGCGCGCCGACGGTATTCAGCTCTACGAAAACACCAAGGTCGCCGCGGTCGAACGCCGGGACGGCGCGGTCGCCGTGAAAATTGAGCGCGAGGGCCGGGAGGACTGGATAACCGGCACGGCCCTGCTTCTGGCCGCCGGGCGGGTGCCTAGTCTTGAGGGTTTGGGCCTTGAGGCCGCGGGCATTGCCTTCGGCCGTCAGGGGATCGAGGTCGATGGCCGTTTGCGTACCGCCAACCGGCGGGTTTTCGCGGCCGGCGACGTGGCCGGCGGCCCGCAATTCACCCACATGGCGGGCTATCACGCCGGGATCGTCATCAAGAACGCTTTGTTCCGCTGGCCCGCCAAGGTCGATATCCGGGCCCTGCCCTGGGTGACCTACACGGCGCCGGAACTGGCCCAGGTCGGGATGACCGAAGACGCCGCGCGCCGGGCCCATGGCGATATCCGCATCCTGCGCTGGCCCTTCGCGGAAAACGACCGGGCCCAGGCGGAACGCCAAGACCATGGCATGGTCAAGGCCATCGTGGCGCCGAACGGCAAGATTCTGGGCGCCTCCATCGCCGGGGAACATGCCGGGGAACTGATCCAGCCCTGGGTTCTGGCCCTATCGCAAGGGGCCAAGGTGTCGGCCCTGGCCGGCATGATCGCGCCCTATCCGACCCTGGGCGAGGCCAGTAAGCGCGCCGCGGGCAGCTTCTACGTGCCCAAGCTGTTTAGCGCCCGCACCAAGTGGCTGGTGCGCCTGCTTGCCCGCTTGGGGTGATGGCGGCGGCGAAAATTCCGGCAAGTGAGAAATACGTGATAACTTTCACGTACTTGTGAACCAAAACACCCAGACGTGAGTCGTGAATCCCGAACTTAGCCGCCATTATCCTGGGGCGTGGTTGTCCGGGCCCGCATCTTGCCGCCCATAAACTTGCGGTCATGCCCGTTAACCAAGGCCCGGTACGCGCGGCCGGCTAGTCCGCCGGTAAGCATCACTTTAGGAGGCGAAATATGATTAGAAAGACTGTTTTGGCGCTTAGCGTCGCAACCTTGGCCACCGGCGCCGCCACCCTTCCGGGTGCGCAAGCGCAGGCGGGAGAGGCCCCGATTCAACTCGCTGCAAGCCACAGTGCTTGCAATCCCTGCAACCCCTGCGCGGCGGCCAAGTGCAATCCTTGCAACCCCTGCGCGGCGGCCAAGTGCAATCCCTGCAATCCCTGTGCGGCGGCCAAGTGCAATCCCTGCAATCCTTGCGCGGCGGCCAAGTGCAACCCCTGCAACCCCTGCAAGGCGACGACCAACTAAGCTAAGGCGAAGTTGGCCCTCGCTTGCTGAGGTGCCGGCGCGTCCGCTACCGTCCGAACCCTCCCTCTCCCTTGGTCGGTAGCGGCGCGCCACTTCTTTCATTTCCACGCGGGTTGGCGCGGCCACTTCATGGTATAATAGGACCATGACGGCGACCTCATCGAGACTCCCGCCCCTGGTCAAGAGCCTGTCGGCCAAGCTTTTGCTGCTGACGATCTTTTTCGTGATGCTGGCGGAAGTGCTGATATTCGCGCCTTCCGTCGGCCGGTTCCGCCTGTCTTACCTGCAAGACCGGCTGGGCGATGCGCACCTGGCTATTCTCGCGCTCGAGGCGACCCCCGATAACATGATCAGCGCGGAGTTGGAACGCGAGCTGCTGTCCCACGTCGGCGCCTCCATGGTCGCCCTGACCAAGCCGGACGCGGGCAAGTTGATTCTCATGA
Source organism: Kiloniellaceae bacterium (assembly GCA_021776135.1). Lineage (GTDB taxonomy): Bacteria > Pseudomonadota > Alphaproteobacteria > Kiloniellales > J153 > JAJFGN01. Next base: position 17,380 of record JAJFGL010000050.1, read on the forward strand.
CCGCCAAGCCCGAGCGCCTGGACGCCAGTTTCGATTTACGCGAGATGAACTTCTTCGCCCTGATCGGCAGCGCCGCGCGAACCATGCTCGGCGACGGCACCCGTATCCTGAGGGTGGTCGGGCCCTCGCCCAGCGATCCCGATATACTGGTCGAGATCGTGCTCGGCGAAACCGAACTCCGGGCCCTGTTGATCGGTTACGGGAACCGTATCTTGGCCCTTTCTTTCGGCATTTCGCTGTTCACGGCGGCGCTGGTGTTTCTCAGCCTGCATCTGCTCATGGTCCGGCCCATGCGCCGCTTGACGGAAAACATGGCGCGCTTTCGCGAGAATCCCGAGGACGGCTCGCGCATCGCGCAACCGACCGCGCGTCAAGACGAGATCGGCATCGCCCGGCGCGAGCTGGCCAGCATGCAGCAGGGCTTGCGCGATGCCCTCCAGCAACGCGCACACCTGGCGGCGCTGGGAACCGCCGTCACCAAGATCAATCACGACTTGAGAAACATACTGTCCACGGCGCGCCTGATCTCCGACCGCTTGGCGGCGAGCGGCGATCCCGAGGTGCAGCGCATCGCGCCGACCCTGGTCAACGCCATCGACAGGGCCGTCAATCTGTGCGCGCAAACCCTCGATTTCACCCGCCAGGGCGCCCCAAGAATAAAGCCGCGCCGTTTCGATCTGGCCGGCTTGATCGCCGAGGTCGGCAGGGACCTGCCGGCGCCGGTCAACGGCGCGCCCGTGCTTCGCTGCGCGATCGACGGCAGCTTCGAGCTTGAGGCCGACCACGAGCAACTGCACCGGGTCTTGAGCAACCTAAGCCTGAATTCGATTAACGCCGGCGCGGCTCATGTCGAGGTCAGCGCGGAACGCGGCGAAGATCTCATCGCGGTCTATGTCACCGACGACGGCCCCGGCCTGCCGCCAAGGGCGCGCGAGAACCTCTTCGTGCCCTTCGCCGCTTCGGCTCAAGCCGGGGGCACCGGGTTGGGCCTGGCGATCGCCCGCGAACTGATGCGGGCCCATGGCGGCGATCTGGTCTTGGAATCCTCGACCGCCAAGGGAACCCGCTTCAAGCTCAGCCTGCCTTTGGGTAGCGCTTAGAGCACCTTGCATAGCAGCAGCGATTCGACCGCATGACCGCGTTCGCGCAGAATCGAGGCCAGGCCGCCGGCGGACTCAGGCAAGCGGTCGGCGCCCTCGATGATTGAGGTGTGCAAGGCGCTGCACCCATGCCGCCGTCCCAGGTCTTCCAGAAACTCCGCCAGAGCGTTGGCCACGGCCGGGCGATCGAACAAATCGAGGGCCATGAAATGCTCCGCGATCAAGGCGGGGCCATGGAAAAGGCACGCTTCAATGCGGTAAATACACAGTCCTGCGATGTAGTTTTGTTCCGCGACCACGCATTGTATCCCCTGGCAAGCGGTGGCGGCGGCGCCAATTCTATCGCGTCCAAAGGCGCGCCAATCCTCAAGATCGATGCCCGGCACGCAAGCCTGAACCAGAGGAAAGACTTGGTCGATTTGCCCGATCTCCAGGGGATGTATGGTTAATTCGCGCATGGCTAAGCGGAATTCTCATGTCAAATGGGCCTCCATGCTGGACTTTCGTGGCGGAGGGCTCCTTGACCTACATCAATGGCCGAGGTCAAAAAGCCTGGACGCCACGCGATATGGCGCCATATCCGCCGGGGGCTGGATTCTAGGCAGCCGCAGTGTAGTATTAGCGGAACGCAATGAAGCGCGGACAGGCCGTTATGACGCTGTTTGAGATCAGGAAGATGTCGGCCCACTTGCCCAACCCCGTACCGCGGGCCGGGGGGGTCGTGTCGCCTTGCTCCGCCTGCAATGTGCGCCACCTAACCCTGTGCGCGGCCCTGGACGACCGGGAAGTGACGGAGATGTCGGCCATTGTCTCTAGTGTCGAGCTGGGGCCGGGGGAACCGCTGTTCGACGAGGCCGAACCGGCCAAGAACGTCTTCAACGTGACCGCCGGCGCGGTCAAGGTTTACAAGCTGTTACCCGATGGCAGGCGGCAAATGACCGGGTTTCTGTTCCCCGGCGATTTTCTCGGCCTCGCCAATGAGGAGAATTATGCCTACAGCGCCGAAGCGGTCACTTTCACGACCCTGTGCCGCTTTCCCAGAAAGAAGCTTGAGGGGCTGTTGGAGAAATATCCGCTGATGGAGCGCCGCCTCCTCGGCATGGCGAGCCATGAGCTGGCGGTCGCGCAAGAGCAAATGTTACTGCTCGGACGCAAGACGGCGCGTGAGAAGGTGGCCTCGTTCCTGCTCATGCTATCGCGGCGCGCGGTCCAGCGCGGCCAGAAGGACAACCCGATTTCGGTTCCCATGAGCCGTAACGATATCGGCGACTACCTGGGCCTGACGACCGAAACCGTGAGCCGGACCTTCACCCTGCTGAAACAAGCCGGGACGATCACCTTGCTGGGCAACGGAAAGGTCGAATTATCCGACCGCAAGACCCTCGAGGTCATGTCCGACGGCGCTTAGGGCATGTTCCGGTCAAATGGTTCAATATGAACGGATCTTTCTCTAGAGACTCCAAGTTCGCAGTCGCGCGGAGCGTCTCCGAGCTGCGCGGTGAGCTTGGCCGCTGGCGCGCCACGGGCGATACTATCGCGCTGGTTCCCACCATGGGCGGGCTGCACGAAGGGCATCTGGCCCTGGTCCATGCCGCGCGGGCCCAATTCCGCCGCGTGGTCGCGACTATTTTCATCAATCCAATGCAATTCGAAGATTCGGCCGATCTGGCGTGTTATCCAAGCGATATCGAGCGCGACGCCGAGCTGTTGTCAAAGGCCGGCGCCGACCTTTTGTTCCTGCCGGCGGTCGGGGAAATGTATCCGCCCGGCTTTGCCACTACCGTCGGGGTCGCCGGCCTGACCGACTGTTTGTGCGGGGCCGCGCGGCCTGGCCACTTCGACGGAGTCAGTACCGTCGTCTCCAAGTTGTTGTGCCAAGCCACGCCCGATGCGGCCTTTTTTGGGGAAAAAGACTATCAGCAGCTGCTCGTGGTTCGGCGGGTGGTTCGGGATCTGGACATTCCCGTTCGGATTGAGTGCGTGGCGACGGTGCGCGCGGACGATGGATTGGCGCTGTCTTCGCGTAATTTCAATCTCTCACGCGAAGAGCGGGCTCTCGCGCCGTCTCTTTACCGGATTCTTAGCGGCGTGGCCCAGGCCCTGGCGCCGGGCGGTCCGGCCCCGGCCGCGCTTGAAGACGGACGGGAGGCACTCAAGAGCGCCGGCTTCGCGCGGGTCGATTATCTCGAACTCCGCGACGGTGAGACCTTGGCCAAGCTCGAGCGTGCCCGCCCGCCGGCGCGGCTTTTCGTTGCCGCACGCTTGGGGGCCACGCGCCTTATCGACAATATATCGGTCGCTTGATTCCAAAGCCCGGCTAGGGCTCGGCTTTAGTGCGCGCCAGGGGCGGCACCGAGCGCAACTCGGTATCCCAGGGAAATAAAATCCAGGTATCCTGGCTAACCTCGGTGACAAAGGTATCGGCCAGGGGCCGCCCGGCCGGCTTGGCGTAGACCGTGGCCAGATGCGCCGCCGGCAGGTGCGCGCGAACCACCTTGGCGGTTTGACCGGTATCGACCAGGTCGTCGACGATCAACCAGCCCTTGCCATCGCCTTCCACGTCCTTGAGTACCTGCACCGCGCCGATCTCGCGGTCGTCGTAGCTGACTACGCAGAATGTATCGATCAGGCGTATCTCCAACTCCCGGGCGACGATCGCGGCGGGCACCAAGCCGCCGCGCGTGACCGCCACGATGCCCCGCCACGGGCCGCCTTCCATCAGGCGCCAGGCAAGGGCCTTGGCGTCGCGGTGCAACTGGTCCCAGGAGACCGGAAATGTTTTAGGCGGCGCGGCGGCATGGGGCATGGGCGGGCTCCAGGGGTTGCGCGTTGCGGTGGTTGCGCGTTGCGGTGCTAAATTAAAAAACGATAGAGTGAAGCTTCCCGGTCCGCCCCCTGTGGAAGAAACGGTGGACCGATTGTGCGCAGTGTACAGATTCGTCCACAGAATTCTCGATCAAACTTTATTTTTGCGATTGTTCGCCCAAGCGAAATGGCGGAACGTTAACTTGCGCGTTTGAGGTCTTTCGGGAACTGAAGCGTGTGAACCGGAAGGGCCTTTTTTGGGTCTCCGCTTCGCCGGGCAAGATGGCTTCCGGGCCATGGCGCCAAGTGAAACGGGCGGTCTTCGGATCGCGGGGTTCCTCTAATCCACGGCTCTTCGGGGCCGCGTGAAAAGGGAGATCCAGGGTCTAAATAGACCCCACGGTTCGGAAGGCGTCAGGGTTGCATTCTTAACGAGTGCAGAGCGAAGGGCCCCGCGTCCGCGCACCTGGCGCCTTCCTTTATTTTTACCGGCGGAAATAGCGGCATTAAAATGACAACGGCCCGGTTCGGCGATCCGCCAAGGCGGCCGCGCCGAACCGGGCCGTGTCGTCAGGGTCTTGCTCATGGGCCCGCGTCCATGCACCTGTAGGGTTCTGATATCAAGGCCGTTCGCGCCGGGTCAACCGGGTTTTGCGGGACGGCGGAAGAGAAGAAGATTCACCGCGAAGACACAAAGGCGCGAAGAAACGCAAATATTCTTACTTCGCGGCTCCTTCGCGCCTTTGTGTCTTCGCGGTAATTTAATTTCCATGCGCCCTTGGCGCGTACATCGCCCTAGCAAGCGTGGTCCGGGGTGCGGCTGCCATGGATTGCCGGGTCAAGCCCGGCAATGACGTGGAGAGAGGTCGGGAGGCTAGCGCTCCACCGGGCCGGGCTTAGCGCACGTAGACGTGGACCTCGTTGCCCTGGGCTTGGGCGCTGCTGGTCGCGGTCAGGGTGATGCGGTCGGCCGGCAGTCCCATGCTGGTCAGGGAACGCAGGACATTTTCGGCGTTGCGGCGCGACTTGGTGGTCGCCAGGGATATCTGCGCGGCCGTGCCCAGGTTGGGCGTGATCGCGACCAGATCGAAGCCAGCGTTGGGGCGCCGTTCCAGAGCCCGGTTCACGACCGAGAACAAAGCCTGCTCATACTGGACGTTGGGGTCGGCGAAACGGATCACCACCAGGGGCTGGCGCTGGCCGACAAGAGACGCGGCCCCGCCGGCGGGCGGCGGCGCGGGAATGCCATAGGCCCGGCTCGCCAAGCTGCCGCCGATGTATTCGCCATTGTCGATGGCGATCTGCATGGCGGTGAGGTTCGAGCGCTCGGCCGTGAAGTAGTTCTGGGTCCGCGACACATCTTCCGAGAGCTCGTTCAGCAGACGCTCGATAACCACGACCGTCTTGTTGACCTCGTCTTCCAGGATCGCCAATTGGCGGTGGTCTTCTTCCACGGCGCCGCGAAGTTCGAAGGTCGCGCGGGTCGATTCCAGCAGAAACGCCGCCAGGGCCGAAGTCGAGGCGGCCTCGTTGGACAGGCCGTTCAAAATCGAAATGCTCTCGCCGACCTTGTCCAGCTCGACCTGGGCCTGATTCCATTCGGCCACCAGCTCCGGATTGCCGGGGGTGGTGCCGAGTTGGAGGCGCGAGTTCACGTCGCCGATCAGGCTGTGATAGGTATTGGCGCTTTGCCGCGCCGTGGCGCGTTGGCCTTGCAATTGCGTGTTATGTTCCGACATGCGCGATTGAAGCCGGGCCAGGTCGCCGCGTAATTCTTCGATCTTCTGGCCGACATGGGTGCCGCTGGGTTGCGCGTTGGTGACCCCCGGGGCTTCGAAAGTCGAAGAGCCGAACAGCGACGGCGCGCCGCTTGGCGCGGCTTGAGGCGCCGGCGCGGCCGCTTGCGTCTGGGCGCTGGGCGCCGGTTCTCCGGTCAGCGAAGGCAGCAAGGCCTCGTCGGCAAAGGCGCAGGCGCCCAAGAACAAAACCGCCGCCGCGACGGGTGCGACCCGTCTTGCCAGAGAGATTTCTCTTTTATACATGGAGATTCCCACCGAATATTTCGCGAACAATGAATCCTTGAAATAAGCAAGAGCCAATTGCCGCCGTCCCCCTAAACGAGCGGCGATAGTACTGGATGGATTCTTGGCGTACAAGTCACATTTCCCCTAGATTAAGCGATGGAATCTCACGATTCCAGCCGCTTGCGAAGCCCTTGCGCCGCGCAACGCGCTCGCGTAATGTCCGCGCGCTTCGAGGTCCGCTGGAGCGTTTCTCAGCCGGATCGCCGCCGCGCCGCGCCCGTAGCTCAATTGGATAGAGCGTCTGACTACGGATCAGGAGGTTGGGAGTTCGAGTCTTCCCGGGCGCACCAGTATTCCTCTCGTCAAACAAGTTAGCTGCCTTCATTGGCATGGCCGCGGGCGAAGCGCGGACGCGCGGCCGAGTCGGAAAATCCAGTCTTCCCGGTTTACACGGGGTTTGGTGAATGAGGCGTTAACAGGCCGCCGCCGCCCAGGCCCGCTTCGTAGTTTGCGGCCCGGATCAAGTCCGGGATGAAGCTGGTATGGGTATACGGCCTGCTTGGCCTCCTATTTTTACCCAGCCCGGTGAGGAGCAACAGAAAATTACTCCGCCGCCGCGAAGCGGCGATAGGTGAAGGGCGGGGCCGGGGCTTGGGATTCGGCCTCGGCCAGGGCAATCAGGGCCTCGTGATGGGGCGATTTGGCGCAGGCCGGGTCGGTCGCGGCGGCGTCGCCCAGGATCGCCAGGGCCTGACAGCGGCAACCGCCCCAATCGACCTCGCGCTGGTCGCAGCTTTGGCACGGTTCAGGCATCCAGGCGGTGCCGCGAAAGCGCGCGAAGGCTTGCGAATGGCGCCAGATATCGCCCAAGGGACGGTCTTTCACGTTGTCGAAGCTTAGGTCCGGAATGGTCTCGGCGGCGTGGCAGGGCATGACCTTGCCGCTGGGCGTGACATTGATGAACTGCCGCGCCCAGCCGCCCATGCAGGCCTTGGGCCGGCGGGCGTAGTAATCCGGCACCACATAGTCGAAGACCATGGTGCCCTTGAGCCGGGCCCGCGCCGCCTCGACGATTACCGTCGCGCGCTCCAACTGCGCGCGGGTGGGCAAGAGCGCGGCGCGGTTTTTCAGGCCCCAGCCATAGTATTGAACGTGGGCGACCTCAAGCCGCCCGGCGCCGAGGCTTAGCGCCAGCTCGATAATATCCTCCAGGTGTTCCAGATTTTGCCGGTGAACCGGCGCGTTGACGGTTAGCGCCATGCCGGCCTCGTGAACCCAGGCGGCCAGGGCCATCTTGCGCGCGTGCCCGCCCTTATAGCCGCCGATGCGGTCGGCGTTGGCCGCATCGCTGTCCTGAATGCTGAGTTGCAGGTGATCGAGCCCGGCTTGGGCCAGGCGGTCCAGACGCGCCCGGTCGATCAGGACGCCGGAGGTTATGAGGTTGCTATAGAGGCCAAGGCGCGCCGCTTGGGCGACCAGGTCTTCCAGATCCTTGCGCACCGTGGGTTCGCCGCCGGAGAAGTGAACTTGCAGGACGCCAAGCTCGCTGGCCTCTTCCAGAACCCGCATCCAAGCCGCGGTATCGAGCTCCGCCGCCGCCCGTTCCAGCGCCAGGGGGTTGGAGCAGTAAGGGCATTGCAGCGGACAGCGGTGCGACAATTCGAACAGGATCGCGAGCGGCGCCGCCGGCCCGGTGCTGGCCGCGCTCACGAGGCCCGATCCTCGGGCACGAAGGCGCCGGGCGGGATGTTGCCCGGTTCCACATAGGCGTGATGCAGGGCGTCGAGCTGCGCCCAAAGCACGTCGGTCTTGAACAGAAGCGCACCGATCACGCCCTGCTGCTGGGCCTCGCTACGGGCCTCGCGCAGCACGTAGGCAAGCCCGAACTTCACATCGCGCGGCGCCTGCTCCAGGCGCTTGCGGAAGTAGGACAGGGATTTGTCGTCGGCGAAATCGTAGTGTTTCAACAGCCCGGCGATGCGTTCCTTGTGGATAGTGGGGGCGAACAACTCGGTCAGGGAGGACGCGATGGCATCCAGCAAGGGGCGCTCGCGCACGAAACGCACATAGGCCTCGACCGCGAACTTGGTCGCCGCCAGGGCGCCGTGCGTGGACATCACGTAGTCCCGCTCCAGGCCCACGCCCTCGGCGAGCACGAGCCAGCGTTCGATCCCTCCTTCGCCGGGGCCGCTGCCGTCGTGGTCCTCGATGCGCCGCCGCCATTCGCGCCGCAAGTCCACATCGCCGATGCGCGAGATCAGGGCCGCGTCTTTTCTGGGAATGGCGTTTTGATAGCAATAGCGGTTTAGAACCCAAGCCTGAACCTGCCCCCGGTTCAGCGCGCCGCCGTGCAGCAGATGGTGGAAGGGGTGCAGGTTGTGATAGCGCTCGGCGCCGATCTGGCGCAGGCGGGCCTCCAGTTCGTCCGGGCTCATATCTCGATCTCCTGGCCGTCCATGGCGATCTCCCAGCCGCCGCGCTCAATCGCCGCGCGCTCGCGCGAGCGCTCCAGGAGTACCGGGTTGGAATTGTTGATGTGAATGAAAACCCGGCGTTCGACATTGAGGCCGGCGAAGGCGGCAATGGCGCCCTGGGGCCCCGACATGCTGAGATGGCCCATGCGTTGGCCGGTCTTGGGGCTCAGGCCGCCGGTCACCATCTCCGCGTCTTCGTAGAGGGTGCCGTCGAAGAGGACCAAGCGCGCGCCCGTCAGCCGCGCCGCCAGCGCCGGGGTCAGCCCGGCGCAGCCGGGGATATAGAAGAACGCGGCGCCGCTATCGCGCGCCCGCACGCACAGGCCGATGGTGTCGCCCTCGGCGGTGCCGAAATTCGCTTCCGCGCCGGCGCTTGCATCCTCCAGGTATAGCGCGACCTTGCCCGGCACCGGGAAGGCTTCGACGCTCAGGCCGGTATCGCCGCCGTCGCGGCCGCGAATCTCCAGCGCGGTATCGAGGGGCAGGGGGCGGCGGCTCACGAAATCCGGATTGAGAACCCCGAATATGGGATTGGCGCCGAGCACGCCGAGGATCCGCTCAGAGGCGTAGAGCGCCAGGGGCTGGCTTTCGCGCAGGGTCAACAATCCGGCGACATGATCGACATCGGCGTTGGTCAGGACCACCGCGGCCAGGGGGCTGTGGCGCGCCCCGGCGCGCGGGTGCAGGGCCGGGTTCTCGTTGATTTGCTGGCGCAGATCCGGCGAGGCATTGAACAGCACCCAGCGCTCGCCATCGGCGCTGACCGCGATCGAGGATTGGGTGCGCGCCCGCGCGGCGCCGTCGTTCGCCCGCGCCGCCCGGCAGACCGGACAATTGCAGTTCCATTGCGGAAATCCACCGCCGGCCGCCGATCCCAGAACAAGTATTTTCATGGCTCAGGTCATTTCCCGGTTCCAGACAGACAAGCGCGGTTTGTCGCCTTTATCAAGGATACTATGCCATGGCTGTCCGATTTAACATCGCGCTCCCCGCCCGGGCGGGTTTCTAGCACCGCAAGTCCCCCCACCCCGGCCCTTGCCTGTTGCGTTTGCCTTCGTTTGTAGAGCAACGTGCAAGGGCCGGGGTGGGGGTGACGGCCTCGCCAAGTATTCACGGCATCCGGAGACGCGCCGCTTTCCTGTCCCTGGGCCGCTTTAGCCGGCTGATGTGGGGGGTGATTTCGCGCCGGAGCTTGCGCAGGAAGGCGCGGGCGAAATCGTCGTAGCTCTGGGCGGTTTCAAGGAAGGCGCCCGGCCCCGCGATAACGTTGTCGCGGTAATACTCATCCAGACCGTAGGTGCTGACCATGACCGGCAGGCCGTTGATGGCGATGCCCTGGGAAGAGGCCCGCAAGCGCGCCGGCGCCATAAGAGACCCGACATTGTCGCGGCCATCGCCCGAAATATCTATTTTCAGGCGCTGGCCGGCGAAGTTGTTCCCGGTAATGAGGCGAACGCCAAAATCCATGGCCCTGCCAAGGCCGGTGAACAAGTGGGCCGGGGAGCGTACGAGGGCTTTCACCTCGGCGGCGAAGGCCAAGACACTGGCCGGATCGCTCAAGAGGCGCCAAGGAACCCTATAATGCTCGTCGGGGAAGTTGCTCCACTGGAACAGGGTCACGGCGACGCCGTTTTGCTGCCCGATAAGATCGATGATTTCGGGGTGCCGGAACGCCTCGACGATGCCGGTCATTTGTAAATCGTATTCCTCGTCATCGACGCTGAGCGAGGTATCGACGGCGAGAACCAGTTCAATGGAAACCGGAATTTCCGCCCGCGCGTAACCTGGATGCAACAGCGCCAAGGCGGCTAAAAGGAGGCGGAGAGATAGCCGGGGCACGCGCGTTTAACGCAGGCGTTGCGGCGCCAGATCGGACGCGCGCAAGCCCTGGTCCCTGAGGTCATCGGGCAGGGCGCCGGAGACGATCAGCGCCGCCGCCGCCCGGCCCATGGCCGGGGCGGTCTGGATGCCGAAACCGCCCTGACCGGCGAGCCAGAAGAAGCCCTCGGCGTCATCGTCCATGCCCGCCACGGGGGACTTGTCGGCGACGAAACTGCGCAAGCCCGCCCAACGGTGGGCGATACGCGGGACCGTGAGCGCGGTCGCGGTTTGGATACGGTCCACGGCGATGGCCACGTCGATATCCTCCGGCCGCGCGTCGCAGGGCGGCGAGGGCGTCTGGTCGGCGGGGGACAGCAGAAGCAAGCCGGATTCCGGCTTGAAGTAGAACTCTTCGTCGATGTCTATGGTCAAGGGCCAGGCGGAAATATCCAAACCCGGCGGCGGTTCGACGGTGAAGGCGGTGCGCCGCTTGGGAACCAGGCCGATGGGCCGCACGCCGGCAAGTTCGGCGATGACATCGCACCAGGCGCCGGCGGCGTTGACGACCACCGGGGCCGCGAAACTGCCCGCCGGGGTCTCGAGCGTCCACGCCCCCTTCGATCTGGATAGGGCCGTGACCTCCGCCCCGGTGACCACCTTGCCGCCCCTTTGGCGCAAGCCTTTCAAGTACCCTTGGTGAAGTGCATGGACATCGATATCCATGGACTCCGGCTCGATCACGGCCGCCGCCACGTAGCCTTCTTTCAAGACCGGGACGATTTCGCGGGCCTCTGGCGCCGAAAGCCGCACGATACTGGGCGTCAGGCGGCGAACTTCGTCCTCGAAAAGCTTCAGCGCATCCAGTTGGTCGGCGCGGGCGATGAACATCGCCGCGCGCTTGGACAGGAGCGCTTGCTCCGCGAAGCCCGCGGGGGTTTCGAAAAAGAACCCGTGGCTGGCGCGCGAAAGGGCCCTAACCGTCGCGTTGCCATAGGTTTCCAGGAATTGGGCCGCCGAGCGCCCGGTGGTGTGGTAGCCCGGCTGGCTTTCGCGCTCCAGCACCGTGACGCCGCGCGTCTCCGCCAGTTCATAGGCCGCCGAGGCCCCGGCCATGCCGGCGCCAATTACCAGGATATCGGACTTGTTCACGTCGCGGTTTCGCTCGTTGCTATGATAAAATCAAAAAAAGGCGGCGCGCCGGTTCAAGGGCGCTCACTCGGTCCCGCCGGCATCCTTGAGCAAACGGATGACCGCATGATGATCGTCCATCCGGAAATTGTGGGGTTGCGCGAAGCGCTTCGCTAACGAGGCTATCCCGAGCGCCGTCATGCCGGCATTATTGCGCAGATTAACCTTGGCGCCACGCTTAAGCAGCAGGGCGACGACGTCGAGCCGCGCCCGGCTCGCCGCGTAGGATAGTGCCGTCACGCCGACGTTCGTTGTGGCATCGACGCCGATACCCAGATCGAGCATGGCCGCGACCGTGCCCGCGCTTCCCCTCCTGGCACCAATGAGCAGCAAGGAGCGTTTGAGCGCCGCGATCGCCGGGCCGCCGTCCTTCGTATTTATCGCCTCAAGATCGTCGCCGGTCGCGCCGCGCTTAAACAAATAGAGCATGGGCGCGACCTGGACCTGCCAAGCAGCCAGGCCATGAACGACCATGTCACCGACGGCATAGATCTGGCAATCACGCGCCGCGCGCCGCCGGCAGTCCTCGAGCGAGTTTTCGATGGCAATTTCGGGCCAACTGGAACTCATGCCTTGACCCCACATACCGCTCGCGGGCTCGATGGCGAAGGCCAGGTAAACGCGCGCGCTCAGCTCCTCCCGGTATTTTCGAAAGCGATCGCGCACCCCTGGCCGTAGCTGGGCCGCGGCCGTTAGCGGCGCGGTATTGGCGGCGAAGCGATAGCCGAATTCGCGCCGCTCGCCGCGCATGTCTTCATGGTTGAAAGGCGTTTGCCCGCCGCGCGCCTTCATGGCCCAGGCGTCCGTTGTCATGCCTATCGCGCCTAAAATCATAGCCGCCGCAAGAAAAGTACGGGATAGCATCCACACGGCCTATTCTCCTATTGCTTGCCGGCAAGCATAGAGGAGTTCGGGGCGGGGGTCATAGGGGGATCGAGGCCCGCCCGAATTCAAACCGGTGCGCTACCGGCTCTTATGTCGTGGCCGTGGCGTCAAATAGTGACCCTAAATTCGATAGTATAAAAAGATCATGGTGCTTATGAAGTCAAATCTAAGTGCGTCCGTGAAATAAATGACAAGAGTAATAAATGATCAAGCTGGCATCAATTCGGATTTGACTTCGCATTCAAGAGTCCACGGCGCAATACTCATGACGTCTTCTCTTGACTCGCTTCCGGACATGCAAAAGGCAGTGAGCGCAGGTCCGGGTAGTGCCAGGAGCAGAACTATCTGGTCGCCAGCTTTAGCGGCAGCACATACGGCTACCACACTCCTGGCAACAATCGCCAACGAACCCGGGCCTGATACTCACGATAGCCAGCAAGATGGTCCCGGAGGGTTCGATCTTCGCGTGATGTTCGCGCCACGAAGAAGATCGTGCCTATGGACGCAGGCACCAAAGCCCAGCTGGAGCCCAGTGCGAACGGAAGGGCCAGGTGGGCGAGAAGCACGCCCGCGTAGCCAGGATGCCTGATCAGGGCGTACGGACCCGACGAGACGACCGAGTGATCGCGATCATCCTGAATTCGCACGAAGGTGGAGAAGAACGGGTTGGAACGAATTGCCCAGAACGCGAAGCCATAGCCGAGCGCAAAGACGAGAAACGCCGTCACCTGAGCGGATTGGGGGATGGGGATGGCCGGGCCCAAGCGAATTGCATCAAGACCAGCGACCACGAACGTACCAGGGTAAAGGCCTAGTAATCCCAATGTCGTGAGCACCACGTCGACGCGATCCACGCCTGGCCCGGGAGCCACCCGCTCCATGATGAGCTCCGAGTCGACGAAGGCGAAGGTGGCCGCCTTGGTGACAGCATAAACACCCAGAACAGCCCAGGCCATGGGCCATAAGAGCTGTCCGGCGGCACCAAATAGACACCCTCCCAGGACGAGGAGTTCCGCCAGAGTGATTACAGTGGCCCGTATCAAAGTCCCTCCTTGCCGAACTCCGACCCCGCTATCAACTCATCAACAGTAAACACGATTGATGATCCCGTCGAGAGCGATTGGGGTCGGTCAAAGAACGTCCTTGGATACGACCGGCTGACCGTCGCGAGCGTTCCAATAGTCCGCCCCTGCCTGTGAGCCGTCTTACATCGCTAGCACCCGTTCGTCTGCTGTGGGTCGAGGCCGTGTGGAAACGCGCGTGCTTGACTGCCTATGATGGCGGCTTTTTTTCGCGTGCGGCGAAGGCGCGCAGCGGCAGGCGAGCGAGGTCAGGCGACGATGGCCTTGATCAGCGGCTTGACGCCGAAGATGTTGATCATTCGCTTCATATTGTAGGCGAGCACCTGCAAGCTCATTTCAGTTTTGACCTTTTCAAGGGTCTTGGTCAGGAAATGGGTACTGCCCATCCATGCCTTGAGGGTTCCGAACGGATGCTCGACGGTCTGCCGGCGGATGGTCATGGCGTCCGGCATGCGCTCGAGCCTGGCCTGCATCTTGTCGAGGACGCCCTCGTGCTCCCAGCGCTTCAGGCGCTTGTGCTTGTCAGGCGTGCATTTGGGCTTGAGCGCGCAAGTCGAACAGGCCGTGAGGTTGCGGTAGTGGTCGATATTGTCCCGGCGGTCTGAGCGTACCTTTCCCTTAGTCAGGTGCTTGCCCACCGGGCAGGTGTAGCGGTCGTTCTCGGCGTCGTAGATGAAATCCTGCACGGTGAAGAGACCGCGCTTGGCATTACCGGATGTCAGCGTCTTGGGAATGCAGGCCAGCACGCCGGTTCCTTCGCAGGCCAGCACCTCGTCTCTGTTGTAATAGCCCCGATCGGCCAGCACAGTGGCTTCCTCCCATCCGGTCGCCTCGCGGACCTTGCGGCCCATCGACGCCAGTTGTGCCCGGTCATTGCCAAGATTGGTCACCTCGTGCGCGACGATCAGATGGTGCTCGGCCTCGACGGCTGCCTGGACGTTGTAGCCGACAATGCCGGTGCCTTTGCCGCTGGTCGCCATCGACCGCGCGTCGGGGTCGGTCAGGGAGACTTGTTTGTCGGGCGAGGCCTCGACCTGCTTGCCCATCTCCTTGAGGGATTGCATTTGTCGGCGCAGACCTTCGATCTTCTCCTTGAGGCGGGCCGTCTTTGCTTCGGCCACATCACCGTCCTGCCGGTCGGCGCGATCCAAAGCGGCCAGGTAGCGTGCGATGCTGGCCTCCACCTGCTCGATACGCTTGGCAACCTTGGCCACCGTGAAGTTTTTGTCACGGTTGTTGACCGCCTTGAACTTGCTCCCGTCGATGGCGACAACGGCGCGCGTGAACAGCTTGAGCTGCCGGCACAGCACAACGAACTGCACGCAGGCCGCGCGGATCGCCGGTCCGTTGTCGCGGCGGAAGTCGGCGATCGTCTTGAAGTCCGGCATCAATCGCCCGGTCAGCCACATCAGCTCGATGTTGCGCTGCGTCTCCCGTTCGAGCCGCCGGCTCGACTGGATGCGATTGAGATAGCCGTAAAGATAAATCTTCAGCAGCGTCGCCGGATGATAGGCCGGCCGCCCGGTTGCTTCCGGCACAACGCCGGCAAAACCCAGGGCGCCCAGGTCGAGTTCGTCAATGAAAACATCGATGACGCGGACCGGATTGTCCTCCGCCACATAATCTTCCAGGTTATCAGGGAGCAGTGTCCCTTGCCGACGATCCTCGCACTCTATGAAACGCTTCATCTTGACCCCCGCTGATTAGATCCACTCTATCAGATCAGCGCGTTTCCACACAGCCTGGGTCATACCCAGACATTATCCCGATGCTTCGCCTATGTCTGGTTTTGTCCCTTCAGCGGACTTCCGCCGCAGGTCTCTCGTTTATGAGTCCATGACCTAGGTTGAGAACCTATACAACTCGTTGATATTGTGGCACTGAGAAAGCCCTTATTGGGTATTTGTTCTGACGAGGTGTCTGACATGGATCTTTTTTGGCTTTCAGATGAAGCTTGGGCGGCGATTGAACCGCATCTACC
>JAJFGL010000006.1 GCA_021776135.1 Kiloniellaceae bacterium
GATGCGGTTCAATCGCCGCCCAAGCTTCATCTGAAAGCCAAAAAAGATCCATGTCAGACACCTCGTCAGAACAAATACCCAATAAGGGCTTTCTCAGTGCCACAATATCAACGAGTTGTATAGGTTCTCAACCTAGGGCGCGGGAGTGCAAATAAAGGTCGCCCGCGCCGGTTGCTGCAGGCTGCATGGGGTCCAGAAGATATCGGACTCAAGAAATTTCACCTGGCCGCTCCCGCATATGAGACTGGCCTCGGCCATCAGCGCCTCCGGGGTATTGAAGCTCTGGCTGTAGCATAGGGATATGGCCTTTCTTGGCGAAGGCGTTCCGGTTTTCCGCTCAGGTTCGAGTTGGCGTTGCACGGATTTAGGGGCCGCGACTTGATAGGGAATCGGCCCGCACCCGGCCAATACCAACACCGGGAGCGCGAACATGACAACGCCCCTGGCCAGACCGCATAACCTCATCGTCGCTTCCTTCCTTTCGAACCCACCGGGAGAGTCCATTCTTGTGGATCGATTGAAACTAAATCGCCCCCTTTCCCCTTTAGAGGGAAGGTTAGGGTGGAGGAAGGCACGTCCACGCGTCAAGCAACTCATGTTTTGTTAGTTATACCAAGTTTTCTTGCCTCCCGCGCCGCCGCGAGGCGGCACGGGAACCCGAGGGCAAATTCTTACAACGCGGACGCACTTTCCCTCACCCTAGCCTCCGCCCCTCTTCAAAGGCAGAGGGAAATATTTTTTGTGGGGCTGAAGCCGGGAGAGTTAGACGCCCGTGCCATCCGCCGGCGGTGCGGCGGCATAGGGCAAGCGGGCATCGCGCTCCAAATCGCCCAGGATATCGGCCCGGTTGCGCGCGTAGAGGCGCGAAGCATCGAAGAAAGGCTGGAAATCCCAAGGCGCCAACTCGCCCTGCTTTTGCGCCGCGAATACAAAACGGCGGCGGCGTTGATTGAGGACGATGCGGCGCTTCAAGGCGGAGAAATCCCAACGCGCCGCGGCCTCGGCGGCGAAACCGGCGGCTAGATCGATATGTGCGGGGTCCATGGCCAGGTCGTTCACTTCGTCCGGGTCGGCGGCCAGGTCGAAGAGTTGCGCCGGACTGTCCTCGCCGAGGATATACTTGTGCGCTCCGCGCCGGATCATGACCAGAGGCCCGGCCGCCGCCTCGCCCAGGTATTCACCATGGACCGTATCGGACCAACCCTCTTCCCGTCCCTTCATCAGGGGAACCAGGCTGCGACCAGGCAGGGGGCCCGGTAACTCAAGGCCGCATCCGCCGCCGCCAAGTTCGGCCAGGGTCGGATAGAGATCGACCAGGGAGACGTTCCGTTCTACCCGGCGGGCGCTAAAACGTTCCGGGGCGTAAACGATCAGCGGCACGCGCGCCGACCATTCGTAGAAGCTCATTTTGTACCAGAGACCGCGCTCGCCCAGCATGTCGCCGTGATCGCCGGTCAGGATCACGATCGTGTCTTCTTCCAAGCCAGCCGACTTCAAGGCCGCAATCAGCCGCCCGACCTGATCGTCGATATAGGAGATGGCCCCGTAATAGGCCCGGCGCGCGGCGCGCACCCGCGACTCGTTCAAATCGTAGTCGGCCATACCGCAGGCATCAAACACACGCCGGCTGTGCGGGTCCATGGCCTCGCGCGCCATGGCCGGCACACGCGGCAAATCGATCTCGGCATCCTCGTAGCGGTCCCAATATTCCCGCGCGATGGTGTAGGGATCGTGGGGGTGGGTAAAGGAAACCTGAAGAAAAAACGGCCGCGCCCCCGGTTCCCCACCTTCGCGCGCCAGGTCGTAAATCGCACGAATGCCCTGGTGCGCGACCTCCTCGTCGAAATCCAGTTGCAAGCTGCGTTCGCACGGCCCCGCCTCGGCGACGCTGAGCATGGTGTGATAAAAGTCTAGGCGCGTAGCGGGCTGCTCCCAATCCGCTGTCCAGCCGAAATCGGCCGGGTAGATGTCGGTCGTCACCCGGCGCTCGAAACCATGCAGTTGATCCGGCCCTACGAAATGCATCTTTCCCGATAGAACAGTACGATAACCGAGCTTGCGTAAGTGATGCGCGAAAGTGGGAATGGTGGCCGGAAATTCCGCCGCGTTATCGTAAGCCTCGATCTCACTGGGCATGAGACCGCTGAGCATTGAGAAGCGCGAGGGCGCGCACAGGGGCGAATTGCAATAGGCGCTGTCGAAGACCACGCCCCCGGCGGCCAACGCGCTCATGTGCGGCGCCTTGACCACCGGATGATCGTGAAACGGCAGGGCCGGGGCCGCCATCTGGTCGGCCTGAATCAGCAGGATGTTAGGAGTTTTGGCAGGCATGGATCCAGTCCCCGGAAAACGTGGCGATAATGCATCTTATATCAAGGATCGCCATTTGCGCACCTAGCCCGCCCGGTTAAGCTGGCCGGGCCCATGTTAAAGATTCGCGCTCTTGTCCGCCCCGGCCTGGAACCCCTCGATCTCGATCTCCCGGCGGGTGAGGCGGTAGCCCTGCTCGGCCCATCGGGATCGGGTAAGACACTGCTGCTGCGCGCCATCGCCGATTTGGACCCTAACGAGGGGTCTCTCAGCCTGGATGGCGCAGCGCGCGGCGCCATGTCCGCGCCGCGATGGCGCCGCCAAGTAACTTATCTGGCCGCCGAACCCGGCTGGTGGTCGGCGCGCCCGGCCGATCATTTCGCCGACCCGTCGGCGGCGCGCGCGCTGTTGCCGTCCCTGATGCTCGAACCCGAGCTGCTGGACCGCCCGCTGGCGGAGCTCTCAACCGGTGAGCGCCAACGCATCGCCCTGGCCCGGGCCTTGATTCAAGCGCCCCGGGTTTTGCTTTTGGACGAGCCGACTTCGGTCCTTGACCGGGAGACGACCCGCGCGGTCGAGGCGGTTCTGCGCGACCGCCTGGAGTCCGGCGCCGCCGCGATATTCTCGACCCACGACGAAGGTTTGGCAGATCGCTTGGCCAGCCGGCGATTGCGAATGAAAAACGGCCGGGCGTCATTGGAAACCGGAAGCGCCAGCCCATGACCGCCACCTACATCGTGCTCGATTGGACCGATCTGGCGCTGGCCGCGACTCTGATTTTGTTGAACGGCGCCTTGTCTATCCATCTTCGCTTGGGTGTGGAACGCCAGTTTTTGATCGCCGCCTTGCGCATGTGCGTGCAGCTTGGCCTCATGGGTCTGGTGCTCAAGACCTTGTTCACCCTGGTCTCGCCGATTCTGACCGGCGTGGCGGTGCTGATCATGACGGCCTTCGCCGGGCGCGAAATCATGGCCCGCCAGGAACGCAGGTTTCAAGGCTTCTGGGCCTATGGCTTGGGCACTGGCGCCGTCCTTTTCGCCGGCACCCTGGTCATGATCTTCGCCCTGGCGACCCAGATCCAGGCCGATCCCTGGTATCACCCGCGTTACGCGATTCCCCTGCTGGGCATGATCCTTGGCAACACCATGACCGGCATCGCGGTCGGCATGAATAGCCTGACCGAGCGGGTCGCGCGCGACCGCAATGCGATCGAGACCATGCTGGCCCTGGGCGAGACCCGGGCTGCGGCCATGGGTCCCCTGATCAAAAGCGCGGTCCGCAACGGTCTGATTCCGATCATCAACGGCATGTCGGCGGCGGGGATCGTTTCCCTGCCTGGCATGATGACCGGGCAAATTCTATCCGGGGTCGAGCCGCTGGAGGCGATCAAGTATCAGATACTGGTGATGTTCCTGATCGCCGGAGGCACCGGGATCGGGGTCGTGATCGCCGTGCACGCCGCCGCAGCGCGCCTCAGCGACGCCCGCCACCGGCTGCGCCTTGACCGCCTGAAACTGGAATGAATTTTAGAGCGCCCCTTACGCCGCCTTCATGGTATCGGCGAGGATGCCGTAGACCTTGGTCCAGGCGGCCTCGACTTCCGGTGTGAAATCGGCTTGCAGGCCTTGACCCAGGGTCCAAATGAGCGCCGCCGCGACCGTGTCGTAGTCGCCGTCCTTGACCCCGTAGCCGGCGTGCCGGCGGCCCAGGTCTTCTACTACCGGAACCAGTTTCTCTAGATTGTTCAAACTCTTCACGGCGATCTTCAAGGTCGACATGAGCTTTGCGCCCTGTTCCTCCATGTTGCCCTTGAAGAGTTTTTTCAAGGACGGATCGAGCTCGAACAGCCGCTCGTAGAAGGTCCGCGCGACCACCGAGGAAATCGGCTCTACCTTGGCGAAGGTGCTTTGCACGAGTTGGCGTTCGCCCGCGCTCACGGGTTCCGCGCTTGCCGGAGGCGCCGGAACCGGCGCCGGCATGATGGCCGGTCTTGGCACCGGGGCTTTTCCTGGCAGGCTCGGCGCGGGGGCCGCGTCCGCCGCGCCGCCGCTGCTGGCGAGGGCTTCGGTCTGGGTCCGCAGACGATCGACAAGCCCGGCTATTTCCTTGGTCGCCTGGCTGGTCCGGCCCGAGAGCTGCTTGACCTCCCCGGCGACCACGGCGAAGCCTTTGCCGAGTTCCCCCGCGCGCGCCGCTTCGATGGTCGCGTTCAGGGCCAGAAGGTTGGTCTGCCGGGCAATCGCCTGAATGGTCTGGGCGACTTCCGCGACCTTATCGATTTCCTGGCGAAGCTGGTCCAGAACCGCACCTGAAGCGCCGCCCGCCGTGTCGTCCGCTTCGCTACGGTTTAAGCCTGTCGATGGTGCCATGGAAAACCCTCATTTTACCGCGATTTGCCCCCTGGGGCCACTTGGAGCCTGGGTAGCACGGGACCGGTTAAGGATGCGTTAGGGCTGTTCTTCCCCCGCGAATCCCCTCAGCATGGCGGCCGAGTTGGAGTCTTTGCCGTGAACGCTGTCTTTTTCGCCCTGGTCGCGCTTGCCTTCGCCGTCGCGGGGTTTCGCGAGGTGTCCTGGAATCCCGGCGCGGCGGGCGGGAAATCGCCCATGGAGGTTCTCTCCCTGGCCATGATCGATTCAGCCAGCGCCTCGGTCACCCTGGCCATCGGCCTGGTCGGGGTCATGGCCCTGTTCCTGGGACTGATGAAGGTGGCCGAGGCCGGCGGCCTGCTGGTCATCATCGCGCGCACGGTGCGGCCCCTCATGGTGCGCCTGTTCCCTGATGTGCCGCCCGATCACCCGGCCATGGGCGCCATCATCCTCAACATCTCGGCCAATGTTCTGGGCCTGGGCAACGCCGCCACGCCCTTCGGCATACGCGCCATGCAGGAGCTTGATTCACTCAACCCCCACAAGGGCACCGCGACCAACGCCATGGCCCTGTTTTTGGCCATCAATACCTCCAGCGTCACCATCTTGCCGACCGGGATCATCGCCCTGCGCGCGGCGGCAGGCTCCGAGGATCCGGCAGGGATTCTGCCGACCACTTTGTTCGCGACCATTTGTTCGACCGCCGTAGCGATTGCGGCTTGCAAGCTGTATCAGCGCTTTACCGCTGCCGCTCCCGATACGACGGCTCAGGCAGCCGCCAGGGTAGAGGGCGAGACCGATACGAAACTTCACGCCGAGACCTCGCAAGGCTACCCGGCCTGGGTTTCCCTGGCGGTGCTGGCGGGCATTGCCGGCCTGATCCCCTTGATGTTGCTCTATGGACGGCAAGTTTCGCCCTGGATCATTCCCGGCCTCATGGTCGGCTTGTTGTCTTTCGGTTTACTACGCGGGGTCGCGACCTACGAGGTCTTTGTCGAGGGCGCCAAGGACGGATTCCAGGTCGCCCTGCGCATCATTCCCTATCTGGTCGCGATCCTGGTCGCGGTCGGCATGTTCCGGGCCAGCGGCGCCATGGAGTTACTGCTCACGCCCCTGGGCGCCGTCACTAACCTCTTCGGCCTGCCTCCCGAGGCCCTGTCCATGGCCCTGCTGCGCCCGCTTTCGGGTTCCGGCGCCTACGGCATCGTGGCCTCGATCATCGAAGACCCGGCGATCGGACCCGACAGTTACATCGGCTATCTGGTCAGCACCCTGCAAGGCTCGACCGAGACCACCTTCTACGTCATCGCGGTCTACTTCGGCGCCGTGCAAGTCCGCCGCCTCCGCCACGCCCTGGCCGCCGGCCTAACCGCCGACCTGGCCGGTGTGATCGCCGCCGTGGTCATTGTTTCGATTTTGTTCGGGTGAGTGTGCGGGCGCTGGTGTTGAAAAAAGAAATAGGTAGTGGGGACGGTATATACCGAAAACCACCGTCATCTGACGAATAATGCAGCGCGCCAAGAAACTATATACTGTCACCTATTAGTTGGCGCGTAGCGCTACATTCGTCGTCCCGGACTTGATCCGGGACCTTCTGTGCGTGGGAGCAGCGAAGATCCCGGTTCTCGCGTTCGCTCGGCCGGGATGACGGGCGTTCTATCTACTCCGCCCATTCCGTCATGACCCGCAGTAGCACGGCGGCGCCGGCGGCCAGGTCTTCCGGTTTGGCGTTTTCTTTTTCGTTGTGGCTGACGCCGCCTTCGCAGGGCACGAAGATCATGCCCGTGGGGGCGATGTGGCTGAGATTGCAGGCGTCGTGACCGGCGCCCGAGTAGATGTCCCGGTGAGGGATGCCGAGCGCCTTCGCCGCCGCGCGGACCGAGGCGATGCAAGCCTTGTCGAAGGCGACGGGCGTGCTGTCGCTGGTTTGCTCGATGTGCAGGGTCAGGCCATCGGCCTTGGCGATGGCGGCGCAGGCGGCACGCATGTCGGCGTCGATGGCGGCCAGGGTCGCGGCATGGGGATGGCGGCTATCGATGGTGAAGGCCGCCTGGCCGGGCACCGTGTTGGGCGAATTGGGGCGCACGAATATGGACCCAACGGTGATGACCGGATGCGGGTCGTGGGTGAAGGCGACCCTGTTGAGGGCATCGATCATGCGCGCCGCCCCTAACAGCGCGTCGCGGCGCCCGGTCATGGGCAGAGTGCCGGCATGGCCCTCCTCGCCCCCGACGGTGACGCGGAAGCGGCGAGCGCCTTGCGCGCCCTCCACCGCGCCGACGGTTATGCCCTCACGTTCCAGAACCGGGCCTTGTTCGATGTGGGCCTCGAAATAGGCATGGACCGGAAAACCGCCGACCGCTTCCGGCCCGTCGTAGCCGATACGCGCCAGTTCGCCGCGCACGCTCAAACCGGACTCGTCGGTCATAGCGAGCGCCTCTTCAAGATTGACGCGGCCGCTGAAGACACCCGAACCCATGGTGCCGGAGCGGAACCGCACCCCCTCCTCGTCGCTCCAGACTGCGATATCCAGGGGACGCCGGGTTGCGATACCGGCGTCGTTGAGCGCGCGCACGACTTCCAAACCTGCCAGCACCCCAAAGATGCCATCGAAGCGCCCGCCCAGGGGCTGGGTGTCCAGATGACTGCCGGTCATGACCGGGGCCGCGTCCGGCTCGCTCCCGGCGCGGCGGGCGAAGATATTGCCCAGCTTGTCCACACGGACCGCGCACCCCGCCTCCCGGCACCAAGACACGAAGAGGCCGCGCGCCTGTTTGTCGGGATCGGTGAGAGCCAAGCGGCAAACTCCGCCGCCCGGCGTCGCGCCGATCTCGGCCATGGCCATGTGGCTGTTCCACAGCCTGTCCCTATCGATACGGACATCGTGCATGGCGTTCCCTTTTTGCTGCTAAAACGAAAAACGGAGGCATTTCTGCCCCCGTTTTCTAGCTCAGTTTACTGACACAGGCCGGTTCCGGTGTGGCTGATCGTTCCACGTCCAGGGCCGCGCCATGCGCCCTTGGTATTTAACGCCGTTTCACGGCCTTGCGCTTGGCGGGCTTTCTCTTAGCTACCTTGCGCTTCACGACCTTGCGCTTGGCCGGCTTTCTCTTAGCGACCTTGCGTTTGGCGGGCTTGCGCTTCACGGCCCTGCGCTTGACCGGCTTTCTCTTAGCTACCTTGCGCTTGGCGGGCTTGCGCGTCGCGGCCTTGCGCTTGGCCGGCTTTCTCTTAGCGACCTTGCGTTTGGCGGGCTTGCGCTTGGCCGGTTTTCTCTTGGCGACCTTGCGTTTGGCGGGCTTGCGCTTCGCGGCCTTGCGCTTGGCCGGCTTCCGCTTCGCGACCTTGCGCTTGACTTTCTTCGCGACCTTCTTTCTCGCCTTCTTAATCTTCTTAGCGATCTTCTTCCGCGCTTTCTTGGCCTTCTTGGCGACCTTCTTTATCGCCTTCTTCACCTTTTTCGCGACCTTCTTTCTGGCCTTCTTGGCTTTCTTGACGACCTTCTTCTTCGCCTTTATCGCAACCTTGCGCTTTTTCTTCACCGTTTTCTTCGCCGCCTTTTTCGCGGCGCTCTTGCGTGCCGGCTTCGCTTCCGGCTCGGGCTCGACTATGGGAGCCGTATCTTGTTCATCGGACATTGCCAACCTTTCGTCAGGATCCAGATCTGGTGTGGTTGAGTGCGTTTGCGTTGTCCAAAGCGGATCGAACTTTATGTAATAAATAACGTGCCTAGGTACCGCCTGGACAAAAAACTACTACATCGCGTGCGTAGCACGTTCGCTTATACATGTGTTGCCGATTCACGCAAACACAAAATATCGATGCAAAATTAGCGATTACGAGTCTCGACTCGCCACTTATCGCGGCACTGCAAACCGCGCGCGTTTCAGATCCGCGCGCGATCTATTTGCATCAACGTTCGCCGCGCCGTTTTAAAACCCGCCACCATGCGTTCAAGATTCGCCGCACGGCGCGCGCGGCGAGAAACGCAAAAACATATTTTCGGTAAACGAATGAGTCCGCGGCGCGGTGTCCCGGGTTCGATACCCACCCATTCCAAGGCTTGGAAAGACCCGGCGATCCGGCGCCTAAAAAAGCGCCTGCGCGGCTTGGCGTCCCCTAGGGGAGTCGAACCCCTGTTTCCGGCGTGAGAGGCCAGCGTCCTAGGCCACTAGACGAAGGGGACATGCTAGTTAGCCAAAGCGCCCTTCAAATAGCGAATAGCGGATGGTCTGACAAGGCCTTACCTGCCTATTCCGCAAGGTCCCGCGCCGCGCCCAGGAAGGTCTCGACATCGGCCGGCGGGGTATTGAAGGCGGTCACGAGGCGGAGCTCGCACGCGCTTTCCGGGCCCCAGCGATAGAACAGGAAACCCCGGTCGAGAAGGCCTTGAATCGTGGCCGCCGGCAGTTGGGCGAAGATCTCGTTCGCCTGCACCGGGTGCCGGATCGAAACCCCGCCGAGCGCCGCCAGTCCCGCGGCCAGGCGCGCCGCCATGGCGTTCGCATGGCGGGCGTTGCGCAGCCAAAGATCGTCATCGATATAGGCGTGGAGCTGGGCCGAAAGAAACCGCATTTTGGAAACCAGATGTCCGCCGCGCATGCGGCGGTACTTGAAACTCTCGGCCAAGCTCGGTTTGAAAAAGACCACCGCCTCGGCCCCCAGGGCGCCGTTCTTGGTCGCCCCGAAGGACAGGACATCGATGCCCGCCTTCCAGGTCGTCTCGGCCGGGCGGCAGCCGAGCGACACAAGCGCGTTGGCGAAGCGCGCCCCGTCCATGTGCAGCTTCAAGCCATGACCGCGCGCGACCTCGGCGATGGCGGCGATCTCGCCGGGCGAATAGACCGTCCCGGACTCGCTGGTCTGGGTCAGGCTTACCGCCGCCGGCTGTGCGTGATGCGCATTCCCGGCGCCGGTTATGGCCGCTTTGAGCGTAGCGGGCGTAAACTTGCCGTGCGCACCGGGCAGGGAGTGGAGCTTCGCGCCGCCGGTGTAGAACTCCGTCCCGCCGCACTCATCGACATTGATATGGGCGCTCTCGTGGCAATAGATCACGCCGTAAGGCGGCACCAGGGACGACAGGGCGAGCACATTGGCCGCCGTGCCGGTGGCGACCGGAAACACCGCGGCTTCGGTCTCGAAGAGGACGCTGAATTTCGCCGGCAAATCGCGGGTGAGATCGTCGTTGCCGTAAGGCATGGCGGCGCCGGCATTTGCCGACTCCAGGGCGCGCAAAATTTCCGGGGCCGCGCCGGTGGCGTTATCGGAACAAAAATTGACCATCGGCGTTCCTTGGATTTATTGCCCGGCGCCGAGTACGCGCCCCAGGACCCTGCCGCTCGACCCATCGATGACAATCACCTGCTGACAACCGCGTTCCATGGGGCCTTGGGTGCGCACGATCAGACGGCCGTCGAAACCGTCCGCCGCCGCAATCGTACAGCCGGGGTTAAGTTTCAGATCGAGATCGCCGAAGCCCTTCGCGTCTTCGGATTTACGGCCCGCCAGGCCGTAAACGACCAGGGCCAGGCCAAGCGCGATGAGAACGCCCATGCCGGCCACGAGAATCTTTAACGCCTTCATGTCCTGCTACATCTTCCTTGCCACACTACGCTTCACCGTGCCGGTCTTCTGTGCCATCGTCCGGCCATGTCAAAGCTACCCGGAACCAGCGTAGTTGTCGAAACTGACCCGGCCGATGCCGGCCGGCGGGTCGATATCGTTCTCGCGGCCCACCTGCCGAAGATGTCGCGCAGCCGCCTGAAAGTCCTGATCGGACAAGGGTGCCTAACCTCGACCGGCGCGACGATAGTCGAGCCCGCATACCGGGTCAAACCCGGCCAGAATTTCGCCATCGCCGTCCCCGACCCCATCCCCGCCACGCCGCAAGCGCAGGCCATGGCGCTCGATATCGTGGCCGAGGATGCGCATGTGATCGTCCTGAACAAGCCCGCCGGATTGGTCGTCCATCCGGCGCCGGGAAATCCGGACCGGACCTTGGTTAATGCCTTGATCGCCCATTGCGGCCCCGATTTCACCGGCATCGGCGGTGTGCGCCGCCCCGGCATCGTGCATCGCTTGGATAAAGGCACCAGCGGCCTCATGGTGGTGGCCAAGACCGCCGAGGCCTATGCGGGATTGGCCCCGCAGTTCGCGGCCCGCGAGGTCGAACGGGCCTACTGGGCAGTCGCCTGGGGCGTGCCGGCGCCCAAAAGCGGCGAGGTTTCCGGCAACATCGGCCGCTCACCGCGCAATCGCAAGAAAATGGCGGTCCTGCGCCATGGCGGTAAACCGGCGGTTACCCGCTACAAGGTTCTGCGCACCTTGGCCGGCGGCCGCGCCAGCCTCGTGGAATGCCGCTTGTCGTCAGGCCGGACGCACCAAATCCGCGTCCATATGACGGCTTTGGGGCACGCCTTGCTGGGCGATCCCATCTATGGCGGCGGCGGCGTTTCCCGGCTGCGTACCCTGCCCCAGGCCGCGCAAGTCGCCGTAAAAGCCCTGGGCCGGCAGGCGCTACACGCCAAGACCCTGGGGTTCCAACACCCCGTCAGCGGGGATGCTAGGCGCTTCGATAGCGTATTACCCCATGACATCGCGGAATTAATAACCATATTGGACTTTCACTAAGAGAATCATGACTGATTTAATCATGTTTCCTTGTTGCCGGGGCGCGGAGCTGATATAAGTATATCAGCGTTTGCTTATTTACGATGCCGCGGGGATATCGGAGGAGAACGAAGTATGGCTGCACGGAAATTGCCGGCGATGGTGCCCGAGGGCAACCTGAGTAGTTACCTGCAGGATATCCGCAAATTTCCCATGCTTGAATACGATCAGGAATACATGCTGGCCAAGTCCTGGCGCGAACATGAAGACCTGGAATCGGCGCACAAGCTGGTCACCTCGCATCTGCGCCTGGTCGCCAAGATCGCCATGGGGTATCGCGGCTATGGCCTGCCGGTGGCGGAACTTATCTCCGAAGGCAACGTCGGCATGATGCAGGCCGTCAAGCGCTTCGATCCCGAGCGCGGTTTCCGCCTCGCGACCTATGCCATGTGGTGGATTCGCGCCGCGATCCAGGAATATATCCTGCATTCCTGGTCGCTGGTGAAGATGGGCACCACGGCGGCGCAGAAAAAACTGTTCTTCAACCTGCGGAAACTGAAGGGGCAGATCAAGGCGATCGAGGAAGGCGACCTGCACCCCGAACACGTTACCAAGATCGCCGACGCCCTGAACGTGCCGGAAGCGGACGTGGTCAGCATGAACCGCCGCTTGACGGCGCCCGATCACTCGCTCAACGCCCCCTTGCGCATCGACGGCGAGGGCGAATGGCAAGACTGGCTGGTTGACGAGGGCGAGGATCAGGAAACCCTGCTGGCTGAGTCGGAGGAGATGACGCTGCGCCGGGCCCTGCTGCAATCCGCCATGACGTCCCTCAACGGGCGCGAGCGGCACATACTCGAACAGCGCCGTTTGAGCGAAAACCCGACCACCCTCGAGGATCTATCCCAGGAATACGGAATTAGCCGCGAGCGGGTGCGCCAGATCGAAGTGCGGGCCTTCGAGAAACTTCAAAAGGCAATCCGGAACGCCGCGATCGAACAGCGCCTAGCCGGCGACTAACAGCGGCTTTGACATCTAGGGTCTGATGATTTTTTCGGACGATTCCGCGAAATCGCCGGGAACGACCTCGGAACCCCAGGTATCGATTAATTGCGCTTGTTTGCGCTTCAAATCGTCGATCCGTTTTGCCGAGATGCTCGAATAATACACGGACAGTATAGGCGGTACGGTCAAGTAGATGATCCAGCCGCCCCCGGCGGCGCCGTAAGACACCAGCCAATGCAAGGGATCGGCGGCCAGGCGCATACCCGCCTCCAGGCTTTGGCCCTCCTGCCACAACCTGGTCAATCCGGGCAAGTTTCCGCAGAAATTCATCAGCGCGACCGTGATGGCCAGGTACTTGCCCTGGGTCCGGTCCACGAAATACGCGACGATACTGGGCGCCATGCCGGCAAGCAGCACCACGCAAGTGGGAAAAAGAACCGCGACAACCGGCAAGAGAAGGATGCCGGTCACTATCGACCGCCCGCCGGACGCCTTGCGCGGCGTATCTTGCGTTTGTCCTTGGCTCCGCTCTTTGGTCATGACTTCGCCAACCCCCTCAATTAACGAAAACGATCGACAGTGCCAGGACGACAAAGCTGGAGATCATGGCCGACAAGAAGGTCGCGGCTTGCCGGGCTTTTCCCGCAACGTGCTCGGGCGCCGAGAGACCGCCCTCGGTCAGCCAATGGATATTGTTTTCCAAGCGCCCGTATTCATTACGCGCCTGGGCGAAGCCCCTGGTATCGGACGCCCTTGCCGCCTTATCGTTGAGCACGCTGAACAGCGCCAGCAGATCGCCCTTGCTGCCGACCCGCTCAACGGCCTTTTCTATGCGATCGCGCATCACCCGATTGTAAAAGCCTTCGTAAACCGGGGCCGCCGTGGCGGCGAGCAAAGCCGTCAAGGCCGGGTAACGTTCGGATGGCCCGGCGATTCGATGCAACTCGGCATAGATGGCCAGAATTCCCATGCGTTCATTGCCTTCGTTGGTTTCCGGCGCGGGAAGTTGCGCGATACACTCGGCCACGGTCTTGGATCGCGCCGCGCAAAACCCCGCGATGTGGCGATCGATAAGTTGTTCCTTGGCCGAGCCCTGACTCGCCTTGCGTTCAAGCACCGGCAAGAGATCGTCCAGCTCGCACACATAGTCGTCGGCGATGAGGGGGCTCTGGCACGGCCACCCGCGGTTTCCTTCGTAGAGGGCCCTTTCCAAGCCATCACCAAGCCGTTGGCGCATCAGGAAGTAGGCGAACATATCGAAAGTTTTGGTCAAGACGGCGCGCTCGGCGCGCCTGCCGGTGCCCGGAGATTTCAAATAACTCTGGGGCAGACCTGCCTGCAGTATCTCGATGAAAGAGTTCCGGAATTCTTCATTGCGGTATTCGATGGCAAGCGCGGTCGTGAGGCCGTCGATCCGGGCCGAAATTTCCCGGTAACGAAATGGATGGCTTGGCGCCAGTACGACTAAGGCACTGGAGATCAACCGGTCCCGGTCTTTCCTGCCATCGCCAGAATTATTGACCAGGAACTCGATCGCTTCCGCGCTGTCGTCGTCGGCGAAAGAGCGCCGCAGCCAATTCGCCAGTTCGCCGCTGGTTACGAGCTTCGCCGCCTGCTCCCAAAGGATCCCCATGGCGTGAGAAAGGCTCGGCCTTGTCATGTACTCCTTGTCGCCGAAGATAATCGCGCGGCTGGCCTTGGTTGGCAGCATAGGCTGCTTGGGGCTAAGCTGGCGCCCGTTAGCCCACATTTCCAAATCATCGATCGTCCAGCGCTGGCTTGGGTCGTCGCAAAGAAGGCCGCGCAAGGGCTCGATCATGCGCAGCGACAATTGAAGATTCCCCGTCACGCTTGAGTAGCTGCCGCGATTTATTTTCCCGGCGACGACTTCTTCATCGCTCATCCCTTCGGCGGGATCGCCACCGTTTAACAGCACCGCAATCAGGATACCCAGGGCATACATGTCATCGGCGAGGGTTCCCTGACCCCGGCCGGATTCGTTCGACATCGCGAGATCGATGGGTTCGTAAAGCTTCGGTTGCGCCATACCCGCGGGGCCACTCACGCATTCGCCTAGCACGACGCTCTGACAAGTACTGTCCGTATAAAAGACATTGTCGGCGCGAATCGCCCGGTGCTTGATCGATCGCCCGCTGAACTCCTTGAGAACCGGAAGGATCGGTTTAATAACGTTATAAATGATCCGGTCTTCACGCAGCCGCTCGAATGGCGTGTCTAGATTCCCCGCCAGCGCCTTGTCCAATAAGCGCTCGAAAACAACAACGAAGCGGCGGCCGCCTGTTTCCGGCCAAGCGACCGGACCGGCTTCGATCGGGGTAACCATGGGCAGGCGCATCAGGCGCGCCAGTTGCGGAATGATGTCGAGACGCGGAATCAAACCGGGCCGGCAGGCCATGGCGAACATAAGCCGTGTGGGCGCGCGTTTGTCCGTGACTTCGAAGGCGGATGCCGTGGCGTTATCGCGGGCCGGCAGGGGTTTGTCCGGGTGAATCAGGAAACGCCCGGCCAGTATAAGTTCTTTTTCCGCGCCGTCAGAATTCTTAACCATACCGTCCTCGGTGCCGGGGCCCCGATAAAGGCCCAATACTCTTGATTCTTACGCCCAGCGGCGCGGCTTTCATCTTGGCGAAATACGGAAAACAGATCGTTAATGCCAGGGCCTTCGGCTCACCCCAAGGGCTCGGCACCGGCGCCTGTTTCATGCTAAGCTGTGGTCCATGTCAAACACGCCGATTGAGGTTCTGGTCTTGGCCGCCGCCGCATTCCTGGTGGCCGGCCTGGTCAAGGGAGTCGTGGGCATGGGCTTGCCGACGGTCTCCCTGGCCCTTCTAACCGCCACCTTGGGGGTCAAGCAGGCCATCGTCTTGGTGCTTGTTCCCTCGTTCGTCACAAATTTATGGCAGGCCCTGGCCGGCAATGCCTTGAAGGAGATCGTGGTGCGGCTGTGGAGCCTCTTGGCCGCGGCAGGCATGGGAATCTGGTTCGGCACCGCACTCCTGGCCCGGGCCGACGCGGACCTCGTGGCCGGGTTTCTAGGACTGCTGCTCTGCGCTTACTCGGGGTACAGCCTCGCGGCGCCGCAAATCCCACCGCCCGGCCGGCGCGAATCTTGGTTGTCGCCGCTTGTCGGAGCAACCACCGGCGCCATAGCCGGTTTAACCGGCTCCTTCGTCGTGCCCGGGATATTGTATCTGCAAGCCCTGGGGTTGGCGCGCGACACGCTGATTCAGGCCATGGGTGTGGTATTCGTCGTGCTAACCCTGGCCCTGGGAATTTCATTGTCGGACCACGGCCTGCTTTCCGCGGAACTAAGCGCCATATCCGTGGCCGCCGTCGCCCCGGCTGTCCTGGGTCTCTATGCGGGACGGCATATACGCCGGCGCCTGCCTGAAGGCACCTTCCGCAAGGTGTTCTTTAGCGCCCTTTTCGTCATTGGCCTAACCCTCGTGGCCAGGACGTTTCTATAATCCGGCCGGCGCTTCGTCATGGATCGGGGCGCCGAAATGCTCGACCGTGGGAAAGGGGTCGTAGAAATCGTGGAGCCGGGCGCGCCAATGATTGTACCGCTCCGATTGGCGAAATCCTTCCGTATGGTCCTCAAGCCGCGCCCACCAGACCAGCAGGAGATAACGGTTGGGTGTCTCCAGACAGCGCCGCACCTCAATGCCCTGGAAACCCGGTGTTTCCGCGATCAGGGGGCGGGCGGCGCGCATGGCGGCCTCGAAATCCGCTTCCCGTCCGGGTTTCACGTTCAGTAACGCCGATTCTAGAATCATGATTCTGTCTCTCCGGTTATCGTATCCGCGGCTGCCCTCAGGGCATCGATGCGGCTGTGGCGATAGTGTCCCTCGGACAATAGCTTGGTGACGCCGAGGCGTTTGAGCGTCTTTTCCACCTCACCCCGCGCGCCGGCCAGAAAAACGTGCTTGCGGCGATCCTGAGCCTGGCGAATAGCATCCTCCAGCGCCAGGGAGGCACTGGAATCGAGGAAGGGCACATCGGTCAGATCCAAGACCAGGGCATCGAATTGATCGGCGGCGGCCAAGCGGCGCGCCATGCCTTTGGCGGCGCCGAAGCTGAAGGGCCCGGTCAAGTGGTAGAGAACGATACGCCCACCCGCCGCCGCCAACACCGCGGATTCGGCCTCGCTCAGCAACGACTGATCGCCATCGTGGGTGATGGTCTTGATGTTCGCGAGTTGAAGATCGGACATGCGCTTCACGAACAGCAGGCTCGCCAAGACAATGCCGACCGCGACCGCCGTGATTAGGTCCACGAAAACTGTCAGAAGGAGCACCACGAACATGAATATTACGCCCGCGCGCGGCGCTTCGCGCAGGCGCCGCAGGTAGCCCCAATCGATAATGTCGATCCCGACCTTGATCAGAATGCCGGCCAGCACCGCGTGGGGTATACGCTCCGCCAGACCGCCGAGGCCAAGGACCACACCAAGCAAAACCAAGGCATGCAAGGCGCCGGAGATCGGGGTGCGGCCGCCGGTGCGGACATTGACCACCGTGCGCATGGTCGCCCCCGCCCCAGGAATGGCGCCGAACAAACCGGCGATGGTGTTGCCGATTCCTTGGCCGATCAATTCCCGGTCGGAATTGTGGACGCTCTGGGTCACGTTGTCGGCGATCAGCGAGGTGAGCAAGCTGTCGATCGAGCCAAGAAGAGCCAGCACCAAGGCCGCCTGCACCATTTGCGGCACCGCCGCGATCTCGAAGCGCGGCAAGTGCGGCACCGGCAGACCGGTGGGAATCTCCCCCAGAACCGGCGCGCCGGTAAGCAGGAAGGCGACGATCAGGCTGCCGCCGACCAGGGCGATCAGTGGCCGCGGTAAGAAACGGTCAACCTTCGCGGGCACCAGGTAAACCGTCGCCAGGGTTAAGAGGCCGGCGATCGCGGCGTCGGCGTTCGGCGCCGCCAGCAGGCCGGGCAAGGCGATGAGCGCCGCGATGGTCCCGCCGGGCGGCGTGGGGTGACCGATCAGGGGGCCAAGCTGTATGATAATGATGATGCAGCCGATACCGGTCATGAAGCCCGATACCACGGGAAAGGGCATCAGGCTTATATAACGGCCAATCTTCATGACGCCGAAGACGATCTGGAACAGCCCCGCCATCATCACCACCGTGAAGGCCAGGGCCGGATCGTGAGAGAACTGGGTGATAATGCCGGCCATGACCACGGTCATGGGGCCGGTCGGGCCGGAGACCTGGGCCGGGGTGCCGCCAAAGACGGCGGCGAAGAAACCGACCAGGACCGCGCCATACAACCCGGCGATGGGCCCGGCGCCCGAGGCGACCCCGAAGGCGAGCGCCAGGGGCAGGGCCACGACCGCCGCCGTGATGCCGCCATAGATGTCGCCGCGAAGATTGTCGAAACGCAGGCCGTGAACGAGCTGCATCCGTCTAAACCTTCCGGGCCCAGTCAAGGGCGGCTTCGATTAAGCCACGCAGGCATGGCCGTATGCCGCCTGCCAGATCCTCGCGGAATCCATATGGCGGGTCTTCGTCCATATAGGTGACTTGGCTGAGTTCGAGCTGGACCGCGTGGCGGCCCGCCGCCGGATCGCCGTAGGTGCGCGTGATCGCGCCGCCCTTGAAGCGGCCATTGCTGGCAACGCTGTATCCGCTGGCGGCCCGCGCCACGGCTTCAAGCCGTGTCAGCAAGGCCGGGTCGGCGCTGGTTCCGCCCCCGGTGCCTAAATTCAGGTCCGGCAGGCGGCCCTCGAAGAAGCGCGGCACACGGCTGCGGATCGAGTGCGCATCCCACAGCACGGCGACGCCGTGACGCGCCTGGATCGCGGCAAGCTCAGTTTCCAGGCGATCGTGATAGGGCCGCCAGTAGGTCTCCCGCCGGGCCGCGATCTCGGCCGCGTCCGGTTCCGCGCCCTCGCGGTAGACCGGCGCCTCGCCGAAGGTCGTCACCGGGCACAGGCCGGTATTGCTGGCGCCGGGATACAACGCTTGGCCGTCCGGCGGCCGGTTGAGATCGACCACATAGCGCGATTGGGTCGCCGCGATAACCGGCACGCCAAACCCGCCCAGGAAATCGTAAAGCCGCTCCACATGCCAATCCGTATCCGGCAGGGCCTTGGCCGCCGCCGTGAAGCGCGCGGCGATATCCTCCGGCACCCCGGTTCCGGCGTGCGGGATAGACACCAGCATCGGCGCGGTACCGGCGGTGAAGCGGTAGGTTTCGCTCATGGGCGCCTAGGATGTGGGCTCATCTCCAGCCCGCGGGGGGCATGTTAGAGCATGATAATCCGCGCCCGGCCCGGCGGCAACGGATCAAACTCTAGCCAAGCTTTCCGGCGCTGATATCGGCCTACCGCAAGGGTGGCGCATACATAAGACCGCCGTCGCTCCACAGGGCGTTAAGACCCCGTTCCAACATGGCGGGCGTGCCCGGACCCAGGTTGCGGGCAAATATTTCACCATAATTTCCCACCTGGCGAATGACTTGGTAGACCCAATCGTCTTTCAACCCGAGGCTTTCACCGACACCGGGCGCGGCGCCGAACATGGTTTTCATCACCGGATCGGACCCATCCCTGGCGGCATCCACCTTGGTCGAGCTAATGCCCGTTTCTTCCGCTTCTATGGTCGCCAAGATCACCCAACGAACGATATTGCGCCATTGCGGATCGTCGCCGCGAACGAAGGGGCCCAGGGGCTCCTTCGAAATGATGTCATCCAGAATGATAAAATCATCCGGATTTGGGGCCTCTGTCGCCCGGATCGAGGCGAGCGCCCCACGATCGGTGGTGAGCAGATCGCAACGGCCCAGGAATAAGGCGGCCTTGGCTTCCGCCATGGAACCGAAGGGAACCTGTTTGTAATCAAAGTTATAGGCTTTGGCGTAGTCGGCGAGATTGGTTGCTGTGGTGGTAAAGGAAGTCACGCAAATGCGCGTACCCGGCTTCAGATCGCTCAGCTTTTTCGCGCCCAGAGATTTTCGCGCCAGAAATCCTTGACCGTCGTAGTAGGTGACTTCCGTAAAATCCAGGCCCAGGGAGGTTTCGCGTTTGAACGTCCAGGTCGTGTTGCGGGATAGGATATCGATTTCGTTCTCGTGCAAGGCAGCGAAGCGAACCTTGGCGCCCAAGGGGATTAGTTCGACGGCATTCTTGTCGCCCAGAACCGCGGCCGCTACGGCCCGGCAAATGTCCACGTCCAGCCCCGACCACTCGCCTTTCCGGTCGATAGACGAGAATCCAAGTATGCCCGGGTTCACGCCGCATTTCAGGAAGCCACGCTCCTTCACGGCATCGAGAGTAGAACCGGCGGCGGCGGGCGCCCCGGCATACATGGCGGAACCTGCCACAACCGCGGCGAACAAGGTCTTGAGCATGGTTTTTCCTCGCCTTATTTTTTTCTATATGACGACATGGCCGGGCCCGCAGTTTTCGTGTGGCCGCCTCATCAACGCAAGTGAGAGGTAAAACGCACTGATCGCATATCCAAATGCATACTTGTTCTGATTTTTCTACCGCTGATAGATTTTTCATTCCAAGTAAGCAACTTAAGAAAGTAGCGTATATATATTTCGTTATTTAATTGTTAATAATAATTCCCTAGATATTTTCATAGAAATATCCACTTAGTCTCAGTTTTTCATTCGCCGCGCCGAATCCAGGCTGGCCTAGATAGGAACTCATCCCAGCGGGCATCGCTGGACGTAAGGCACAGAATGATCCGGGCATCGTTCAGCGTTAGGAATCGCCTTTTTTATGGCTTTGGCGGCGCCGCGGTAATCACCGTGTTGGCCAGCGCCTTGGGCATTTTTGCTTTTGTTCAAAGCAGGGCGGCGCTGGACCATATCACCCTATCCCGCCTGCCCACGGCGGCCACGGCCTATCAAATCGCTCAACAAACCGAGGCCATCGCGGCAACGGCGCCTAGCCTCCTGGCCTCGCGCGCGCAGACCCAACGCCAAACCGCCGCGGACAGGATCTCGGATCAGTTGAAATGGCTTGGGGACTTGGTCGCGCACCTGAAAGGAGGCGGGGTCGAGGGCGTGATAAACATCGAGCGCAAGAAGGATCTACTCTTCGAGACCTTCAAGACGCTCGATGGATTGGTTCAGGTGCGCATAGCCATCCAGACCCAGAAGCAAAAGGCGGTCCGCGCGCTTACAGCTTCTTCACGCGCCTTACAAGACGCGATCGATGAAATAGCCGCCGAACTCACCAAGCATCAAGCCACGGCCACGGCCACGGCCACGCACAACCTTGAATTAACGCACCTCTTGGCATCGGTCAGGGATTTCGGCAAAGCCGCCCACAACAACCTTCTTGCGGCGGCCAACGCCCCGACATCCTTCAACATGAAGAACTTGAGGAAGGAATTTCAGGAAACCGCCAAAAGGGCGGAAAGTGAGATCGGCAACTTGCCTCAGAGCCTGGCCGCGCGCGTTGCCAAGTCATTTCAAGAGCTAGAGCGATTCGGGTTCGGCGAGGGAAACCTGTTCGAGCTTCGTGACAGGGAACTAAAGGCGGCGGCGGCCGCCGAGCGAATGGTGTACGCTTACAACCAGAACGGCAAAACCCTGGTGTTCGCCGCGAATGTTTTAATCCAGGCGGCACAGGACGATATCGACGCGGCCACGCAAAGGTCGCGCGAGAATCTGCAAATCTATGGATGGATCTTAGCTGCCATTGCCGTCAGTTGTGTTTTCGGCGCGGTTTTTCTGGCTATCCATATCGGTCGCAATATAGGCGGCAGGCTGGGCGCGCTGCAAAAGAGCATGGCAATTCATGCTTCGGGCGGAATCTCTGAAATTCCCTCGGGCGGCAACGATGAGATCACACACATGGCCGAGACGTTAAAGGCCTTTATCGCGATCATCAGGCTGCGCGAACAAGAACTGCGCTACGCCCGCGATGCGTTGCAACAAAAAGTGGAGGAGATTCAACAAAGTAAAACGAAATTACGCGCGGCTAAGGAAGAAGCCGAGCTATCGAACCGGGCCAAGTCCGAATTCCTGGCCAACATGAGCCATGAACTCCGCACCCCCCTCAACGCCATTATAGGTTTCTCTGAATTAACCCGGACCCAAGCCTTCGGGCCGATCGAAGATTCGAGATACATAGACTACGCCAAGGATATCAACGATTCCGGTCACCACCTATTGCAGCTGATAAATGACATCCTCGACTTGTCGAAGATCGAGGCTGGTAAACTTGAGCTTCACGAGAGCTCCTTTGACTTGGCGAAGGTCATCCACTCCTGCTTGCACATTATCAAGGAGCGGGCGACTCTGGGCGATCTGAGCTTAGTGCCCCGGATTCCACCCGGCCTTCCCGCGATAAATGCCGACGAACTCAAACTGAAGCAGATTTTGCTCAACCTTCTTTCCAACGCGGTTAAGTTTACCGAGCCCGGAGGCACGATCGAATTGTCCGTGGAGGCAAGTTCTCAGCATGGCCTGACGCTTCAAGTACGCGATACTGGAATCGGCATAGCCAAGGAGAACTTGACGCACATATTAACCCCCTTCACCCAAGCGGAGGCTACGTTTAACCGGACATACGAAGGTACGGGATTGGGGCTTTCCCTAACCAATTCGCTGGTCGAACTGCACGGCGGCACACTGAGCATCGATAGCGAGGTCGGCGTGGGAACCACCTTGACGGTCTGGTTCCCAGGCGAACGGGTTGCCACGCTAGACACCTCCGTGGCCTAGAGTTCTTTCCCTGGCGACGAACCAGCGAATTCCTTATATAGTTTCGAGACGATCCGATCCGGCCGGGTAAGCTATTCCCGGTGGGTACGGACTGCGCCTAGCACGCAATGCGACGTTTGGGAGCAAGAGCCATGGCTGGAACCCCGCGCGATCCGCGCCTGGACAATACGCGCGATCCGCGCCAGGACAATACGCGCGACATACGCGCCCCGCGCGGTTCCGCGCTGACCGCCAAGTCCTGGCTGACTGAGGCGCCCCTGCGCATGATCATGAACAACCTGGATGCCGAGGTCGCGGAGAACCCGCACGAGTTGGTGGTCTATGGCGGCATCGGCCGGGCGGCGCGCGACTGGCGCTGCTTCGATGTCATCGTGGAAAGTCTGAAGCACCTCGAAGACGACGAGACCCTTCTCGTGCAATCGGGCAAACCGGTCGGCGTGTTCAAGACTCACACCGACGCGCCCCGGGTGCTGATCGCCAATTCCAACCTGGTGCCCCACTGGGCGACCTGGGAACACTTCAACAAGCTCGATAAGGCCGGTCTCATGATGTACGGCCAGATGACCGCCGGTTCCTGGATCTACATCGGCAGTCAGGGCATCGTCCAAGGTACCTACGAGACCTTTGTCGAGGCCGGGCGCCAGCATTACGGCGGCGATCTAAGCGGCAAGTGGATCCTGACCGGCGGCCTGGGCGGCATGGGCGGGGCGCAGCCCCTGGCGGCGACCATGGCCGGCGCCTCCATGCTGGCGGTCGAGTGCCGGCCGAGCCGGATCGAGCGGCGCTTGGAAACCCGCTACCTGGACCGCAAGGCCGATAACCTGGACCAGGCCCTGGCGATGATCGAGGAGGCCAGAAAATCCGGCACGGCGGTCTCCGTCGGCCTGGTGGCCAATGCCGCCGATATTTTTCCCGAGTTGGTCAGGCGCGGCGTCAAGCCCGGCATGGTGACCGACCAGACCAGCGCCCACGATCCCCTGCACGGCTACTTGCCCCTGGGATGGGATTTGAACAAGTGGGAAACCATGCAGAAAAGCAACCCCGAGGCCGTGGTCAAGGAGGCGCGGGATTCCATGGCGGTTCAGGTGCGCGCCATGCTCGACTTCAAGAACCTGGGCGTGCCAACCTTCGACTACGGCAACAACATCCGTCAGGAAGCCCTGGGCGCCGGGGTCGAGGACGCCTTCGATTTTCCGGGCTTCGTGCCGGCCTATATACGGCCGCTGTTTTGCCGTGGGGTCGGACCGTTCCGCTGGGTGGCGCTCTCCGGCGATCCGGAGGACATCTACAGGACCGACGCCAAGGTCAAGGAACTCATTCCCGATAACCCGCACCTGCATACCTGGCTCGACATGGCGCGTGCGCGCATTCAATTCCAAGGCCTGCCGTCGCGCATCTGCTGGGTCGGCCTGGGCGAGCGGGCGCGCCTGGGTCTCGCCTTCAACGAGATGGTGGCGCGCGGCGAGGTCTCGGCCCCCATCGTCATCGGGCGCGACCACCTGGACTCCGGTTCGGTCGCCAGTCCCAACCGGGAAACCGAGGGCATGAAGGACGGCACCGACGCGGTGTCCGACTGGCCGCTATTGAATGCGCTTCTGAATACCGCCAGCGGCGCGACCTGGGTTTCCCTGCATCACGGCGGCGGTGTGGGCATGGGCTTCTCGCAGCACGCCGGCATGGTCATCGTCGCCGACGGCACGCCCGAGGCCGCCCGGCGACTGGAACGGGTCTTGACCAACGATCCCGCCACCGGGGTCATGCGCCACGCCGACGCGGGTTACGGCATCGCCATAGACTGCGCCCGCGAACAGGGCTTGAACTTGCCCATGATCGGGGGGTGAAACGGGAAAGGACCGCGCCTTTTACGGCGCGGCCCGCTTTAACCCTGGTTTCTGTGTATTACTGTTTGACCAGCGTGTATTTGAAGGTCTTGCCGGCGGTCACTTCGACCGGATGCTTGATGGTCTTGTCCTTCAATCGCGCGTGGACGACATACCAACCGGCGGGCAGGGAGATTTCCGGCGCCGCGCCGGTGACCTCGGCGACCTGATGGCGGCGCCCGTTTTCGTCCTTGCCGTAAGTCATGACACGCCAACGGATCCGCTCGCGCACGGCCTTGGCGCCGACCTGCGGAATGACACGCAGGCGGATGGCCCCATGGGGCACGCTGGCGGACTGGGACGCCATGTGGCTCGCGATCTGAACGAGACGAGGATTCCGCGCCGCGGCGGCATTACTCTTGGAAATCGCGGCGACCGAAGAAACAAAATCGAAGCTAGCCGCCTGACCTGCCTGGGAAGGCGCCGTCAAGGCCAGGAAACCCAAGCCCGCGAAGGCGCTCAGGGAGACTTTCAATATCCGCTTCATCGCACAAGCCCCACTTTTTTTGTTAATGACAGTGGTACTATGCCCGAAGGTCTATTTACAAGCGGTGAAACATCCATCGCATTCTAGGTAAAAGGCCCCTTGAATACTCACCTATAACAATAATAGCGTTCTGAATTATTCGATTTCCGCCGGTCAATTGCGTCTAAATTTATCTAAAGCTGACGCAAGGCGGCGAAACCGACCGGGCCGCCTTCGAATTCCGCCATGGCGTCGCTCAGACAGCTCCAGAGGTAGTCCGCCGAGGCGCTATCGGCCAGAACATGAAAGGCCGGAACCTGGTCCCGGTCGTCGCGCACCAGGGTCGCGGTCATCTTGGCCACGGAGGTTTGCGCGATCTGCCCGCCGGGAAAGGATTGCGGACGCAAATCGACCGCGCAGATCTTGGCGAACATGGCCGGGGCCTGGGCTCCCGTGACCAGGAACCAGGCATGGGTTTCCTCGCGCGGCAGGGGAAAGCCGCGCGGCGGCCTGGGCGGCAGGCCCGCGCTCTCCCAAGCCTGGTTGAGCTTGGCGGGCAAACCGCCCTGCCCGGCCATATCCCCAAGGATCATGACCTCGCCCGGGGCCAGGCGCAGGGCCAGGGCGCCATCGGCCTGCCTCACGGCGCGGTTGCTTTCGCCGGGCACCTCGACGCCCTGGCCGCTCAGCCATTCCACTGTCCCCTGGCCCTTGAAGCCGGTGCGCGGCAAAGGCGACAAATCCGCCAAGCCCAGGCGCCGCGCGGTTTGCGCTTCCGCCTCGGGCGCGCCGTAGTCCCCGGCCACCGCCGCGCCGTTTATCTCAACGAAACGCGCACCGGCCTTGACCAGGGTCCGGTAGTGAAAACCGCGGCGCAGGTAACTCTCCGGCTCGGCGTTCATGGCGCCACCTCCTGGCGCGCGTTCTTTGGATCGTAGAACGGCAAGGCCGCGACCCGGGCTTCGATCATGGCGCCGTCGTCGAGTTTGATCCGGAACGAGCCGCCGTCTTGCGCATCTTCAGGATGGACATAGGCCATGCCGATGGTCTTGCCG
Source organism: Kiloniellaceae bacterium (assembly GCA_021776135.1). Taxonomy (GTDB): domain Bacteria; phylum Pseudomonadota; class Alphaproteobacteria; order Kiloniellales; family J153; genus JAJFGN01. Next base: position 25,409 of record JAJFGL010000006.1, read on the forward strand.
AGCGTGGGCGAAGCGGCGACCGAGGTGACGAAGCCGGCCATGACGCCATCCCGCAGAACCAGATTGGACTCTTGCGGCGCCGCGCCTTCCGCGGCCGTAAAACCAACCAGCTTACGGGTCATGGGCTGGCGCGCGCGCAGCTCAATCGAGCGGCCGCCGACGAAGAAGGGTTTTTTCTTGGAGATCGCCCAGACCATGTCTACCTCGTGGGGAAAGGTCATGGCGTCGGTGTCCTGGCCGATGATGATGTGGCCTTTTTCCAGGCGCAGGATACGCTGGGCCTCGACCCCGAAGGCGCGGATACCGGCGGCCTTACCGGCCGCCATCATGGCGTCCCATAGGGCCTCGCCATGGCTGGCCGGGACATGAACCTCGTACCCGAGCTCGCCGACGAAACCGACCCGCAGGATGCGCGCCGGGATTCCGGCGACCCGGCCCTCGCGCACGCCCATGTAGGGGAAAGCCTCGGCCGAAACATCGACCCCCTCGGCCAACCCGGCCATGACCTCGCGCGATTTGGGACCGGCGATATTGATCCCGGCGTAGGCGGCGGTGACGTTGGATATATCCACCTCCAGGCGCCACTGAGCGTTCCACCACAGCATGGAGCGGTAAATGCGATCGACCCCGCCGGTGGTGGCGGTGACGTAGAAGTGGTCTTCGCGCAGGCGGCAGGCGACGCCGTCGTCGATCACCGTCCCGGCCTCGTTGGTCATGAGCAGGTAGCGCGCCCGGCCCAAGGGCTGCTTGGCATAAGCAAAGGTGTAGACCCGGTTCAGAAATTCGGCCGCGTCGGGGCCGCGTATTTCCAGTCCGCCCAGGGTCGAGACATCGATCAGCCCCAGGTTCCCGCGCACCGCCATGACCTCTTCGGTTATGGCGGTATCGCGCCGCTCTTTGGGGCCATAGAAGGCCGGACGCCACCACAGGCCGGCGGTCATCATCTGGGCGCCCGCTTCCAGGTGGCGGTGGTGCATGGCGGTCAGGCGTTCCGGCTCGAAACTGCGCCCGGTCAGAACCCCCAGGGTTTCGGCGCTGAAGGGCGGCCGCGAGGTGGTGACGCCGGTCTCGGCCACGCTGCGCCCGGTGGCCCTGGCGAGCAAACGCGCGGTCGCCAGCGCCGAATGCCGGCCCTGGCTGGGCCCCATGCCGACGGTTGAGAAACGCTTGACCAATTCCAGCTCGGCGTAGCCGTCGGCGGCGGCGTTCAGGATATCCTTGACCTGCAAGTCCTCGTCGAAATCGACGAAGTCTTTCCCCTTGGGATGGGGGAACACCGGCCAGGGGAAATTGATCCCGGCCGCGCCGCGCTCTGAGGGCGCTTCGGGTTCCGCCCCGGCATCGAGGCCGAGCGCCTGAGCCGCCCGCCAACCGGCCCGGCGGCCCTCGGCCACCACCGCGTCCAAATCCTGGGCGCCATTCACGGATCCGGCCAGGTGCATGTGCGCAGGTTGTCCGGTGATGGAGAAAATAGCGCTGTCATCGTCGTAGCCCAGGCGGGCGCCGGCCTGGAGCGGGAGCTGGTAAGCCGGCGTATAACCAACGGATAGGGCCAGGAGATCGCAATCGATGCGCTCCGGCTGACCCGCGACCTGGCCCGGCCCAACGATGCTGTCGATGACCACCCCGCTTAGGGAGCGATTGCCGCGTTCGGCGTAGGCCTCGTAGACGGTATGACCGCTCAAGACCCGCACGCCCCGTTCCAAAAGCGCGCGCAAGGCGGCATCTTCACCCGGCGCGGCGCGCAGATCGACGACCGCCGCCACCTCGACCCCGGCATCCAGAAGATCGAGCGCGACCTGGGCGCCATGGGCGTTGCCGGCCATGACCACCGCGCGGCGGCCGGGACGCACGCCGTAGAGGCGGATCAGGCGTTGCGCGGCCGATCCCATCATGACCCCCGGCACATCGTTGTTGCGGAACTGCGCCGGTTGTTCCAGGCACCCCGCCGCCAGCACCAGTTCCTTGGCGCGGAGCTTGTAAAGCCGTTTGCCTTGAATCACCGGCAGCCAGTTATCGGCGAACCAGCCGTTGCAAACGGCGTTGGTCATGACTTGTATATTGGCTTCGGCCCCGACGGCGGCGGTCAACTCCGTCCGCAGGGCCCCGGCCCGCGTGCCCTCCACGTCAAAGCGGGCATAGGTCAGGGCGCCGCCCAGGACCGGATTTTCCTCGATCAGCCAGACCTTGGCCCCCGCCGCCGCCGCGCTCAGGGCCGCCGCCATGCCGGCGGGACCGCCGCCGGCCACGGCCAGATCGCAAAAGGCGTAAGCCTTGTCGTGATAACCGTGGGGCGTGTCGAGACGCACCTTGCCGAGCCCGGCCGACTTGCGCACCAGGGGTTCCCAAAACTTTTCCCAAATCTTTCCGGGCCGGTAGAGGGCGCGGTAATAAAACCCGACCGGCATGAAGCGCGCCAGGCATGACATGGCGGCGGCCCGGTCGTTCATCAGGCTGCCGCTGTAGTTCTGGCCCATGACCTCCAGCCCTTCCGAAATGGGGGTGCGGTCGGCCAGGACATTGGGTTCGCGGGGAAGCTGGACCAGGGTGTTGGCGTCCTGCCCGGCCATGGTCAGGATACCGCGCGGCCGGTGATACTTGAACGAGCGGGACAAGACCCGCACGCCGTTCGCGGCCAGGGCGCTGGCGATGGTATCGCCCTCGAAGCCGGTGTAGGTCTTGCCCTCGAAACTGAAGCTCACGGACTTAGCACGGTCGATCAGCAGGCCCGCGCCACCGGCCAGGCGATGGCCGTTACCGCTCACGAGTCCGTATCCTTAGGCTTGAAATCCACTCGCGCCTTGAACACCTCAGCCGAGGGATAGGTCCGCAGGATTTCATCGGTCACGGTGTTGCGTTCGGCGATGAACCAATAGCTGGTCGGCACATGGCACCACCACTCACGCACCACGCCCGCCGTGTTGTTGGCGAACCAGACATGCTCCGCCCAGGCGCGGTCGTCCGTGGCATTTGGATCGGGCATGGCGGCGACTTCGCCCAGGCAGGCGAATTCCGAAATATTACGCGGACCGTTAAGCGGGCAAGGCATGATTTTCATAAACGCGGCCTCCGAGAGGTGGCCAACGCCGCAAGGCACCCCCACCCCAACCCTCCCCCCTCAAGGGGGAGGGAGTAAGAGGGAAGGCTACACCGCGATCCCCTCCCCCCTGGAGGGGGAGGGCTAGGGTGGGGGGGATGCCGAAGGCAAGGGGACGTTTCCGATGACATGATGCCGGTCCCCGCTAATGGCTCGCCGCCGTCGCGCCCATCTCGTTGGCGAGATCGAAGGTCGCGAAGCGGTCCAGTCTGAAAGGTTCGATCATGGCCGGCGCTTTTTGCTTGGCCACGGTCTCGGCCATGTACTTGCCGGACACGGGCGTGGCCTTGAAGCCCCAGGTGCCCCAGCCGGCATCGAGCCAGTAATTCTTCAAGGGGCTGGCGCCCATGACCGGACTGTAATCGGGGGTCATGTCGGTCATGCCCGCCCACTGGCGCAGGAGCCGCATACTGGACAGGAAGGGAAACATCTCCACCGCATGTCCGATCAGGCTTTCCTTGAGGTCGAGGGTCGAGCGGGTCGAATACAACTCATAGGGATCGGAGCCGCCGCCGATCACGATCTCACCGCGCGCGGTTTGCGACACATAGCAATGCAGCGCGGTCGAGGAGACCATGGGGTCCAGAACCGGCTTGATCGGCTGGGTCACCATGGCCTGCAAGGGAAAGGTGCGTATAGGCAGGCGAATGCCCACCATCTTGGCGACCACCGACGACATGCCGGCGACCGCCTGAACCACCTGGCCGCACTTGATGGTGCCCCGGTTCGTTTCCACCGCCGTCACCGTTTCGCCGTCGCGCTGGAAGCCCGTGACCTCGGTGCGCTGATGCAGTTCGACCCCCATTTCGGCGGCCCGGGCGGCATAGCCCCAAGCGACCGAATCGTGGCGCCCGGTACCGGCATCGGGATGCCACAGGCCGGCCTGAATGGGATAGCGCTCGTGGGTCATGTTCAGGCTCGGCACCAGCTCGCCGACCTGCTTGCGGTCGATCATTTCGATCCCGGTGCCGCACAGCTTGCCGACCTCGGCCCGCAATCGAAACGTGCGTACGGTGGCGTCGGTGTGGGCCAGGGTCAGTTGCCCGCGGCGGCTGAACATCATGTTGTAGTCCAGTTCGTGCGCCAGGCCGTTATACAACTCGACCGCTTCCTTATAGAAGCGGACCGATTCCGGGGTGATGTAGTTGGAGCGGATCACGGCCGTGTTGCGGGCCGTGTTGCCGCCGCCCAGATAGCCCTTTTCCAGAACCGCGACAGAGGTAATGCCGTGGGTCTTGGCCAGGTTGTAGGCGGTCGCCAAGCCATGGCCGCCGCCGCCGACGATGACCACGTCATAGGACGCTTTCAGGTCTTTGGGCGGGGGAATGTCGCGGCGCACCGGATAGCGGCGGCTCAAACCGTATTTAAGGAGTCCCAGGGGCATGGTGCTATGCAAGGTAAGGGGGCCGAAGCGGGCGGCTGTCCGGCACTCGACACCTTCCGGCTCGATCGCGTCAAGGGGAAAACTAGTGTGGTGGTTCCGGTTAGGCGCAGACCACGGCGCCGGATGAAGACGAAACAAGCCGCTCGGCGGGCAGTCGCACCGTCGCGGTGGTGCCGCGGCCCAACTCGCTGTCGATCGAGAATTCCCCACCGTGCAGCTTGACGTAGCTGGAGGTCAGGAACAGCCCGAGACCGACGCCTTCGCTTTCGCGCGCGAAGGCCTCTTCCACTTGGTAAAACGCCGTCACCAGCTTGGGCATATTTTCGGGCGCGATTCCGATGCCGGTGTCCTTGACCGAGATCGCCAAGGTTCCTTGTTCTTCCAGTTGGGCTGAAAGCGCGATCCGGTCGCCGTCGCGGCTATACTTAAAGGCGTTCGACAGCAGGTTTATCACGACCTGCTTGATGATTCTCTCATCGCCCCGGACCCTGGGCAAGCCGGCCGGGAACTCGACCGAGAAATCGCGCAGGTCGCCGATGCCGGGCCATCCGGCCGCGATCTTGGCGCAACTTGCCAAGGCTTCGGCGGGATCGAATTCTTCCTCCACGATTTTGAATTGACCGAGCTCGATTCGCGAAACATCGAGAATATCGCTAATGATTTGCAGCAGGTGAGCGCCGCTGCCATGGATATCGTCGATGTATTGACCGTAACGCGGCGGATCGATAGGACCGAAAATCTCGCTGCGGATCATGTCCGAGAACCCGATGATGGCGTTCAGGGGTGTGCGCAGCTCGTGGCTCATATTGGCCAGGAACTCCGTCTTGGCGCGGTTGGCCGCCAAGGCCTCTTCGATGGCGCTCTGCTGGGCGGCCTGGGTGGCCTTGCGTTCGGAGATGTCGCGGAATGTGAAAGTGCGATAGGTACGTTCGGCCGAGATTTTCCGCCGGCCGGGACCGGCCGGCGCCAGATCGACAGCCCCGATAGTTAACTCGATAGCCACCTCCCCGCCGCCGCGGCGCATCGTGACGCTTTCGCACGGACCCCAGTACTCGATCTCCTGTTCTTCGTTCCAGACTGGCACGAGCGTGATCATCAAGTCGGTTGCGCCCGGCAGGATATCGTCGATCGGCTGGCCGATAGTCTCGCCAGCTGGGTACTGCAAGATCGCTTCGGCCGCCTTGTTCATCACCAGGATCCCGCCGGCACGGTCGGCGATGATGATCCCATCGAAGCTGTTCTCGACCATGCGGTCCATCAAGGCGCGCCGCGTCGCGATGGTCTCTCTTTGCTCGAGTATCTGGCGGGCCTGGGTTTCTATCTGCCCCGATAGGGCGAACAGAAGCGACAACGGCGCCGCGATCAGCCATGGCGCCGTGGCCAGGGCAATCGGGACCGCCGCCTGCACGCCAAAGGCGAGCGCTTCGATGCCGGCCATGACGGCGACGCAGGAAAATACGCCCCAGCCCCAGCGGCGCTTTGCAAATAGAAGCGTTAGGAGAACCACCGCCAGGGCGCTAACCGGCACCGAAAGGGCGGACCCGAAGGTTTGTATGGCGCGCCCCTGCCGGACGGACTCGAAAGCCAAGGCCTGTATCGCGGGGCCCGCCATGGAGCGGTGGATGGGCACCGGCAGCGCATCGCCCAGCTCGGCCGCCGTCGTGCCGACGATTACGGTCTTGCCGGCCAGTTGTCCGGCCTCGAAATTACCGCGTAAGACATCGACATAGGAAATCCGCGGGATCGTATTCGGATCGATGCCATAGTCGATGTAGAAGGGCGCGTCGTTGATGGCCGCCGGACCAGCCAGCAACGCGAAGACCGCCGGCAGATTCCGAGGGCCAACGCTATGCACCCCCGACATACGCCGGATCAAACCGTCCGGGGCGGGCGAAACGTTAATGCTGCCGACCTGCGCGTGCTCACCGAACTCGGGCTGCGGAAATGTGTCGTATACCCGGCCGCCGGCGGATTCTGGCGCCGCCGTCTGGCGGAACGCCGGCAAAATGATCCGGTCCCCCGCGCGCTCCAGGGCCGCTTGGAAGGCCAGGTCATCGGCCTCGGTGCTGCGGGCGCTGAAATCGATGTCGAGGGCGATTTCGCGCGCGCCCGCCGCCACCAGCTTGTCGATCAAGTCAGCATGGTAGCGGCGCGGCCAGGGCCAGACGTCAAGCTCTTGCAGGCTGTAGGGATCGATCTGAACGATGACGATATCGCCACTGGCCGGCCGATCCAGAAGCCGGAACCTGAGATCCATCAGGGCGCGGTCTATCGGTCCCAAGAACCCGGCGGCATCGAGCACCGCGACCGCGGCGAAGATAACCAAGGCGCCAATCCAACGAGCCGATGTTTTGGACAAATCTTTCATCTATCTCCGAGCCCACCCGCACCGCTGCCCCGTTGGGGCTACGGGCATGCTGTCGGCGGCTCCATTAAACGCCGGGAAAGTTGCTAGATCGTTTGGCAATGATTAAAAAGTCCACCGCCACGCCTGGCACCGCGGTATTCGGCGGTAGGCATCTTCAGCGCGAGCCCCGCTTGTGAGGGGCCAGGCGAATCAGGTCCAAATACCAAGTCTCAAACTGATCGGCTCATTTCCTTAACGGCGAAGTGGGCCATCGGTATTGAGACTTGGTACTGGGCCTGTCCCAGCTATTTGTTTTTACCCTTGCCTTTGCTTTTACCATTGCCACGGCCGGAATTGGCCTTGACTGTCTGGATAGGGGCGGCACGTGCGAACTTAACGGGCTTGGCGATTCTAACCGGCTTGACCCCCCTGCCACCAATCTGCAGGCCATTAGCGGCACTGGCGTTCAAGCCTTTAGCGGCACTGGCGTTCGGACCGCTGGCGGAACCGGCGCTCCTAACAAGCTTGCGACTATGACTTTTGGGTTTCGCTTTACTGGCGGCATCTGCTTTCTTACCGGCCGTGTAACCCTTGCCCGGGGCAGTGGCGGCGCGTACCAAGCCCTTGGTGGACTGACTCAGATCGAGGGTCGTGGGGCCAAGTGCCTGCAGTATCATAACCTTACGCGATTTGCTCTTCGATACAGCCATCACCGCGACCGGCGAGGCCTGACTTGCGGGTGCGGCCTGCTCCGCCTTCTGGTTCTTACCCGGCGCTTGCTTGGCCTCCGCCTTGGCCGGCGTGCCCTTGACGTCGTTCGACCCACCGCCGATTTCAACGCCGCCGCCACCACGTATGACGGATCCGGTCTGTCCGGGACGAACGAGATTGCGGCGGCCGCTGGACAGGTTCTTAACCTCGACCAACCCTTCCACGACATGAACCACCGCGCGGCCGTCCTGGATACCGACGGTGAAGGTCGTGCCCTTCACAACGGCGGTAAGATAAGGCGTCTCGATCTCGAAATGCTGCGCGGCCTGTTTTTCCACCGTAAGCAGGATCGTGCCCAGGGTTTGCAAGATGCGCGTCGCGTAGGGCCCGTCGTTGTTTTTGGGCAACCCGATTCGACTGTTGGGCGCGACGACAATAGTCTCCTCCCCGCGCCGCAACATGGCCCGGCCGTCCGGTCCCGTTTCGATCCAATCGCCATCGGCGAAGACGTCGCCTGTCGTGAGGGAGACAGGGGCGATGCCGGTTTTCACCAGGTTCACTTGTCCCGACTGGCCCTCCAGAGTCCACGAACTAGCCGGTTCGGCCCGGGCTTCCCCGGACAACAGACCGGCCAACATGGCGGCGAAAGCTGCCAGAGCCGTCGTATGGAAAATTCGTTTAAGTTGAGTCATGGTTTCCTCACGTGACGTTTTGACAAGATAGATAAAACTTTAGTAATTCTTATGAATAGAAAGTAACATAACCTGTGTATGAAATCAAACACTAAATATTGTTAAGTAAAAAATTTAAAAGTATTTTTATTCAAATCCTTGATTTATAAGATCGGGAGTTATTTAAGTGGTCTGCCATGCAAAAAACGGCTTTCTTAACAATGGCGCTATGCGCCCTATGCGGGTTTCTCGCCCAGGAAGCCCTCGCCCAGGAGGCGGATCCGGGCCAGATCGACCGGCGCATACAGCAACTACGCCCAACACCGGCTCCCAAGGCCCAACCGAAATTCCAAGAACCAACGGCGGCGCCACAGGTGGAGACCGGGGACGAAGTCTCCTTTGTTCTGGCCGCGGTTACGATTCAAGGTGCGACCGCCTTCGACGCGGCGGCGTTTGGATCGCTTTACGCCGAGTTTTTAGCCCGCCAAATCGGGCCGGCGGACTTGGAGGAGATCGCGCTCCGCATAACCGACAAGTACAATGCCGCCGGATATTTTCTGTCCCGTGCCGTGGTTCCCCCCCAGGAAATCCAAGGCGGCGTTCTGCGTGTCCGCGTGGTCGAAGGATACCTTACCGAGGTCAGGTATCGGGGCGATTCGGCGCAAGACGGCCTTTTGGACCGATATCGCGGCGTCTTCACCCGTGAACGCCCCGCCAAGCTAAGTACCGTTGAGCGCGGCTTACTGCTGATAAATGGGCTGCCCGGCATGGCGGTGGGCGATGTCCAGGTCGCGAAGTTGGACGGCGAAGGCGCCTATGCGATCGTGATTTCGACCGCGCACAGCATCGTTTCCGGCAACGCGAACCTGGACAACCGGGGCACGCCGGAAGTCGGCCGGCTGCAGGGCTGGACTAGCCTGGCGCTCAATTCGGTCCTGGGCCTGGGCGAGAAAGCGCAAGTTTCGTTCGCCACCGTGCCGAACCAAATGGAAGAACTCGTCTACGGTCAATTCGACTACGAGCAACCGCTGGGCGCCGGCGGCACCGTGCTCGGCGTCAGTCTGTCCGCCAGCGCTCTCGAACCCGGTAACGACCTGGCTGCCGAAGAAACCGAATCGCACAGCTTCACCGTCAGGACCGAACTGCGGCATCCCCTAATCCTCTCCCGCAGCCAGGCCATGAACCTGCGGGCCTCTTTCGAGGTCCACCGAGTCAGAGAAGACCGCTTCGCCGCCTCGACCATCGACGACCGGCTTAGCGTGGCGCGCGTGCAGCTGGACTACTCGCTGCAAGACGACCTGGGCGGCGTAAACTACGCCGCGCTCGAGGTCAGCCAGGGCTTCGGCATCCTGAATGCCTCGAACGCCGGCGACATCAACCTGTCGCGCCCGGACGGCGAGGGAAACTTCACCAAGTTCCAGTTGGATATTGTCAGGCAACAGCAAATCTGGGGTCCCATCTCCCTGCGTCTGGCAGGCCAGGCGCAAGCCTCCTTGGATCCCTTGTTGTCATCGGAAGAATTCCTTATCGGCGGGTCGCAATTCGGCCGCGGTTACGATTTCGGCGAAATCTCGGGCGAGAATGGCGTGGCCGGTTCCGCCGAACTACGCTTTGGCCGGGACCGGGACAGCGACGTCGTGACCAACTACGAAGTCTACGGATTTGTCGACGGCGGCGCCTTGCGGAACCGGAATACGGCGAGCGGATCGCGTAGCCAGACCTTGGCCTCCGCCGGCGGCGGTCTTCGCCTAGGCATAACCCGCGGCACCTTGGCGAGCCTCGAGATCGCCAAGCCCTTGGACCGCCAGGTCGACACCACCGGCGACCGGGACCTGCGTATTTTCTTCGCGATCAGCGCTCAGTTCTGAAACGCCCTAGCCCCGCATCCTGGCGCCCTCGGGATCGAGCAGGGCTTGGGTTATCAGCGCCGCCGGGCGCATCTCACCCAGGATTTCGATTTCGAATTTCGCGCCCTCGGCGATCAGACCCACGGGTACGAAGCCGAGCGCCACGGATTTTTCCACGAAGTGCGCATAGCCGCCCGAGGTCACGAAACCCACCACTTCGCCATCTTTCCAGATCGGTTCGTCGGCCACCACGTCGGCATCCACGGCCTCGACCGTGAAGGTGCAAAGCCGCCGACCGGGCGGGGTATCGCGAGCGGCAACCGCCGCGTCGCGGCCGATGAAGTCGTTCTTCTTGAAGGATACGAAGCGGTCCAGACCGGTCTCGGCAGGGGTATAATCCGGCTTGAATTCGCGCATCCAGGAGCCGAAGGATTTCTCCAGGCGCAGGGACATCATGGCCCGCATACCGAAGGGGGTCAGGCCCAGATCGGCGCCCGCTTCCTCCAGGGCCGTGAACAGCGCCACCTGATGGCGGCGATCGACATAGATTTCATAACCCAGATCGCCGGTATAGGAAATGCGGCAGACGATGGCGGGAACCAGGCCGACATCCATGCGCGCGGCCGACAGGAAGGGGAAGGCATGGTTGGAGACATCCGCGCGCGTGACCCGCTCCAGTACCGCGCGGGCATTCGGTCCGGCGATCTGAAACCCGACCCGTTCGCGCGAGACGTTGCACAGGGCGACGCCGGTCTTGGGCAGGTGCGCCTCGAACCAGCGCATGTGATAGGCCTGGGCCGTATAGGACGCGGTAACCTGGAATTGCTCCGGCGCCAGCTTGGCGACGGTGAAATCGCCAATGAGCCGTCCGCTTTCGGCCAGCATGGGGGTTAGGTTCAGGCGGCCTTCGCGCGGCATGCGGTTGGCCATGATGCGGTTGAGCCAAGCCTCGGCATCGGACCCGGAGATATCGTATTTGCCGAAGTTGTGAATCTCGTTGATGCCGGCCTTGGTGCGCACCGCCCGGCATTCCGCGCCGACCGGGCCGAAAGCATTGCTGCGCCGGAACGAGGGCGTCTCAACCAGGGGCTCCCCCTCCGGCGCGAAGTAATTGACGTGTTCCAGCCCGAAGCCGGCCCCGAAAACGGCGCGCTTCGACTTCCAGATGCCGTAGGCCGGCGTGGTTTCCAGGGGCCGCCCGGCGGGCAGTTCCTCGTTGGGATAGGAAATGGCGAAGCGGCGCTGGTAATTCTCCGTCACCTTGACCCGGGTGAAGGTGTGGGTGGCGTAGTCGCCGTAGCGCGCCACATCCATGGCGAAGACATCGCGCGAAGGCTCGCCCTCGACCATCCATTCGGCGAGCGTGAGACCGACGCCGCCGCCTTGAGAGAACCCGGCCATGACCGCGCAGGCCGACCAGTAGTTCCTCAGGCCCGGCACCGGGCCGACCAGGGGGTTGCCGTCGGGCGCGAAGGTGAAGGGGCCATTGATGACCCGCTTGACCCCGGCATCGGCCAGGCAGGGATAGCGGTGAAAGGCATGTTCCATGGAGCCGGAGATGCGATCCAGATTGTCGGGCAGTAGCTCGTGCCCGAAATCCCAGCGCGTGCCGTCCACGGCCCAGGGCGTCGCGTCCTGTTCGTAGAAGCCGATAACCAGGCCCCGGCCTTCCTGGCGCAGGTAATTCTCGCCGCCCGGATCGATCACATGGGGCAATTCCTCGCCGCGCTCGTAGACCGCGGGGATGTCGCCGGTGACCAGATATTGATGTTCCATGGCGTGCAGGGGCAGGAACACCCCGGCCATGGCGCCGACCTCGCGCGCCCACAAGCCGCCGGCGTTGACCACATGCTCGGCGTGGATGGTGCCTTGCTCCGTCACCACGTCCCAGGTGCCGTCGGCGCGCGGGTTCAACTCCAGGACCCGGTTACGCAGGACGATCTCGGCGCCCTGCACCCGCGCCGCCTTGGCATAGGCGTGGGTGGTGCCCGAGGGATCCAGGTGACCGTCGAGAGGATCGTAGAGCGCCCCTAGAAGTCCATCGGTATTGGTAATGGGGCTATGTTCGCGGATTTGCTCCGGGCCGAGAATTTCGGTCTCCAAGCCCATGTAGCGGTGCTTGGCGCGCTCCGCCTTGAGATAATCCAGGCGCTCGGGCGTGTCGGCGATGGTCAGGCCGCCGACATGGTGCAGGCCGCAAGACTGCCCGCTGACTTCCTCCAGCTCCTTGTAAAGCTTGATGGTATAGCCCTGCAGGGCGGCGATGTTGGGATCGGAGTTGAGAGTGTGAAACCCGCCCGCCGCGTGCCAGGTCGAGCCCGAAGTCAGCTCCGAGCGCTCGATCAGAACCACGTCCTTCCAGCCCAGCTTGGTCAGATGGTAAAGAACGCTGCACCCAACCACCCCGCCGCCGATAACCGCGACCCGTACATTCGATTTCATTGCCTGCCCCATGTTTCATGTCCCCGGACCAGTGCTGCCCGCTAGCGGACCCCAAGTCTGGCGCGAATACGCCGGAATATTTAATGAAATCGACGGCGGCGAGGCAATATCTCAGTTCCATGGTGACCGATTACAAGTTATGCTTGAGGCATGGCTTGGCTGCTATTCATTGATGAAAGTGGACACGACCGCAAAGATGCTCCTTATGAGGTTTTGGCGGGAGTGGCCATACAAGATCGTGATCTTTGGAATATTATCAAAGAAATTCACGCGGCCGAATTATTACGTTTCGGTCGACGTTACAGTGCTGGTAGCGCCGAATTGAAAGGCAAGAAGCTACTAAAAACAAAAGTCTTTAGGCATACCGATCTTAATGTACCTATTCAAGATGATATGATTCCACAGCTCGCGAAAGAAGCGCTGGACAATGGTGCACAAGCAGATGTTTCCCGGATTAAAGCCTTGGCATTGGCGAAACTCGCCTATGTACAGGATGTCTTCGATATATGTGCGCGCTTTCGTTGTAGGGCGCTAGCTAGCATCGTTGACCGAGATGCTATCCGAACAGAGTCGGGCGGTCTAAGAAAGGATTATGGGTATCTATTCGAGCGGTTTTTCTATTTCTTGGATGATTGGAAATATGACGAACGTGGAATCATAGTTTTTGATGAACTTGAAAAATCACGAAGTCATATTCTTGTCGAACAAGCGCATAAATATTTCAAAGAGACGGCAACCGGGAAGCTTCGAGCGGGCTTAATAATTCCAGAGCCATTATTTGTTCACAGCGATCTCACGACTGGCATCCAAATTGCGGATTTAATTGCCTACACTATATCGTGGGGTTTTAGAACGCGCCAAATGACGCGGCCAGAACGAACTGAGCTTGCACCATATGCGCGGCAGGTTGCTAACCTACGGTACAAGACCACAAGGGATGTGCGTGGTAATCCGAATTTCGAAATTTGGAGCTTCGCCTATATCACAGACCTACGTACCCGCTTAGAGCGAGGCGCTGATATGATTGAAGATGAGGATGAACAAGTTCAATAGAAAAAGGCAATGTAGGCGTTTCCACCCACAAAGCCTCCAACAGGAATTTGGGGCGTTTCTTCGAAATTGTCAATACTAGGCTTGGTATCTCAACCCACCTTTTCAACAATATATTGATAGCTCGCAGCTGATCGGCGGCGTTTGCTGCATTTATCGGCATGCCCCTAATCTTTTGAAAATACTAATAAAATATTAACCGCAAGCTATGGCGGTGACGTGTGTGCGTACGAATTCAAACCTTGCCCGCCGCTTCCGCCATGGCGGCCAGGGTCGGGAACAGGAAGTCCACCGCCGGGCGTTCCGGAACCAGGGCGGTGGCGCCCCAGTCGCCGCCCTTGGATAGACCCTGGCGGTCGATCCAGGCCTTCGCGAGCCCGTGGGCGGTGGCGGGTACGTGATCGTGGAACAGGCTTTGAGCCGTGTGCAGGATATCCGCCGCCTCCAGGCCTAAATCTTCCGGCAGATGCTTCAGCATGTAGTCGAAATTCGCCGGCGCCGGTTTGTAGGAACCGACATCCTCGGCCGTGTAGATCGCGTCGAAGGCGACCCCCAGCTTGCGGTTCGAGGCGGCGAAGCCTGCCCGGTTCACGTTAGTGAGAACGGCCAGCTTGAAGTGCTTTTTCAACAACCGGAGCGCATCGGCGGTATCGGGAAACGCGGGCCAGTGCGGCACCGAGGCGCCGAAGGCAGTTTGCAATTCCGGGTTGGTCCGCATCTCGAAGCGCCCGGCAAGGGCCGCATGAACCCGCTCGAGTAACTCGGGGTAGAGCATGTCCGGGGTTGCCGCCTCTTGCGCGCTTTCCAATTCCGCGAAGGCTCCAAGGGCGATAGCGCGGGTGATGTCGGCGCGGGCGTTTTCCATCAATAGCGGCTGCAAGGCATCCCAAATGCCGCTTTCCCAGTCGATCAATGTGCCGTAGCAATCGAAGGTCAGAACCTTATAATCGGTGAGGTTTTTTGTCATGGCGAGCTCCGGTATTGGGGTCTTAGATCGCGATAACGATCTTGCCGAAATGCCCGGCGTCCCGCATACGGCGATAGGCGTCGGGCGCGTCCTTGAAATCGACCAGGGCATCGATGACCGGACGCATCCCGTTCACCGTCATAGCGCGGTTCATGTCCTCGAACATCGCCCTGTTGCCCACATAGATGCCTTGCAGGTGGATCGACTTGCGCATGACGCTGGTGGGGTCGATCTTGCCGCCGGTCAGCACGCCGACCAGACCGATCTTGCCCCCAACCCGCACCGCCTGAATGGATTTCTCCAGGGTGCCGGGGCCGCCGACCTCGGCGGCCAAGTCAACGCCGCGCCCTTCGGTTAACTCCAGCACTTGCTTTTCCCAATCCGGCGTGGCGCGGTAGTTGACGGTTTTCCAGGCGCCAAGCTCCTTGGCCCGCGCCAGCTTTTCGTCGCTGCTCGAGGTCACGATGGCCCGCGCGCCGTGCATATGGGCGAATTGCAAGGCGAAGATCGAAACCCCGCCGGTGCCAAGAATCAGAACCGTGTCCCCAGCCTTGATTTGGCCTAAGCCAACGACGATGTGCCAGGCGGTCAGGCCGGCGCAGGGCAGGGTCGCGGCCTCCTCGTAAGACAGGTGCGCCGGGACCGGGACCATGCCGTCTTGCTCCAGCACCGCATGGTCGCACAGCAGCCCGTCGATGGGCCCGCCCAGGGCGCTGGCCATGGCCTCGGGCGTAATGCCGCCGGCAGTCCAGTTCTGGAAGAAGGTCCCCATAACCCGGTCGCCGGCTTTGAAACGGGACACCCCCGCGCCTACTTCAAGCACCTCCCCCGCCCCATCGGAATTCGGAATGCGCGGATAGACGATGCCCCTTGGTTCCGGGTGCTGAATGATTTGCAGGTCGCGGTTATTGATCGAGTTAGCGCGTATACGGACCAGTACCTGCCCGGGACCGGGTCGGGGCATGGGCCGCTCGGCCAGGTGCAGGGCATCGATGCCCTCAGCGGAACATATCTCGTAAGCCTTCATGGAAATATCCTTTGCCGGTGCCAAGGGGAATGAAAGTATGAAGCGCGCGAAGATGCAAGGATCGCGCGCAAGGGTGAGAACGCGCCATGGCAAAAGAATACCTGGAACGCTTGGAGACCATGCTGGAACCCGCGGCGCGCAAACTCGGCCCCGGCGTGAAGCTCGAGATCAAACACTTCTTCAGCGGCGCGGCGGCCTATGCCAGCGGCAGAATCTGTATCACGCTCACCCCGGTTGGCTTGGCGATGAAATTACCGGAGAACAGCCGCGTCAGGCTGCTAAAGACAGGCGCCAAACCCTTGCGGTATTTCCCCAAGGCTCCGATCAAAAAGGACTACGTGGTCCTGCCGCCATCGATCCGGGACGATAAACGCAAATTAAAGTATTGGGCCGAGCGATCGCTCACCTACGCCCTGACTTTCCCAAAACCGAAACGTAAATAGTCATGCGCAGGCAAACTGATCGAAAGCTTCGAGCGCCTGGGCGCCGTAGATGAAGGACGGGCCGCCGCCCATGTACATGGCCATGGCGATTGTCTCCAAAACCTCCTCGCGCTTGGCGTCATGCTTGACCGCCGCCTTGACGTGAAACGCGATGCAGCCGTCGCAGCGGACCGCGATACCTATGGCCAGGGCCATGAGTTCCTTGGTTTTGACGTCGAGCGCGCCGGTTGCGGTGGCCGCCACCGCGAGCTGGGCGAAGCCCTTGGCCGCCTCCGGCGCGCCCTTGCGGACCTCGGCCATGATACCGCTCAGATCCTTGGCCATGCGGTCCCAATCCTTATACATGCGCTTCAATCCTTTTCGCCGGGGAAGATAAAATGTTTTGTAACCCCGTGCGGCGTGGCTTGTCGAATCGCCGCCAAAGGGGGTCGGCTGCGGGCCAAGCGGGCTTAGAACCCCCCCCTATCGTGCTCCTAAGTTTCGCGTCTTAAGGAGACCGGCCATGGCCATGCCAACCCACGCCAAAACCGTCATCATCGGGGCCGGTATTCACGGCCTCTCGACCGCCTGGCATCTGGCGGAGAAGCTGGAGGCCCAGGGCAAGGGCGGCGGCCAGGACATACTGGTCATCGACAAGTCCGGCATCGCCGCCGGCGCCAGCGGCATAGCCTGCGGCGTGGTCCGCAACAACTATTTCCAGCCGGCCATGCGCGAACTCATGGCGCACAGCGTCGAGGTCTGGGAGAGCGACCCCAAGGCCTTCAGCTATCACCCCGTGGGCTATATGCAGATATCGCCCGAACACATGCGCGCCGATATCGCCAGCATCCATGCCCAGCAACAAGACATTGGCTACGAATCTGTCTTCATCGAAGGCGCGGCCCAGTCCATGGACTACATGAAGGGCCTGTTCAGCGATTGGCAGACCAAGGGCATCACTTCGGTTCTGCACGAGAAGAAGGGCGGCTACGCCAACAACACGGCGGCCATCTACGGCCTGGCGGCCAAGGCGGAAGCGCTCGGCGTGCGCATTATGTCGGGGGTGACCGTCAAGGGCTTCCGCGCCGGAAACGGCGCCGCCGCCGTGACCGCGGTCGAGACTGACAAGGGCGATATCGAATGCGATCAGGTGGTGATCGCCGCCGGTCCCTGGGTCAGCCAGTTGTGGAACATGCTGGATCTGCCCAAGACGGTCGCGATCAAGGGCAGCGACGGCCAGATGCACGAGGGCGTCGATACCTGGCGCTATTGGTGCCTGGAGGAAGGCACCTTGGGCGTCGATCCCGATTTACAAAAAACCAACGACGGCAAGATGCCGCCGGTGATCCACGTCGATACCGACGCGCCCCTGCATTCGGACGTGGACGGCTCGCTCATTACCGAAGAAGCCTGGGGTATCTATTACAAACCCGACTTCAACTTCGGCGGCATTCAGGGCGGCGCCATGCCCTATAAGGTGGAAACCCCGGTCGATAAGGTCGCCCTCGACCCCTATGGCCCGGACTCGCCCGAGTTTATCGTGGACGACAATTTCGCCCACATGTGGTGCTCGGCGCTCGCCTTCTGCCAAAAGCGTTTCGAGGGCCAGATCAAGTATTACAAGAACGAAGCCTCGGGCGGCCTGGGTTGCTTTACGCCGGATTCCTTCCCGGTCTTCGACCGCTTTCGCGAGAACGTCACCGTCATCGCCGACTCGAACCACGGCTACAAGATGATCGGCGTCGGCAAGCTGATCGCGGAGGAACTAACCGGCGGCAAATCCCGCCTGCTGGAACCCTTCCGCTTCTCCCGCTACGCCGAAGGCAAGCTGCACCCGGTCAGCAACAGCCCGTTCCCTTGGTCTTAGGCGGCGGGTTCGACCGCGACGACCAGGCGCTTACCTAGCGCGTTGAGCGCGTCGTCGATCCGCGCCGGCTTGCTAGCGTGCGCGGGATCGAGCAGCCGGGTCACCGCCGAGGGCTGCGTGTCCAGGCGACGGGCGAGTTCCGCCGGGGTGATGCCGGCGTCGCGCAGCGCCAGATAGAGCGCGGCCTTGGCACCGATAAGACTGCCCGGCACGATCATTGGCCGACCGCGCGCGGCCGAGGGTGCGGGCAGGACATCACGCGCCAGGATACGGGCAGCCAAGGCTTCTTCCAGGCAGTCGGTGGCATTGACCATGGCCTCTGCCAGGGTGTCGCCCCAAGTCACCGCCTCGGGCAAATCGGGGAAAGCCACGGTGAAACCGGCCTCGTCCGGCGGGCCGCAATGTTCGGTGACATCGACAGGGAAAAGTAAACGCATGATGGTTCTTTCCAAAAATGGTTTAGCAGTCAGTTCAGGGCATCGCGCGACAGGCCAAGCTGGCGCAGAACCAAGGCGGCATAGCCGGGTTTCAACTCGCCATCCTTCACGATAGTGCGCCGCGCGCCGAGCGTGACGGTAACGTGACTGCCCTAGCCCCGCGACTTCGCGACGTCAAAGGCCAAGTCGTTGTTGCGGGCATGACGCCGAAGCCGGGACAAGAACTTATCGCGTTTCATGTCATCCTAATTATATGCACTTCTGCGAAAACAACAAGAAAAAACATTCGCAGATATGCGAACGGCAATTAACTACCCGTTCCCTTGGTCTTAGGCAGCTGATGCGGTTAGACTGCCCGCCGTTTCGGCACGCCTGGGGGCGGCTGTATCCTAGGGGAAAACACCATGAATATCGTTCGTATTATCTTGGCCATTTTCTTGCCGCCCGTGGCGGCTTTTTTGACCGTCGGCATCGGCCTGCATTTCTGGCTCAACATCCTGCTGACCCTATTCTTCTTCGTGCCTGGGATGATTCATGCCCTCTGGCTGGTGGTGCGCCGGGCCGGTAATAATTCCATCCCGAACATTCCCGGCACTTAAACCCGCGATTTTCCGCCATTCACCGTCACACGCCGCGTTTAAAAGCAAAAGTGTGACGGTCATCACACGCGTTCTTCACGATTTAGTGATGGTCGTCACATACGCCGCGCCGAAGCCTCCCTAAATTTAAAAGCGTCCGAAGGAAATCGGGCTTTTTCTCGGACCTTCGCCCGGTCCAGTTCCGGCCAGGATGGCCGGTACGGGCGGCGGCTTCGAGACACAGGGAGGTTACCGGCGTGCGGCATCGACTCGACCCAGCCATAACCAGAGACCGGCCGCCAAGTCCGCACGACGCGGGCATGACCGGTCACGGTTCCAGGCGGGCCAGGATGCCGGACGGCCGCAGGTACGCAAAGCCGCGCTAGTAGCCGCTCAAAGTTCGTGAGCGTCGGGTCTTTCGAAGGTCATCGGACGATCCAGCCACGGGGAGGCCCCGCCAGGAAGGCGGGGCCTTTTATTTGCCCCCCGGCCGGTCCGCCTCAGGTCCGGTAGTCGGCCTCTTCCTCGTCCAGGATCTCTTTCAGGGCCAGGAAATGGCGGTCGGACAGCTCCGAATAGTCGCGCCATTGCTGGGCGGTCTTGCGGGCCACGGCGTCGGTGGCCACGGCCAGCTCGCGCCCGGTCATGTAGGCGGTGATCAGGGTCTTGCAGGCCCGCTCGAAGTAATACATCTCGTCGAAGGTCTGGGCCACGGTGGCATGGGCGAACAAAACCCCGTGATTGCCCAGGACAAGGACGGTCTTGTCGCCCAGCTTGGTGGCCAGGCGCTCCGCCTCCTCGCCGACGCCCATGCCGTCGTAACCGTCGTCGTAGGCGACTGAGTCGTAGAAGTGCATGGTGTTCTGGTCGATCGGCAGCATCCTGGGGTCCTTGAGCGTGGCCAGGACCGTCGCGTATTTGGAATGAACGTGCATGACGCAGCGCGCATGGGGCGCCCGGCGGTGGATGGCGCCGTGGATATCCCAGGCGGTCTCGTCGGGCGCGTCGGGCTGGTTCATGGTCTCGCTATCGTGGGCATCCAGAAGCAACAGCTCGCTGGCCCGCACCCGGGAGAAATGCCGGCTGTTCGGATTCATCAGGAATTGCGAGCCATCGCCGGATACCGCCAGACTGAAATGGTTGGCGACCCCTTCGTGCATTCCGAAGCGCGCGGTCCAGCGAAAGGCGCAAGCCAGATCAACGCGGTCCTCCCAGTGCGGATCGCTGTTGCGCCGGTTGTCGTGCAGTGTGGTTACGGTCATCGCGGGTTCCCTTTGTCAGCTTGGCGCGCTTCAAGTAAACGCGCCTCGGTCAGGCCGGTGGCGATCTCATCGAAAACCGTAAGATTGCCTAAATTCCGCGCCACGATCATGGCGCCTTCCAGTGCGGAAAGAATAACCAGAGCCTGACGCCGAAGGGAAGCGTCTTCCGCCGCCCCTAGCTGCCCAGGCCTAGACAGGGCGCGTTCCAGCCACGCGGTATTGAGCTCACAGAAGCGTTTGGCCTCCCCGGCGACTTCGGCCGGCAGGGCCGTGTTTTCAGCCCCCAGAACGCCGCAGAGGCACATCTGGCCGTCCTGGGTCAGCCCGGCGCGGAAGGCGGCCACGTAGGTATTCATTGGGTCTCGCGAAGCCCCGGGATCGCCCAAGGCGGCCATGAAACGCTCCGTGTAGCGGCGCGCGACCGCCGCGCCCAGGTCGGATTTGGCGGGAAAATGATAGTGAACGCTGGCCGACTTGATCCCCGCCGCAGACGCGATATCGCGGAAACTGAAGCCGTTGTAGCCATTACGCCTAACCAGTCTCTCGGCAATATCGAGTATCTCGCCCGCCTTCGAAGCCGTCATATTCCTCTCCCGTTCTCAATCTATCGTTAGATAGGGCTTGAAGCTTGGTTTTGGAAGATCATATCTCCATTCTACCTATTGATAGATATATGGAAGATATATCGATATGAAACCGGAAAAGAACGCCGTGGCCTTGATCCTTGGGGGATCCAGCGGCATGGGCCTGGAAACGGCCAAGCGGCTGCGCGCCCAGGGCCTGAACATTGTCTTGGTCGCCCGCGACCGGGCCAAGCTGCAACAAGCCAAGGCCAGCTTGGCCGAAAGCGGAATCGGCCGGGTCGAGACCTTGGCCGCCGATCTTACGGAGGAAGCGCAAATCGAGGGTCTGATCGCGACTCTGGACGCGGAACCGCGCCACATCGCGTATCTGGTGAACGCCGCCGGCACCTTTAAACCATTGCCTTTCCTTGAGCACGCCAAGGCCGACTACGACGCCTACGCCGATCTCAACCGGGGCCTGTTCTTCCTGACCCAGGCGGTGACCCGGAACATGAAGCGCCATGGCGGCGGCGCGATCGTCAACATCGGCTCCATGTGGGCCAAGCAGGCGATCAAGGCGACCCCATCATCGGCCTATTCCATGGCCAAGGCCGGCCTCCATTCCCTGACCCAGCATCTGGCGATGGAATTGGCGGAGCATGGCATACGGGTCAACGCGGTCTCACCCGCGGTCGTGGTCACGCCGATCTACGGTTCCTTTATCGAGCCGGACAAGATCGAGGAGACCCTGGCCGGCTTCGACGGCTTTCACCCCTTGGGCCGGGTCGGCCGCGCCGAAGATATTGCTTCGGTGGCCGCGTTCTTGTTATCGGAGCAGGCCGCCTGGGTGACCGGCGCGGTCTGGGACGCCGACGGCGGGGTCATGGCCGGGCGAAATTAAGCAGGAATCTTCAACCAGTCTTTCAGAAATCCATCGAGCCAGGCGGACAGCGGCGTGTCGTAGCGGGCCGCGTCCGCCTCTTGACGGGCGCGCGGATGGGCGTTGGGGTTGTCCAGCATGTGGGCGGCCTTATCCATCCAGCGGGTCATGACCGGGATCGTGACTTCGGGGTGGAACTGTAAGCCGTAGACATTTTCGTTATAGAGGAAAGCCTGGTTCGGAAACACCGGGCCGCAGGCCATGGCGGTGGCGGTTGCCGGTATTTCGAAGCCTTCCTTGTGCCAGTGATAGACGTGGCTGACCCCGTCCAGAAACCCGTTGACGCCGGGCGCCACCTCGACCGGCACATAGCCGATCTCGAACAAGCCTTCGGGGTGCATCTCGACCTTGCCGCCGAGCACCCGCGCCATAAGTTGCGCGCCCAGGCATATGCCGAGAAAGGGCTTGCCGGTTTCAAGCCAGGCCTCGATCCAATCCATCTCGCTTCGTATATAAGGCTTCTCCATATCGTCGTTGGCGCTCTCGGCGCCGCCATAGACAATGACCGCCGCCGATTCGTCCTTGGGATCGGGCAAGGCCTCGCCCTTGGCCGGGCAGGCCCAGTGAAGATCGAATCCCCATTCCGCCAGGCGCGCCGAGGCCCGGTCGTCGCGCTGACCGACCTCGTGATCTATGAGAATGATTTTCCGGCTCATTTGGGTACCTTATCTTCTCGCCGGGCGCGCAAAAAGGCTTCCATGTGAAAGCGGGCCTGCGCCTTTTCGTGAGCGGCGCTTCGCCCGATAGGACAGGCCCGCCGCGCCCGGCAACCCAGGTCCATGCAGTCTGCGCCCTCAGGCGTGGAAATGTGCTTAACGCAACTTGGCACGTCGTAACCGGCGCTGGAAAAGGCCCCTACCGGGCAGGCGGTTAGGCAGGGCCTGTCCAGACAGGTATCGCAAGGGCGCACGCGCACATCGCGCGCCGGCATCTCGATTCGTTCGGCGAAGGCCAGGGCCCCGCGATAGGCATGCCATAGTCCGTGATCGGGATGGATCAGAATACCCAGCGGCGATTCGGCTACCGGTTCCGCGCGCTTGGCCCAGGCCACGAAGGGCAGATAGGGCGGCCCGCCAAAGGGAAACAGAGCCAGTGCCCCCAAGTCTACCGCCAAGCTTTCGAGGATCCGGGCGCTCCAGCTGTCCAGGGGGTCCGGCGCCCCGTTCGCGAACTCGGGCGCCCGCGTGCAAATCGCCCACAGCCCGGGGCCCGCGTTGCCGGCCAGGATTACGCTGCGCGCCGGCCGGCCGCCGGGCAAGGGAGGCACCCGGTCCCCGGCCTCGGGGTGAAAACCGCCACGCGCGATCAAACCGTGCCGGGCCAGGGACGTGCCAATCTCCGCATACTTCATCGCCCGCTCCATCGCCGCGGCCCGCATGCTGGGGCCCGCCGGATGCCGGTGCAAGCCCCCCTTGACGCGGCCGTGGAATGGGTTCATTCGCAGTGACTTGCCAGCGCCGGGGGACGCTGAAGCATTGTAGTGGAGAATCCATGACCGGCGTGCCGGAACAGGCGCCGCAAACCTTCGGGTTCCTAGTGGTCCCGCAGTTCTCGCTGTTGAACTTCGGCGCGGCCAGCGATCCCTTGCGTTCCGCCAACCGCTTGACCGGCCGGAACCTGTATTCATGGCGCGCCTACGCCATGGACGATATCCGGATACCCGCCTCCAACGGCATCGATATCGTCGCCAATAGCCTGTTCACGGATTTGGAGCGTATCGACAACCTGATCGTGGTCGCGGGCCTGGAGCCATACCGCTATGCGCAAACGCCGGTTCTGGCGCGCCTGCGCCGCTTGGCCAGGTCCGGTTGCCGTCTGGGTGCGATATCGACGGGGAGTTACATCCTGGCCAAGGCCGGTCTTCTGGATGGCTACAAATGCACCATCCATTGGGAAAGCCTGGATTCGTTCCGGGAGGAATTTCCCAAGCTGGAGGTTACCCAGGAACTTTACGAAATCGACCGTGACCGCATGACCTGCTCGGGCGGAACCGCGGCCATGGACATGATGCTGGGCTTGATCGCCCTGGATCACGGCCGCGATCTCGCGACCGCCGTGGCCGAGCAGTTCATCCACGGCCCAATCCGCGACCAATGGGCACCCCAGCGCATGGACCTGAGAAGCCGGTTGGGCACCGCCCATCCCAAGCTTCTGGCGGTGGTCGGCCTGATGGAACAAAATCTGGAGGATCCCCTCGCACGTTCGGACCTGGCCCGCCGCGTCGGCTTGTCGACCCGCCAGTTGGAGCGCCTGTTTCGCGGCTACCTGAAGCGCACCCCAACCCGGTATTATCTGGAATTGCGGCTGTTACGCGCTCGCGGCCTCTTGACCCAAACCGCCATGTCGGTGCTGGATGTCGCCATGGCTTGCGGCTTTGTCTCGGCCTCGCACTTTTCCAAGTGTTACCGCGATTTCTTCGAACGCACGCCGCGCGAGGACCGTAGCGACGCTTAACCGCAGACAAGTAAACCACGGCCTGGCTGGGCTTCTGGAATTCGGCATAGAAAGCGACTCATGATCGACGCCTCACCCTTTGTCATGAAACCCGGCCGGCTGACGCTCGGCGATCTGCATTCCCTGTGGCGCGGCGTCCGCCGGGTCGAACTGGATCCCGCGTGCGGCCCCAAAATCGACGCCGCCGCCGGCTTGGTCGCCGAGATCCTTCGCGATGGGCGCCGGGTCTATGGCATCAACACAGGCTTTGGGAGTCTGGCGAATACCACGATCGCGGCCGGCCAGCTAAGCGAATTGCAGCGCCGCCTGGTCCTATCCCATTCCGCCGGGGTCGGCGCGCCCTTGTCCGCGCGGGTCGTGCGTTTGGTTCTGATTCTGAAAGTCAACGCCTTGGCGCGCGGCCATTCCGGCATCCGGCGCCAGGTCATCGACGCCCTTTTGACCCTGCTCAATGCCGATGTCCTGCCGGTCATCCCGGCCAAGGGTTCGGTCGGCGCCTCCGGCGACTTGGCGCCCCTCGCCCACATGGCGGCCGTGCTTTTAGGCGAAGGCGAAGCCACCCTTGGCGGTGCGCGCATGCCGGCGAAGCAGGCGCTAAAACAGATCGGCATGGCCCCGATCGCGCTTGAGGCCAAGGAAGGCCTCGCGTTACTGAACGGCACGCAGGTTTCGACCGCGCTGGCCTTGGAGGGATTGTTCGCCGGCTTGGACGTCTTCGCCGCCGCCCTGACCGCCGGCGCCATGTCCGTCGACGCCATGCTGGGAAGCGACGTTCCCTTCGATGCGAAGATTCACGAGGTGCGGGGCCAGGCCGGCCAAATCGCGGTCGCGCGCCTGATGAGAAACCTGCTCCATGGCAGCGAGATCCGCGCGTCCCATCTGGATTGCGACCGGGTTCAAGACCCCTATTCCCTGCGCTGCCAACCGCAGGTCATGGGCGCAGTTCTGGATACATTCGAAACCGCCGCCGCGACCCTGCTGTGCGAGGCCAATGCCGTTTCCGACAACCCCTTGGTATTCGCAGAACAGGGTGAGGTTCTTTCGGGCGGGAATTTCCATGCCGAACCGGTGGCCTTCGCCGCCGATGCCCTGGCTATCGCCATGGCGGAAATCGGTTCCTTGTCGGAACGGCGCCTGGCCCTGCTGGTCGATGCGCATATGAGCGCCCTGCCCGCCTTCCTGGTTGCCGAACCTGGCCTCAATTCCGGTTTCATGATCGCCCAAGTTACGGCCGCGGCTTTAGTCAGCGAGAACAAAATACTGACCCATCCGGCCTCGGTCGATTCTATACCGACCTCGGCCAACCAGGAAGATCATGTCTCCATGGCCACCCATGGCGCGCGGCGCCTGGGAGATATCGCCTGGAACTGCGGCCATGTGGTGGCCATTGAACTCTTGGCCGCGGCCCAGGGAATCGACTTGCGCCGGCCCTTGAAAACCTCCCCGCTCCTAATCCAAGCCCTGACGGCGGTACGCGGGCAGGCGGCCTTCCTGAACCAGGACCGTCCCCTGGCGCCCGATATCGCGGCGGTGTTCGAGTTGGTGGCAGCTGGCCGATTCCGCCAAGTATTATTCGATATCGAACAAGTATCTGCCTTAACCATCTTATTTTCATAAAGATTAGGAAGTTTGGTATCTGCCCTGGACGCTAACTAGGCATGAAGATATTATCCGGTTATAAAGAAAACAAATGGTATAGATTATATACCAATTCAAAAGGTCGGAAATGCCCAACTCTAAATGCATGCGCTCCGCTACAGTTTCAACCTGCGATGGAGACGCTCATAGCCCCAAATCGGCACCGGTAAAGGACAGTAACAGAAAAACTGCGGAGCCTTACGGCGAGGAAGCAAGCGTCCAAGGTTTGGACGGCAATATTGCTCATCTGATCCGCCGCGCCCATCAACGCGCCTCGGCGACCTTTATGGCGGTCTTGGCGGATAGCAACCTGACCCCGGCCCAATATTTCGCCCTGACAAAACTTCGCGAGAAAGGCGAGGTATCGCAAAACCTGCTGGGCCGCATGGCGGCCATGGACCCGGCCACGATCCAGGGCGTCGTCCAGCGCCTGGGACGGCACGGTTTGATCAAGCGGGTGCCGGACCTAAAGGATCGCCGGCGCATGCGTCTGCTCCTCACCGATGAAGGCATTGCCTTGGTGGACGGGCTGCGCGATGGAATCGAAGAGATGTCCGACAAGATACTGGCGCCGCTCGGGCCCGAGGAACGATCGAGCCTCCGCGCACTCTTGAAGCGGATTATCTAAAGCCCTTTCCGGCCCTACGGACCCATTCGACCGGTATTTCGCGTCTGCTGGCAAGGCGCGGTCCGCGCCGCGGTCTTCATGACCGCAAGCGGGCCGCAACGACGTCCAGCGGGCGCGAAATACCGGCCTGCGGTGGGCCATATCCGCCCATCGGCGTCGCTCCGCCGCTTCCCCGATGCCCCGCATCGCGCAGCGCAGCGCAGCTTAGCCGAGTGAACGGATCTGGCCCATCGAATGGGTCCGTAGGGCCGGAAAGGGCTCTAGCCCTTAACCGTCCAGGTGCTTCCCGCACGCATGATCTCGCTTAGATCGCCTGTCCGCGCGGGACCGGCGGAGGTTTGCGCTGTCACGGCATGATCGTAGCTGAGCGCCGGATCGCAATAGAGCACGCCTAACGCGACCGGCATGGCCGGCGGCTGCATGGCCGCCAAGAGGCCGGCCAAGGCGCGGTTGGTCTGGTCGTGAACCAGAATATCTTCCTCGCCAACGCCATCCCGACCGATGGAAACCGTTTCAAGCGTGAGCTGTCCGGGCACCAGACGCAAGGCTTTATCGCGGTCTTTTCCGAACACCAGCGGCTGGCCGTGCTCGGCCAAGACCTGCATTTCCGCCGCCACCGAGCGATCGGCGAAAGCATCGTGAACGCCGTCGTTATAGACCAGGCAATTCTGGAATATCTCAACGAAGGAGGCGCCGCGATGCCCATGGGCCTGCTTGAGGACAGCCAGCAGATGCGCCTGGGCGGTATCGATCGCGCGCGCCACGAAGCGGGCGCCGGCACCTAAGGCGAAGGCGGTGGCCGACACCGGCGATTCCACCGATCCCGTGGGGCTGGAGGGCGTGCGCGTGCCGGCATGAGAAGTTGGCGAATACTGGCCCTTGGTGAGGCCGTAAATCTCATTGTTGAACAGGAGGAACTGCACATCCAGGTTGCGCCGCAGCAGGTGCAGAAGGTGATTGCCGCCGATCGACAAGGCATCCCCGTCGCCCGAGACGACCCAAACGTCGAGATCGGGATTAGCCAGCTTGACGCCGGTCGCGACCGCCGGCGCGCGCCCATGTATGGTATGAAACCCATAGGTCGAAATGTAGTAGGGAAACCGGGCCGCACAGCCGATTCCGGAAACGAATACGGTCTGTTCCGGCTTGGCCTCAACATCGGCGAGGGTCTTGAGAACCGCCTTCAGAATCGCGTAGTCGCCGCACCCGGGGCACCAGCGAATCTCCTGGTCCGAGGCATAATCCTTGGGCGACGGTTTTACAGCAGCCATGGCGGCAGTCATCTCAGCTCTCCAATCGGGCCCGGATCGCGGCTTCCAGCTCTGCGATCAGGAAGGGTTTGCCGTTGACCTTGCTCAAACTCTCGGCCGGCACCAGGTATTCGCCGCGCAACAAGGTCGCGAGTTGTCCCCGGTTCATTTCCGGCACCAGGATCCGGTCGTAGCGCCTTAACAGGCCGCCCAGGTTACTCGGCAAGGGCCAGATATGGCGCAGATGTATGTGCGACACCGGCAGGCCGGCGCCGCGAAGCTTGCTGACCGCGCGGTTGATCGGGCCGAAGGTGGAACCCCAACCGACGACCAGCACCCCACCCTCGCACGGCGTATCCTCGAAGGCCTGTTCGGGAATGTCCTTGGCGACACCGGCGATCTTTTCGGCGCGCAAGTCCGTCATGCGCTGATGATTGGCGGGGTCGTAAGAAATATTTCCGCTATCCGCGTCCCTCTCCAGCCCGCCGATACGATGCTCCAACCCCGGAGTGCCGGGCACGGCCCAAGCCCGGGCCAGGGTTTCGGGATCGCGTACGAAGGGGTGAAATCCTTCCGGATCCTCGCGGAACTTCACCGGAAACTTCGGGTACGACTCGATCTCCGGCAGAACCCAGGGCTCGGAAGCATTGGCGATATATCCGTCGGAGAGCACAATGACCGGAGTCATGTATTTAATGGCGAGGCGCACCGCCTCGATGGCGCAGGCGAAGCAATCGGAGGGCGAGCGCGCCGCGATAACCACCAACTCGCTATCGGCGTTGCGCCCGAACACGGCCTGAAAAAGATCCGATTGCTCGGTCTTGGTCGGCAAGCCGGTGGAGGGGCCGGCTCTTTGGGTGTTTATCAGGACCAGCGGCAACTCGGTCGCGATCGCCAAACCCAAGGCTTCGCTCTTCAAGGCGACGCCGGGACCGGAACTTGAGGTAACTCCCAGAGCCCCGGCATAGGACGCGCCGATGGCGCTGCACGCGGCGGCGATCTCGTCCTCGGCCTGAAAGGTCACGATGCCCCGGTCTTTTTGCGCCGCCAATAAGTGCAGAAGACCGGACGCCGGTGTGATCGGATAGGAACAAAAAACCATTCGTATTTCGGCCAGCGCGGTCCCCGCGATCAAGCCCCAGGACATGGCTTGGTTTCCGGTCACATTGCGGTAAAGGCCGGGCGCTAGATGCGCGGCCGGGACGCTGTAGGCGTTCAACTCACCCGACAATTCCGCCGTCTCGCCGAAAGCATGACCCGCGTTCAAGGCCGCGACCGCCCCTTGGGCCAAATCCGGCCGGGCGGCGAACTTGCCGCCGAGCCACTCGGTCGTGGAATTCCGGTCCCGGTCGAACATCCAATAGACCAAACCCAAGGCCCACATGTTCTTGCAGCGCAGGGAATCTTTTTTGCTGAGGCCGCTTTCCTTGAGCGCCTCCAACGTGCGCTGCGACATATCGGCCTCGATCACGCGCCGGTCGCCCAGCGTGCCGTCCGTCAAGGGATTCGATTCGTACCCGGCCTTGCGTAAATTCCTATCGGTAAAAGCGCCGGTATCGACGATCAGCAAACCGGTCGGCGTGACATCTAGCAGATTGACCTTCAGGGCCGCCGGGTTCATGGCCACCAAGACATCGACCCGGTCGCCCGCGGTCATGATCTTGCGGGCGCCGAAATTAATCTGAAACGCGGACACGCCATATGTAGTACCGACCGGGGCCCGGATTTCGGCGGGGAAATCGGGGAAGGTCGCCAGGTCGTTCCCAGCCAAGGCCGTCTCGAGCGTGAAGCGCCCACCGGTTAGCTGCATGCCATCGCCGGAATCCCCGGCGAAACGGACCACAGCGGATTCCAGCACGCGCCGCTTCTCGCGCCCACCATCGAGCGCCGCCGATCCTTCCATGGTGTCTCATCCTTGTCTTACTGCCGGCTAACCTAATGTATCGGCAAGCCGTTACCCAATTTATAAACCGAATAGAGCATGATCCGTTGAGTTTTCTAATCCAGAATCGCCAGCATGTCATTAATTCGGATCAATTTTTGGCGAGGCGCGCCCTTCGGCGCGGCGGCGATTTCCGCCGCATCGATACGCCGCCAATCCTGAAAGTCGATCCAGCGGATACCCCGCGACCGCAAAAGCTCCTCCAAGGCG
Organism: Kiloniellaceae bacterium; assembly: GCA_021776135.1. Taxonomy (GTDB): domain Bacteria; phylum Pseudomonadota; class Alphaproteobacteria; order Kiloniellales; family J153; genus JAJFGN01. The sequence goes on from JAJFGL010000006.1 coordinate 55,143, forward strand.
CCGCGGCCAGGCCGGCCGCCCGGCCCGGCATCCAGTGCGATCTGGGCCGCCGCCGCATCGCCATCGTGCTTGTTGGTGCCGATCACGCCCGTGGGTCCGCGCTTGGCCCAACCGACAACGTAGAGTCCGGCTTCGACCCGCCCGTCCCGGTTGCGTACCACGCCGGTTTCCGTATCCATGGGAACCCCCTCGAGCGGCGCCATGCGGTATCCGATCGCCGAAACCACAAGGCCGCAGGAAAGGTCGAAAGTCTCGCCCGTGCCCTGGGCCCGGCCGTCCCGCAGGCGGGTGCGCTCAAGGCGAAGGCCCTCGACCCGGCCCTCGCCCAAAACCTCGGCCGGTCTGGCGTTAAAGAAAAAGCGTATGCGTTTGCGCCGTTCCGCTGCCTCACGGCACGCGAAATCGCGGAAGGTTTCAAGATTCTTCTCGGCCAAGCGCTTGGCCCGGCCAGCCGCCACGCCGGTCACCGCGTCCGGCATATCCTCGGCATCGGTGCAGGGCAGACAATCCGCCAAACCGCCAAGCTCCCTCAGTTCCTTATTCGTGAATTTGGCCTGCAGCGGGCCACGGCGGCCGATAACCGCGACTTCTTGGATGGCCGCGCCCTGGATCGCCTTGGCTGCGTGGTCCGGCAGATCGCTGGACGCCATTTCCGACGGCGTCTTGACCAGAACCCGCGCGACGTCCAACGCCACGTTGCCGTTACCGATGACGCAGACCCGTTTCACGTTCAAATCCGGGGCCAGATCGGCGAAATCCGGGTGGCCGTTATACCAGCCGACAAAGGAAGCAGCGCCGTAAACCCCCGGCAAATCGCCCCCCGAGACCGCCAATTTCCGGTCCAGCGGCGCCCCGAGCGCCAGGACAACCGCGTCGTAACGGTCCCGCAACTCAGCCAGGGAAACATCCCGGCCGAGCCGGACGCAGCCAAAATAGGCGACCCTTTCGTGGGCCGCGATCTTGGCGAAGGTCCGGGTAACGGCTTTCGTGCGCTGATGATCCGGCGCGACGCCGCCCCGGATCAGGCCGTAAGGGGCCGGTAAGGCTTCGATCATGTCGATCCGGCAATCCGGACCCGACTTGATCAGCGCCGCGGCGGTATAGAAGCCTCCGGGTCCGGCACCGACGATGGCGATGGAAACGGACATTCACCTACCTCTTAGATCACTTTGTTTGGCGTTTCAGTTTGCGCCACTTCGCGACGTTGCCGTTGTGTTCGTCGAGCGTCTTGGCGAAAGCGTGGCCGCCCTTGCCGGAGGCGACGAAATAAAGAAAGTCGCTCGCGGCCGGATTTAGGGCCGCTTCGATCGCCGCGCGGCCCGGATTGGCGATCGGTCCGGCCGGCAAACCGGCGTTCGTGTAGGTGTTGTAGTCGCTATCCGCTTGCAAATCCTTGCGCGTCAAGGCGCGGCCCAGGGGCGCCCCCTGGGTCATGCCATAGGTAACGGTCGGGTCCGATTGCAGACGCATACCGGCGCGCAGGCGGTTCACGAAAACCGAGGCGACCAAGGGCCGCTCTTCGGCCACTCCGGTTTCCTTCTCGACGATGGACGCCAGGATCAGGGCCTCATCGGGGGTTTTCAGGGGGATCCCGGTATCGCGTTTCGCCCACAACTCGGCCAATGTCTCTTGCATCGCCGTCTGCATGCGCGCGACCAAGTTGGCCCGCGTATCGCCGCGCACGTAGTGGTAAGTCTCGGGCAGCAAAGACCCCTCGGCCGGGATGGTGTCCAAGCTGCCTTTTAACACATCGGCGGCCTCGATCAGGGCGGCCGCTTCCCCGCTGGTGATCCCTTCGGGCAGGGTCAGGCGGCGCAGCATTGTCTTCCCGCTTAACAGGATATCGACCGCGCCGCGCATGGAAACCGTCGCCGGGAATAGATACTCCCCGGCCTTTAAATCGCGCGAGACACGCATCAAGCGAACACCCAGGCGGAAGACCAACGAATCCTCAATCGCCCCTTCGGCCTCCAGTTTGCGCGCGATATCGCCCATGCTGATGCCCGGCTGAACGTAAATCACGGTGTCGGCTTGCAAGGGGCCGGGACCGTCGAAACGGTCGACCACCACCAAGGCAAGAACCGCCAAGGCCAGGAAAACCGCAACCGCGAGGCCGGCCAGGATGGAAAGCCGGCGCATCATGTCGGTCAGCCGTACTGGGCAAGCACCAAACTAGCGTTCGTGCCGCCGAAGCCAAAGGAATTGGACAAGGCCGCGCGTACCTGGCGCTCCTTGGCCTTGTGCGGGACCAGATCGAGACCCTCGCATTCCGGCGCCGGATTATCTAAATTCAGCGTCGGCGGTACTATATTGTCGTTGATGGCCAGTATGGAGAATATCGCCTCCGCCGCACCGGCCGCGCCCAGCAAGTGGCCGATCGCCGATTTGGTCGAGGACATGCTGAGCCTGGACGCATGCGCGCCGAACAAGCGTTTCACGGCCCCCAGCTCAATCAAGTCTCCGGCCGGGGTCGAGGTGCCATGGGCGTTGATGTAGTCGATATCCTCGGGGTTCAGCTTGGCGCGCTTCAAGGCCGCCGTCATGGCGCGGTAAGCGCCGTTTCCATCCGCCGCCGGCGAGGTGATGTGATGGGCATCGCCCGACATCCCATAACCGATGATTTCCGCATAGATCTTCGCGCCGCGGGCCTTGGCGTGCTCAAGCTCCTCCAACACCACCACGCCCGCGCCCTCCCCCATGACAAAGCCGTCCCGGCCTTGATCCCAAGGGCGCGACGCCTTTTCCGGAGTATCGTTGTACTTTGTCGATAAAGCCCGGGATGCCGCGAAACCGGCCATGCCAAGACGGCACACGGCCGCCTCGGAGCCGCCGGCGACCATGACGTCGGCGTCCTCCAAGGCAATCAGACGCGCCGCGTCGCCGATCGCATGGGCGCCCGTGGAGCACGCCGTGACCACCGAATGATTCGGTCCGCGAAATCCATAACGGATAGAAACCTGGCCCGAGGCCAGATTGATCAGCGCGGCCGGTATGAAAAACGGGGACAGGCGGCGCGGCCCCCGGTTCGCCACCGTGAGGGAGCCCTCGCAAATAGTCTGCAAGCCCCCGATCCCGGATCCGATCATGACCCCCGTGCGTTCGCGGTCCTCGTCGGTCTCGGGAACCCAGCCTGAATCCTCGACCGCGTTCTGCGCCGCCGCCATGGCATAGAGGATAAAGGGGTCGATCTTGCGCCGCTCGGCCGGGGTCACGTAGTCGTCGGCGTTAAAGCCGCCGCCGGCGGTTTCCCCGGGCGGCAGCTGCCCCGCGATTTTTGAGGGTATGTCGGAAACATCGAAGCTCTGAATCGCGCGCAGCCCGGAACGGCCGGCGGTCAAGGCCTCCCACACCTGGGTCACGCCACAGCCCAAAGGCGTCATCAATCCAAGCCCGGTAACGACGATTCGTCTCATGACCCGCAGCCGCCAGCAATCGTTTCAGAACGTCCCCTAGGGAACGCCAAGCTAGGCGTGCTGTTGAATGAAATCGACAGCATCCTTGACGGTTACGATCTTTTCCGCCGCATCGTCCGGAATTTCGCATCCGAATTCTTCCTCGAACGCCATGACCAATTCAACGGTATCGAGGCTATCGGCGCCCAGGTCGTCGATAAAACTGGCGCTTTCCGTGACCTTGGCCTCATCGACCCCCAGGTGCTCCACGACAATCTTTTTTACGCGATCGGCAGTATCATTACTCATTGACTGTTTCCTCAGATTGGCCAGCGTTTATTGGGTAAAATTAGGGACCTTGGCTTGCCGTTTCATTCCCCCAAGCGTGCGGAGAGCCGCCTCTTAACACAGTTCATTGGAGTTTGCCAACGCTCGGCGCGGGGTCCGGAACATACCTCCGTCAGCCCGCTATATCATGGCCATTCCACCATTGACATGCAAGGTGTGCCCGGTCACGTAAGCGGCCTCCTGGCTGGCCAGATAAACCACGGCGGCGGCGATTTCCTCCGGCGCGCCCAGGCGCCCCAGGGGCACGGAGCCGAGAATCTTCTCCTGCTGGGCTTCGGCCAAGGCGCCGGTCATGGCGGTTTCGATAAAGCCGGGCGCGACGCAGTTGACCGTGATCCCGCGCGAGGCGACCTCTTGCGCCAGGGCCTTCGACAGACCGATCATCCCGGCCTTGGAGGCGGCGTAGTTGGCCTGGCCCGGATTTCCCGTCACCCCGACGATGGAAGTTATGCCGACGATCCGGCCCCAGCGGCGTTTCATCATGCCGCGCAGGGATGCCCTAGCCAGGCGGAATCCGGCGCTCAAGTTGACCGCCAAGACCTGATCCCACTCCTCGTCCTTCATCCGCATGGCCAGATTGTCGCGGGTCAGCCCGGCGTTATTGACCAGGATATCGAGGGCCCCCAGGGCTTCCTCCGCCGCACGCGGCAAGGCCGCCGTGGCCGCTGGATCGCCCAAATCGCAAGGCAGGACGTGGACCCGCTCCCCAAGTTCGCCAGCCAAGCCATCCAGCGCCTCGCGCCGGGTTCCGGACAAGACGACCGCCGCGCCTTGGGCGTGCAAGGCGCGGGCTATGGCGCCGCCGATACCGCCAGACGCCCCGGTCACCAGGGCGCCTTTTCCACTCAAATCGAACATCTTGCACTCCTTCCCCCAGGATGCGCCGGCCCTAAAGCACCTTGATCAAGTCATCGATCTCGGCCGGCGTGCCCGCTTTGTAGCTGCTGAGGTCGCGGTCTATACGGCGGTTGAGGCCGCTTAATACCTGCCCGACGCCCAGTTCAACCAAGGTATCGACCCCGCGATCCTTCATATAGAGAACCGATTCGCGCCAGCGCACCATGGCGGTCACCTGCTGAACCAGGAGCGGGCGGATTTCTTCGGGTTTTTGAACCGCGGCGGCGGTCACGTTGGATACCAATTCCATATGCGGCGGCAGTATGACGGTTTCGGCCAGGGATTCGGCCATGATATCGGCGGCCGGGGCCATGAGCGCGCAATGAAAAGGGGCGCTGACCGGCAAGAGGATCGCGCGCCGCGCGCCCTTTTCCTTGGCCAAGACGATGGCCCGCTCCACCGCCGCCGTGGCGCCGCTGACCACCACCTGCCCAGGGGCATTGTCGTTGGCCGGCGCGCAGATATCGCCTTGGGCGGCGGCCTCGGCCACCTCCCGGGCGGCCGCGAGATCGAGCCCAAGCAAAGCCGCCATGGCCCCCTCGCCGACCGGCACCGCCTCCTGCATGGCTTGACCGCGCCGCTTGAGGAGCCGGGCGGCATCGGACAAGGACAGAGCGCCGGCGGCGGCCAGGGCCGAGTATTCGCCCAGGGAGTGCCCAGCCACGAAGTCGCCCTTTTCCGCGAGCCGCAGCCCGCCTTCCTTTTCCAGCACCCGGACCACGGCCAGGCTGACCGCCAGAAGCGCCGGCTGGGCATTCTCAGTCAGGATCAGATCGCTTTCCGGGCCCTCGAACATCAGGCGCGACAGGCGTTGCGACAGGACGTCGTCGATTTCCTCGAAAACCTCGCGCGCGGGCCCGAAGGCCTCGGCCAGGGCGGCCCCCATGCCAACCGCCTGGGCGCCCTGGCCCGGAAACACGAATGCGCGGCTCATGCCTGGTCTTCCTCATCCTATTTTCGGGACAGAGAAAACCGTCCGCCGTCAAGGTGTCAAGCGCTTGCGCGGCTTCGGCTAAAGTGTATAGTCGCGCGCCTCAAGCGATTTGAGGCAACTCCTTGCCGGTATCCGGGGCCCCAGGCCCCAAAAGGTACCGGCTAGGGCCGATCGGCTGAACGATCCGGCTACGATAGCCAGCCGTCAGCTCCGGCCCGATAACAGCCGTGAGGAGTCGAACATGGCACTTTATGAGTGCGTGCTGATGGCGCGCCAAGACATCTCGTCCAGCCAAGCCGAAGGCCTGGTCGATCAATTTTCCGAAATCATCGAAACCAATGGCGGCAAGGTCTCCAAAAAAGAGATGTGGGGCCTGCGCACCCTGTCCTACCGCATCAAGAAGAACCGCAAGGCCCATTACGCCCTGCTCAACCTCGACGCCCCGGCCGCGGCCGTGGCCGAGATGGAACGCAACATGCGCCTGAACGAAGACGTGATCCGCTATCTGACCCTGCGGGTCGAGGAACACGAGGAAGGCCCCTCGATCGTCCTTCAAGCGCGCGAGCGGCGCGACGACCGCGGCGGCGGACGCTTTAGCCGCGGCGGCCCACGCGGTGACCGGGGCGACCGGCCCCCGCGCCCGGAACAGCCCGCCACCGAAACTGCAAGCGTGGCCGCAAGCGAAACGCAGGAGACGCCGGCATGAGCGAGATTCAAGTCGTCAGCACGTCCGGAGGCGGCGGCGGCCGCCGGCCCTTCTTCCGGCGCCGCAAAAGCTGCCCCTTCACGGGCCCCAACGGACAGAAAATCGATTACAAGGATGTCCGCATGCTGACGCGTTATATTTCCGAGCGCGGCAAGATCGTCCCGAGCCGGATCACCGCGGTCTCGACCAAGAAGCAACGCGAGTTGGCCAAGGCTATCAAACGCGCGCGCTTCCTGGCCTTGATCCCCTATCTGGTCGGCTAGGGGAGAGACATCATGCAAGTTATCCTTTTGGAGCGGATCGAAAAGCTGGGCCAGATGGGCGATATCGTCACGGTCAAGCCGGGCTTCGCGCGTAACTTCCTCTTGCCGCAACGCAAGGCGCGGCGGGCGACCAAGGACAATCTGGCGATCTTCGAGCAGCAACGCGCTCAGTTCGAGGCAGATAACCTGGCCGGGCGTAGCGAGGCCGAAATAGTCGGCGGGAAACTGGACGGCCTCTCGGTCGTCCTGATCCGCCAAGCGGGCGAATCGGGCCAGCTTTACGGCTCGGCCAATGCCCGCGACATCGCGGCGGAGGTAAGCGCGGCCGGATTTACGGTCACACGCTCGCAGATCAAGTTAGCCACGGTCATCAAAACCCTGGGTCTGCATCCGGTCCAAGTACGTCTGCACCCGGAAGTCACGGTCACGGTCACGGCCAACGTAGCCCGTTCCGAGGCCGAGGCCCAAGCCCAAGCCGAGGCGGGCCGCATGGTCAGCCCGGAGGAGCAACGCGCCGCCGAGGAAGCCGCCGAAGCCGAGGCCGAGGCCGCCCTGGCCAAGGCGGAGGCCGAGGAAGCCGAGGCTGAAGTAGACGAATCGGACGAAGAAACCCAAGCATCGAGTTAAAAGCGCGCGCATTGTTTTGACACGAACGGCGGCCTATCGGCCGCCGTTCTTTTTTCAATTAAAACAGAATTTATTTTCCGCCCGATAGCTTTTATCCCCGCTATCCTCCTTATCGTTCTAATGGCCATTCGCGACTCGGTCTGATAGGGTCCGCCACCTGATGGAAAGCAACGCGCCCGACAACCTCACGCCCTTCCCAGGGACCGAATCGGACGATGGGCCCTTGCGGGAACCGCCGTTCAATTACGAGGCGGAGCAAGCCTTGCTTGGCGCCGTCCTGGCCAACAACCGCGCTTTCGAGAGGGTTTCCGACTTTCTTCTGCCCGAGCATTTCGCCGACGAGACCCATGGCCGCATTTTCGAGGCCTGCGGCAAGCTGATAGAACGCGGGCAGATCGCCAACGCGGTGACGCTGAAACATCTGTTCGACGCCGACGAAACCTTGGCCGGCGCCGGCGGCGCGCGTTACCTGGCCGGTCTGCAAAATAACTTCGTGACCATCATCAACGCCGCCGACTATGGGCGCACGATCCACGATTTATTCCTGCGCCGAGAGTTGATCGGCCTGGGCGAGGATGTCGTCAACGAAGCCTACCAAGCCGATCTGGACATAAGCGCGACGAGCCAGATCGAAACCGCCGAACAACGCCTCTACAACCTGGCCGAAGCGGGAGCGCCCGAGGGCGGTTTGAAGACCTTCAAATCCGCCGTGGTCGAAGCCATCAACATGGCCGAACAGGCGCTCAAACGCGATAGCCATGTCGCGGGGGTGGCCAGCGGTTTCAAGGACCTGGACCGACTGCTCGGCGGTCTGCATCCATCCGATCTCATCATCCTGGCCGCGCGGCCCTCCATGGGTAAGACGTCGCTGGCCACCAACATCGCCTACAGCGCGGCCTCGACCCAGCGCAAACAAAAGGGGCCGGACGGCGAGACGGCCGAGAGCGCGGAGACCGTCGCCTTCTTCTCGCTCGAGATGTCGGCGGAACAATTGGCGACCCGTATTATTTCCGAGCAAGCGCATGTGCGTTCCGATTCGATCCGGCGCGGCGAAATCCGCGACGACGAATTCGACCGCATCTTCGAGACCAGCCGGCACCTCCATGAACTGCCCTTGTTCATCGACGACACCCCGGCATTGAGCGTGCCGGCCCTGCGCACCCGTGCGCGGCGCTTGAAGCGGCAACAGAACCTGGGCCTTATCGTGGTCGACTACCTTCAGCTCATGCAGGGTCCGGCCGGCATGCGCAGCGATAACCGCGTGCAGGAGGTATCGGAAATCACCCGCGGCCTGAAGGCGATCGCCAAGGAATTGAACGTCCCCGTTATCGCCCTGTCGCAGTTGTCGCGCCAAACTGAACAGCGCGACGACAAGCGGCCGCAGCTATCGGATCTGCGCGAATCGGGCTCGATCGAGCAAGACGCCGACGTGGTCATGTTCATCTATCGCGAGGAATATTACCTGGCGCGCGAGAAACCCACGCAGCGCATGACCGATTCGGCCGATAAATTCAGCGAACGCCTAGCCAATTACGATAAGCGCCTCGAAGAAAGCCGCAACATCGCCGAGATCATCGTCGCCAAGCAGCGCCATGGTCCGATCGGAACTATCGAGCTGCACTTCACTGGCGAGTTCACGCAATTCAACGACCTCGTGCGCGATGACCGCTTACCCCGCGACTGAGGACCTGGACAGCCCCGCCGCCCGGCGCGCGGGCGCGGTCCTGACCATCGATCTGGAGGCGATCAAGGACAACTACCGGCGTTTGCGCAAGGTTCTGCGCCCGGTTACCTGCGCGGCCGCGGTCAAGGGCAACGCCTATGGCCTGGGCGCCAAACAGGTCGCGCCGGCGCTGGCGAAAGCCGGCGCGCGGACTTTTTTCACCGTGAACCTGGACGAGGCGATCGAGATTCGGTCCGCCTTGAAGAAGACCCGGCCATCGGCCGACATCTTCGTTTTGAACGGGGCCGGCGCCGGTCCGGTGGAGGAATTCATCGCCGGGGGTTTCATGCCGGTCCTGAACAGCCTCGGCGAAGTGGCGATTTGGAGCGCCGCGGCGCGGCGCGCGGGCCATGGCCTGGCGGCCGCGCTTCATATCGATACCGGCATGAACCGCCTCGGCCTGCCGGACAACGAGTTGGATATTCTGGCCGGCGAACCGGAGCGCCTGGCGGGGATCGAGGTGCAATACGTCATGTCTCACCTGGCCTGCGCCGAGGAATCGGGGCACGAGTTGAACGGCATTCAGCTTGACCGCTTTAGGCAAGCGCGGGCGCGTCTTCCGGCCGCCCCGGGCAGCTTGGCCAATTCCTCCGGCATTTTCCTGGGCCCGGACTACCACTTCGACCTCGCCCGCCCGGGGGCCGCGCTTTTCGGCGTGAACCCGACCCCGGACCGGCCGAACCCCATGCGCCAAGTGGTTCGTCTGCAAGGCAGAATTCTGCAAGTGCGGCAGATTGACGCTCCCCAGACCCTTGGTTATGGTGCCACGCACCGCATGGCGGCGAACAGCCGAGTCGCGACCGTGGCGCTTGGCTATGCGGACGGATTTTTGAGATCCTTGTCGAACCGGGCCAGCGCCTGGATCGACGATAAAGAGGTACCGGTGGTTGGGCGCGTCTCCATGGACATGATTACACTCGACGTGACCGGCATAGCGGCGGGCGACGCCCAGGCCGGCGGGTGGGTGGAAATCCTCGGCCCCCATCAGGGTGTCGATGCCCTGGGCGAAGCCGGCGGGACCATGGGATACGAAATCCTGACCTCCCTGGGTGCGCGCTATCATCGTATCTACCTCGGCGGCTGACGGGTTAGGGTATATGCCGATCTTGCAGCCGATAGGCCGGACCTTTCTGATTTTTTTGGCGGCCGTGGGACGCTTGAGCCTCTTCGCGGTCCATGGCCTGTCCCATTGCATACGCCCGCCCGTGTACCTGCGCCTGATCGGCCGGCAAATGATCGACATCGGGTATTATTCCCTACCCGTGGTCGGGCTGACGGCGATCTTCACCGGCATGGTCCTGGCCCTGCAAAGCTACACCGGCTTCGCGCGCTTCGCCGCCGAAAGCGCGATCCCCAACGTCGTCGTCATCTCGATCACCCGCGAGCTGGGACCGGTTCTGGCCGGACTGATGGTGGCCGGGCGGGTCGGCGCCGCCATGGCGGCCGAGATCGGCACCATGCGCGTGACCGAACAAATCGACGCCCTCGACACCTTGGCGACCAACCCCTTCAAGTACCTGGTCGCGCCGCGCCTGATCGCGGGCATCGCCATGATGCCGCTTCTGGTATGCGTCGCCGACATCATCGGCGTGTTCGGCGGCTATGTGGTTTCGATCTATAAGCTGGGCTTCAATCCGGCGACCTACCTGAAGAACACCATCGACTTCGTGGAGTTTCAGGACGTGGCCTCGGGCTTGGTCAAGGCGGCGGTCTTCGGCTTCCTGATTACCCTCATGGGCTGTTACCACGGCTACAACTCCAAGGGCGGCGCCCAGGGCGTGGGCGCGGCGACGACCAACGCGGTGGTCTCGGCCTCAATCCTGATCCTGTGCTTCAACTACATCATCACCGAGATGTTTTTCGCCCGATGAGCCAGTCAGGAAACGGCGCGCCCAATAAGATCGAGATCCGCGGCCTGTGCAAATCCTTCGGTCCCAAGGTGGTGCTCGACGGTCTCGACCTCGACATCGCCGTGGGCGAATCGGTGGTCGTCATTGGCGGTTCGGGAACCGGTAAATCGGTGCTGCTGAAATGCATCCTGGGCTTACTGAAACCGGATGCGGGCAGCATCAAAATCGACGGCGAGGAAGTCGTTGGCCAGGGCAGCCGGGACCGGGACCGGGTCTTACGCAAGTTCGGCATGCTGTTTCAGAACGCCGCCCTGTTCGATTCCCTGCCGGTTTGGGAGAACGTCGCCTTCGGCCTGATTCAAGGCGAGGGTATGGGCCTGGCCGAGGCCAAACAAGTCGCGATCGAGAAACTGGCGGCGGTCGGCATGACCGCCGAGGTGGGCGAGCTGTCGCCGGCCGAGTTGTCCGGCGGTATGCGCAAGCGCGTCGGTCTGGCGCGCGCCATCGCGACCACGCCGGAGATCATATTTTTCGACGAGCCGACGACCGGCCTGGACCCGATCATGGGCGATGTGATCAACGATTTAATCGTCAAGTGCGTGCAGGAACTGGGCGCCAGCACCCTGTCGATCACCCACGATATGGCGAGCGCGCGCAAGATCGCCCATCGGGTCGCGATGCTGTACAATGGCAAGATCATTTGGGCCGGAGCGGTCGCGACTATCGACGAATCGGGTAACGATTACGTCGATCAGTTCATTCACGGCCGCGCCGAGGGCCCGATCCAGATGCAGGTCCGCGCGAACTAGGGTTATGGATATTTCACATTTTTCTTTATATCCCGATCGTCGTCGCCGGGCTTGACCCGGCGATCCATGGTGCGGCGGCACGATGGATGCCCGGATCAAGTCCGGGCATGACAAAAGGCGGATATCGAGCGTTAAAGACAGATCGCTAGGGCGCTAGCCGGCACATCGGATTGCGGAATATAGCTTGGCCAAGCTTCAACATCGTTATGTTTGTCAGACCTGCGGTGCGGTCACGGCCCGTTGGGGCGGGCGTTGCGATGCCTGCGGCGAGTGGAACAGTATCGTCGAGGAGATCCCGCGCGAAGCCGCGCCGGGCGGCCTCGCCAAGACCGGCGGCATGAGCGGCAAGCGGCGTGCCGGACGGATCGAATTCGTCGGCCTGGAGGGGCCGGCCGCCCAGGAAGCGCGCCGCCCGAGCGGCCTGGCGGAGTTCGACCGGGTCTGTGGCGGCGGCTTGGTGCCCGGTTCCGCGATCCTGATCGGCGGCGAGCCCGGCGTCGGCAAATCAACCCTGCTGATGCAAGTCGCGGCGGCCTTGGGCAACCCCGAAGGCCCGGCGGGACCGGCCACTGTCCCAGGCGGATCGCCCACTGTCCCGGGCGGATCGCCCATCGCCTATATCTCCGGCGAGGAAGCGGTCGAGCAATTGCGCCAGCGCGCGCACCGCCTGGGCCTCGGCGCGGCGCGAGTCGAGCTGGCGACCGCGACCTCGGTCCGCGATATCGTGGCCAGCCTCGACACCCCTGAGCCGCCGCCCGCCGTGGTCGTGGATTCGGTCCAGACCTTGTATATCGATACCCTGGAATCCGCGCCCGGCACCGTGTCCCAGGTCCGCGCCAGCGCCCAGGAACTGATCCGCCTGGCCAAGCGGCGCGGCTTCGCCCTGCTTCTAGTCGGCCACGTCACCAAGGACGGCCAGTTGGCCGGACCCAAGGTCTTGGAACACATGGTGGATACGGTCTTGACCTTCGAGGGCGAGCGCGGCCACCCGTTCCGAATCCTGCGCGCCAGCAAGAACCGCTACGGCCCGACCGACGAGATCGGGGTCTTCGAGATGGGCGATGAAGGCCTACGCGAGGTCGCCAATCCCTCGGCCCTGTTCCTATCCGAAAGGCAGGACAACGTGGCCGGCGCCGCGGTGTTCGCCGGAATCGAGGGCACGAGGCCGGTTTTGGTGGAAATTCAAGCACTTGCCTCGCCCTCGCCCCTGGCGACCCCGCGCCGGGCCGTGGTCGGCTGGGACAGCGCCCGCCTGGCCATGGTTCTGGCGGTCCTGGAGGCGCGCTGCGGGCTGGTATTCACGGGCAAGGAGGTCTATCTAAACGTGGCGGGCGGCCTTCGAATAGGCGAGCCGGCGGCCGATCTGGCGGTGGCTGCGGCCCTAATTTCGGCGGTCAGCGGCGAAGCGGTGCCGCCGGGAACCGTGGTCTTCGGTGAGATAGGGCTATCCGGCGAGGTACGGGCCGTGGGACGAAGCGAGGAGCGCCTGAAAGAGGCCGCGAAACTGGGCTTCGAGCGCGCCATAAGCTCAAGGCGCCGGGACAATGGGGGGCGAAAGAAGGCTGGAGCGCATCCGGGCCTGGAGATACAGGAGATCGCCCACTTGAACGACTTGATCGAAATCCTGGCCCCGCAAGCGGCGGGGCGGATCGCGCGGCGGGCAGCCCGAACGGCGGCGGATGAGTTTAACTAGTGGAAAACCTGCCCATTAATGTGACCGATCTCGCGATCATCGCGATCCTGGGTCTGTCGGCCGCCTTCGCCTTTTTTCGCGGTTTCGTGCACGAGCTTCTGGCCATCGGCTCCTGGGTCGGCGCCGGGGCGGTCACCCTCTACGGCTTCCCCTATATCCAGCCTGAAGCGCGCAAGTATATCTCCTCGCCCCTGATCGCCGATATGGCGGCTGGCATCGTCTTGTTCTTGATTGTCCTGGTCGTGCTGTCGATCGTGACGCGTCTGCTCTCGCGCCGGGTGCGCGACAGCAGCTTGGGGCCGCTCGACCGGTCTCTCGGTCTCCTGTTCGGCGCGCTTCGGGGCGCGGTTCTGATTAGCATCGCCTGGGGAATGTTGCTGTATGCGGTGCCGCGCGAAGACCTACCCGATTGGATTTCCGAGGCTCATGCCCTGCCCTTGGTCGAAAAAGGCAGCGATCTCCTGACCCGGCTGGTTCCCGACGCGCTCGGCGGCGAGGAGATACGCGCGGCTCAAACCTTGAAGCCCGACCCACTCGGCGCCGGCAGCTATGAAGATCTGCTGAAACCCAACGCCAGGAACGGCCCGGCCAAGATAAAACCGGGATACAAAAACGCGGAACGCGACGCGATGCAGCAATTGATCGAGGCCACCACGCAAAATAACTTACCCGCCGAGGAACCTGGACGATGATGCAAAATCACCCATTCCCGCGCGATCCCGGCGACGATAAACTGCGTGAGGAATGCGGCGTCTTCGGCGTCTTCGGGACCGAGGATGATGCCGCGGCCCTGACCGCCCTGGGCCTGCACGCCTTGCAGCACCGGGGACAGGAAGCCGCCGGCATGGTCAGTTTCGATGGCCGTCAGTTCCATGCCCACAGGGACCAGGGCCTGGTCGGCGATATTTTCTCGAGCGAGCAAATCATGTCGCGCCTGACCGGCCACTTGGCGATCGGACACGTGCGCTATTCCACCACCGGCGATACCGCGCTGCGCAATGTGCAGCCCCTGTTCGCCGAACTTGAATTCGGCGGTTTCTCCCTCGCCCACAACGGCAACCTGACCAATGCTTTCATGTTGCGCCAGCAACTCGTCAGCCGCGGATCGCTGTTCCATTCGACCTCGGACACGGAGGTCTTCATTCACCTCATGGCGACCTCGGCCCGCAAGAACGTGATCGACCGCTTGACCGATGCCTTGCGCCAGGTCGAGGGCGCCTTCTCCCTGGTCGCCATGACCGATTCCTGCGTCATCGGCGTGCGCGACCCGCTTGGGGTCCGGCCCCTGGTCATAGGGCGCAAGGGCAAGGCGCACATCCTGGCCTCGGAAACCTGCGCCCTGGACATCATCGGCGCCGAACTGGTGCGCGATGTCGAACCCGGCGAGATGGTGGTGCTCGATTCCTCCGGCATTCACAGTCTGCGCCCCTTCCCGCCCATGCGGCAGCGTTTTTGCGTTTTCGAGTACATCTATTTCGCACGCCCGGATTCGCTGATCGAGGGAGCGAGCGTTTACGAACGGCGCAAGCGGATCGGGGTTGAATTAACCCGCGAGGCGCCGGTGCCTGCGGATTTGGTTGTCCCGGTGCCCGATTCCGGTGTGCCGGCCGCGATCGGCTATGCCGAAGCCTCGGGCATTCCCTTCGACCTGGGCATCATCCGCAATCATTACGTCGGGCGCACCTTCATCGAACCGGCGCAGCAAATCCGCAACCTGGGCGTCAGGCTGAAGCACAACGCCAACCGCGCCAGCCTGACCGGCAAGCGCGTGATCCTGGTGGACGATTCCATCGTGCGCGGCACCACTTCGGTCAAGATCGTGGAGATGGTGCGCGCCGCCGGCGCGACCGAGGTTCACATGCGTATCGCCGCGCCGCCCAACGCCCATCCTTGCTTTTACGGGATCGACACGCCGGAATCGGGTGAACTGCTCGCCTCGCGCTTCGATCTCGCCGGCATGGCCGAACACATCGGGGTCGACAGCCTTGCCTTCATTTCCATAGATGGGTTGTACCGGGCCATGGGCGAGACGGGGCGCGACCCGGAACACCCGCAATTCTGCGACGCCTGCTTCACCGGCGAATACCCGACCCGGCTGACGGACAACGAAGGCGAACAAGACGGCCGCCAACTCTCCCTCCTCGCCGAGATGGCGTGAGGCAAAGCTCGCGCGGGTTTTTCTTGTGCCCGAAAACATTCCCGAGCAAATACTCGCCGCGCCGAAACTCCATGAGATCGAGGAGGCCGCGCGGGCGCTGAAAGGCTTCGCCGTTGAAACGCCGCTGCTTGAAAACGCGGAAGTAAACGCGGAGCTTTCAGGCCGCCTGCTGATCAAGGCCGAAACGGCGCAGCGAACCGGCTCTTTCAAATTCCGCGGCGCCTACAACCGTATCCGGCAACTGGACGAGGCGGCGCGCCGGCGCGGCATTATCGCCTATTCATCGGGCAATCATGCCCAGGCGGTCGCCTGCGCGGCGCGGCTGATGGATACTCAAGCCCTGATCGTGATGCCGAGCAATGCGCCGGCGAATAAAATGGCCCGGACCGGGGAACTGGGCGCGCGGATCGTTACCTACGAACGCGGGGCCGAGACCCGCGAAGAGGTAGCCGAGCGTATCCAGGCCGAGGGGAACTTTGTCATGGTGCCCCCCAACGAGGACGCGCGGGTTTTGGCCGGCGCCGGAACCGTGGCGCTGGAACTCATTCGCCAGGCCAAGGGCCTGAACGCCATCATAGATGCGGTCCTGGTGCCCTGCGGCGGCGGCGGCCTGACCGCCGCGACGGCGCTTGTCTTCGAGGCCCTCTCTCCCACCACCAAAGTCTATGGCGTCGAGCCGGCGCTGTTCGACGATACCCGCCGGTCTCTGGAAGCCGGGGAACGGCTTGCCAATCCGAAGGGCCGGACCACCATCTGCGATGCAATCATGACCGACATACCCGGCGAACTGACCTTTTCCATCAACCGCGAAAGGCTCAGCGGCGTCTTGACGGTCAGCGACGACGAGGTGCGAACCGCCATGAAATTCGGGTTCGATCGATTCAAAATCGTCATAGAGGCGGGCGCCGCCGTCGGGCTGGCGGCCGTTCTCAGCCGTAAGATTGACATCGCGGGGCAGACTGTCGCCATAATCGCGACCGGCGGCAATGTTGATGCCGCAAGTTACTGTGCCGCGCTTTGTGCGGGCTCATAAGGAACCCAGGACATGGCGGAAACGTTGATTGACTCGGACGTGGATTTCGACGCCGAGGGCAAGCAA
Source organism: Kiloniellaceae bacterium (assembly GCA_021776135.1). Classification (GTDB taxonomy): domain Bacteria; phylum Pseudomonadota; class Alphaproteobacteria; order Kiloniellales; family J153; genus JAJFGN01. The sequence goes on from JAJFGL010000006.1 coordinate 71,642, forward strand.
ACCGGGTTTCTGCGCCTGCCCCATTCGGTCCATCGCAGCGCTTACGGCTGGATCCCGATTCCCATCGTCACGATCCGCAACGGCGCGGGACCGACGGCCCTTCTGATCGCCGGCAACCACGGCGACGAGTACGAGGGCCAAGTCGCGCTGACCAAGCTGTGCCGTGAATTGACGCCCGATGACATTCGCGGCCGGCTTATTATCCTGACCATGGCCAATTACCCGGCGGCCCTGGCGGGCCTGCGCACCTCGCCCATCGACGCGGGTAATCTCAATCGCGCCTTTCCGGGCGATCCGCTGGGCACACCGACCCAGGCCATGGCTCATTTCATCGAAGAAGTCCTGATGCCCCTGTGCGATTACTTTTTCGATTTTCATTCCGGCGGCTCCTCCCTGGTATATCCGGCGACGTTATTGCGCGCACGCGGCAATACGCCGGAGGAAACGAAGAAGCTGGTGGCCTTGCAGCGGGCCTTCGACGCCCCCTATGCCTGGGTCTACGACACCGAGGGGCGCGGGACGACCGCCCGCACCGCCTCGGGTGCCGCCGGACGCAAGGGCGTGACCACGATAATGACCGAGTTGGGCGGCAGCGGCACCGTCACACCGGCAATCCTGGCCCTGACCGAACGCGGCATCAAGCGGCTGCTCGAATCCATCGGCATGCTGCCCGGCTATCGGCCCGACGCCCCCAAGGGCACCCGTGAGCTTCAGGCCGCCGGCACCCTCCATGCCTATGATGTGGGCGTGTTCGAGCCCTTTCACGAGCTTGGCGGCGAGGTCGAGGCTGGCGGGCCAGCCGGCGCCATCCACCGCCCCGAAGAGCCCTGGCGAGAGCCGTCGATAGTCCGCTTCGAGCACGGCGGCATGATCCTCGCCAAACGCATTCCCGGCCGGGTCGAACGCGGCGATTGCCTATACCAGATCGGGCGCGATCTGGAATGAGCGGAGCCGGCCAGCCTTTTTCCTTCGATGAGGACATCGACCGGCGCCTTGTTCCGGCGCTGAAAGTTCACCCCAGGGTGTTGGGGCCAGACGGTGGCAGCCTGTTTGCCGCCGGTGTCGCGGACATGGATTTCAAGGCGCCGCCCGTGGTTCTCGACGCGCTGCGGCGGCGGCTCGGCCATGGTGTGTTCGGCTATGAGGCCCTGCCGGATGGCTTAATGCCCGCGCTCGTCCAATGGCTTGACCGCCGTCATGCTTGGCGGGTCGAGGAAAGCCACATCCTGCGCGCCCCCAATATCCTGAATGCGCTGGCCATGGCCGCCTCTTTGTTCACCAGGGAAGGCGATGGCGTCATCGTGCAGCCGCCGGTGTTCTTCGACTTCTTCGATATTCTGCGCGAGAACCGCCGCGTCTTGATCGCCAACCCGCTGATCCTCGAGGACGGCCGTTACCGCATGGATTTCGACGGTCTCGAAGCGAAAGCCGCCGACCTGCGCGCCAAGATGATATATCTGTGCAACCCGCATAATCCGGTTGGGCGGGTCTGGAGCGGCGAGGAGTTGCGCCGGCTGGGCGACATATGCGCCCGGCACAACGTCCTGGTCGTAGCCGACGAGATTCATGGCGATATAACCTTTGCCAGCCACGAATATACGCCCTTCGCCGCTCTCGGGCCGGACTATGCGGCTAATTGCATCGCCTGTCTGTCGCCGGCGAAAAGCTTCAATATCGCGTCTTGTTGTTCGGCCTTCACGATCATAGCGGACTCCGGCAAGCGCAAAGCGTTTCAGGCCGAAAACAGCCGCTTGACCGTGAATAAAAACAACGCCTTCGCCAGCGTTGCCATGGAGGCGGCCTACAAGGACGGGGAAGCTTGGCTGGATGCGGTCTTGGCGTACCTGGAAACAAACCTGGATGCGCTCAGGGGGCGCCTGAAGAACATGCCCGGCGTCGAACTCATCGAACCCGAAGGTACGTTTTTAACTTGGCTGGATTTCAGGGCTCTGGGTTTGCAACCCGATGACTTGACGGCGTTTCTCAAGGGCAAGGCCGGATGGGCGGTCACGCGCGGACCGGCGTTCGGCGCGGAAGGGGCCGGGTTTGCCCGGCTCAATATCGCTTGTCCCCGCGCCAAGCTCGAAGCCGGACTCGATGGCTTGGCGAAGGCCATGGCGGCCCCGTAGTCAAGGTGCTGCCGGATCGGCGCTGTGCGTGCTTCGACAAGCTCAGTATGAGGACTTTTCTTTGTGCCACACACGATTCATCCTCATCCTGAGCCTATCGAAGGACGCACCGGCGGGGTTGCCACGCCTCATGGAATCCCCTGACCAAGATCAGTTACATGACTTTCCATAAAGGCCTTGGCTTGATATGGAAAGTCACCTTGAGCCCTTGATATGGATCCAGCCCATTTGAACCCGAATTCCCCATCGCGGCCCCGTGCCGCCCCGCCATGTTGACCCGCGCGTTCCGCGCCATTGCGGCCTTGTCTGGGGCGGTTCTGCTGTCGCAGTTCCCGGCTTTTTACGACCAGTATTTACAGCGCCTGGGCGGGCGGCTGGATCAAGCGCGGATTGAGAAAGCGCAGATCGTGGAGGCCGCGCGGCTGGAGAATCTGAATCTCGAGGCCTACATCGCCGTATTCCTGAACGGCGCGCAGTCCCCGGTACGCCGCCAAGGCCGCCTCATGCAGACGCGAATACGCGAGCTCACGGGCCTGGAAACGGCCTTCGCCGCCTTGCGCGACGCCCCCACGGCATCCCGGCCGCTACGCTTCGCCAGTCACGCCGAGACGGGCCTTACCCGCGCCGCCCTGAACGACTTTCAACCGGCCCTGCCCCTGGGCACCGAGGGCCTGGCCTATGCCTTCACGGGACTGCTGGGCGGCCTGCTTGGCGCCCGGCTATCCGGGCGCGCGGTTTCGGCGGCGCTGCGGCGGCGGCGCGCGGCATGAGCGGTCAAGCCCCCAAGAACGGCCGCCTGGCGGGCCGCATCGCCCTGGTCACCGGCGCCTCACGCGGGATCGGCGCGGCGGTGGCCAGGCGCTTCGCGGCCGAGGGCGCGCAACTGGTCCTGGTCGCGCGCACGGTCGGCGGCCTGGAGGAAACCGACGACGCGGTGCGCGCGGCGGGCGGCGCCAAGGCCTTGCTGGTGCCGCTCGATCTACGGGAATTCGATGCCATCGATCAACTCGGCGCCTCGCTCCATGAGCGCTACGGCAGGCTCGACGTGCTGGTCGGCAACGCCGGAACCCTGGGCGATCTGTCGCCGCTCGGCCATATCAAGCCGGCGCGCTGGACCGAGGTCATAGATATCAACCTGACCGCCAATTGGCGCCTGATCCGCAGCCTCGATCCCCTGCTGCGGCGTTCCGAAGCGGGGCGGGCGATCTTCGTCTCCTCCGGCGCCGCCACCGGGACCAACGCCTACTGGGGCCCCTACGCGATCTCCAAGGCGGCCCTGGAGGCCCTGGTCAAGACCTACGCGGCCGAAACCCGGAAAACCTCTGTCCGCGCCAACCTCCTCGACCCCGGCGTGACCCGCACCGCTATGCGCGCCCAAGCCTTCCCCGGCGAGGATACGAAGCTTCAGGCCGACCCCGATGAGATCGCCAAGACTTTCGTGGAACTGGCCGAGGCCGCCTGCACCAAGACCGGCGAAGTTGTCAGGGTTTTAGGTATGCCTTAGTCTGAACAAATTGCGTGTCATAACGATGAGATTTACAATGCCCGATTACAAATGGACACAGATAAAGCCGCTTTTAGAGGCCGACCGAAACATTGACCTCGCGGCAATTACCCCACTGTACGATACGTGGCGTCATGCGAAGGAAAAGCTGGAAAAGTCCAGCCCAGAGAATCTCAAAGGATTTACGAATCGTCTTATACGCAGCTTGAGTATTGAAACGGGCATACTCGAGCGCCTCTACGACCTTGACCGTGGTACGACAGAGGCTTTAGTTGAAAATGGTTTTCAAGAAGAACTAGTTTCCGGCACAAGCACGGATATTGAACCGTCGCGCCTCATAGACTTTCTGCATGATCATGAGGCAGCCATTCAGCTTGTCATGGATTGTATAAGCGGCAATCACGAACTCACAAAGGGCTATATTAATAGGCTTCATATCATTCTAACCCAGCATCAGGAGACAACGAGCGCTGTCGACCAAACCGGCAAACGGTTAGAAATTCCCCTCCGGAAAGGTGAATACAAGGATCAGCCCAACAATCCCCGGCGCCCCGACGGGTCAATCCACGAGTACTGCCCACCAATTCATGTCGAATCGGAAATGGATAATCTTCTAGATTGGCTTGGCGGCCTCGAAGCGGAAGACCCGATAATAGTCGCATCGTGGTTTCATCACCGTTTCACACAGATCCATCCATATCAAGACGGCAATGGCCGCGTTGCAAGAGCGCTTACAACATTGATCCTTTTGCGCGCGGATTTGTTGCCAATGGTTATCGATCGGGACTTGCGGACAGAATACCTCAAGGCCCTCGAAGAAGCGGACTTTGGTAACTTGACTGCTTTTGCATCACTGTTCGCACGCCTGGAACGTGCGGCGATCTTGCAGGCACTTAGCGTAGACGCCGATGCAAAAATTACGCGGGAGCGCAAGCTGTCGTCAGCCGTTATCGAAAGTCTCGCGGCAAAATTTGCCCGTCGAAGGGAGGTTAAGGATACGGAGCTGAGGCGAGCTAACTTGGTGGCCGAACAACTTCGACAACATACTAGAAAACTGATTGAAGAGTCACTGAATCAACTTAAGGACTCCGTATCTCAGATCGCCGAACCTGATATCCATATTGTCGAGGGTGGACCTGACAGGGAGAACTCACATTGGTATAAATTCGAGGTAATTCAGTCGGGCGCTCGAACGGGCAAATTCGTCAATTTCGATGAAGCTCACTATTTCATCAAAGCCACCATGCGCGTGGAACGTGAACGGTTGATATTCGTTACGTCTTTCCATCACGTCGGACGAGAACTGTCAGGAATTATGGAAGCTACGGCTTTTTCCCAACTAGAGTCGTATGAGGCCTCCGATGATCGAGGTCGTGTATCGCAGGACTTTTTTCCATGCTCATTGGAGCCGTTCGTCTTCACGTACAAAACGGACGAAAAGGAGATCGAGCTTAAGTTCGCACAATGGCTCGATGCGGCTATCGCGGTTGCTCTTCAGGATTTTGGCGATAGGTTGTAGCCTCCGCACGTTTGATCCACGGGTGCACCAAGCTCATCATCGGATACGGCAGCAGTCTGGCTCTTCAAGCGGGTAAGACGCGCGCTGAAAACTTGCGCGCAAACCACTGCATGACATAGCCGCGCGGCGCGTCGAGGCCGGTTATCAGATAACGCAGCGTGTATTCGTTGTTCAAGGTCGCCTCAAGCAGGCGCATGGCGCGCGGGGTGCCGCAAAACAGAACCCTGTCGCCCGGCCGCAAGGGCGCGCTCAGCGCCGGCATGACAAGGTGTTCCCGGTCCGATTCCATAACCAGCGGCAGGCAGGCGAGCCGCCGCTCCCGCGCCGCCGGGTCGCGCAGGATATCGCCCAGGGTCACCGTCATCCCATCCCGCAAGATGCCCGGCAGGGCATCGGCGCCGGTACTGGCGTCCAGGGTCCAAAGTCTGGGCTGGGTGCCGCCCACGGTCTTGGCCAAGGCGTCGAACGCCGCGTTCACGCTCCCGTCCCGGGCCTGGAACACGGGTCCGTGCAGGCTCTCGAAAAACGTCTTGAGCAGGGGCGCGACCAGCAGGAACAGGATCCGCCGGGCGGAAACCAGGCTGGGCACCATGATAAAGCCCGCCCGCGCCGCCCGGAACACATCCCGATTGCGATAGCGGTTTTGCCGGACCAGGGTAAAGATATCCGGGTTCAAGGCGCGGGCGTTGAGCAAGATGCTTAGATTTTCCGAATCGCTGTGGGTCCCGGCCACGATGCCGGTCGCGTCCTCAATTCCCGCTTTGAGCAGATTCTCCTGGCTGGCCCGGCCGACGATCATGCCATCGACGGGGGCATCCAGGGTCGAGGGATCGGGATCGATCACCAGAGTCGTGACGCCCTGCAAAATCAGGGAATCGCGTATCCAGTGACCCATACGCCCGAATCCGCATAGAATCCACTTGCCCTTGGGCGGATTGCTCCGCTGATCCAGGGTCGCTCCCGGAGTGCCGGCGAGCCACTGGTTCAAGCTGTGGATCGTGGGGTTCTCGATTATCGCGGCCAGGTATTTCGCGTAGGTCTGAAACGGGTCGACGATGTGCACCTTGCCGCCCAGGGTGGACAGGGTCTCCTCGTATTCCTCCGACGTCGATTGGACCATGATCGAGGCGTCTTTGTTGAGCAGGCTGGCGGTCACCGCGATCTTCAGATTGATTTCCTCATCCTGGGTCAGGGCGACCACGGCCTTGCAGTTGGGTTTCAGTAAACCGGCTTCGATCAAGTGCTCGGGGATCCGGGCATCGGCGCACAGCGCGGTCACGGGGGCCCGGTAATCGCGCAGCATCAGGGTATTCACGCGCTCCTGTTTCTTTTCCACGACGATTACGGTCAAGCCCGCGTCGCTCAGTCCGCGTGTCAAGAGGGCCCCGGTATTGCCAAATCCGCAAACGATGCAAAAAGGTTCGCTGAGCCGGGCCACTTCCTTGGCGAAGCGCCGCTCGGCGGCGGCGCGCTGAAAATCCTGGTTCTGCACCAGGCGGACGATGGAGCCGAGGGCGTAGAACCAGGCGATCACGCCGGCATACAACGACACGATGCCCCACATGCGCTGGGCCTCGGTATAGGTCTGCGGCAACTCGCCGAAACCGGTCGTGGTCACGGTGTAGGCGAGAAAATAGAAGGCGTGGAAAAAACTCATGTGGGCCGGATTGCCTTGAGCGTCCATGCCGGGAATGAGAACCCAGCCGAACATGGAGGCGGCATAGACGGTAATCAGGACAATGATCGGCCGGCGCATATGGCGCAGAACGATGTAGGTGACCCGGCTCGATCTCGGCGCGTTTTCCATGGGTGTTCTTAGCGGCGGAGCATCAAGGTCTCGCTGGTCAACATGGTGACCGAGATGATGTTGGCGACCATGGCGCCGCCGGACAGCGACACGATGGTCGCCATCACGCTTGGAATCATCCCGACCTCGTTGACATGCACTGCGACCGCCCAGATGATCGCCGCCGCGATAAGCTGCAAATCGGCGACCAGGCTGGTGGCCAGCAACACCGCGCCGATCTGGGAGCGGTCGCCCAGCTTCAAGCCCGTGGCGATCAGGTTGACGACAATGACGAAAAACAATTCGACAATGCTGTGATGATTGGGATCGTCGATCTCGCCGATGAAAAAGCCAAAATTCAGCGTCAGGGCGAGAACGGTGAAGAATCCGAAAATAACGCGTTCTAGGTTCATGCCGTCTGCCCCTCGGTTCGGCGCGGTTAGCGCCTTGGTAATCCTAGAATAGCACCAGTTCGGAGATTCCCTGAGTCCTAAGACGGCGGGATAGTGGGTATCGCATTTGGCGCGGTAGTCCCACCGATGCGTCCTTCGACAGGCTCAGGATGAGGATGATCTCGTATGGCATAAATAAATATCCTTATCCTGAGCCTCCTCATCCTGAGCCTGTCGAAGGACGAGGACGCAACAGCGCCAAACCAAGCCATGTATCAGGTGAGATTTCTCCGCATGCCTTTGCCCTTCGGCAAGTACATAACCTAGCCCAGTTTCCGCTTCCCGCCCTCGGGCGCATAGGGGTTTTCGCCTTTGCGCAGATTGATCCGGATCGGGGTGCCGGGCAGGTCGAAGTCCTCGCGCAGGCCGTTTTCCAGGTAGCGCAGATATGCCTCCGGCAAATCCTTGGACCGGGAACAGAACACGGCGAAGGTCGGCGGCCGGGCGCTGGCCTGGGTCATGTAGCGCAGCTTGATCCGCCGCCCTCCCGGCGCCGGCGGCGGATGGGCCTGAACCATGGCCGCCAGCCAGCGGTTGAGCACCGGGGTCGATATCCGCCGGTTCCAGACCTCATAGGCCCCCAGCACCGCATCGAGCATGCGCTCCAGGTTCGACCCCCGCAGAGCCGAGACGGTGACCACCGGAATACCCCGGACCCGGGGCAGGGAACGCTCCAGCCGATCGTGCAGAGCCTTCAGGGTTTCCTCCCGGTTGGCGCAAGCGTCCCACTTGTTCACCGCGACGATCAAGGCCCGGCCTTCCTCGATCACATGGGCGGCGATGGTCAGATCCTGCTTTTCCATGGCCATTTCGGCATCGACCATCAGGACCGCGACATGGGCGTATTTGATCGCCCGTATGGTGTCGGCGGCGGAAAGCTTTTCCAGGGACTTGCCGATCCGCGACCGGCGCCGCAGACCCGCCGTATCGATCAGGCGTATGGGCTGGTTCTTGTAGGACCACTCGATGGCGATGGCATCGCGGGTGATACCGGCTTCCGGGCCGGTCAGCACCCGCTCGTCGTCCAGCAGCCGGTTGACCAGGGTCGATTTTCCGACGTTGGGCCGTCCGATAATGGCCAGTTGCAGGGTGCCGGCCGCCGGTTCGGCCTCTTCTTCCTCACCTTCACCCTCATCCTCCTTCGGGGCCGCTTCAAGTTCTCGAAGCCGGTCCTTGAGAACCTCGTGGAGGTCGGCCATGCCCAGGCCATGCTCGGCGGAAACGGCCACCGGATCGCCCAGGCCCAGCGCGTGGGCCTCCGCCGCGCCGGCCTCGGCCATGGCGCCCTCGCATTTATTGGCGACCAAAATGACCGGCGTTTCGGAGCGGCGCAGCAAATCGGCGAAATGCCGGTCGAGGGGCAAGAGCCCGGTCCGGGCATCGATCAAGAGCAGGGCCAGGTCGGCCTCAGCCAGGGCCCGCTCGCTTTGCGCTTGCATGCGCCGTTCCAAGGTGTCTTCGGCGGCGTCTTCCAGGCCGGCGGTATCGATGACGGTGAAGTCCAGATCATAGAGGCGCGCTTGACCCTCGCGCCGGTCCCGGGTCAGGCCAGGTTCCGGCGCGACCAAGGCCAGGCGCTTACCGACCAGCCGGTTGAACAGGGTGGACTTACCGACGTTAGGACGGCCCAGGATGGCGAGAGTAAAGGTCATGTCAGTCATTCAGGCAGCGCGCCTGTCAATCGCAAGCGTTAGAGCATGTTCCATTCATATTGACCCATTTGATGGCGCCAAATCAGTCCACTCAGTTAGGCACGGAACGCCGCGCGATGTGGGGCATCGGGCAAGTTCCGCAACGACGCCGATGGGCTGATTTGGCCCACCGGAGGCCGGTTTTTCGCGCCCGCCGGACGTCGTTACGGCCCCCTTGCAGTCATCAAGACCGCGGCGGGGGCCGCGCCTAGCCAGCAGACGCGAAAAACCGGTCAAATGGGTCAATATGAATGGAACATGCTCTAACGCATGGAGACCAGGCTGCCGCCATCAGTCACGAAGTACAGCGCCTTGGCCGCGACGACCGGCGCGATGGTGACCGCGCCCGGCAAATCGATGGCGCCGATTATATCGCCCGTATAAGGCGAGACCGACAATCCCTTGCCATGGGAACCGGCGACGATCAAGCGGTCGCCCGCGAGCACCGGACCGACCCAATGAATCGGATCTTCTTGATCGTCGGGATCCTCATAGCGTTCCAGGGGCCGAACCCAGCGTATGCGCCCGTCCCGGCGGGTCAGGGATACCAATTGCGCGTCATTGGTAAGTACGTAAAGGAAGTCGCCGCCAAGCCAGGGCATCTCGACACCGCCGATTTTGCGCTCCCAAACACGCAGGCCCCGGCGCAAATCCATGGCGATCATGCGCCCTGAATGGCTGATCACGAAAACCATGTCCCTATCGATGACCGGCGCCCCGCGTATTTGCGCGATGTCCGCCAGCGGGTCGGTCCGGTTCACGGCGGCCAGGCTCTCGTTCCACAGGGGCCGGCCATTCTCGGCCAAGAGGGCGAAAACCTCCCCGGAAGAATAGGGCACCACCACGGTTGACCCCGACACCGCCAGACTGGCCGCGCCAAGAAGGCCGGTCGCTTCCTCGATGCCATTGTGCGTCCACAAGCGGCGGCCATCGCCGGCGCTCATGGCGATTGTCTGGTTGGTGATCGTGACCACGAAAACCCGGCCGCCATCGGCGGTCGGCGCGGCGCGCATAGGTCCCGGCACGCCTTGGCGCCAAAGAACCACGCCATCGGCGGCGTTCAGCGCGATCACCTCGGCAAAACCGGTGGACACGAACAGGCGGCCATCCGCATAGGCCAAACCGCCGCCGAAATATCCATCCTCCTCGAACTCGGGTTCAAGCTCCCGGCGCCAGAGGGTTTTCCCGCTTTCGGCGTCGAAGGCGGTCACGGTCGCGAGCGCGTCCATGCCATAGACCGTCCCGTCGACCACCAGCGGCTGCGCCAAGATGCGGCGGTCGCTCGCCGCCCCGACGCCCAAACTGCGGCTCCAAGCCCGCCGGGGATCGGGGGCGAGCGCGAGGTGATACGTGGCATGGGCGGAGCTGCCGCCGTATTGGGTCCAACGCGCGTTTTCATAGGGCGCCGGAAGCAAGACGGGAACTTCCGCGACCGAAGCGTCCGGGCTCAAGCCGCGGTTGACGGTCAGGATGGAGATACGCTCACCCGGCAGGATTTCCTCCGGCGGCGAACCGAACAAATCTTCCATGGTTTCGCAGCCCGATAGAAGCAGCGCGCCGGCAACGAAGCCCGCTAGGCGAATTCCACCAAGCCCCACAGCCGCCTCCTAGCTCTTCAAGGCCGCGAGCATCTGCGCCGCCCGGGCGCGCAGCCCGGAGGAAATCTCGCGGTCATCGGAAATCTTGGTATAGAGCTTCACCGCCGCCGCCTTATCGCCCCTGCGTAGCGCGAGAACCGCCATGAGCTCCCAAGCGGAGCCCCGGAAGGCCATGGCTTCGCCAGCCAGGGGCTCGAGCCGCGCCTGTAACGCGGCCGGATCGCCGGTGTCGATCCGATGCAACACGGACATCAGGGCCGCGATATCGCGAAACCCCGGCCCAAGCGCGCTGTTCGCCGCGATGCTGTCCCATATTGCGATGGCGCCATCCGGATCGCCGCCTTCCGCCATGAGGCGGGCGCGTTCCAGCGCCGCCAAACCGGCGTAACCGCCATCGCCGGGCGCGCCGAAGCCGTCTAACTCCGCGATAGCCCCGGCAGGATCGCCGCCGCGCGCCGTGGCCAGGGCCGTGGCGAAGCGGTCCGACAAGCCTTCGCGCCGATCTTGGTCGTAAGCCCGCCAGGCCTGAATCCCGCCGACCGCCATAACTATGGCGGCGAAAAACGCGATAAAGACCTTGCCGTACTTCTTCCAGAGCTTTTCGAGGTTCTCGCGCCGGAGATCCTCATCGACTTCTCTGAACAGATCGGCCACGTAAAGCTTCCTCAGTATCGGGGTATTATATCAAGGACCGTTGCTTAGCGGGAAGCCGCCCGCCAATCAACCGCTAAGCGCCCGCGGAAGCCTGAATCCTTAGGCCGCGCGCCACTTGATCGAGCAGCCCATGGCCGGAATCTGGTCCCTTGGCCCCTGGCCGGTTTCGGCGATTTGCGCCATGGCCCGATATAACTCGCGCTCGGCGCCCTCGACCAGGGTGGTCTTGGATTCATCCAAGCGGCCCCGGTATTGCAAGCCCAAATCCTTATCGAAGCCGAAAAAGTCCGGCGTGCACACGGCGCCATAGGCGCGGGCGGCCGCTTGAGTCCGGTCTATGACATAGGGGAAACCGAAGTCGTGCTCGGCCGCGAAGGCCTTCATATTCTCGAAGGAATCCTCGGGATAGGCATCGGTATCGTTGGCCATAACCGCGACCGCGCCGATCCCCTTGGGCCGCAAGGCGGCCACTTCGCCCACCAAGCGTCCGATAATCGATTTCACATAGGGGCAGTGATTGCAGATGAACATGATCAGGGTGCCATTCGGGCCCCTGATCCGGTCCAGCGAATAAGATTGACCGTCCGTGCCTTCAAGCGTGAAATCCACCGCCTTCCAGCCGAAATCGCATATCGGGCCTTGCGCAGCCATGGATCCTCTCCTCTTGGTCCGCCGGTAAAAGTTAACCCGATATTAACATGGGTTGCCGATAATTTAGCTCAAGTGCCTGGAATCCCCGCTTGGGTCCAGGCTTAGGACGGCTCAGGCAGGGCCAAAACCGCATAATCGTTCTATTTCATAGAGTTATACTTTTCTTCGATCTAGAACACGATCATGCCGGTAGCGGGAGTCAAGGTATGGCACGCGCCGCGTTGCTTCTAGCATGTTTACTCGGCCTTTCTGGGTGCGCGGCGGTGGCGGGCACCATAGTCGGCGCCAACGTGGCCACCGTGATCCATGCCGACAAGACGATCCCGGATATCGTTCTCAGCGAGCAGCGGGGGGAAAATTGCAGCCTGCTGCACGCCGCGCGGAACGAGCCCTATTGCCAGCCGGCGCCGCCCGACCCGGCTGAGACCCTGGCCGCGCTGGCGAACAACCGGTATTGCTATCGCACCCTGGGCAGTATCGATTGTTACGACCGGCCCGATTTCATGGCCAGCGGACAGACACGGGTTAATTTCGCGGCCGGTTTTCTTCCCGCCAGCCGGGATCCGGCGCCCCTGGCCGGCATTCCCGCCCAGGCGGCCAAGGACGAAACGAATAGCGTGCCCATAGCTTCCGGCGCCCTCACTCCCCCAGCCAAGGCGGCAAGGACGAAGGGTGAGAGTGCGGCCGGCGATACCCACGCCGCGGCCCCGGCCAAGACCGATCCCAGATTGACGGGCACGCCCTTGGCCCAAGTCCCTCCCCTTGTCACCCTTCCAGGCCAAGGAACCTATTGATCCTGGCTAGTGTGGACGGCTTATTGGCTATGTGACCTAGACGTACCGGCTGATTTCGGGAATGATAGGGCCCAATAAGAACGATATCAGGGGAGAAGCACCGGTCTCATGGCGAAACTGTATCGAATCGCCGAAGCGCGCGGTCAGGCCGGGCCTACATTTTTCGACCGCAACGAACTTGGCCAACTGCTATCCCTTTATAGCCGCAGAGTTATTAGCGGCGAATGGCGCGATTACGCCATCGATCAAAAGAGCGGCAGCGCCGTGTTCTCGGTTTTCCGCCATAGCCAGGACGCCCCTCTGTTCCGCATCGCCAAGCGCGCCAACGGTAACCCGGCCCGGGATAAATACGTTGTCCAGCGTGGGCGCGAGACCCTGAAACAGGCGGCCAGCATGAGCGAAGCCCTATCGTTCTTCGGCACCGGCCTCACCCTCATCCGCTAGGAACCGGCGCTTATCCGTTAGTCCGGTAAGTCCCAGGAATAGCAAGGTTTTTGCCGAAGCTATTGCTTTGTCGCGTTTCAGACATGTTTTGTCGCGCCGGACGAAGCCTGTCCGCCCCGTATTCTGCGGATATACTTAGAACGACGGCAATTTCCGCCAGGGTCCGAACCTATGGGGCCCAGCCTTATACGTGGGGTTTGAGCAATGTCCGAAGCGGACGATCTGGACCTGAATTCGTTGAGCGACGAAGAGCTCACGCAGCAGATGCACGACGATCTTTACGATGGCCTGAAGGAGGAAATCGAGGTAGGCGTCCATATCCTTCTGAACCGCGGCTGGACGCCCTACAGGACCCTGACCGAAGCCCTTGTCGAGGGCATGCGGATCGTCGGCATCGACTTCCGCGACGGCATTCTTTTCGTGCCCGAGGTCTTGCTGGCGGCCAACGCCATGAAGGCCGGGATGTCGATCCTGCGGCCCCTGCTGGCCGAGACCGGCGCCCCCGCCGTCGGCACCATGGTGATCGGCACGGTCAAGGGCGACATTCACGACATCGGCAAGAACCTGGTCGCCATGATGATGGAAGGGGCCGGTTTCGAAGTCATAAATATCGGCATCAACAATGCGGTCGAGGCCTATCTGGAGGCGATCGACGAGCATAAGCCCGACATCCTGGGTATGTCCGCCCTGCTGACCACGACCATGCCCTACATGAAGGTCGTGATCGATACCTTGAAGGAAAAAGGCATGCGCGACGACTATATCGTTCTGGTCGGCGGCGCGCCCTTGAACGAAGCCTTCGCCGAGGCTATCGGCGCCGACGCCTATTGCCGGGACGCCGCCGTAACGGTCGAAACCGCCAAGGAGCTCATCGCGCGCAAACACAACGTGCGCGGCGGCAACGCGGCCTGACACCGCACCCTGGCCGGATAGCGGAAACACGAGTGCCATGCCCGGGAACCCAAGCAGAGCGCGCACGCGGATCGTCGCCTGCGGCGCTTTGGCGCGCGAGATCGTGGACTTGATCCGCCTCAATGGCTGGCACGGTATGTCCGTGACCTGTCTGCCGGCGATTTGGCACAATACCCCGGTGAAAATCCCCGAAGCCGTGCGCGCCAAGATTCGCGCCGCGAAGGCTGAAGGCTACGACCGGGTTTTGGTCGCCTACGGCGATTGCGGGACCGGCGGCTTGCTTGACCGGGTGTTGGAAGAAGAACAGGCGGCGCGCATCGGCGGGCCGCACTGTTATGCCTTCTATTCCGGGGTTAGCGACTTCATTGAAAGCGCCGATGCCGATCCAACCTGTTTCTATCTGACGGATTATCTGGCGCGGCATTTCGACCGCTTGATTATCGAGGGCCTGGGCATCGACCGGCACCCGGAACTGCTGGAAGATTACTTCGGCAATTACACCAAGGTCGTCTACCTGGCGCAAAGCGAAGACGCGGCCCTAACCGAACGCGCCCAAGCCGCGGCCAAGCGGCTGGGATTAAAGTTCGAGCGGCGCTTTACCGGCTACGGCGAACTCGGCGATTTCTTGAACGAGGCGAACTAGGACCTGTGGACAATGGCTAAGTTAACCGTGGTTTATTGGCGCGACATTCCCGCGCAGGTCATCGTCAAGGCCGGGCGTCAAGCCGCCAAGCGGCAATTGAGCGAGCGTTTCGAAAAAGCGATCGACCGGGCCGCCATGCGCGCCAAGATGCGCGATACGGATTCCTATCTGGAGCAGTGGCGCCGGGCCGCGCCCCTCGACTGCGGCGACGATCTGGAAGCCGAGGCAACGGCGGCGGCGGAGCATCTGGAAAATGACTTCGACGATGCCCGGCTCGCCGCGCTGGTCAAGACCGGCGGCGCCGAAAGCCTATAAGGGAGGGTGAGAAACATGGCGTTAGCCGAAGCATGGGAACCGGAAGTCATGGACCCCGTCAAACAACAAATCGTGGAGCTGACCGCCGGTTTCTCAATCGAGACCACGCCCGGCTCGGCCCTGAAAATACCCGACTACCGTGAGTACCTGCGCGCCGGCGCCACGGTCAGCGTGACCTTCCTGCCCGGATCCGATTTCACCGATACCATCGCCACGGCGAAACGCCTGAAAGCCGAGGGCTTTATTCCCGCGCCGCATTTCGTGGCCCGTTCCATTACCGGCAAGGCGGCCTTGGCAGGCTACCTGACACGCATGCAAGACGAGGTTGGGATCGAGGAGGTGGTGGTCCTGGCCGGCGGGGTCAACGAACCGCTCGGCGACTTCGACAATTCCATGGAACTTTTAGAGACCGGCCTGTTCGAGGCCCATGGCATTAAGCGTATCGGCATCGCCGGCCACCCCGAAGGCAGCCCCGATATTACGCCGGGGCGCGTGATTGAGGCCTTGCGGTGGAAGAATGACTACGCCCGTACCAGTTCCGCGGATTTTTACATCGCGACTCAATTCTGCTTCGAGGCCGCACCCATCATTGCCTGGGAAATCGCTATCCGGGAGGCCGGCAACACGCTTCCCATCCATATCGGCGTTCCCGGCCTGGCGACCCTTAAGACCCTCATCAATCACGCCAAGGCCTGCGGCGTCGGCCCATCCATGCGCATGCTGACGCGCCAGGCGCGCAATATCGCCAAGCTTCTGAACGTGCAACAGCCGGATCGCCTGCTGATCGACTTGGCCCATCATAAGGCGGCCAATCCGCATTCCGTCATCGCCAAAATTCATATCTATCCCTTAGGCGGCTTGCGCCGCTCCGCCAAATGGAGTTATGCCGTCGCGGACGGCGATTTTACCCTGGCCAAGAACGGTAAGAAATTCTCCGTCGATCGGGATATAGATTGACGAAGTCATAACCCGGCGCGGGCATGCTCCAACAACGGCCCGCGCCGCCACCCACCAGTCGAGGAAGCTCACCCCCCCATGACGCACACCCTTGTCAGCTCTCATAAAAAGGAAGTCATTATTGGCTTCGATAAGCCGTTCTGCGTGATCGGCGAGCGCATCAACCCAACCGGACGTAAAAAACTGGCCGCCGAAATGGCCGCCGGCGATTACAGCACGGTGGAGGCCGATGCCCTGGCCCAGGTCGCCGCCGGCGCCAACATGCTCGACGTAAACGCGGGTATCCCGCTCGCCGACGAACCGGCGATCCTGGCCGAGTCCATCAAGCTGGTTCAATCCTTGGTGGATGTGCCGCTGTCGATCGATTCCTCGATTGTCGAAGCCCTGGAAGCGGGCCTAGCGGTGTATCAAGGCAAGGCCCTGGTCAACTCCGTCACCGGCGAGGAAGAACGCCTGGAAGCCGTCTTGCCGCTGATCAAGAAATACGGCGCCGCCGTGGTCGCCATCTCGAACGACGAGACCGGCATTTCGGAAGACCCGGACGTGCGTTTCGAGGTCGCCAAGAAGATCGTGCACCGGGCCGCGGATTTCGGCATCCCGGCCAGCGACGTGGTGGTCGATCCCCTGGTCATGCCCATCGGCGCCCTGGGGCAGGCCGGGGTGGCGGCCTTCCGCCTGATCCGGCGCCTGCGTGAGGAATTGGGCGTCAACACCACTTGCGGCGCCTCCAACATCAGCTTCGGCTTGCCCAACCGGCACGCGCTGAACGCCCATTTCCTGGCCATGGCGGCCAGCAACGGCATGACCTCCGCCATTATGAACCCGCTGCACGAGGAGGAAATGACCGGCATCATGGCGGCCAACGTCTTGAACGGCGTCGATACCAACTGCGCCCGCTGGCTGCGCAAGTTCCGCGCCCCGCCCGCCGCCGGCAGTCAGGAAGAAGCCCGTTCCGCCCGCCGCCGGCGGCGCGGCTAAAGACGAAAAGGCAGCCGGCTCCGTGGCGCAAGACCCGCTTATCGTCTTCACGCCCTCGGGCCGGCGCGGCCGTTTTGCCGCCGGAACGCCGGTGCTTCAGGCGGCGCGCAGCCTGGGCGTCGATATCGATTCCGTCTGCGGCGGGCGCGGCCTCTGCGGCCGCTGCCAGGTTCGCCCAAGCATCGGCGAGTTTTCCAAGCACGGCATCGTCAGCCGTACCAAGAACCTGAGCGGTACGAACGAGACCGAAGCGCGTTACGACGCCAAGCGGGGCCTGCGCGCGGATCAACGCCTGTCCTGTCAGACCCAAATCCTGGGCGACCTGGTCATCGACGTGCCGCGCGAAAGCCAGGTTCACAAGCAGGTCGTGCGTAAGCGGGCCGAGGTGCGCGCCATCGAACTCGATCCCGCCATACGGCTGCACTACATCGTGGTCGAGCAGCCGGATATGCACAATCCCAGCGGCGATCTCGAACGGGTCATGAAGGCGCTGCGCGAACAGTGGGAGATGGAGGGCCTGGAGTGCGACTTGCGCGTGCTGCAAACCCTTCAAAAAGTCCTGCGCGAGGGCAAGTGGAAGATCACCGTCGCCGTGCACCGGGGTCAGGTTCTAACCACCGCCTGGCCCGGTTTTCACAACCGGGCCTACGGCGTCGCCGTCGATGTTGGCTCAACCACCATCGCGGCGCACCTATGCAAGCTCGCGACCGGCGAAATTGTCGCCTCGGCCGGACTCATGAACCCGCAGATCCGCTTCGGCGAAGACCTCATGAGCCGGGTATCCTACGTCATGATGAACCCGGGCGGCGAAGTGGAACTCACCGCCGTGGTGCGCGAAGCTATCGACACCTTGTTTCAAGAGGTCGCGAAGGAAGCCGGCATCGGCAAGAACGATATCTTGAACGTGACCTTCGTCGGCAATCCCATCATGCATCATCTTCTGCTAGGCATCGACCCGACCGAGCTTGGCGTCGCGCCCTTTGCCTTGGCGGCCAATTCGGGCATGACCTTCTGGGCCAGCGAGATCGAACTAAGCGAAGTCAACAGCGGCGCCAGAGTTTATGTCCTGCCCTGCATCGCCGGTCATGTGGGGGCCGATACCGCCGGGGTTATCCTCTCGGAAAGCCCGCACCTGAGCGAGGAGATGGTGCTTGTCGTCGATGTCGGAACAAATGCCGAGATCGTACTGGGCAACAAGGACCGCCTGCTCGCCTGCTCGTCGCCCACCGGCCCGGCTTTCGAGGGCGCGCAAATTTCCTGCGGCCAGCGCGCCGCGCCGGGCGCCATAGAACGGGTCCGCATCGACCCGGAAACCCTGGAGCCGCGTTTTAAGGTGATCGGGTCCGATCTCTGGTCGAACGAGGACGGCTTCGAGGAAGAAACCAAGGCGACCGGTGTCACCGGCGTGTGCGGTTCCGGCATCATTGAGGTTCTGGCCGAGATGTTCTTGACCGGCATCATCATGGCCGACGGCACCATCGACGGCGCCATGGCGTCGCGCACCCCAAGAGTTCAAGCCGATGGGCGCACCTTTTCTTACCTCCTGCACGCGGGCGAACCGGAATTGCGGATTCAGCAAAACGACGTGCGGGCGATCCAACTGGCCAAGGGGGCGTTGTATGCCGGGGCGCGCCTGCTCATGGACAGACTGGAGATCGAGACCCTGGACCGGATCGTGCTTGCCGGCGCCTTCGGCAGCCATATCGACACCAAATACGCCATGGTCCTCGGCATGATCCCCGATTGCGACCTGTCCAAGGTAAGCTCCGCCGGGAATGCGGCGGGCACAGGGGCCATCATCGCGCTATTGAACCAACGCGCCCGCGACGAGATCGCCCAGGTCATCCGCAAGGTCGAAAAGATCGAAACGGCGGTCGAGCCGCGCTTCCAGGAACACTTCATCGCCGCCATGGGCCTGCCTAACACGACCGAAGCCTTCCCGCACTTGGCGAAGGCGGTTACACTGCCTACACCCAAGGAACGTAGCGAGGGCGCCCCGGGTACGGGTCGGCGGCGCAGGCGAAACAGGAGTTGATCCATGGACACCATCGACTTTACCCAGATGAAGGACGGCACCCGCGCGGAGTATGAATTCCTGGGCGGCCTCTGGAACACCCATATCCAGACCCACTTGGCCGACAGCGTTCTCGGTCTGCTCACGGCCATGCGGGGGCCTAAGCTCGGCTACAAGATCGACCGCTACGATCACAGTCTGCAAAGCGCGACCCGGGCCAAGGCCGATGGCGCGGACGAGGAAACCGTGATCTGCGCCCTGCTCCACGACATCGGCGACAGCATCGCGCCGGAAAATCACAGCGCCGTGGCGGCCGCCATCCTGCGGCCCTATATCAGCGAAAAGAACCACTGGATCGTCGCCCACCACGGGGTGTTCCAAGGCACTTACTTCTTTCACCACATCGGCCGCGACCGTGACGCGCGGGAGCGTTACCGGGGCCATCCCCATTTCGAGGCTTGCGCCGCGTTCTGCGAAAATTGGGACCAAAGCTCCTTCGACCCGGACTACGAGACCGCGCCCTTGAGCGTTTTCGAGCCCGCCGTGCGCCGCCTCTTCGCCCACCCGCCGCAAGCCTTCGCTTAAATCGATTCAGGAGATCATTCGCATGGGCGAAGACATCCGCTTGACCGCGAGCGACGGCCACGAATTCAGCGCCTACAAAGCGATACCGGAGGGGACCGCCAAGGGCAGCGTTGTCGTGGTGCAGGAAATCTTTGGCGTCAACAGTCATATTCGCGCCGTGTGCGACCGCTATGCCGCAACCGGATACTTGGCGATCGCGCCGGCCATTTTCGACCGCGTGGAGCGCGGCATCCAAATCGGCTATACGCCCGAGGATATCGCGCGCGGCCGTGAAATACGCGCTAAATGCGATACCGATGCGGCGATCCAGGATATCGCGGCCGCCGCCGATGAGGCGGCCAAGGCCGGAAAACCCGGCATCGTCGGCTATTGCTGGGGCGGCCAGTTGGTTTACATCGCGGCCTGTCGCCTGGGCGGCAAGCTGGTTGCCGCCAGTAGCTACTACGGTGGCGGCATCAAAAGCTTTATCGATGAAACGCCCGCGGTTCCCTTGATCATGCACTTCGGATCGCTCGATGCCTCGATACCCCTGGAAGAGGTCGAGCAAATTCGCGCGGCCCATCCGGACGTAACGATCCACATCTACGAGGGCGCGGACCACGGTTTCAACTGCGACCAGCGTAAGTCCTACAATGCCAAGGCGGCAAAACTGGCCGCGGAACGCACGCTCGCCTTCTTCAACGCGCACCTGACGTAGAGCGCTTTCCGATCATACGGACCCATTCGATGGGCCAGATCCGTTCACTCGGCTAAGCTGCGTCGCGCCGCGCGATGCGGGGCATCGGGCAAGCGGCGGAGCGACGCCGATGGGCGGATATGGCCCACCGCAGGCCGGTATTTCGCGCCCGCTGGACGTCGTTGCGGCCCGCTTGCGGTCGTGAAGACCGCGGCGCGAACCGCGCCTAGCCAGCAGACGCGAACTACCGGTCGAATGGGTCCGTATGATCGGAAAGCGCTCTAGCAGCCAGGGCCGAAGCACCGACGCAGTACAAAGCACAGCCAAGCGCAATGGCTTCGATACCAATACCGGCATCGATTAGAAATCCCAGTATGGCCGGCGCCAAGCCGGTCGAAAACACCATGGCCGCCTGGGCGAAGGCGCGGATCGCCCCAAGATGCGCGACCCCGTAAAGTTCGGCCCAAAGGGTGCCCAGGATCGCGGTCGTGAAGCCCGCGCCGGCGCCCAACAAGGCAAAGAATGCCGGCGCCACGTAGGCCGCATCGCTCGAAGCCAGGGTCAGGCAGGCGAGGAGCAGGGGCGCCAGAAAGAAAGCCACCAAGCGGCGCGCGGAGTATCGATCGACAAGCACGCCGGCGGCCATGACGCTACCGACGTTCGCCAGGGCATAAAGGCTGAAGGAGCCGGCTATGAGTGTCATGGGCCAGCCCTTGGTGGCGGCGACATGGACCTGATGAAAGACTATGCCGGTCGAGATAAAAGACGGCGCCAGCAAGGCCGGCACGAGGTGCCAGAAATGACGGTCGCGTAAGACTTGACCCAGGGTCGCCGAGCCTGCCCGTTCCGGGCCGGCGGCTTTCAGCGCCGCATCGCGGGCGCCGTGGCCTTTCAAAAGCCGGATCGTCACGGGCAAGGCGGCGAGCACGAGAACGGCGGCGGCCCCCACCCAAACCATGCGCCAAGCCATGCCGGTCAGCAGGGCCACGACCAGGGGCGGAAACATCGCCTCGCCAAGCGGGTAGCCGAGCGCGGCGATGGCCACCGCCCGTCCGCGTTCGCGGTCAAAATACCGCGCCATGGCGGTCAAGGAAGCATGGCTCGTCAGGCCCTGACCGAAGAACCGCAGGCCGAACACGGCCACGGCCACGGCCGCCGCGGACTCGGCCGCCGAGAGAGCCAAGCACCCCAAAGCCAGACCCAGGAGCACGGCCCCGGCGAACAACGCCAGGGGCCAGCGGTCGATCAGGCGGCCGCCGAAAACCAGCAGCGCGGCGCTGGCCAGTGTGCCGATGGAATACAGCGCCCCGAACTCGCCGTTCGTCAGGCCGAACTCGGCACGTATCTCACCGCCGAACAAGGAGATGAAAAAGGTCTGCCCGAAACTGGAAGAAAACGCCATGACCAAGCCGAAGCCGAGCAGCCGGCCATGGGCGCGGATAAAAGCAATCGGGATCATGGCGCCGTGTCAGGTTATGACTTCGCTCCGGCCGCCGCCGGCGGCGGCACCTCGGCGGAGTCGAAGCCGGCCGGCACGCCGCGTTCCTTACGCGGGGTGCGGCCGAAAAAGTCGCGATAGCATTTCGAGAAGTGCGAGGCGGAAACGAAGCCGCAGGCGAGCGCCACGTCGATGATCGACATGTTGGTTTGGACCAGCAGCAGACGGGCACGGTCCAGTCGCAACTCCAAATAGTACCGCGCGGGGGAGCGGGCCAGATACTTCCGGAAAAGCCGTTCAAGCTGCCGGGTCGATAAACCGGCGCTCTGTGCCAGATCGGTTCGGGTCAAGGGCTCTTCCAGGTGCTGTTCCATGGCCTCGATCACGGCCAGAAGCTTGGGATGGCGCACCCCAAGACGGGCGGGTAGAGACATCCGCTGGCGGTCATGGCGGTCGCGGATGCGGTCGTGCATGCATTGATCGGCGATCGCGGCGGCAAGCGCGTGACCGTGCCGGCGCCCAATCAGATTGAGCATCAGGTCGATGGCCGCGGTCCCGCCCGAGCAGGTGAAGCGATTGCGGTCAATCTCGAACAGTTCGTTGGCGATCTCGGCGCGCGGAAACTCCTCGATGAAACCAGCTAGGTTTTCCCAGTGGATCGTGCAACGATAGCCATCCAGCAAGCCCAGGCGCGCGAGGATATAACTCCCGGTGCAGATCGCCCCAATGTCGGCGCCCTTGCGCACCATGCGGCGCAGATACGAATCGACGCCCTTGTTCCGGTACTGCTGCACATCGGTGCCGGAACAAACAATGACGGAGTCGAGGGGCAAGGTTTCGTCCAAACCCCCATCCGGGGTGACTTCAACCCCGTTCGAGGCCCGCACCGCCGCGCCGCCGGGCGAAAAAACCGAATACCGGTATAGTTCTTGCCCGCTGGTCCGATTGGCCAGGCGCAGGCTCTCGATAGCGCCGGAGAAGGCGATCATCGAAAACTTCGGAATCAGCACGAAGCCGATGCGGTACGCTTGCTCATTGTCTGTATTGCCAGGCATGGATTGACGATCTCCCGGCCCTACCCTTAGGCGGAATTCCAGTTTAGTATCGGGCGACTTTGGCATAAAACATCCCTGTCGCGAATAGAAAACTCGATGCCGTGAACTCGCAAGCCCCAAAGGCCACCAGCGCCATTTATGGCCAGCCTGAAACCGGCGGGAAACTAGGCCCTGAACCCAGATGACGCGCTATTCCCTATTCAGCCTGCTGCGCAATGCGCTGAACTATCACGAGGACTGGCCGCGCGCCTGGCGCAGCCCGGAACCTAAATCGTCTTATGACGCGGTCATCGTCGGCGGCGGCGGCCACGGCCTGGCGACCGCCTACTACCTGGCCAAAAACCATGGCATTACCAATGTCGCGGTGATCGAGGCGGGTTGGATCGGCGGCGGCAATACCGGGCGCAACACGACTATCGTGCGCTCCAACTATCTCTGGGACGAAAGCACCGCGCTCTACGAACATTCCATGAAGCTGTGGGAGGGTCTCAGCCAGGAGCTGAACTACAATGTCATGTTCAGCCAGCGTGGCGTGCTCAACCTGGCCCACAACCAGCACGACCTGAAGGAAATCGCGCGCCGGATCAGCGCCAACCGCCTGAACGGCGTCGATTCCGAGTTCTTGACCCCAGCGGAGATCAAGGATCTGGCGCCGATCATCGACTTACGGGCCGGGGGCCGTTATCCGGTCCTGGGCGCCTCGATCCAGCGCCGCGGCGGCACCGCCCGGCACGATGCCGTGGCCTGGGGTTATGCCCGGGCGGCGGACGCGCTGGGTGTCGATATCATCCAGCAATGCCCGGTCACCGGGTTCCGGATCGAGAACGGCCGGGTGAGCGCGGTCGAGACCGCCAAGGGCACCATCGAGGCCGGAAAAGTCGCCATCGCGGTCGCCGGCCATTCCAGTGTCTTGGCGAAAATGGCGGGCTTCCGGCTGCCGGTTCAAAGCCAGCCCTTGCAGGCCCTGGTATCGGAACCGGTCAAACCGGTCCTCGACACGGTTATCATGTCGGGGGCGATCCACGCCTATATCAGCCAGTCCGATAAGGGCGAGCTGGTAATCGGCGCCGGCGCCGATCCCTATATCGGCTATGGCCAGCGCGGCAGCCTGCCGGTGACCGAGGAAACCCTGGCCGCGGTTTGCGAACTTTTCCCCATGTTCCGGCGCATGCGTATGCTGCGCCAGTGGGGCGGAATCGTCGATACCTGTCCCGATGCCAGCCCGGTCCTGGGCATGACCCCGGTGGACGGCATGTATATCAATTGCGGTTGGGGAACGGGCGGCTTCAAGTCCACGCCGGGCGCCGGCTGGGTCTTCGCCCATACGGTCGCGAAGAATGAACCCCATGACCTGAACGCCGCCTTCTCCCTGAACCGCTTCCGCACCGGGTACTTGATCGACGAACACGGCGCCGCCGCCGTGGCGCACTAGTGTGGTGGAACTGAAGTACATGACATATAGGACGGGCTTGCAGGTTTCTCGGCTAGGAGTGAGTTCCGCCGCGATGCTGTCGCATCGCAAGGGGCGCACGACGACGACCGAGGGGCCTGCAAGCCCGCCTTCCGGTCGCTTATCCCGGCCTCTGGCGGGCGTCGGCTCCGCTCGACGATGCCCCGCATCGCCAGCGCGAAGCCTCCTACCCAGAGGCCGGGATAAGCGATCCTATATGCCACGTACTTCAGTTCCACCACACTGAGGAAAACCTGGACATGCTGGTCATCCCCTGCCCCCACTGCGGGCCGCGTTGCGAGATCGAATTCTCCTACGGCGGTCAGGCCCATATCGCCCGGCCCCAAGACCCGGCCGCGGCCGACGACGCAACCTGGGCGGACTACGTCTTCATGCGCGACAACACCAAGGGCGTGTTCCTGGAACGCTGGGTCCATAGCCACGGCTGCCGCCAATGGTTCAACGTCGCGCGCCACACCGTGACCTATGAAATCCTGGCGTCCTACGAGACCGGCGCGGCCCCGCCCAATCTCGACCTCGAGTCACAGGCTTAGGGGGCGCGGGCAAACATGACCCAAAGTTTCCGCTTACCGGAAGGCGGCGTAATAGACCGCGGTCGCCGGCTTGGTTTCCGTTTCGATGGGCGCGACTACATGGGCTGCGCCGGGGACACCCTGGCCTCGGCCCTGCTGGCCAACGGCGTCCACCTGACCGGACGCAGTTTCAAGTATCACCGCCCGCGCGGCATCCTGAGCGCCGGGGCGGAGGAACCGAACGCCCTGATTCAACTGGGCGAAGGCGCGCGGTGCGAACCGAACTTGCGGGCCACGCAAATCGAGCTTTTCGATGGCTTGATCGCGCGCTCGCAAAACCGCTGGCCGAGCCTGGACTTCGATATTGGGGCCTTGAACAACAGGATGTCGCGGCTTCTGCCGTCCGGTTTTTACTACAAGACCTTCATGTGGCCGGCGTCGTTTTGGATGAAGTACGAATTCATCATCCGCCATTCCGCCGGCCTGGGCCAGGCGCCGGAGGGCCGCGATCCGGATCGTTACGACAAGACCTTCGCCCACTGCGATGTGCTGGTGGTGGGCGCCGGACCCAGCGGCCTGGCCGCCGCCTTGGCCGCCGGGCGCGGCGGCGCGCGGGTTATCCTGGCCGAGCAGGATGCACTTCTGGGCGGCAGCCTGTGGAGCGGCAACGGCGAAACCATCGACGGCGCGCCGGCAAGGGACTGGATCGAAGCGGCGCGGCGCGAGCTGGAAGCCATGGCAGAGGTCACGATCCTGACCCGTACCCTGGCCTACGGCTACTTCGATCATAATTTCGTCGCCCTGGTCGAGCGGGTGACCGACCATCTGGGCGGCGTCGCGGGCAAGCAACCGCGACAGCGCCTGTGGAAGCTACGCGCCAAGCAGGTGGTGCTGGCCACCGGCGCGATCGAACGGCCCCTGGTCTTCGCCGGCAACGACCGGCCCGGCATTATGCTGGCGGATGCCTGCCGGACCTACGTCAACCGCTTCGCCGTCCAGCCCGGCAAGCGGGCCGTGGTCTTCACCAACAACGAAAGCGGCCACTTGGCGGCCCTCGACATGGCGGCGGCCGGTATCGATGTGGCGGCCATCGCCGATTTGCGCGAAGACCCCATGGGGCCCGCCAGCGAGCGGACGGAAGCGGCCGGTCTGCGGGTTATTCCAGGCAGCGCCGTGGTCGGCACCAAGGGCGAGCGGCGCGTGAAGCAGGTGCGTATCGCGCGCCTGAATCCGGACGGAACCCAGGCCCTGGCCGCCGGGGAAAACCTGGATTGCGATGTCCTGGCCATGTCGGGCGGCTGGAACCCAAGCTTGCATCTCTTCAGCCAGTCGCGGGGCAAGGTGCGCTTCGATTCCGGGCTCGGCTGCTTCGTACCAGGCGCCTCGGCCCAGGCGGAACGCTCAGCCGGTTCCTGCAACGGCGTATTCGGCTTGAACGATTGCCTGGCCCAGGGGTTCAATGCCGGCAAGCAGGCTGCACAGGACGCCGGCATAAAAGCCGGCAGCAAGGGCGGGGCCGCGCCCCAAGCCGGGAACGGCGATTTTCTTCCCGCCCGCTGGATCTGGGAGGTGCCGTCCGGCAAACCCGCCGGCCGCGCCGGCAAGGCCTTCGTTGACTTTCAAAACGACGTCACCGCCAACGACCTGAAATTGGCGCTGCGCGAAGGCTACGAATCCATCGAGCATGTGAAACGCTACACCACCACCGGCATGGGCACCGATCAGGGCAAGACCAGCAACGTCAACGCCATCGGTATCGTCGCCCAAACCCAGGGCCGGGAGATTCCCGATGTCGGCGTTACCACCTTCCGCCCGCCCTATACGCCGGTTACCTTCGGGGTTTTCGCCGGACGCGACGTTGACGATCTTTTGGACCCGGTCCGCAAGACCCCGATCCATGACTGGCACGAACGGGCGGGCGCGGCGTTCGAGGATGTCGGGCAATGGAAACGGCCCTGGTATTTCCCGCAAGCTGGGGAAACCATGCACCAGGCGGTCAACCGCGAGGTCAAGGCGGCGCGCGAGTCGGCCGGCATCATGGATGCCACGACCCTGGGTAAGATCGACATCCAGGGCCGGGATTCGGCTGAATTCCTGAACCGTGTCTATACCAATGCCTGGACCAAGCTGGCGGTTGGGCGTTGCCGCTACGGCCTTATGCTCAATGAAGCGGGCATGGTGATAGACGATGGCGTCACCGCGCGCTTGGGCGAGTTTCACTACCTGATGACGACCACCAGCGGTAACGCGGCGCCGGTGCTGGCGCATCTCGAGGAATACCTGCAAACCGAATGGCCGGACCTCGACGTTCACCTGACCAGCGTCACCGATCAGTTCGCGACCGTGACCATCTCCGGGCCCAAGGCCCGCGCCCTGCTGGCGGATGTGGCGGGGGACATGGACCTCGGTTCCCAAGCCTTGCCGCACATGGGAGTCGGCGATGGCCGGGTCGCGGGAATCGCGGCGCGTATCGCCCGCATCTCCTTCACCGGCGAGATGAGTTACGAGATCAATGTGCCCGCCTCTTGCGGCTTGGCATTGTGGCAGGCCCTGATGACCGCCGGCGCCAAGTACGCCATCGTCCCCTATGGCACCGAAGCCATGCACGTTCTGCGCGCCGAGAAGGGATTTATCATCGTCGGCCAGGAAACCGACGGCTCGGTCACGCCCATCGATCTGGGCATGGATTGGATCGTGTCGAAAAAGAAAACGGATTTTATCGGCAAACGTTCCCTCACCCGGCCTGATATAATCAAACCCGACCGTAAGCAACTGGTCGGACTCTTGACCGGCGATCCCAAGGAGGTGCTGCCTGAGGGCGCGCACTTGGTCGAGGGCGCGGTAGGACAACCGCCGGTGCCCATGCTCGGCCACGTCACCTCCAGCTACGAAAGCCCAAACCTGGGCCGTTCCATCGCCTTGGCCATGATCAAGGGCGGACGCGACCGCATGGGCCAAAGCCTGCAGGCCCCCCTGGCCGACGGCAGGACGATCGCCTGCACCGTCACCGGCCCGGTGTTCCTGGACCCGGAAGGGACGCGGCTCAATGATTGAAAAATACCTTCGGCAAAGCCCCCTCGCACATATGGGCCTGGGCGCGCGATCCGGCGATGACACGGCCAAGGCCGAGGTCCGCCTCGCCGAGCGGCCGTTTTTCGGCTTCGTGAACCTGCGCGGACCGGGCGCCGATCCGGCCTTCCTGGGGGCCTTCAAGGCAGCCTCCGGATATGCTCTGCCGACCGAGGCGGGGACAAGCGGCGGCGGCGGCAATACCACCGCCCTGTGGCTGGGCCCGAAAGAGTGGGCGATCCTGGATACGCGCGGCGATCCGGACGCCGGGCCGCGCATGGCCGATGAGCTACGCACCGCCCTGGCCGATTTCCGCGTGGCGGTAACCGATGTGAGCGAGAGCCGCGCCTGTATCCGGATTTCGGGGCCCAAGGCGCGCGCCACCCTGCAAAAAGGCTGTCCCCTGGATCTGCACCCGCAGGCCTTCCGCCCCGGACACTGCGCGCACACCCGCCTGGCCAAGGCGACGGCCCTGATCCACCTGAACGGCAATGATTCGGCGCCGGAGGAAGCAATCTTCGACGTTTATACCGTGCGTAGTTTCGGCGAGTACGTCTGGCTCTGGCTCGAAGACGCAGGCCGCGAGTACGGAGTGACGGCAAGGCTGTCATAAGCCCGCGCGGGTCTTTGCAAATCGCTAGAACCCTTTCCGACACGCTCGGGCGGAAAATGTACGGTTACGGTGGTGCCGGCGCCTAGTTCGCTCTTAATATCCAAAATCCCACCGTGCAGCTCCACGAGCGACTTTGTCAAAGGCAGGCCCAGCCCGGTTCCTTCATACTTCCGATCAAGCTTGCCATCGATCTGCTGGAAGGGAATCATCGCCCGGCATATGTTCTCGCGGGAGATGCCGATACCCGTGTCCGCGACCTGGACCACAAACCCCTCGTCGGTGCGGCACCAGGCCCGGATTTTGATTTGGCCGCCAGCAGGCGTAAACTTCACGGCATTGGACAAAAGGTTGATCATGATCTGCTTGAACATACGCGCGTCAACATACAAAGGCGGCTGATTGCTGGCGACATCGGACTCAATGGTGACGTTGGCATCGCGCGCGCGCTCCCGCACCAGGGCGAGGCAGGATTTAATGGACTCATGGACGGTAACCGATTCTTCATGAAGGTCGATTTTTCCGGCCTCGATTTTCGACAAGTCCAATATATCGTTGATTAATTTTAGGAGATGCTCGCCGGAGCCTTTGATGTCGTCGATGTATTGCGCGTATTTGGTAACGCCGATGGGCCCAAAGGTCTCGGTCCGGATCATATCCGAGAACCCGATTATGGCATTCAAAGGCGTCCTCAGCTCATGGCTCATGTTGGTGAGGAATTCCGATTTCGCACGATTGGCCAAGTTGGCTTCGTCGCGCGCGATTGCCAGCACCTCGCTTAACTCGGAAAGCTGCTTGCTCTGCAGCTCCTGAAGACGTTTCGCCGCTTCCAGATCTTCAACCCGGTTTTTCAAAGCAGAACTCGAGCGAATTACCTCATCGAAGGCTTTGTCCAGGGCCCTTAAGGGGAGCGACCTCAAGACTATGAAAATAGCGGCGGCAAGACCGGTGCCAAGCAGCAGCACCCACATGGTTGCGGCTAGAACCGGTCTCAAGGGCTCGGTAATCCTTATCCGCCCGACCTCGCCGCCAAAGCTGTATATGCTTGCTATCGCGGACGCGGCGGGGCTGGGCGGCATCGTGCCCCAGCTACCGAAAAGCGAGCCTTTGGCATCGAACGCTTCATAAAATCGCATCTCCTGGCGTTCGGGATCGAGGAGCGACATCTCTACAAATCTATGTTCCGCGAGCATCCAGGTCTTCGGGTTCGTATTAGCCAAATCGGAGAACCGGCTGGCGACAACCTTGGCGTTCGCCGCGATCCGGGCACTTTCGTAATGATGGGCAGTGAAAAAAAAGAGAAATGGGACGATAACTGCGGTAGCCACGGCGATGCACGACGAAAAAGCTGTTACCGATCTCTTCAGCTTCGAAAGCTCATCTGCTTTTGGAGGCTCGCCGTTCAACTTGGATTGGGTGCGATCACCCTGCATCGGGCACCGCGACGTTCCCAGTGCGCGAAAGGATTTCAACGCCGGCTGGCGACCGGATGAAGCGAAGGAAACCCCTCGCCGCCCTACTGATATCGGCCCTGGTCACGAAATAAAGGGTCTTCGCCATGGTATAGGTGCCATTGGTCAAATTCGCCGTTGTTGGCGCCACGCCACCGACGCTGACCGGTATCAAGGAGCGCCCCTCGGCCAGAACCGCCGTTAGGGTCGCTGTGGTCAGGGCGCCCGGGATCTTTTCCGCCCACGACATCGCATCCTGGTCGGTGGTCGCGACAGGTATCCCGGGAACCGCACGCACTTTCGTTATAGCCGCCCTCATGCCATCGACCGATTCGACAAGAAGTGAGGTATCGCCGTCCGCTTCGGGCCGAAGAATGGGGAAGATATACGTTCCGTCGCTCCAGAGCACCTGGCCGCCGCCGAAAATCTTGACCAACTCCTTCCGGGTAAGGCTTGGGTTGGCCACGGTGCTAGAGGTCGCGAAGACAAATGGCGACTTGGCATACGCGGCCGCGCTTATGCCCAGGTGGCTCTCCGTGTCTTTCAGTGGGCGCGAACTCAGCCCGATATCCAAGACGCCGGTGGACACCCCACGGATACCGCCCCTGCTGCCTAAGCTAGCCAGGACTTCGATATCGACGCCGGGGTTATCCCGTTCATAGGCGTCCGCCAGAATCCGTATAGTGCCCAAGGCCGCGCCCGTGCCGCCCACGACGATTGTCCCGGCCCAGCTTACCGCGGGAAGCAGAAAACTAAGAAACGCGCCAAGGATTAGCGGCCGGAAAATGCACTTCTCGATAATCGTTCGCATTGAATAACACCCAAAATCCCATGACTGGGCAGCCCCAAAATTCTTCCCGGGAGATTCTATGGCTTGGGGAGCGGAAATTACGTTAATTTCTGGCGGCTCTTCTCAACCTGGGGCTGCATGGCCGGTATATATACATTTAAATAGTAAATATTGAATTTACCGGTGCCGCCGCCGGCCACGGCAAGCGAGACCGCCATTCGAATTCTTGTGCTGAGGCGATATCTCCCTGACAAGCAGGGCCGCACCGGTCTGCTCACACGCGCACCCAATCAATCGCGATCGCTTGAAGTGTGACGCCGGTCATTCGCTCCATGCCCGGCACATGCCTAAATAGATCGTGGCGGCAGGGAGCATTCGATACGCAAGAAACTTTCCTATGTTCGCAAGAAGTTCTTAACCATATGGCCGCACCCTTAGATTGTACCGGTTTGAAACACCCACAGTACACCGACGAGGGTCCGCCATGAATGTGCACAGTCCCGATGTCTTCGATCTCTTCGCCGAGATCTATAATCGCGAGAAGCAAGAAGAGCTCAGCCTGCAGGAATACCTGCTGGGTTGCCGCGAAGACCCCACCATGTATGCCACGGCGCCGGAACGCATGATAGCGGCCATCGGCGAAGCCAAGTTGATCGACACCAGTTCCGACGAGCGCCTGGGCCGGGTGTTCATGAACCGGACGATAAAGATTTATCCCGCCTTCGACGAATTCTTCGGCATGGAAGACACGATCGAGCGCATTGTCGGTTATTTCCGCTACGCGGCCCAGGGCCTGGAGGAACGCAAGCAGATTCTCTACTTGCTCGGCCCGGTCGGCGGCGGCAAGTCTTCCCTGGCGGAGTGTCTGAAACAACTCATCGAAGAACATCCGATCTACGTCCTCAAAGCGGGCGAGCGGATCAGCCCGCTGTTCGAATCGCCGCTTGGCCTGTTTCACCCGCAACGCATGGCCGGGCTTCTGGAGGAAAAATACGGCATCTCGCAGCGCCGCCTTTCCGGGCTTGTTTCCCCCTGGGCGACCAAGCGCCTGGACGAATTCAACGGCGATATCTCTAAATTCTCCGTGGTCCGGATCATGCCGTCGCGGCTGCGCCAAATCGGCGTCGCCAAGACCGAGCCGGGCGACGAGAACAACCAGGATATATCCGCCCTCGTGGGCAAGGTCGATATCCGCGAGTTGGAACACTTCAGTCAGGCCGACCCGGATGCCTATAGCTATAGCGGCGGCCTGAACCGCACCACCCAGGGCATGCTCGAGTTCGTGGAGATGTTCAAGGCGCCGATCAAGGTTCTGCATCCGCTTCTGACGGCGACCCAGGAAAGCAACTACCTGGGCACGGAAAATTTCGGCGCCTTCCCGTACCAGGGCACGGTGCTCGCCCACTCCAACGAGGCCGAGTGGCAACAGTTCAAGAGCAACAAGAACAACGAGGCCTTCCTGGACCGTATCTGCGTGGTCAAGGTGCCTTATTGCCTGCGCTTCTCGGAAGAAAAGCGCATTTACGACAAGCTGCTCCGCGATAGCGAGTTGGACGACAGCGCCTGCGCGCCGGAAGTTCTGGAAACCTTGAGCCGTTTTTGCGTTTCGACCCGGCTGCACGACCACGAAAATTCGCCCCTGCACACCAAGATGCGGGTTTACGACGGCGAAAACCTGAAGGACGTCGATCCCAAGGCCAAATCGGTCCAGGAATACCGCGACACCGCCGGCGTCGACGAAGGCATGACCGGGGTCAGCACCCGTTTCGCCTTCAAGGTTCTGTCCGAGACTTTCAACTACGACACCGAGGAAGTGGCCGCCGACCCGGTCCATCTGATGTACATTCTGGAGCAGTCGATCAAGCGCGAACAGTTCCCGTCCGAAACGGAGTCCACCTACCTGGACTTCATCAAATCCGAATTGGCCCCGCGCTACGCCGAATTCATCGGCCACGAAATTCAGAAGGCCTATCTCGAATCCTATACCGAATACGGCCAGAATCTCTTCGACCGCTACATCTCCTATGCCGACGCCTGGATCGAGGATCAGGATTATAAGGATCCCGATACCGGCCAGGTCTTCGACCGGGAAATCCTGGACGCGGAACTCTCCAAGATCGAAAAGCCGGCGGGCATCGCCAATCCCAAGGATTTCCGTAACGAGGTGGTCAAGTTCGCACTCCGGGCCAAGGCCAAGAACGAAGGCAAGAATCCGTCCTGGACCAGTTATGAAAAACTGCGTGAAGTTATCGAAAAGCGCATGTTCAGCCAGGTCGAGGACCTGCTGCCGGTAATCAGCTTCGGCACCAAGAAGGACAGCGCCACCGACAAGCAGCACCACGAGTTCCTGCGGCGCATGAAGAAGCGTGGCTACACCGAGCGGCAGGTTCGCCGCCTCGTGGAGTGGTACATGCGGGTAAACAAGGCCGGCTGAGCAACGGTAAGTGGCATGCCCAACTTCATCGACCGGCGCCTAAACCCCAAGGATAAGAGCCTCAGCAACCGCCAGCGTTTCCTGCGCCGGGCGCGGGCGCAGCTTAAAAACGTCATCAACCGCTCGGTCAAGGACCGGAGCATCGCCGACGTGGATGGCCGCCAGGTTATCAGCGTGCCCACCAAAGGAATTGGCGAACCCAAGTTCCATCATTCATCCAAGGGCGGAAAGCGCGACCAGGTTCTCACCGGAAATAAGGAATTCTCCGCCGGAGATAAATTGTCCAAACCCAAGGGCGGCGCCGGTGGCGGCGCTGGAAAAGAAGCCGCCGACGGCGGCGAGGGAACCGACGAGTTCCAATTCACCCTGTCGCGCGAGGAATTTCTGGAGCTGTTCTTCGAGGATCTGGAATTGCCGGATCTGGTGAAGACCAGCCTGAAGGAAGTTATCGCCTTCAAGCCCCGGCGCGCCGGTTATACGGTGTCGGGAGCACCGACCAACATCAATGTCCTGCGCACCATGCGCAACAGCTATGGCCGGCGCATCGCCCTGCACCGGCCCAAGCAAAAAGATCTGGACGCGATCGCCGCGCAAATCGAGAGTCTCGAGCGCGATCCGCGCCCCGAAGATACGGCGAGGATCGCCGAATTACGGGCGGAACTGGTACGGCTCGAACGCAAGCGCAAGGTCGTGCCCTTCATCGACCCCCTCGATATCCGCTTCAACCGCTTCGAGCGCGAGGCCCTGCCCAATACCAAGGCGGTCATGTTTTGCCTCATGGATGTATCGGGTTCCATGGGCGAACGCGAAAAGGAATTGGCCAAGCGGTTTTTCATCCTGCTTCACCTCTTCCTCAAGCGCCGCTACGACCGGATCGACATCGTCTTCATCCGCCACACCCACGAAGCCCAGGAAGTTGACGAAGACACGTTTTTCTATAGCCGGGAAACCGGCGGCACGGTCGTGAGCACGGCCTTGGAGGAGATGCTGCGCGTGGTCCAGGAACGCTACCCGACCCAGGAGTGGAATATCTACGCCGCTCAGGCCTCCGACGGCGACAATTTCTCCGGCGATTCGGAAAAATGCGTGCGTATGCTCGACGAGGTCATCATGCCCCTGTGCCAGTATTACGCCTATGTCGAGATTCTGGACGAGCGCGAGGCCGACATCTTCAAGTCGTCGGACAACGGCACCGCCCTATGGCGCGCGTACCGGGAAGCCGGGCAGACCTGGGGTAATTTCCAGGCCAAGCGCATTGCCCGGCCCGGTGACATCTACCCCGTATTCCGCGAGCTTTTCGCCAAGCAGAACCAGGGCGCGGCGGCGCCCGATAAAGCCAGCGCCTGAGTGGGAAGAAGACGGACATGGCAAGAAAGTCTGGAAAACGGAAAAACGCTTTTCTCTTCGAAGGGTCGGAATGGAGCTTCGATACCCTGTCGCGGACCTATGACGCCATAGAGAAAATCGCGGTCGAGGATCTGGGACTCGAGGTATATCCGAATCAAATCGAAATCATTTCGGCCGAGCAAATGCTTGATGCTTATTCCTCGATCGGCATGCCGCTGATGTACCGGCACTGGTCCTTCGGCAAGCACTTCGTCCGCGAGGAGAAGCTATACCGCAAGGGAGCGCGCGGCCTCGCCTACGAGCTGGTTATCAACTCGGACCCCTGCATCTCTTACCACATGGAAGAAAATTCCATGGCCATGCAGGCCCTGGTGACCGCCCACGCGGCCTTTGGCCACAATCACTTTTTTAAAAACAACTACCTGTTCCGGCAGTGGACCGATGCCGGCGCGGTGCTCGACTACATGGAATTCGCCAAGGGCTTCATCGCCAAGTGCGAGGAACGTCACGGTTTCGCCGCGGTCGAAGAGATTCTGGACGCCGCCCACGCCTTGATGGACCACGGCGTGTTCCGCTACCGGCGAACCCCGCGCGGCGGCCCGGGCAAGGAGAAAGCGCGCGCCCGCGAACGCCAGGAATACGAGGAGCGCACCTTCAACGACCTATGGCGCACCTTGCCCAACCCCAAGGGCGGTATCGACGCCAGCGAGGCCGAGCTAACAATCGCGGAACGCAAGAAAAAACTGCGCTTGCCGGAAGAAAACCTGCTCTATTTCCTGGAGAAAAACAGCCCGATCCTGGATTCCTGGCAGCGCGAACTCCTGCATATCGTGCGCAAGATCGCGCAATATTTCTATCCGCAAAAACAGACCAAGGTCATGAACGAAGGCTGCGCCACCTTCGTTCACTACTACATTGTCAACGAACTTTACGACCAGGGGCTCATCACCGAAGGCGCCATGCTGGAAATTCTGCACAGTCATTCCAGCGTCGTCTTCCAGCCGGCTTTCGACGACCAGCGCTACAACGGCATTAACCCCTATGCGCTTGGATTCGAGATGATGCAGGACATTCGCCGGATTTGCACCGAACCAAGCGAGGAGGACCGTGAGTGGCTGCCGGAGATCGCCGGCAATGGCGACTGGCGCGGCACCCTGCGCGATGCCTGGGCGAACCACCGCGACGAATCCTTTATCCTGCAGTATCTAAGCCCACACCTGATTCGTAAAATGCGCCTCTTCGTATTGAGCGATAACGAGAAAGACGATCACTACACGGTGGCCTCTATCCATGACGAACGCGGCTACGATAGCGTCAGGCGGACGATTTCCCGGAATTTCGATCTGGGTGCGCTCGAACCGAATATCCAAGTCGTCGATCTGGACCTGCGCGGCGACCGGCGTTTATGCCTGGAACATACCGTACGCGACGGCATCGCCTTGGCCGGGAAAAGCCGCGACGAGGTCTTGAAACACATCGCGCGGCTGTGGGGCTACGAGGTTTCTCTGCGCGGCGTCGATAACCTGACCGGCGAAACGGTCTACAAAACCAGCACCGAGGACTCGCAAGCCGCAGCTTGATCGCGGGCGGGAATTCTGCCTGAATTGCCATGACAGGTAATTTGGAAAGGGGTTCCTCATGCTCAAGCAGCTCATCGCGGCCGCCGGCGTTATCTTCGCCTTAACCGCCATCGCGCCGGCATCGGCCGGCGAGCGGCAATTGAATGCCGCCGAGATTGAGGCCGCCCTTGCCGGAAACACCGTCGACGGCAACTGGAAGGGCACCGCCTTCAAGCAGTTCTTCGCCAAGAACGGCGCCACCACCTACGTCGCCGAGGGCAGTGCCCCCTCGCCCGGAAAATGGCGCACGGACCCGGCCAAGAACCAATATTGCTCCTGGTGGCAGGGAACGGGCTGGGACTGTTACGATATCTTTTCCGACGGCCCGGACAGCATTATCTGGGTCGTCCCCAGCGACGGCTACCGCTCGCCCTCGACCGTGTTGCCGGGTAACCGGCTTTAGGCCGCATAGCCATTAAGCCGTTACCCCGGACTCGATCCACTGGTGTCCGGTTAAAAATTATGGGCGCGTTTCATCGTAGCGGTATTTAAATACGTTCAAGCATTCCGCGCGGTTTTGGATTGGAAAGCGGCGCGTCTTCGGGCACCGGGAAGACTTGGCGCGGCTGTCACCCCCACCCCAACCCTCCCCCGTCGAAAAGGGGGAGGGAGTTAGTGGGAGAACGCCAATATTCCCCCTCCCCCCTTGAGGGGGAGGGCCGGGGTGGGGGGACTTGCGGTGCCAAGAACTTGTTCTGGCGGGACCGCGAAGTTAAACCGGACAGCAGTGGACGCGATCCGGGGTGACGTTTCTTCGCTTATCGTCCGCCGCTAATCGGCGAAGGGATCGCGGACCAGGATGGTGTCGTCGCGCTCGGGGCTGGTCGATAGCAGGGCGACGGGGGTTTCGATCAATTCCTCGACCCGGCGGATATACTTGACCGCCTTGGCCGGCAAGTCCGCCCAGCTTCGCGCGCCGCATGTGCTTTCGCTCCAGCCTTCCATGACCTCATAGACCGGCTCGGCCCGGGCTTGCAGGGACGGCAGGGCCGGCAGGTGATCGGTGGCGCGGCCATCGATCTTGTAGCCCACGCAGACCTTCAACTCGGCCATGCCGTCGAGCACGTCGAGCTTGGTGAAGGCGATGCCGTCGATCTGCCCAATGCGCACGGCCTGGCGCACCATCACGGCATCGAACCAGCCGCACCGCCGGCGCCGCCCGGTCACGGTGCCGAACTCATGGCCCCGTTCGCCAAGCAGGCGGCCGTTATCGTCGTGCAATTCGGTTGGAAACGGGCCGGACCCGACCCGCGTGGTATAGGCCTTGGTGATGCCCAACACATAATCGACCGCGCCATAGCCGACTCCGGACCCGGCGAAGACCTGACCTGCCATGGTGTTGGAGGAGGTCACAAAGGGATAGGTGCCGTGATCGACATCCAGCATGGCGCCCTGGGCGCCTTCGAACAGAATCCGCCGCCCGGCCTTGCGGGCCTCGAAGAGGCTCTGCCAGGTCCGATCCGCGAAAGGCAGCACCTTGGGCGCGACTTCGCGCAAGAGCTTCATGATCTCTTCGGACTCGACCTCGGTCTCGCCCAAGCCCCGCAGGATGGCGTTGTGATGAAGCAGCAGGCCCTCCAGGCGTTCGCGCAACGCGGTCTCGTCGGCCAGGTCGCACAGGCGCACGGCGCGGCGGCCGACTTTATCCTCGTAAGCCGGGCCGATGCCCCGGCCCGTGGTGCCGATGGCGCAGCCGCCGCGCGCCGCCGCCTCCCGGGCCCGGTCAACGGCCCCATGAGAGGGCAGGATCAGTGCCGCGTTTTCCGCGATACGCAGGTTTTCAGGGGTCAGGACCACGCCAAGGGCGCGCACCCGCTCAAGCTCCTCCACCAGGGCCCAGGGATCGACCACCACGCCGTTGCCGATAATCGAGAGCTTGCCGGGCCGCACCACGCCGGAGGGCAGAAGCGAAAGCTTATAGACCTTGCCGTCGATAACCAGCGTGTGACCGGCATTGTGCCCGCCTTGAAAACGCACCACCACATCGGCGCGCTCGGACAGCCAATCGACGATCTTGCCTTTACCTTCGTCGCCCCATTGCGATCCGACCACCACGACATTCGCCATCGTTCACTAAGCCTCCAGCTCTTCGATTCGATCGTTCAGGAGAACGTGGCTGCATCCCAGGCGCGCCGCCTCGCTCCGCGCGTCCGCGCTCTCGTCCAGGCCGCCGAGGGTAACCCAGCCGCCGGCCCGTAAATCCCTAGCGCGCGCCGGCGCGCAAGCGGGCGGCAGGTAAATCCGGCGCCCCGGCTTGGGCTTTGGCAGGGCGCGCAACACGCTATCCATGTAGAGGGTAAACCCGGTCGAGGCGGTTTCGCCCTGGTCCGCGGTGGCAAGGGCGTTGTAGCGCCCGCCGCGCCCCAATTCTCCCCGCACATCGCGGGCGAAAATAATGAAACTGATCCCGGAGTGATATTCGAAGCCGCGATGCTCGGTCAGGTCGAGGGTAAGGGTCAGGTCGGGCGCCGTGGCGCGAATCAATTCGATCGTCCGGCGCAGGCGGGCAAGCTCCGCCGCCTGGGCCTCCGGCAAATCGATCCGCGCCAAGGCCTCGAGAGCCGCGGGCGCCGGCCCGGCGGCCCGCAACAAGGCGGCGAAGGGTGCCGCCTCCGGGCCCGCGATGGCGTTAAGCGCCGCCACATCCTTGCGGTCCAGGGCCTGGCTCAAATCCAGGATCTTAGGCGCCGCCATGCCCAGGCTTTTGGCCAGGGCGCCGACCAGGGTCGGGAGATTGAGATCGATGGACAGGCGCCCGACACCGACCGCCGTGAGGACCTCGGCGGCGAGCAGAATGACTTCGGCGTCGGCCCGCTCCTGAGGCGCGCCGATGAGCTCGACGCCGACCTGGCCGAATTGGCGTTCCGGGCGCATCTGGCTGCCCTTGACTTGCAAAACCTGGC
The DNA here is from genome assembly GCA_021776135.1 of Kiloniellaceae bacterium. Lineage (GTDB taxonomy): Bacteria > Pseudomonadota > Alphaproteobacteria > Kiloniellales > J153 > JAJFGN01. The sequence continues at coordinate 110,643 of JAJFGL010000006.1, forward strand.
CGCCATAGCACAAACGCAGGGGCCGGGGCGACTTGCCCAAGCGGGCCGCGGCGATCCGCGCCACCTGGGGCGTCATGTCCGCGCGCAGGCCCAGCATACGCTGGCTGACCGGGTCCATGAGGCGGAAAGTCTGCTGCGCCAGATCGTTATTCGCGCCGGACAGCAAGGTGTCCTCGAACTCCAGCAGCGGCGGTTTAACCCGGTCGTAGCCCTGGGCCGCGAACCCGGCGACCAGGCGCTCGACAACCTCGGCTTCCTGGGCCGCGAAGGGCGGCAAGCCGTCGGTTAGGCCGGCGGGCAGCAGGCCTTTCGCTTCAGGGGGTGTCATGGCGCGGATAAACTCATACCAAAGATCCTTGTTATTGACCCCTAGAGATCGCGCAGGCGATCCGCCGGGCAGGAGGAAAGCCGCAGGCGATGCGGCACATCGTCAAGGCTTTCCGACGCCCTCCGGCGGGTCGCCCGCGCGACCGGAACGGCGCATTACCAAGGCTTTCGGACGGCGTCGCGCGGGCTTTCCGATGACCCACATCGCTACAGCCCACGCTCCTAGCCG
>JAJFGL010000051.1 GCA_021776135.1 Kiloniellaceae bacterium
GCTGAAATCCTACGCTGTCGCCATCCGCAAAGAGCGGCTATCCGCTGTCCATGATCTGGGATTACGAGCGAACAATCGAGCCGAGAATTCACACCGGCCGGTCCGCCGGCGCGAACGAAAACAGCAGCGGTTCAAGTCGCCAGGATCGGCCCAAGGGTTTCTGTCGATCCACGCTGCCGTCTACAACGCCTTCAACGCCCAACGCCATCTTCAATCCCGGCGTATTTTCAAGGCGTGTCGAGCCGAGACGTTCGCTGTCTGGAATCAAGCTTGGCTTGCAGCCTGATGCAGATCACGATCGAATTCTGGCGACTGCGGCAATTAACGTGTCAATGCCGTCCGCGCCAACGCGGCGCCCGGTCAGCGGAGTGCTTGGTAGGTCTCGGCATCGAACCAATCCACCTGGATCGCTTTCAGGCGTGCCGTATCCGCGGAGTCCAGGGCACCCTTTTCATTTAACGTGATGATATCAGCTTCCAACGCCCGTTCCGCTAGGGTCTCCGCTGGCGTCTTCTCCACCATCCCGGTCTGGATCGCATCGCGAATCTTGGCGACCACGGGTCGGGCATCAACGGCCATTTCCATGGCCCGCTCCAGAAGGCCAAGACCGGGCGTGTCGTCTTTGGGCACAAAGATGTCGGCGGTCAATCGCTCTCGCCGTTCATCCCCTTCCAGCAAGGCCTTGGCGGCTTGTGAACCCCGGATATCGGAAGGCAATTTTCGGGTGAGGCGGTAGGGCAGCACGAGCGCCCGCAGAAACCACGCAACCGGGCGAACAGGAAAATTATCGAGCAATCCAGCCAAAGCAGTCTCAATCCGGAACAGCGCCAGTTCCAACGACCAGAGAAGCAAGACCTTGTCTTCGTCCGGACGTCCGTCGTCGCTGAACCGTTTCAACGCGGCGGAACCCAGATACATCCAGGCCAGCGCGTCCGCAAATCGTCCGCTCAGTTTCTCGCGCCGCTTCAACGAACCGCCCAGTGTCATCAACGCCATGTCCGAGAGGAATGCGAAGGCGGCACTGTAGCGGGTCAGTTTCCGGTAATATGGCGCCTCGAACCCGGATACTGGCGCCTTGGCCAGTCTCCCGCCGCTGATGCCCAACAGAAGCGACCGCGTCGCATTCGTTGTGGTGAAATTCACATGGCCGAACAGCGCCCGATCAAACCGGCCTAGATCGTCCTCGGCAACCGCGGCCATCTCATCCTGAACGAAGGGATGACAGCGAATGGCACCCTGGCCATACACGATCATGGACCGGGTCAGGATGTTCGCGCCCTCGACAGTGATAGCGACCGGCACGCCCGCATAGCCCTGAGCGAGGATGTTGCGCGGCCCCCTGCAGATGGCGGCCCCCGCGCGGATATCGAGGGCGTCATTCATGCATTGACGCATACCCTCGGTGAGGTACGCCTTGACGATGGCCGACGGCACCGAGGGTTTCTCGCCGGCGTCGACGAAGCCGCAAGTGAGCCGACGGGCCGCGTCCATAAAGTAGGCGTGCCCGGCGATCCGCGCGAGCGGCTCTTCGATCCCTTCGAAGCGGCCGATCGGCGAGCCGAACTGCTCGCGCACGGTGCCGTAGGCGCCGGCCACCCGCGCCGCCAGCTGTACTGCACCGACGGATTGGGCAGGCAACGAGATGGAGCGTCCAGCGGCGAGACTTTCCATCAGCATGCGCCAGCCCTGGCCGATGCCGTCGTGCCCTCCAATAACGAAATCCAAGGGGATAAACGCATCGGTACCGAAGATGGGCCCGTTGGGGAACGGAATGCCCATGGGGTCGTGCCGGTTGCCGATGTCCATACCGTCCAGGTCGCGGGGCAAGAGGGCGCAGGTGATACCGAGATCTTCTTCGCCGCCGAGCAGACCATCTGGATCGAGCGCCCGGAAGGCGAGTCCGATCACCGTCGCCACCGGCGCCAATGTGATGTAACGCTTGGAGAAATTGAGCCGTAGCCCCAACACTTCCTTGCCATCATAGGTCGCGTTGCAGACCACGCCCGAGCTTTGGCCGTTGGCGGCGTCGCTGCCGGCGGTGGGTTCGGTCAGCGCGAAGCAGGGGATGTCCTCGCCACGCGCGAGCCGGGGCAGATAGTGTTCTTTCTGTTCTTCGGTGCCGTAGTGGACCAGCAATTCCCCCGGCCCCAGGGAGTTGGGCACCATGACCACGACGGCGGCGGTGATGCTGCGGCTGGTCAGCTTGACCACCACCGAGGAATGCGCCAGCCCCGAGAAGCCGAGGCCGCCATATTCCTCCGGTATAATCATGCCGAAAAATCCATTCTTCTTAAGAAACGCCCAGCCGTCCTCGGGCAGGTCCCGGCTTTGGGTAATCTCCCAATCGTCGATCATCCGGCAAAACTCCTCGACAGGACCATCGAGGAACGCCCTTTCCTTTTCAGACAGGGGTGGCGGTTGGAAATTCAGCAATTTCTTCCAGTCCGGATCACCGGAAAACAGTTCGCCGTCCCACCCGACGGTGCCGGCTTCCAGTGCGATCCGCTCGGTCTCGCCCATGGTCGGCAGAATACCCCGGACGAACGACAGGGCGGGGGCCGAGACGACGACTCGGCGGATCGCCGGAATGCCAAACAGGGCAGCAATGGCCGCACCAACTTCCGCCGTGATCTGAAGGCCAATCGTCAACGCGCCCTGATCCACGAGGAAGGCCGCGATGCCTAGGATCAGCGTCCCGGTCCAAGCGAGATATCCTCGCCCCAAATACAGGCCCACTACGAACCAAAGGAGAGCGGCTATGATAAGAGCAGTGATCATGATCGCCTCCTCAGTTCCTGAGGGGCTTGCCGGTTTTCAACATGTGCTTCACCCGTGCGATGGTCTGTGGCGTGCGGATCGGTTTCATAAACGCCTTGCGTTCCAGGGCCAGGATTTCGTCTTCACTGACGGTCTCGGTCATGTCCGTGCGGCCGCCGGACAACACCTCCGCCAGAGCGTGCGCAACCGTGACGTCGTGCGATGTCGCCTTGCCCTGCTTGTGAAGTCCCGCGACTGCCAGATCCATCGCGACCCGCGCCGTCGGACCGGGAAGCTGGATTTCCCGCGGTAGCGGAGGCTGGTAGTCCACAGCCAGTTCCAGCGCACGGTTCTTGGCATCGGCCAACAGCCGGTCACGGTTCATGGTGATGCCGTCGCCGGGCCGCAGGAAGAGGTGGTCTTGGGCTTCCGCCGCGGACTTGGCGACGGCGGCCATGGCGATGGTCTCGAAGACACTGATGACGGCGGGCATGGGGCCCTTCTTGCGATCCGGGTTCGCGGTCCAGCGCAGCAGCATCTCCTTGCAGCCACCCCAGCCGGGCACGATCCCGACGCCGGCTTCGACCAGCCCGGTATAGGTTTCCGCATGGGCCTGTATGGCATCGCTATGCAGGAGAATTTCGCAGCCGCCGCCGAAGGCCATGCCGGAGGGGGCGCTGACCACGGGAAATGGCGCGAACTTGAGCCGCCGGTAGGCGTTTTGGCCAATGGTGATCAGGGGTTTGACCAGAAACCAGGCGTGCAGAAAAATGGGGATCAACAACAGGCCGATATTGGCGCCGACGGAGAACTGGCTGGCTTCGTTGTAGATCACCAGCGCTTTGAAATCTCGCCGTACGATATCGATGGACTTGTTGACCGTGGACAGACTGAACGGGTTCAGGGAATTCATCTTGGAATGGAATTCCAGGCAGGCAACCCCGTCACCGATGTCCCACAGGCTGGCCGAACGGTTGCTTGCCACCGGTTCGGCACGGCGCTTGATATCCTGAAGCAACAGCACGCCCGCCGGGCGCGGGACCGGAATAAAACCCTGCGCGTCGGTGAATTGTTGCAGCGTTCCGTTATCGACCCGGTAGAAGGTGCCGTCGCCGATCCTATCCAGGAAGGCGGGTACGTCGCTGCCTTTGCTCCGCAGCTTGGCGGCGAGCCAAGGCGGCCCCAGTTTATCGATCAACTCGAACGGACCGTATTTCCAATTGTAGCCGAGCCGCATGGCCTCATCGATCGAAGCCGGGTCATCGGCAATTTCGGGGATCAGCCGGGCCGCGTAGGCGAGAGTCTTCGCCATCACCGCCCAGGCATAGCGGCCTGCGGCGTCCTGGTGTTCCATCAAGGCCCGAGGGCCGCCTCTGCTTGCCGCCTTGACGCCGGCGGGCTTCGGGCGCCGCGCATCATGGTAGTCCCGGGTTTGCAGGTCGAGCACCTGCTTGGTCTTTTTCCCGCCCGAAGGATCAAGCCGGTAGAATCCGCCCTTTCCCTTGCGCCCGGTGTAGCCGTCGTCGATCATCCGTTCGATTAGTTCTGGCTCGCGGTGAACGGAATGGAATGGGTCACTCGCCGGCAGCGCGCCCGCCAAACTCGACAGCACATGCGGCATCAGATCGAGACCGACCAGATCAAGCAGCCCGAACACGCCGGTCCCGGGGATGCCAAACGGCCGGCCGATCGCGGCGTCGGCGGTCTCTATATCAACGCCGCCGTCAATCGCCTCGACTACGGCGCATTGCAGCCAGTATGTCCCGATCCGGTTGGCGATGAAGCCGGGTGTGTCCTTGCAGTCGATGACGGTTTTGCCCAGAGACTTGTCCGCGAAGTCACGGATCGCATGGGTCACGCCGTTCAGAGTATCGGGACCGGCGACGATTTCGAACAATCGCATGTAACGCGGGGGATTGAAGAAGTGCGTGATCAAAAAATGCCTGCGGAGCGAATCGTCCATCCCTTTTGTCAATTCCTTGAGCGGAATCGTTGAAGTGTTCGACGACACCACCGCTCCGGCATGGCGGACGGCGGCAATCCGACCGTACAGGTCGCGTTTGATGGCGGTGTTTTCGACCACCGCCTCGATGATCCAATCGCAATCAGCCAACCGCTCCAGATGGTCTTCGGTATTACCCGGCGTGATCAGCCTGGCGTTGCGCTTGTGCATCAACGGCGCCGGATCGGCTTTCAACAGCTTGTCGACGGCACCCTTGGCGATAGCGTCGCGCTCGTTGGCATCGTTCGGCACGATATCGAGAAGGTGCACGGGCACACCAGCGTTAGCGATGTGGGCCGCGATGCCCGCGCCCATGACGCCCGCGCCGATCACCGCCGCCTTTCGGATGCCGACCATCACACCGCCTCGAGAATAGTAGCGATTCCTTGGCCGCCGCCAATGCATTGTGTTACCAGCGCATATCGCCCGCCTTCGCGTTTCAGCAACTGGGCTGCCTTGCCGGTGATGCGGGCGCCGGTGGCGCCGAGCGGGTGGCCTATCGCAATGGCGCCACCGTCCAGATTGATCTTCGCCGGATCGAGTCCGAGGTCTTGGATGCTGGCTAGCGCCTGTGAGGCAAACGCCTCGTTGAGTTCGATCACGTCCAGGTCGTCAACGCTAATGCCGGCGCGCGCTAACGCCTTTTTCGATGACGCCACTGGGCCGATCCCCATAATTTCAGGTTGGCACCCCGACGTGGCGATGCCCTTGATCCTCGCCAACGGCTCAAGGCCCGCCTTCGCCGCGTAGTCTTCCGAGCAGACCAGCACAGCGGACGCGCCGTCGGTTAGTGGTGACGACGTACCGGCGGTCACCATGCCGTGCTCGTCAAACGCCGGTTTTAGCTTCGCCAGCGTTTCCACCGTACTGTCCGGACGGATGCAGCCGTCCTTTTCTACGGTGCCGCCAACACTATCAATGGGTACGATTTCGTCCGCGAAGCGGCCCTCGACCTGGGCCCGGGCCGCCTTGACATGGCTTTGCGCGGCCAAGGCATCCTGCTCGCGCCGGTTCAGACCATACTTGACGGCGAGGTTTTCAGCCGTTTCTCCCATCGAAATGTAGGCCTGAGGATAACGCTTGAACAAAGCTGGGTTCGGCATCGGGTTGAACCCCATGATGGGCACCCGGGTCATGAACTCCACGCCAGCGCAGATAAAGACCTCGCCAGCGTTCATCTGTATTGCTCCCGCGGCCATGTGGATGGCCTGCATGGACGAACCGCAAAAACGGTTGACCGTGACCCCGGCAACCGTGAGGGGCAAGTCGGCCAAGAACCCGATCAAGCGCGCCACGTTCAAACCTTGTTCCGCCTCGGGAAAGGCACAGCCGACGATCAAGTCTTCGATATCCTCCGGCCTGACCCGGCTATTTTCTATCAGGCGACGGATCACCTGGGCAGCCGCGTCGTCCGAACGGACGCGCGCCAGGGCCCCCCTGAAAGCGAGAGTGAACGGAGAACGGTGGTAAGCAGCGACGACGACGGGTTTCATGCGGGCTCGCTCCGGTTGGGGAAGAGATCGGCCTCGAGCGTGTTCTCCGCATGTACGCGGCGCGCCGCTTCCTCTTCGATGAGTTCTTTCTTGGACAATTTCCCGACTAAGGTTTTTGGCAACGCCTTGCGGAATTCGATTTCCCGGGGCATTTCCATGGGCGACAGCTTGTCTGCCAAAAAGGCCCTGATAGCTTCGGCATTTTCCGTCGCGCCGTCCTTAAGCGTCACGAAAGCCTTTGGGACCTCGCCCCGTTGGGGATGGGGGACGCCGATGACCGAAGCTTCGACCACATCCGCGAACTGAACGAGCGCTTCCTCGATAACCCGGGGGTAAACATTGTAGCCACCATTGAGGATCAGGTCTTTCTGCCGGTCGACCAGGAAAAAGAACCCGTCTTCGTCCATGTATCCCAAATCGCCGGTATGCAGGACACCACCGTCCAACACCTTGGCAGTCTCTTCCGAGTAGCGCCAATATCCGGCCATCACCTGAGGGCCGTCGATGCAGATTTCGCCGATTTCACCGGGCGGCATGAGCTTGTCCGGCATTTTAGGATCACGAATTTCGATAATCGTCCGCGGCAGGGGAATGCCGATCGAACCGGTTTTGTTGATGCCATCGATAGGGTTGCAGGCAGCCACGGGAGACGCCTCGCTGAGGCCGTATCCCTCGACGATCTGGCAGCCGGTCAGCGCCCCGAAAGTGTTTTTGGTGGCAACCGGCAAAGGTGCGCCGCCGGATATGCAGACCCGGATAGATGACAGGTCCCGTTCGCTCACGCCGGGGTATGCGCCGATGGCAGAGAACAGGGCGGGCACGCCGGGGAAAAGGGTCGGCCGCGATTCTTCGATGGTCTTCAGGGTTTCCTCAATTTCGAAGCGCGGCAGCAGGATCATCTGTGATCCGGTGGCAATGGCGTAGTTCATGGCCACCGTCATGGCGAAAGCATGAAACAGTGGCAGCACTACCAGGACGCGATCGCCTCCTTCCTTGGCATCTTTGTAGAGCCGGCGGACCTGTTCGGTGTTGGCGGATAGATTGGCATGGGTCAGCATGGCGCCTTTCGGCACGCCGGTGGTACCGCCGGTATATTGCAGCACGGCAATATCGTGTTCGGGATCGATCGCCGGTGGTACCAGCGGCGTGTCTTTGTCAAGCAGTGTTTCGAACGGTACGAACCGGTCATCGTCGGGCAAATTGCTGATCTCTTCAGCTTTGAAAATGGAAAACAGCACTCCCTTCAACATCGGCAGGGCCGCACGCATGCTGCAAACCACGATCTTGCGGAGTTCACCGTGCCCTAATATGGGAGCGATTTTTGAAAACAGATGCTCGAGGTCAAGGGTGATGGCGATCTCCATGCCCGAGTCCCTAACCAGATGGTCGATCTCCCGTTCCGCATATAACGGGTTGATGTTGACGACGGTGCCACCGGCCTTGAGGATGGCGAAATAGCAGATCACCGAAAACGGTGTGTTCGGCAGACAAAGGCCGACACGCGTGCCCTTGATGACACCGATGCGCTGCAACCCCGCCGCGGCGCGTTCGGTCAGACCGGCGATTTCATTGTAATCGAATGAGCGACCCATGAACTCGATGCATGGACGATGAGAAAACCGGGCAACCGCGTCATCGAAAATGGCATAAAGCGGTTTCATCGGCAGTGGCGCGTGCCATTGACCGGCGCCAGTGTAGGCCGCCTCCCAGGCATACAAATGCTCACGCGGATGATCGTCGACCACGCACTCACATAAGCGCTCAAGGAACGCGAGCACCTTTTCTTGAGCGTTGCCGATATTCTCGTTAAGAATACCATGGCGGGTGGCCTGGACCCATATGCGTTGCTTATCCCGAGAACCGAGTTTCCGGTGGATCAAATCGGCGCTATGCGGATCGACTACCCCGTCGCCGTCTCCTTGAAGAATGACCGTCGGGCATGTCACGTCGCCAAGCGCTCCGCTCATGGCCGCGACCGCTCGGCGCAATTCGTAAAGGCCTTTGAGAGGGATGTGGCGGTAATTGATCTCCGGGTGCTCGGATTCGTTGCGGCGGAACGACATCTGGTCCTCATAGGCGGGCGTCAGCCCCGCCAATTTATTGGCGCCATGCAACAACGGGACGAACACAAGGTTCTTGTTGCGGAATCTTAGCGGTGTCGACGCGATGGCGACTCCGGCTAATTTGTCGGGATGTTCCGCAGCCAGGATCAGCGACAGCGCGCCGCCGGTGGAAAAGCCGACCAAGCACACCTTGTCGGCGAATGGCGCGATAATCCCGTAGCCCCGACGCACCGCTGTGAGCCATTCTTTCCAGTCGCGGGTCTGTAAATCGTGGGGCGAGGTGCCGTGTCCCTTCAGGCGCACACCGATGACAGGTTGGCCGGCGGCGGCAATCCGTTCGCCCAGTTTCCGGAGTTCGGCGGGCGATGCCAGGAAACCATGTACGAGGACAACGGCGAGGCCGTTGCCGCCGCCGTCTGGAATCAACATGTAAGGAGATCCATCCGCCGTTGCGGTTTCCTGATCATTTATTCCATGGTACCTATCGCGGCGGAACATCTGTCGGTCCCAGGCAAAGGACCGTACCTCGTCGTCGAACACGTGGCGCGCCAAGTCCTGAGCAGATAGCGCCGGAGCCTGAGCGAACGCCTTTTCCACGGCATCCCGCGCCGACGTAACTGGCGCCATCTCGTTAGCATAGACATCGATCGGATTTTCCATCCGGATTTCGTCGAAATCTTGCTCCTCGCATAATTTCGGCAAAAATCTATACGTTTGAACATCGCGAGCAATCAGATTGAGGTTTTCGGCGGACGACATGAACTGTTCAAGGGGCCGGGCACCCTCCTCAAGCAAACCGGCATATCCTTCCGGATTGGCCAGTCCTCGGTGCAGATGGATGTCAGGCACGGCCTGGGCAAGCTTGATGGCGAGATACAGCGTTCTGTGAAAGGCAGATTGATTTGCTTCACTCCTTTTCTCGTCCAAGTGCAGGAATATGAGACGTGACGCCAGATGACAGAGATTGATACTGACACCCTGATACATGGCGGGCATGTATTCGTCGCGCATGGGGTCGACGTGGTCGCGAATGCAGACATGTACCAAGCGTTGGCGCCAATCTCTCGCGTGGCACGTGGCCTCGAACAGGTCATCAAGCGAATCAATCCGCCTCACGGCCAAACCCAGTAGCTTACGTTCCATAAACGACCAGGTCTTTCCGGTGTGAATACCTTCGCCAATACGGAGGTCCATATCGGTGTTCTTGAGCAGTAGGTTGCCCTCGATCAGCAGCTCCTCGGAAAATTGCAGGTTCAAGCCGTTGGCGAAGAGTTCGGCACCCCGCTTCAACAAATTCTGGCTCACCCGGATCGGATAGAAAGTGATGTTCGACGGCATCACCAAGGTCGGCCGGCGCACGGCGGCGAGTAGGGCGTCCATGCTCGCGAGGTCTAGTTTCTCAGTCCATCGCTCAAGCTGACTGATTTTACCTGCCTTGAAATTCTCTAGAATTCCCGTTTTGAAGGCGTCCAAAGTCAGCGCCAACACCGCGGCACCGGAATGGTGCTTGCGCCGTCCCTTTGCTGTGCGGGAATAGACGCTGAACTCGCCGTCTCGGTCGACGACGCGCCGGTCCTTCACCATGCCGCCTTCCGGGAACACGATCACCTTGCGGCCTTTGAGAATTTCCTGGGCCAGAAATGGTAACAGGCGCCGGTAGTTGTTGGGCACCGTGCCTAATGACAGGAGGTAGCGGCCGAAGGCGTTACCCTCTTCAAAGAACTCGCTAGAGGCGACGGACCGGCAGTATGCGCCTGTTTCTTGGTGGATGATGTAGTTGGGGATAAAGGTCTCAAAACGGGCGAAGTGGTTGAACAGGAAGATTTCGCCGGCGTCCAACTGCCCCGCGCTATGGTGCATTTTTATATTGAGCGCAAGCCGGGTACGGAGGACTGAAATGGCTCGGACCGTCCAGTCGCATGCCTGCTTGCTTATCTTGAAATCATGCTCAGCATCAAACTCCGTAAGACGAGTCATCGGACTATTCCCATGCGAGCGCTCTTACTCTTATGTCTTTTTTAGACGCCGAGAAGAGCATATTGGTTACTGAGCTACTTGTCCCTTCATTAATATGCAGGTGATTGTCTAGTTATGAGCGCCTGACGTTGATGGACCTGGACGGCATTGACACGTTAACTGCCGCAGTCGCCAGAATTCGATCATGATCCGCATCAGGCGGCAAGCCAACTTTGATTCCAGATGGCGAACGTCTCGTCTCGAAACGCCTTGAAAATACGTCGGGATAGAAGATGGCGTTGGGCGTAGAAGGCGTTGTAGACGGTAGCATGGATCGACAGAAACCCTTGGGCCGATCCCGGCGACTTGAACCGCTGTTGTTTTCGTTCGCGCCGGCGAACCGGCTGGTGAGAATTC
>JAJFGL010000052.1 GCA_021776135.1 Kiloniellaceae bacterium
AGAAAACAGGCCGAAACGGGGTCAGGGCGGCGCCCCAAACATGAAACTCAGCCGCCGCAACCCCGCTCAATACAAATATCCATCGAATACCGGCCCTCAAGGCGCGCCGCGCAAAGGTCTCCAGGATGAGGATGAATCGTGTGTGGCATTCAGAAAAGTCCTCATGCTGAGCTTGTCGAAGCACGCACAGCGCCGATCCAAGCCAACACACGGCAGCGGCACAACGATATACGATTGCCCTGTGGCGAGGGCTGAACACCAGTTTGGCGAATCTCTTCGTGCCTTCGTGGTAAAAACTTTTCTTTTTTGTAAGAAATTTCAAGCATGACCGGCGACAAACGCATTTATCTTTTCGATACCACCCTGCGCGATGGGGCGCAGACTCAGGGTGTCGATTTCAGCGTGACCGACAAGGCGGCCATCGCCCGGATCCTGGATGGCCTGGGGGTCGATTACATCGAGGGCGGTTGGCCGGGGGCGAACCCGACCGACGATGCTTTTTTCGCCGAACCGCCGGCCTTGACGACCGCGCGCCTGGTGGCTTTCGGCATGACCCGGCGGCCGGGGCGCAGCGCCGCCAACGATCCGGGCCAGGCGGCCCTGACCAATTCCAAGGCTGGGGCGATTTGCTTGTTCGGCAAGGCCTGGGACTTTCAGGTCGATGTGGCGTTGGAAATTCCGCGCGCCGAAAACGTCGACATGATAGCCGACAGCGTGACCAACGCCCTCAAGCACAAGTCCGAAGCCATGTTCGACGCCGAGCATTTCTTCGACGGCTACAAGGGCAACAAGTCTTACGCCCTGGATTGCATCAAGGCGGCTTATGAGGCCGGCGCGCGCTGGGTCATCCTGTGCGATACCAACGGCGGCACCCTGCCCCATGAGATCGAACGCATAGTGGGCGAGGTGACGGCGCACATTCCCGGCAGCCACTTAGGGATTCATTGCCACAACGATACCGAAAACGCGGTGGCGAATTCCCTGGCCGCGCTCAAGGCCGGGGCGCGGCAGTTGCAAGGCACCCTGAACGGCTTGGGGGAGCGTTGCGGCAACGCCAACCTGGTCTCGCTTATTCCGACGCTCAAACTCAAGACCGATTTCGAGATCGGCGTTTCCCATGAACAACTGTGTAAGCTGACCGGTGCGTCGCGTTTCCTGGATGAGTTGTTGAACCGCGCCCCCGCCCTCAACGCGGCCTATGTCGGCGATAGCGCCTTCGCCCACAAGGGCGGGGTTCATGTCTCGGCGGTCGAGAAAGACCCGCGCACCTACGAGCACATGGAACCGGCCCTGGTCGGCAACCAGCGCCATTTCGTGGTCTCGGATCAGGCCGGGCGAGCCAATGTGCTGGCGCGCTTCCGGGAGCTGGATATCGATGTCGCCCTCGACGATAAGCGGCTCAATGCGCTCATAGATCAAGTCAAGGCGCGCGAGTTCGAGGGCTATGCCTACGACGGCGCGGATGCGAGTTTCGAACTTCTGGCCCGGCGCTCCTTCGGCGGCGTGCCCGGTTTTTTCAAGCTCACCCGTTTCCGGATCATGGACGACCGGCGCTGGAACGCGCGCGGCGAGCTGGTCACGGAATCGGAAGCCACGGTTCAGATCGAAATCGCCGGCCGGCAACTCATGGAGGTCGCGACCGGCAACGGCCCGGTCAACGCCTTGGATAACGCGCTCAGAAAGGCGCTCCTGCCGGTTTATCCGGCCCTCCAGGACATGCGCCTGGCCGACTACAAGGTGCGTATTCTCACCCCCCAGGCGGGCACCGGCGCGGTGACCCGGGTGATGATCGAAAGCGCCGACAAGGATGGCCGGCGCTGGACCACGGTCGGGGTGTCGCCCAACATCATCGACGCCTCCTTCAACGCCCTGCACGACGGCATCACCTGGAAGCTGATCCAAGAAGGCGCGGCGGCGGGCGGCACCTTGGCAGATTCCAACTAAACCGCGATCCATGGCCGGCACCGATAAAACCAAGGCGGCGGTCCAGGGCGGGCCGGCGGTTATTCTTGTCGATCCGCAATTGGGCGAGAATATCGGCATGGTGGCGCGGGCCATGCTGAATTGCGGCCTGGGCGATTTGCGCCTGGTCCGGCCCCGCGACGGCTGGCCCAGCCGCCAGGCCGAAGCGGCGGCTTCGGGCGCCGACGCGGTGTTGGAGCGCGCGCGCGTATTCTACACCCTGGGCGACGCCATCGCGGATCTCGACCGCTTGTACGCGGCGACGGCGCGCACCCGCGACATGACCAAGCTCATGGTGACCCCGCGCCAGGCGGCGGCCGAGCTGCGCGCGGCGGGCGGCAAGGCCGGTTTGTTGTTCGGGCCGGAACGCTCCGGCCTGACCAGCGACGATGTCGCCCTGGCCGACGCGGTGATCCAGGTGCCCCTCAATCCCGCGTTCTCCTCCCTCAACCTGGCCCAGGCGGTGCTCTTGATCGGCTACGAATGGCACCAGGCGGCGGACGAAACCCCGGCGCGCGTCCTGTCCATGGGCCCCAACCGCCCGGCCACCAAGGCAGAGTTGCTTAATTTTTTCGAGCGCCTGGAGGCGACCCTGGAGGATACCGGATTCTTGCGCCCGCCGGAGCGCCGCCCGGCCATGGTGCGTAATCTGCGCAGCCTCTTCACCCGCGCGGACTTGACCGAGCAGGAAGTCCGCAGCCTCCATGGGGTCGTCAGCGCCCTTATCGGCAAGAAACGGCCAAAATCCTAACGATAGAAAGACTCTAGCTTAGCGGAATGTTTACCGGCGTGCGCCCAGACTTGCCGCTACTTGCCCCGCCTCTGGTATCGGTCCGCGGAGCGAGGCTTGGGTTTCGTCAGCTTGGGATAGCGCTGTGGCCGTCAACATCGGTTTGTTCACCCTCTATGTGTTGGTCAGTTCATTCGGTCTGTTCAAACTGAAGAGCGCGAGCGGATTTCTGTCGCCCGATTTCCTTTTGGGATTCGCATTCTACGGCGCCGGGTTTTTGATCTGGTACAGCGTCCTGACCCGCTTGCCGCTGTCGGTCGTGTTCCCGGTCGCGGCCGGCAGTCTCGTGGTCGCGACTCAGATCATAGGATATGTTTTTTTGGGCGAGACGATACGCGCGGCCCACGCCGCCGGAGTCGCCTTGATTCTGGCGGGTATCGTTTTAATTTTCGTTCGCGTTTAAGGCGCTTAACGTTACATTCGGGAGTTGCTTAAGCGCGCCTGCAAGGCCGCCACGGGCGATTTTATCTTCGCGGCGGCGCCCGGCTCGCTTTGTTCGCGGACGATATAGCTGGGCCTGCCTTTCACCTCGACCAGCACCTTGCCCAGGTATTCGCCCATGATTCCCAGCATGAGCAGCTGCACGCCGCCGAAGGTCATGATCCCGACCAGCAGCGAGGCCCAGCCCGAGACGGGGGCGCCGGCGAAAATCTTGAGGAGCAGGGCATAGCCAGCATAGGTCATGCCCAGGCCGGCCATGACCGCGCCCAGGTAGGTCGAAAACCGCAAGGGGCGGGTGCTGGACGATGTGATCCCATCCAGGGCCAGGGATATCATGCGGCGAAAGTTGTATTTGACCGTGCCGTGGGCGCGCGTGCCCGGATCGTAGGCGATGTAACATTGTTGAAAGCCAAGCCAGAGCAAGGTTCCGCGCAGGAACAAGGTGCGTTCCTCGAGCCTTAGCAGGGCATCGACGACCCGCCGGTCCAGCAGCCGGAAATCCGAGGTGCCGGGGCGGATTTCGAAATCGCTGATCGCGTTCACGAAGCGATAGAACAATTTCGATGTCACGCGCTTGAAGGCCGGGGTGCCGGGGTCGTCCCGGCGCACCATGTTCACGACATCGAAACCGTCGCGCCAGGACTCGACCATCTCGGCGATATGTTCCGGCGGGTGCTGCAAATCCGCGTCCAGGGTGATGACGCAAGCGCCGCTCGCCCGGTCGAGGCCCGCCTTGAGCGCGCTTTGGTGGCCGAAGTTGCGCGAGAGGGAAACATAGTGCAACCGCGTGTCTTCGGCCGCGAAATCGCGCAGGATTTGCGCGCTGCGGTCATGGCTGCCGTCGTCGACGATAAGGATCTCGACGTCGCCGAAGCCCTCAAGAGCGCTGGTGAGCCGGTCTTTCAACAGCGGTAGATTTTCCGCCTCGTTAAAGGCCGGAACGACGATGCTGATTCTGCCCTCGCGCATGGAGAGACCGCCCTGTGTGAGTTTGTGCCGGCGGGCACGGATACCGGGCAATGAAAGCACGAAGGCTTTAACGCTGTGTAAAGGCGGTGTTTGAAAAGACAAATAAGAATCAGTGTCTTACAAGTCGCGGGCGACAGCCATGAAATTTTCGTAGAGACGCCGGGCGTCGCGGTTGAAGGCTGCCATGTTCTGGGCGGCCTCGGCCTCGAAGCGGTCCAGGGCGTTTTGGCCCAGGCTGGCCTCCAGGGCTTGGGCGTATTCGGGGACGCAGGCCCATTCGGGGACCGTCGCTGGGGTCAACTCGACATGGTATTGCAAGCCCCAGGCATGGGCGCCCAAGGCCATGGCCTGCACCGCGCAGGCGGGGGAGCGGGCCAGAACCCGGGCGCCCGGCGGCGGCTCCAGGACCGCGGCGCCGTGCCATTGCAGGCACTTGCTTAACCCCGGCGCCCCGGCGAACAGCGGATCGGCGATGCCGTCTTCGGTAAGCTCGATATCGAGAATGCCGATTTCCGCCTCGGCCATGGGGCCGACCTTGCCGCCCAGGGCTTCGCCTAGAAGCTGATGGCCCAGGCAGACGCCCAGGAAGGGCAGGTTTAGCTCGGCGACCGCCCGGCGGATCGCCGCTTTCTCGGGGATCAGCCAGGGATGGGCGGCCTCCTGCCAGGTGTCCATGGGGCCGCCCATGACCCAGAGCGCGTCGTAGCCGCTCAACTCGGGGATTGGCTCGCCTGCGTCCAGCTCCACGGCGGTCCAGCGCACCCCGTCCTCGCGCAGGAAATCACGGAAGATTCCGGGATGTTCAATGGCGATGTGTTGGAAGACCAGGATGTGCATGGGTTAGTCAGATCTGCTTGTCGTCATGAGGGCGGCGAGGGAATGCAGGATCAGGGCGGTCACCACCACCGCGCCGCCGATCAAGGCCCGCGCCCCCGGCGTTTCTTCCAGCACCAGCCAAACCCAGAACGGGCCCAGCACGGTCTCCAGCAAGAGGATCAAGGCGACCTCCGGCGCCGGGATGTAGCGCGGCCCCAGGCTCACCAAACCGAAGGAGACCGGCAACACAACTATCCCGAGGATCAGCAGCATCCAAATCTCGCCGGGGGCGATCGAAAGAGGGGCGGCAATGGGAAACATCATGATCGTCGTCATGCCGCCGCTAAGGGCCATGGCGGGCACCATGTTGAGCGACCTGGCCTGGCGAATCAAAGTAAAGGCGGCAGCGATGCAGGCGGCGGTGGCCAGGGCCATGATATCGCCGAGGGTGCCGCCGCCGCCGTTTGAGCCCGAGGCCAGGATGGCAATCCCCACGAAGGTGACCAGGATCGCGATCCAGGTGCGCGCGCGCACCGGCTCACCCAAGAACATCCGCGACAACAAGGCGGCGATCAAGGGCGCGGCGGCCAGAATGACCAGGGTGTTGGCGACACTAGTGTTATGCAGGGCCAGGATGAAGGTGACCGAACCCACGGCGAACAACCCGGCGATGACCAGCCCGATCCGCCCGATAGCCAGAAATTTGGCTAAGGTTTCGCCCCGGTAATACACCGCCAGCGCCAGGGTCAGGGCCAGCATCATGAGCAGGCCGCGCCAGAACACCATGGACCAGGAATCCAGCCCGATCAGGCGCACCAGCAGGCTATCCGGGGTCAGGACCAGTACCCCCAGGATCGTGATCGCCAAGCCTTTGACGTGGTCGGGGATGAGTCCCATGGGCGTTTCTCACATGGGCCCAGATGTTTGACAAGCGCGGCCCTTTCCGTATAGTCCGGCGCTTCTTCCCGGGAACGAGGGACCAGGGTTTATGCCCAGGCGCCCCGCCTAAATGGCCTACCGGGACAAACGGCGTTAAGCCATAAAAATAGGAGATGCGCTCATGTCGAAGCGGATCGAATCCAAGTACAAGATCAACCGGCGCCTGGGCGCCAACCTCTGGGGCCGGCCCAAGAGCCCGGTCAACAAGCGCGACTACCCGCCGGGGCAGCACGGCCAGCGCCGCCGCAAGGTTTCCGACTACGGGACCCAGCTTCAGGCCAAGCAGAAACTCAAAGGCTATTACGGCAATATCGGCGAGCGTCAGTTCCGCCGCATGTACCAGGAAGCGACCCGGCGCCGGGGCGATACCGGCCAGAACCTGATCGAGCTTCTGGAGCGCCGCCTGGACGCAGTCGTTTACCGGGCCAAGTTCGTGCCGACCGTCTTCGCCGCGCGCCAGTTCGTCAATCACGGCCACATCACGGTCAACGGCAAGAAGGTCAATATCCCCTCTTACCGGGTCAAGGACGGCGACGAAATTCAGGTCAAGGCCAAGAGCCGGGAGTTGGAGTTGGTCCTGCAAGGGGTCGAATCGCCGGAGCGCGATACCCCCGACTACCTCGAGGTCAATCACAACGACATGAAGACCCGTTTCGTGCGCGGACCGAAACTGGAAGACGTGCCCTATCCCGTCAAGATGGAACCGAACCTGGTCATCGAATATTACTCGCGCTGAATTTCAGGCACAGTGACTTTGGAAAGGCCCGCCCCGCGCGGGCCTTTTCTGTTGGGGTTGGGCGATGGCGCCGCACATACCTCGGTGCGTCCTTCGTCCCTCGACAGGCTCGGGATGAGGATGCTCAGGATGGGGATGAATCCTGTGTGGCATAAAGAAAAGTCCTCATGCTGAGCTTGTCGAAGCACGCACAGCGCCGTTCCAAACCTCCATTCGACAGCGCCCTCGCCCCCTATCGGGCGCCGCCCACGTCCGGCTCCGCCGTTTCTTCCGCTTCGTATTCTGCGCCGGTCGATAACTCGCCGGCGCGGGCCAGGAGCGGCATGTAGGGCGCCTGCTCATCCAGGGGCACCGAGTCGCGCACGGTCATGCGGTAAAGGGTGAAGACCCCCAGGAACCCGGTCACCGCCGTCAAGTACCAGAAGAATCCGCTGGGTCCGCTCAACTCCATGGCGCCCGAGGCGAGCAGGGGACCGAGGATGGAGCCGGTGCCGAACAGCACCACCAGGCCGCTGCTGGCGGCGACGATCTGATCCGGCTTCAGGTGATCGTGGGTATGGGCGACGCTTAGGGAATACACCGGCAGGGCCAGGCCGCCGAAGATGGCGCTCGCCACGATCAGGCCCAGAAAGCTGGACGGGGCCAAAACCCCGGCCGTCACGCAGGCCGCGGCGGCGCCGAAGCTGACCAGGGCGATCACCTGCCGGCGGTCGATGGCGTCCGAGAAGCGCCCGATCGGCCATTGCAGCAGTGAGCCGCCCAGGGTGACCGCGGCCATGAAGACGGCGACCCCGCTGACGTTCATGCCAATCCTGGTGGCATAGACGGCGCCGAGGCTGAAAAACGCGCCCTGGGTCAAGCCGTTGACCACGGTGGCGGCGGCGCCGAGCGGGGAAATACGAATGAGTTCGCGCAAGCCCAGGGGCGAGGCTGTTTCGAAGTGTGGCGCCGGGCGCGGGCTGAGCAAGATCGGCACCAAGGCCACCGACACGGCGATGGAGGCGATGATAAAGAGTACGAATCCGTCGGGATCGGCGGCGATCAGTAGAAGCTGCCCGATCGCCAGGCCGCTGTATTGGGTGAGCATGTAGATGGCCAACAAGCGCCCCCGGGTCTCGTTGCCGCTGCCCGCGTTCAGCCAGGATTCGGCGACCACGTAAAGCCCGGCGAAGCTGAAGCCGGCCAGGGCGCGCATGGCGATCCAGCTTATTGGATCGATCCACAGGCTATGGACCAGGGCGGCGACCGAGGCGATGGAGGCCAGGGCGGCGAAGACCCGGACGTGGCCGACGTTCTCGATGATCCGGGGCGTCAGCCAGGTGCCGGCGAAGAAGCCGGCGAAGTAGCTGGACATAATCAAGCCGGTGATAAGGTTGGCGAAGCCTTCGTTGGCCGCCCGCACGCCGAGCAGGCTGACCAGCAGGCCGTTGCCGACCATGAGCATGGCCATGCCCGCCAGCAGCGGCCAAGAGGCCACGACGGCGGTCAGGGTCGGATTCCGCGCCGCGGCCGCCGAGCTTGGCAATCCAGTGTCGCTGGTCATGATCGTCCTAGGGGCGTGGGGGGTGGGGGGTGGAGCGAGGGTTTCGCTAGGCGCCGGAATAGTCGCTGAGGTCGGCCTCTTCCCCGGCCGCGAAGGCTATCTCGATATGGTTTCCGTCCGGGTCGTAAACGTTGACTTGGCGCAGGTTCAAACCAGGTACAAGGGAAATACGATAGGCGGTCTTAAATTTTTGTAAGCGGGCAAGAAATTCGGCCAGACGCTCGGCCCCAAAGGCGAAATGCTCGATACGCGGCGCCCCGGTCTCGGGGGTCTTGGGGACCTCGACCAGGTGCAGCGCGGCCCGCCCGTTGGGCGTGTAAAGCCAGGCGCCCCCGGCGCCGAAGGGCGGGCGCGGGCCAACTTCAAGACCCAGCACATCCCTATAGAACGCCGTCATGTCCGCCAGGCGTGCGGTGCGGATATTGACGTGATCGAGGAATTTCAGGGACATGGTGCTAGCCTCAACCGCGCGTCATGTGCGGACCCGTCCAAACTGGATCTTAACACCGCCAGTCCCCCCGCCCCAACCCTCCCCCTCAAGGGGGGAGGGAGAATAAGGCAATGCTCTTCCCCTAACTCCCTCCCCCTTCGACGGGGGAGGGCCGGGGTGGGGGTGACAGTTTAGCCAAGTAATCCCGGCACCCGAAGACGCGCCTCTTTCCTGCCCATTACCCTGCGGGATGACGTCATAACGGCTAGACGGCCACAGGCCCTAGGACGCCGCTTGCACCGGCACGCCCTTGTCCTTGAACAGGGTTTCCAGCTCGCCCGATTGGAACATCTCGCGCACGATGTCGCAGCCGCCCACGAATTCGCCCTTGATGTAAAGCTGGGGCACGGTCGGCCAGGAGGAGAAGTCCTTCACGCCCTGGCGCAGGCCGGGGTCTTGCAGCACGTCGATGCCCTTGAACTTGACCCCCATGTGGGAGAGCGCCTGCACCACGGCGGCGGAAAATCCGCACTGCGGAAAGACCGGCGTGCCCTTCATGTAGAGCACCACATCGCTGGCGTCGATTTCCTGGCGAATGCGTTTCGCTACCATGTTATCCATTTTATGCGCGTCCTTGTATTTTGTGAGTGGCCGAAGACTTAACTTTCGGGCGGTGTCGTGGTTTGCAAGGCCAGGGCGTGCAGTTCGCCGCCCATGCGCCCCTGGAGGGCCTCGTAGACCATTTGATGCTGCTGAACCCGGGTCTTGCCGGCGAAGGCCTTGGAGACCACATAGGCGGCGTAATGATCGCCGTCGCCGCGCAGATCCTCGATATTGACCTGGGCGTCCGGGATTCCTTCTTTAATCAAATTTTCGATCTCGGACGGTGACATCGGCATGTCTAAACGACCCCTTTTTCTCAGTCCTGTGTATCGCCCATGTAGGCCGGCAACCATTCCTCGTGCGCCGAGCGCAGCTTATCCAAGGATATGGGTGCGGCCCCCGGCAGCGTCAACGCCCCGCCGCCGCTGGTCCCGACCTTGGCCGCCGGCACCCCGGCGCCCTTCGCGGCCTCCAGCACCGGGCCGGCCGCCGGCACGCTAATAAGATAGCGCGCCTGATCTTCCCCGAACAACCATGCATGTAAAGGGGGTAATCCGGGCTCCTCCGGCGGATTCAAGCAAGCGCCCAGGCCGCCGGCCAGGGCCATTTCGGCCAGGGCCACGGCCAGGCCGCCGTCCGCGAGGTCGTGGCAGGCGCTGACTCGCCCGGCCTCAATAAGCCCGCGCACGAAATCGCCGTTGCGGCGTTCGGCCTTCAGATCGACGGTTGGCGGCGCGCCCTCGCGCCGGCCCGCGATCTCGCGCAGGTAGAGAGAGGCCCCCAGGTGGCCCAAGGTATCGCCGAGCAATACAAGGTCTTCGTCTTCGCAAGTGAGGGCAATGGACGCGGTGCGGTCCAGGTTTTCGATCAGGCCGACCGCGCCGATGGCCGGGGTTGGCGGTATCGCCTTGCCGTTGGTTTCGTTGTAGAGCGACACATTGCCGGAGACCACCGGGAAGTCCAGCGCCCGGCAAGCTTCGCCGATGCCTTGGACGCAGCCGACGAATTGGCCCATGACCTCGGGCCGTTCCGGGTTGCCGAAGTTCAGGTTATCGGTCACCGCCAGGGGCCGCGCGCCGACCGCGTTCAGATTGCGCCAAGCCTCGGCCACCGCCTGCATGCCGCCGGCATGGGGCGCGGCTTGGCAATAGCGCGGGGTGCAGTCGGTGGTGACCGCGAGACCGCGGTTCGTGCCGTGGATGCGCACGATGCCCGCGTCGCCGCCGGGCCGCCCGGCGGTGTCGGCCATGACCATGTGGTCGTACTGTTCCCAAATCCAACGGCGGGAACAAAGGTCGGGACAACCGAGCAGTTGCAGCAGCGCGGCCCCGGCGTCGGCCGGTTCCGGCACCTCGCCGGGGGCGATAACCGGGACCTCGGGGGTTGGCGTATAGGGTCGCTTGTATTCCGGCGCGGCTTGCGCCAAGGGGTCGATGGGCAGGTCGCCGACGACCTCGCCGTGCATCTTCAGGACCATGCGGCCGCTATCGGTCAGGTGGCCGATGATGGCGAAATCCAGATCCCATTTTTCGAAGACGGAGCGCGCCAGGTCTTCGCACCCAGGCTTGAGGACCATGAGCATACGCTCCTGGCTTTCCGACAGCATCATCTCGTAAGGGGTCATGCCGTCTTCCCGGCACGGCACCCGGTCCAGGTCCATCTCGATTCCCAGGCCGCCCTTGGACGCCATCTCAAAAGAAGACGAGGTCAGCCCGGCGGCGCCCATGTCCTGTATGGCGACGATGGCATCGGTGGCCATGAGTTCCAAGCAGGCCTCGACCAGCAGCTTCTCGGTGAAGGGATCGCCGACCTGCACGGTGGGGCGTTTTTCCTCCGCGCCCCCATTCGCCCCGTCCCCGCCGAATTCGGCCGAGGCCATGGTCGCCCCGTGAATGCCGTCGCGCCCGGTCTTGGAGCCGGTATAGACCACCGGGTTGCCGATACCGCTGGCTTGCGAGGTGAAGATGCGGTCCTGGCGCGCGATGCCCAGGGTCATGGCATTGACCAGGATGTTGCCGTTATAGCCGGGATCGAAATTAACTTCGCCGCCGACCGTCGGCACGCCGATGCAGTTGCCGTAGCCGCCGATGCCGGCCACCACCCCGGCCAGCAGGTGCCGGGTCTTGGGGTGATCGGGATCGCCGAAGCGCAGGGCGTTCAGGTTGGCCACCGGGCGCGCGCCCATGGTGAAGACGTCGCGCAAGATGCCGCCGACCCCGGTCGCCGCCCCCTGGTAGGGCTCGATGAAGCTGGGATGATTGTGGCTTTCCATCTTGAAAATGGCGGCCAAGCCCTCGCCGATGTCGATCACGCCGGCGTTTTCGCCCGGCCCGTGAATGACCCAGGGCGCCTCGGTAGGCAGGGTCTTGAGCCAGACCTTCGAGGATTTGTAGGAACAGTGCTCCGACCACATGACCGAGAAGATGCCGAGCTCCAAATAGTTCGGCGCCCGGCCCATGATCTCCAGGATGCGGTCGTACTCCTCGGCCGAAAGGCCGTGTTCGGCGACGACGTTGGGGGGCGGGCCGTCTTGGCTCACGATAGCGCCTCGACCAGGCCGTCGAAGAGGGGCCGGCCGTCGATGCCACCCAGGGCCGGGTCGGCCAGGCGCTCCGGGTGGGGCATGAGGCCGAGCACGGTCTTGGCCTCGTTGAAGATGCCGGCGATGTTTGCGGCCGAGCCGTTGGGATTGGCGGCGCCGGTAAGGGCGCCCCCGGCGTCGCAGTAGCGAAAGGCGATCTGGCCCCGGTCTTCCAGACGCGCCACGTCTTCGCCGCCGGCGACGTAGTTGCCGTCGTGATGGGCGATGGGGATGCGGATTGTCTGGCCTTCCTCGTAACGGCTGGTGAAGAGGCTCTGGCCGGTCTCGACCCGCAGGGTCACGTCCCGGCAGACGAATTTCAGGCTGGCGTTGCGGATCAGGGCGCCGGGCAGCAAGCCGGCCTCGGTCAGGATTTGAAAGCCGTTGCAGATGCCCAGCACCGGCACCCCTTTTTCGGCCCGGCGCACGACCTCCCGCATGACCGGCGATTTCGCGGCCATGGCGCCGCAGCGAAGGTAGTCGCCGTAAGAAAACCCGCCCGGCAGGACAATCAGATCGACGGCCGCGAAATCGGCGTCTTTGTGCCAGACCATGACCGGGGCGGTGTTGGGGTTCCGGCGCGCCATGGCGGCGGCCAGGGCGACCGCCACGTCGCGGTCGCAGTTCGATCCGGGAAAGACGATGACGGCGGCTTTCATGGCGGCCAAACCTGCCCCGAGGGCAAATGCGTGAGGCTGTGCAGTCCCACGGGTGCGTCCTTCGACAGGCTCAGGATGAGGAAGATCGTGGCTGGCATAAAGAAAAGTCCTCATCCTGAGCCTGTCGAAGGACGCACCACGCCAGTCCAAGCCTTATGCGATTGCCCCAGACCTGCCCTGAATCCACCTGTTTCAAGCGTCCAAGTCGATGGCGTAGTTTTCGATCACGGTATTGGCCAGCAGTTTTTCGCACATGGCCTGCAAGCTCTCGCGGGCCCGGGCGGGGTCGGATTCCGATAGCTCCAGCTCGATAACCTTGCCCTGGCGCACCTGTTCGACGCCTTCGAAGCCGAGGCCGGACAGGGCCTTGTGGATGGCCTTGCCCTGGGGGTCGAGTACCCCCGGTTTGAGGGTGACGTGAACGCGGGCTTTCACCTGGTTGGGCCTCTCGAATCGCGGGGGTCTAGGGCGCGCAATCTAGCCGCCGCCCCGGTGCGTGACAAGACGCCCCGCGCGGTTATTCGAGCCCTTTGGACAGGGTGAAGGCGCCGCGCAGTTCGCCGGGCTTGAACCCGGTCGCCCGGTCTTGCGGGTACTTGGCGCGGATCGCGGCGGCCAGGTCCGGGTCGATATTGGCGCCATGGCAGGAGGCGCAGATCCCGCCCAGGGGAATCGCCTTCATGTAGCGGTAACGCTTTTGGCCGGTTTCCTGGGTGACCGCTTCGTGCTCCATTTTCTTCAAGTCCCCGCCGGCCGCCGCGCGGGTCAGGAAATTGTTCAGCACGGCTCGCTCCTCGGGGGTCGGCGCGTTGTCCGGGTTACGCAGCCTGAGCGCGGTACGGGCCACCCGCCAGCCGTTGCCGGCGCCAAGGGATTGGGCGATACGCGGTGCGTCGATCTTACAAACGCCGATCGCGTGCTCGAATCCTTCCGCCTTGATCGCCCCTTTCAGCGCGCCCTGAAGTTGGGCGGCGAAGAGCTTAACCAGCGCCCGGGCCTCTTCTCGGGCCCCGGCGGGCATGGGGTCCGAGGCGCCGGCATAGGCCGGGGGCGCGGCCAATCCGGTATTCAGAGCAAGGCCAGCCAAGATAAGGACCGCCGGCAGACGGGTGGTGAGTCGCATGCGCAAGCCTAACAGCATTTCCTATCTTCCCTCTGGCCGGAACTCGGGCTGGCTGGAACCTGAGGAAAAAAACTAGCCACGCGGAGGCGGCGCGACAATGCGCCACATCAATAGGAAAACAAACGTGTCCAAGAGACTATGAGCCCAATGCCGGCCGGCAGGAAATTTTTTACCGGAGGGGTAAATTGTGTGCTTTGGCTTACACTTATGGACATTTATTGCAGTATTTATCCACTGCTTTATCCACATGAAAAAAAGTCCTAATACTTGCTAAAGTTTGGCGGAATCGCTAGATTAGTTTTTAGTCAATATTAGATTAATGTTCGAGGTATCGGGTGGTCAGTCCTTATCTTCTTAGACCTGTGAGAGAGCTGAAAGAGGTGCTCGCGGTGGCACAAGACCCGCTGTCCGCGCCCGGCCCGGTCTCCCGTTCGTTCCCGCCGCGAAACCTATCCGGCACCGCCGCCGCGATCCTCCGCCAGCAGGGCCGCATTGCCCGGCCGCGCGTGGTCTGGGTCAATGAACCCAAGGCGCCCAAGGGACCCTCCAGCGCTAAACCGCGCAAATCAGACTGAATTCACTTAACCAGGGTTGGGCGCGTTCCCTCCGCCGGGATCGTGTCCGGCAGCACGCCCAGGCGGCGGGCAACCTCCCGATAGGCTTCCTCGACCTTACCCAGGTCGCGCCGGAAGCGGTCTTTGTCCATCTTCTCATTGGTTTCGATATCCCATAGGCGGCAGGAATCCGGGCTGATCTCGTCGGCCAGGACGATACGCATCTCCTCGTCCTCGTAGAGCCGGCCGAATTCGAGCTTGAAATCGACCAGCCGCAGCCCGACGCCCAGGAACAGCCCGGACAGGAAATCGTTTATCCGCAGGGCCAGGGGCACCATTTCATCCAGGTCCAGGTTGCTGGCCCAACCGAAGGCGGTGATGTGTTCCTCCGAGATCATGGGGTCGCCCAGTTCGTCCTTCTTGTAAAAGTACTCGATGATCGGCCGGGGCAGGGGGGTGCCTTCCTCGATCCCCAGGCGTTTCGAGATGGTCCCGGCGGCGACGTTACGCACCACGACCTCGACCGGAATGATTTCCACCTCACGGATAAGCTGTTCGCGCATGTTCAGGCGGCGCACGAAATGGGTGGGAATGCCGATTTCGCCCAAGCGCAGCATGAGGTATTCGGAAATGGCGTTGTTCAAGACGCCCTTGCCGGCGATCGTGCCGCGTTTTTCATTGTTGAAGGCGGTCGCGTCGTCCTTGAAATACTGGACCAGCGTGCCCGGTTGCGGGCCTTCGAAGAGGACCTTGGCCTTGCCTTCGTGGATTCGTTTGCGGCGCATATCGACCCTCCCCCGGGATCCGCTGGGTTTAACCGAGGCCCACGAGGGAACCCCGACCGCAGCCGGACAGATATAACAACAGTAGGGGCATCGTACAAACTCAGCCCATAATCCCAACATCCTCGTATGGGGTCTTGTCTGGGCGGCCGGGCGCGAACAGCCAAACCGGCTTGGCGGGCTTGGCGCGGGCGTTTTGGGGCAGGCCGGGCAGGGCGATCAGGGAGCTGGAGACGGTCTCGAAACCGCTGTCGGCGATCACCGTCATGGCGCCTTGCGGCCCATCGCCGGGATCGAAGCGGCGGCTGGCCAGGAGGCGCTTCCAGGCGCCCCAGGCGCCCCGGTGCGGATCGGGCGGCGTGGCCGCCTCGAAGCGCGGCAGATAGCTGCGTATCCGCGCGCTCTCGGGGTCGTTGCGGTCGTGAGCGGTCAGCATGGACAGGCCCGGAGGCAGCTCGAAGGCCTCGATCCCGGGGCTCCGCCCGCCGGGATTTGGCGGCCCGGCGCGGTGGCGCACCCAGTAGGCGTCGCGCCGGTCGGCGACGACCAAGTTGAAACTGCGGTAGCTATCCGGGACGATGCGGGTCAGGGCCGTCGCCCCGCCCGAGGCGTCGCGGTGCTCCAAGGCGGCGAGGACCAGCTCGCCCCGGCTGCGCTTGTCTTTTTGCGGGCCCAGGGACCCGGCCCGGTTGAGAATGCCCGCGGCCACGCCCCAATCGTTCACCCCCAGCCAGGATCCGCCGCCGAGTTCATCGAGGCCGGCGAGGATATGGGGCCGCTCCGGCCAATGGCGGCCCGGCGCTTGCCAATGGCGGCCGGTCATTTCGTCCCGGTTGGCCGCTAAGATCAGGGGCCAGGGATGTCCGGGGCGGCGCAGGACGACCAGGGTGCACATGACGGTTTGGGCTCTAGGAGGGTTAGGAGGGTGTTGCGGAAGGGCGGCGGCTTGCCTATCTATCTGAAGCGGATAATACGTTATACATACGGTTCTGGACCAGGAGGAGGCCCCGCGGGATGACCAGCTTCGATAAACGCGAAAAATCGTTCGAGAACAAGTTCAAGCACGATCAGGATCTGCAGTTCAAGGTCGAGGCGCGGCGCAACAAGCTCTTGGGCATCTGGGCGGCGGAGTTGATGGGCATCGCGGACGCCGACGCCTTGGCTTATGCCAAGGAGGTCATCGCGTCCGATTTCGACGAGCCCGGCGACGAGGATGTCTTGCGCAAGGTCTTGGCCGACTTGGAAGCCAGGAACGCCGGTATCAGCGCCCATCTCTTACGCAAGAAAATGGACGAACTCATGGTGGCCGCCAAGGCGCAGGTCATGGAGGAATAGAGCGGCGGGCTTCGGCGGTTCGGCCTCTTGGGAACTTTCGGCAAGGACAGCCTGGCGGGCGGCTATGTACCTGTTGGTAATTGTCGGAGTCCAGGCACCTGCCAAGACCCGGCAAGGCGAAATATAGAACTGCGGGCGGCTTCCGCGCCGAAACCCCAGGCGAATAGCGAAATGTAATCCGACCATACGTTAGCGCCGAAGGTTGGGTTGCTAAGGTACAATTGATCCAATCCGCTGCCCACTAGGATTATCATCAGCACCACGTACCCAACGATGGCGAACGTGACGCGGCGCAATTTGGTGAAAAACCGATCGAAATCGATTTCGCCTATTACTTCTATGCTAGACACGAAGGATATGGGAAATATGTTGCCGGACAACTTTCTCAACGAGCCTTTGATTTGAGTGGCGGCGCCACGTTCCAACCATTCCCCAACGACATTTGTAATTATCTGGCCGAAGCTTTTAGCCGAAGCAATTGGTTCGGGCGTGAGCAATTGTTCGGCTTGGCCGCGAATCTCATCGACCGTGGTGTTGATCTCGGCGCATAGTTCTTGAACCTTCTGATCGTCGTCGAGGTCAAAATGCCTGAACCGATCCTTGTAGTGATCGAATCCGGAAAGGTATTTGGATTTCGTTGCGTCATTAAGTTCAGGATTGAGCCTTTGAATGAGATGCGCGAGACGATTGATGCTGGTGACCACTTGATCGGCCTTTAGATAAATCTCTATTGGTTCCTCGAGGATATTTTCCAATTTGGACGGGTCGTCAAGATCGACCGCGCTGATCTCAATCGCTTGAAGTTGGTTCTCCAGGGACGAGAGTGAATTATTTTTTTGTTTGATGGCGCCAATTTTCTGAAGCAGTGAGTCTAGGTTGTTTAAGTGATGTTGCCATCCCGCATTATGCTTACGCCACTTTTCTAAACATTTCGTAGCGCTTTCCAGTGTCGTTGCGGCTTGGGTGGGGTCTTCGCGTTTGACCGACGCATGCACGCGATCCAAGTCCGACTGAATTCGGTTCCTAAACACAGTGTGTATAGTCTGGTCTCTATTGATGCTGTCCTCGATTCGGAAGGCATTGATTTTTATGTGATCCAAATCCCGCCTCTTCACGACATAGGCGGTGACGCCGAGGCTGACGATCAGGCCGGTTAAGAGAATGAATAAAACCGGTTCGAGAGTGGAGCTAATCTTGACTGAAACCGGGACTACCGTACGGGTGTTATTGTGAACAACGGTCAAAGCACCGGCATAAGACCCGCTTGTTACTTTATTTAATTCAAACGTGGCGTCAATGCCCGTCCCATTGATGGGGTCGATGATGAATGCGGTTGTTGAGAAAGTGAGTTTGGGCAAATACCGATGGAAAATTTCGTCCGTACTGGCGAGCGGCTGCGCACTGATGGTGACCGGTAGCCGGCTGCTCCCCTCAATAAATATGCGCCGCGAGATAGGTTTGTTGAGATATGTGCATTTCGCCCATTTCGCCCATTTATGATTCCCGCACGGGATAAGATGTAAAGTAATCGGGCTTATTTTGATCTCGGAGGGAGCCGGTTTTAACTTGCCGGCATCAATTTTCGGCGGCTTTTCCGCGCTGCTTGAACCTTGGCCCTGAGAATTGACATCGGTTGCGGCGCCCGAGGCGGTTTGGGCCAGGGCATCAGGTGCGCGGACAAAAATTAAAACCGCAAGTAGCGCAAATATTGCATTTTTGGTTCGTTCGCACATAGGTCTCAGTCCTTTCCGCGTACTCCCAAGACCCGAGTACGAACCTAGAAATACAGAAAAGTTCAACCACGCGACGAAATGCTAACATAAAATGCTACCGCGTATTTCTCCCTCGTTCAAGTATCCCGCGTCGTCGATCGTCAAAGCGTGATCGAAACCGCCTTGGCTTTCTGACCTAAAACGGACGGATACGCCGGATCGATATAACTGGAAACTTGTTTAGCCGCCGAACACGCGCGCGAAGATCGTTTCGACATGGCGGGTGTGGTGGGCATCGTCGAAGCAGGTCTCGAGCGCTTTCGCGTCCAGGTGTTTCGCGACATCGGGATCGGCCTTGAGAAGGCTTAGAAAGCCATCGTCCCCGGCCCAGACTTTCATGGCGTTGTCCTGCACCGTGCTATAGGCCGCTTCCCGGCTCATGCCCGCCTGAGTCAGGGCCAGCAGCACCCGCTGCGAATGCACCAGGCCGCCCAGGCGGTCCAGGTTACGGCGCATGGCTTGCGGGTAGACCAAAAGCTTTTCGATCACCCCGGCCAGGCGGTGCAGGGAGAAATCGAGCGCGATAGTCGCATCGGGCGCCATGACCCGCTCGACCGAGGAGTGGGAGATATCGCGCTCGTGCCACAGGGTCACGTTTTCCAGGGCCGGGGCCACGGCGGCGCGCACCACCCGGGCGAGGCCGGTCAGGTTCTCGCTCAAGACCGGGTTGCGTTTATGGGGCATGGCCGAAGACCCTTTTTGCCCCGGCGCGAAGTATTCTTCCACCTCGCGCACCTCGGTGCGTTGCAGGTGGCGGATCTCGGTCGCCAGGTTCTCGATCGAGGCGGCGACGATCCCCAGGGTGGCGAAAAAGGCGGCGTGGCGGTCGCGCGGGATAACCTGGGTCGAGACCGGCTCGATGCTCAGGCCCATCTTGTCCGCGACATGGGCTTCCACGGCGGGGTCGATGTTGGCGAAGGTGCCGACGGCGCCAGAAATGGCGCAGGTGGCGATCTCGGCCCGGGCCTGGACCAGACGCGTCCGGCCGCGTGCGAAGGCGGCGTAGTGGCCGGCCAGCTTCAAGCCGAAGGTGGTGGGTTCGGCATGGATGGCGTGGCTGCGCCCGACGCACAGGGTCATCTTATGCTCGCGGGCGCGGGTTTCCAGGGCGGCCAAAACCCGGTCCATGCCGCTCAGCAGCAAATCGCTTGCCTGGGTGAGCTGAACCGCCAAGCAGGTGTCGAGCACGTCCGAGGAGGTCATGCCCTGATGCACGAAGCGCGCCGGTTCGCCGATGTGTTCGGCCAAGTTGGTTAGAAAGGCGATGACGTCGTGCCTGGTCTCGCGCTCGATCTCGTCGATCCGCGCGACCTCGAAGGCGCCCTTGTCCCAGACCGCCTGGGCCGCTTCCTTGGGGATGACGCCGAGGGCGGCCTGGGCGTCGCAGGCATGGGCCTCGATCTCGAACCAAATGCGGAAGCGGTTCTCCGGCTCCCATATCCTGGTCATTTCGGGTCGGCTATAGCGGGAGATCATGGCGCCTCTTGGGGTCTTGAAAAGTTTAGCCGGAGTTTATACCCGCGCCGCCAGCAACCCAAGGCTCTAGGGCCTAGGACATCTCGCGCCGTAAAATGCCGGTCAGACAGCCCATGGCGCCGGCCGCCTTGGCAAGTTCATCGGTCGCCACCGCCGTGCAGGTTACGCCTAGCCCTTCATAGAAAGCCTGGGACTTGGGATTGCCCGCCGGCATGAGGATGCGGCGCGGGCCCAGGGTGACGATATTAAATGCCTTACCGGTCTCCGCCTCGTCCAGCTCGGTCAGGAATTCGACCCGGAAGCCCCGCGCGCGCAGGGCTTCCACGGCGGCATAAGGGGTGCGGCGCGGCCAGGCCAGGGCCAGGTCGCGATCCAGAATCCGCAACATACCCATCATGTGCATGGTCCCGAACGGCAAGTCGATGGGAATGCCGGTCACCCCCATGCCGCCCAGGGCGGCGGTCACCTGGGCGATACCCTCGGCGTTGGTGCGCAGACCGCGCCCCAACAACACGGTTTCCCGGTCCAGCCACATGGCGTCGGCGCCCTCGAAGGCCGCGTTGCCGCGCAAGGTTCGCACCATGGGGATGCCGAGGGCGGCCAGGCGGCGCTGCACCTCCACCTCCTCGCCCGCGCGCACGCTGGAGGCCGGGCGGGCCAGGATCGCGCCTTCCGGGGTCATGAAGAACAGATCGGCCAGGAACATCTGATTGGGCCGCACGGTCCCTTGGGGCTCAAGGGTGTGAACCGCGACCCCGGCGCCGCGGTAGGCTTGGGCCATGGCCTCGTGCTGGGCCGCCGCGCGCTTGGCGTCCGGGGGCGCCAGCATCAGGGCCGCATCGGCGTCGGTGCCGAGGATCAACTCGGACCCCGGACAGTGCAGCAGGACCTCCTTCAAGGGGGCCCATTCGTTGTCCAGGCCGCAGGCGCGCCACAGGGTGCCGATCTCCTGCCGCAGGGACGTCTCCCGGCCCGGCCATCCGGGGCCGCCATAAGCCGCCGTATGAAAAGTGCCGTGCTGCTTAGGCATGATGGGATTCCCGTTTAAGTTACAGAATTCCAGATTAGCAAAGCCCGGTCCGGGCCGCTTGGCAAGCCATGGGGACGCCTGTGGCAAGGGGAAGATCGATCGAATTTTAGATAAATACTTGATAACAAACACGAAAAATTCTCCTTTAGCGGCTAATCTTGTCTTCGTTCCGGCCTCTCTCCGGTTGTGAATCTCAAAAATGAACTTGCATACATAAAGATATCTTTATATATTTACGTCTATCGTGATGAGCGGGCGAAAAGAGGCGGCAACCCCATGGAACAGCTCTTAACGGCACTGAAAGCGGCAGGGGAGGCGACCAGGCTCCGGCTTCTGGTGCTCTGCGCCCATAGCGATCTGACCGTGTCCGAACTGACCCAGATCCTCGGCCAGTCGCAGCCCCGGGTCTCGCGCCACCTGCGCCTGCTGTGCGAAGCCGATCTGCTGGACCGCCGGCGCGAGGGTAGCTGGGCCTATTTCCGCATGGCCCGGCAAGGCCCCGGCGCCGAACTGGCGCGCACCCTGGTGGACGCCATGCCGGGGGACGATCCGGCCCTGTCACTGGACTTGGAACGCCTGGAGGCCATCGTGCGCGAACGGGCCCGGCGCGCCGCCGGCTATTTTCAGCGCAATGCCGCGAAGTGGAACGAAATCCGTTCTCTCTACGCCGACGAGTCGGAGGTCGAGGCGGTTTTGTTGGCGCGGATTTCCGAAGGCCCGGCCAGGGACGTGATCGATATCGGCACCGGCACCGGGCGGGTTATCGAAGTCCTAGCGCCGCGTGTCGAGCACGCCGTCGGCGTCGATTTGTCGCCCGATATGCTGATGATCGCCCGCGCCAATTTGGAACGGGCCCGCCTGCGCAACTGCCTGGTGCGCCAAGGCGACATGTATCAATTGCCGGTGCCCAGCGCGTCCTTCGACGCGGCGGTGATCCATCAAGTGCTTCACTTCGCCGAGACGCCGGGCGCGGTCATCGGCGAGGCGGCGCGGGTCTTGCGTCCCGGCGGCAAGCTGATCGTCGCCGACTTCGGATCCCACGATCTGGAGTATCTGCGCGAGGAACACCTGCACCGTTGGCTCGGCTTCCGCGACCTGGATCTGCGCACCTGGTGCGAAGCGGCCGGCCTGGTGCCGGAAGACCCGGTCCTGTTGCCGGGCGATCCCTTGAACGTCGTTGTCTGGACAGCTACCCGGCCGACGGCCCACTAGAAGAAACTTATGGAACGCGAAGGAACACCGGATATGGCAAGCCAAGCACCGCACCCGCGAGACGAGGACACGGAGTCCGATTTGGCGATCTCCTTTGAGTACTTTCCGCCGAAGAGCGCCGCCATGGAAGCGCGCTTATGGGAGACCATCAAAAAATTGGAACCGCTGGACCCGCGCTTCGTTTCGGTGACCTACGGCGCCGACGGCGGCACGCGTACGCGCACCCATGGCACGGTAACCTGCATCCTGCGCGAAACCCGCACACCGCCCGCCGCGCACTTGACGTGCGTGGGCGCGGCGCGGGATGAGATCGACGAGATCGCGCGCGCCTATTGGCAAGCGGGGATACGTCATATCGTGGCCCTGCGCGGCGATCCGCCGGGTGGCGTACAGGCGCGTTACGAACCGCATCCGGACGGCTACGCCTATGCCAGCGAACTGGTCGCCGGCTTGAAGCGCATTGGCGATTTCGAAATCAGCGTCGCCGCCTTTCCCGAGGTTCACCCCGGCGCCCTGAATGCCGAAGCCGATCTGGACAACTTGAAACGCAAGTTCGACGCCGGCGCCTGCCGGGCCATCACCCAGTTCTTTTTCGACCCGACCGATTACCTGCGCTTTCTGGAGCGCGTGCGCGCCGCCGGTATCGAGGCGCCCATCGTGCCCGGTATCCTGCCGATCACGAACTTCGCGCGCACGGTCGAATTCGCCGCCATGTGCGGGACCAAGGTGCCCGCCTGGCTGGCCGAGCTGTTCGAACCCCTCGATGGCGATCCCGACTCCCGCGATCTGGTGGCGGCGGCCGCCGCCGCCGAGCAGTGCCGCTATCTGCAGGCCCACGGCGTCAAGGAGTTTCACTTCTACACCCTGAACCGGGCCGAGCTGACCACCGCCATCTGCCACATGCTGCGCGCCCCCTCGGCGCCCTGGGCAAGCGAGCCGTATGCCGGCCCGCGTTTGCAAGCGAGCGCCTGACATGAGCCGTTTTCTCGATGCCCTTTCGCGGCAAGTCCTTCTGTGCGACGGCGCCATGGGCAGCCGTATTCAGGCGCTCGATCTCGAGACCGATAAAGACTACTGGGGTAACGAGAACTGTTCCGAAATTCTGAACTTGTCCCGCCCCGATGTGATCCTGGACGTGCACAAGGGCTATTTCGCCGCCGGCGCCGATGTGGTCGAGACAAATAGTTTCGGCGGCTCGCCGGTCACCCTGGACGAATTCGGCTTGGGCGATCAGGCCTTCGAGATCAACAAACGCGCCGCCGAGTTGGCGCGCGAGGCGGCGGAGTGTTTCAAGGGCGACGGGCGCGAGCGCTTCGTCGCCGGCGCCATCGGCCCCGGCACCAAGCTGCCCTCCCTCGGCCATCTGGATTACGACAGCATCGAGGCGGCGCTGATCGTGCAGTGCGACGGCCTGATCGCCGGCGGCGCCGATACCCTGCTGATCGAGACTTGCCAGGATCCCTTGCAGATCAAGGCGGCGGTCAATGCCGCCAAGGTAGCGCGCACCAAAGCCGCGCGCGGCGGAGCCGGTCAAGACGATCTGCCGATCATGGTGCAGGTCACGGTCGAGACCACGGGCACCCTGCTGGTCGGCACCGACATCGCGGCGGCGGCGAGCATTATCGACGCCCTTGGCGTTTCGATCATGGGCCTGAACTGCGCCACCGGCCCACAGGAAATGGCGCCGCACGTTCAGTGGCTGGCGGAGTCCTGGCCGGGGCTGATTACCTTGCAACCCAACGCCGGACTACCGGAGCTGGTCGAGGGTAAGACCCATTACCCCCTGGCCCCGAACGACCTGGCCAAGTGGCTGGAGCGTTTCTTGGACGAAGACGGGGTCAATCTGATCGGCGGCTGCTGCGGCACCACGACCGATCACATCGCCGCCCTGGACGCCATGCTGCGCGCCCGCGGCGGGGCGGATCGGCGTCCGGCCCCGCGCGAGCGTAAGCCGGTTTGGGTGCCGGGCCTCGCCTCGCTCTACACCCCCGTCGCCTATCGCCAGGAGAACGCCTACCTTTCCATCGGCGAACGCTGCAACGCCAACGGCAGCAAGAAGTTCCGCAAGTTTCAAGAGGACGGCGACTGGGATGCTTGCGTCGCCATGGGGGTCGAGCAGGTCAAGGAAGGCTCCCACGGGATCGATGTCTGCACCGCCTTTGTCGGCCGCGACGAGACCGCCGAGATGACCGAAGTGTTGAGCCGTATGCGCGGTTCCGTCAACGCGCCCCTGGTCATCGATTCGACCGAGTTGAACGTGATCGAGGCCGCCATGAAGTTGTATGGCGGCAAGCCGATCCTGAATTCGATCAACTTCGAGGACGGCGAGGAGCCGGCGGCCAAGCGCCTTGAAGTGGCGCGCAAGTATGGCAGCGCCGTGATCGCCCTGACCATCGACGAGGGCGGCATGGCCAAGGAGGCCGACCACAAGGTCGAGGTCGCCCGGCGGCTTTACGATTTCGCCTGTAACACGCACGGCCTGCCGCCCAACGACCTCATCTTCGATCCCCTGACCTTCACCATCTGCACCGGCAACGAGGACGACCGTAAGCTGGGCCTTTGGACCCTGGAGGCGATCGAGAAAATCGCCCAGGACATGCCCGCGTGCCAAATCTTTCTGGGCCTGTCGAATATTTCCTTCGGCTTGAACCCGCCTGCGCGCCACGTTCTTAACTCCGTGTATCTGGATCACGCCCTGAAGCGCGGCTTGACCGGCGCCATTCTGCACATGTCGAAGATCATGCCTCTGCACAAGATTCCGGAGGAAGAGGTCAAGCTGGCTGAGGATTTGATCTACGACCGGCGCCGGGAAGGCTACGATCCCCTGCACGCCTTTATCGCCCTCTTCGACGGACGCACCGCGGAAACCGAGAAAAAGCGCGAACGCGCCGCCGATGTGGAGACGCGCCTCAAGGACCGCATCGTCGATGGCGACCGCCAGGGCCTGGAGGCCGACCTGGACGAGGCCATGACCAAGCATGCGCCCCTAGATATCGTCAATGTCCACTTGCTCGACGGCATGAAGGTGGTCGGCGAACTCTTCGGCGCCGGCAAGATGCAACTGCCCTTCGTCCTGCAATCGGCCGAGACCATGAAGGCGGCGGTCAGTCATCTGGAACCGCACATGGAAAAGATCGAGGGCCAGGAAAAGGGCACGGTGGTCCTGGCGACGGTCAAGGGCGATGTTCACGACATCGGCAAGAACCTGGTCGATATCATCCTCACCAACAACGGCTACAACGTCGTCAACCTGGGCATCAAGCAGCCGATCGAAAACATCCTGGCGGCGGTCGAACAACACCAGGCGCATGCCGTGGGCATGAGCGGTCTGCTGGTCAAATCGACGGTCGTCATGCGCGAGAACCTTGAGCGCATGAGCCTGGACGGCGTCAATGTCCCAGTCATGCTCGGCGGCGCGGCGCTGACCCGACAATATGTCGAGGGCGACTGCGCGAAATCCTATGCCTGCGGCCGGGTCGCCTATGCCCGCGATGCCTTCGACGGTCTGTCGCTCATGGAAAAGGCGGTTAACGGCGGCTTCGACGACCACATCGCCGAACGCCAGGTTCAGAACAACGCCCGGCCCAAGAACCGCAAGCGCCAACTTGGGGTCGCCAAGACCGCCGACATGCGCCCGGTCGATGCCGAGGAAACCCGCCTGCGCCGGCAGGAACTGGGCAAGGGCTTGGAGATTCCCGAACCGCCGTTCTGGGGCCCGCGTATTCTGGCCCGGGTGCCGGTCGATGCCCTGGTGCCCTACCTGAACGAGCGCATGGTCTATCAGTTCCACTGGGGCTACCGGAAAGACGGGCGCACGCTCAAGGACTACATGGCCTGGTCGCGCAAGGAACTGCGCCCGATCCTCAAGCGCATGCTCGATATCAGCAAACAACAGGATATTTTGGTGCCGCAAGCCTCCTATGGCTACTGGCCGGCCAATGCCCAAGGCAACGATGTCATCCTGTTCGATCCCAAGGACCGCAGCCGGGAGGTGGCGCGCTTTACCCTGCCGCGCCAGGGCCGCGAGGGCGGCCTGTGCATCGCCGACTTCCTGCGCGACGTGGACAGCGGCGAACGCGATGTCCTGGGCTTGCAGATCGCCACGGTCGGCCAGCACGCCTCCGAAGTGGCGCGCGAGTGGTTCGCCGACAACCGCTATCAGGACTATCTCTACCTGCACGGCCTGGGGGTGGAGATGGCCGAGGCCCTGGCCGAATATGTCCACAAGCGTATCCGCGCCGAGTTAGGTTTCGGCCACGAGGACCACCGCGACATGGAAAAAATGCTCCAGCAGGGTTATCGCGGGTCGCGCTATTCCTTCGGCTATCCGGCCTGTCCGAATTTGGAGGACCAGACCCAGCTGCTGCGCTTGCTGGAAGCGGAAAAGGTCGGGGTCATGCTCTCCGACGGTTTCCAACTGCACCCGGAGCAATCCACCAGCGCCATTGTCCTGCACCACCCCCAGGCGAAGTACTTCTCGGTTTAGACTCAGGCGACCCGGTCGCCTTTCTCGATCTTGGCCGCGCGGTTATCGACCGCGGGCAGCATCTTCGCCGGGTCTCTGGTAACCACCACGTCCAGGACGCTGGGCCGCGCCGTTTCGGCCATGGCGGCGGCCAGGGCAGGGGCGATGTCATCGGGGCTTTCCACCCTGATGCCATGGCAATCGTAGGCCTTGGCGATCTCGGCGTAATTCTTTTCCGATAGATCGCTCGATTGATAATTGCCCTTGCCGTACATCAAGTGCTGCAAGGCTTTCACATAGCCCGAGGCGGCGTTGTTGACGATGACCAGGGTAAAGCCGAGGCCGAGGCGTTTCGCGGTTTCCAACTCCCCCGCGACCATGTTGAAACCGCCGTCGCCGGTGACGGCCACGACCTTGCGGCCGGGCGCCGCCAACTGGGCCCCCATGGCGCCGGGCAGGCCGTAACCGATGGAGGCGAAGCCCCGGTCGGGCACGAAGAAACGCCCCGGCAGCTTGGTGTCGAATATCAGACCGCCCCAGTGGGCGGCGAAACCGCCATCGGCCACCAGCAAGCCGTCCTCGGGCAGGCCCAAACTGATTTCGTGCATCAGGCGGGCCATGTTGATGGGCGTCTCGCCGGAATTAAGCCGTTCGGCGACCGAGGCGCGCCAGGTCTTCATGGCGGCCTGTATTTCCTGGGCGTAAGCCGCCCGGTTTTTCCGCATGTCTTCGCCGTCGCTTGCCAGGGCCGGGATCAGGTCTTCCAAGGTCGCCTTGGCGTCGCCCCACAGGCGGATTCGTGCCGCCATGGTGCGCTCGAATTCCTCGGCGGCGATATCCAGGTGAATGGTGACCTTGCCGGCGGACGGCACCTGATAGCGCTTGGTGGCGATCTCCCCCAGCTTGCATCCGATCGCCAGCAGGCAGTCGGATTTTTCGATCATGCCGTTGGCGATGCGGTCGTAGCGGCCGAACAAGCCCAGGCTGAGCGGATGGGTGCAGGCTATGGCGCCCTTGCCGGTCATGGTGTGGGCGACGGGGATGCTCGCCAGTTCCGCCAGTTCCTGAAGCTGCACGGCGGCGCCGGAAATATGCACGCCGCCGCCCGCCAGGATCAACGGGCGTTCCGCCTTGCGTAGTAAGTCAAGCGCCTGGGCGAAATCTCCGGCGTCAGGGCGGCAGCGTATGGCGGGCGCCCGGTAGCGCTCGGCCTCCACCTCGAACGCGCCCGGGTCGTAATCGTAGAGGCCGTGGCTGATGTCTTCGGGAACCACCAGGACCACCGGGCCCGGCCGGCCGCTGGCCGCAATGGTGAAGGCGCGCTTGACCAGTTCGGGAATGCGCTTGATGGATTCCACCCGGATCAAGTCCTTGCACGCCGGGCGCAGTATTTCTTCCTGCCGCGCTTCCTGGGTCATGTTTTTCCAGGCGTGATCCCGGTGACTGCCGGCGACGATCGCCACCAGGGCGGTGCCGGCGTTCAGGGCTTCGACCAGGCCGGTGACTAGGTTGGTCGCGCCCGGCCCCAGGGTGGCGTCCACCACCCCGACCTTGCCCGTGACCTTGGCCCAGGCATCGGCGGCGAAGACGCCGCAGCGTTCGTCGTTGATGAGGGTATGTTTCATCCCCAGGCGCCGAATGGCATCGTAAAAGGGCAGGAGTTGGAACCCGCCCATGCCGAACATGACCTCCGCGCCGCAGGCTTGCAGGGTGCGCGCTATGGCCTCGCCGCCGGTCAGTTCCATATTGGTCGTCTTGGTCATGGGTTCTATTTACCTACGGCGCGCCGCGCGGCCCCGGCGATCATGGCCGCGGTCACGCGAAGCTTGTTTTCCAGGTTGGGGGCATAGGCGATCAAGGATCGCGGGGATCCCAATCTGATCGGCGGGGTTTTGAGTTTATCCCCGGCCCGCTCGGCCACGGTGGCGACGATTTCGGCCCCGAATCCGCCCACCGCCACCGCCTCGTGGGCGACCAGCAAGCGGCCCGTGCGTTCGACGCTGTCCAAGACCATGGCCTTGTCCCAGGGCCAGAGGCAGCGTAGATCGATAACCTCGGCGTTTATGCCGTCCTCGGCCAGAATCGCGGCGGCCGCGCTTGCCTGATGGACGCACCCCGACCAGGACACGATAGTGATGTCGCCGCCTTCGCGCAGACGCTTGGCGGTGCCCAGTTCCACCGGCGCGGCGTCGAGGTCGACCTCGCCTTCCAGCGCCCAGTAGTCCTTGTGCTCCATGTAAACCACCGGGTCGTCGCAGGCGATGGCGGCGCTCAGAAGGCTGAAATTATCCTGGGGCTGGGACGGGCAGACCACCACCAGGCCGGGGATATGGGTGTACCAGCTTTCCAGGGACTGGGAATGCTGGGCGGCGGAGGAGCGCCACATGCCGATGGGTTCGCGTATGACCATGGGGGCGCGCGATTGGCCGCCGAACATGAACCGTGTCTTGGCCACCTGATTGACCAGCTCGTCGATGGCGCAGAGGGCGAAATCGGAAAACCGCATTTCCACGATGGGGCGGGTGCCGACCATGGCGGCGCCGAAGGCGGCGCCCAGAATGCAGCTTTCGGAAATGGGGGCGTCGGAGATACGCGCCGCGCCGAATTCTTCCACCAGGCCCTTATACTGGCCGAACACGCCACCACGCCCCAAGTCCTCACCCACGCACCAGACCTTATCGTCTTCGCGCATGGCCTTGGCCACGGCTTGGCGCGAGGCTTCCATGTAGGTCATGACCGCCATCAAAAGGGCTCGTGCAGGGGGCTGCCGATATCCTGAACGTCCGTGAAGGCCGTGGCTTCCTCCGGCCAGGGGGTCGCGGCCGCCTCGACAAGGGCCGCTTGCATTTCCCGCCCGGCCTCCTGGCGCAGCTTGTCCATCTCTTCGGTGCTTATGCCGGCCAGGGCCAGGGTATCGCGCAGGCGGGCGATGGGGTCGTTATCGCGGATCATGGCCTCGGCTTCGCCCTCGGGGCGGTAGAGGGCGGGGTCGCTGGCCGTGTGCCCGGCCTGGCGGTAGGTGAGAGTGTGAAGCAGCTCCGGCCCGCCGCCGGCCCGGACCCGGGCCATGGCCGCCCGGGCGGTGGCGATGACCTCCAAGATATCGTTGCCGTCGATTTGCTGGGCCGGAAGTCCCAGGCCCTTGGCCCGCGCGGCGGCGCCCTCGCCGGCGGTCATGGTCTTGGTGTTCGTGGATGCGGAATATCGATTGTCTTCGCACACGAACAAAACCGGCAGATTGAAGACCTTGGCCCAATTCAGGCCTTCCAGAAAGGTGCCGCGATTGACCGCCCCGTCGCCGAAAATACAGCATACGATGCGCTCGCCGCCCTGCAGCTTGACGCCGTGGGCGGCGCCGGCGGCAATGACGATGGGCGCGCCGACCACGCCGTTGGCGCCAAGCATGCCGACGCCGAAATCGGCGATGTGCATGGAGCCGCCCTTGCCGCCGCAGCATCCGCCCTGGCGGCCGAGCAATTCGCGCATCATGGCCAGGCTATGGGCCCCCTTGGCCAGGGTGTGCCCATGGCCCCGGTGGGTGGAGAGCAGAAGATCGTCCTTGCGCAGCGCCTTGACCACCCCGGCGCCCGCCGCTTCCTGGCCGATGGAGAGGTGAATGGCGCCCAGGACCAGTTTGTCCTCCGCCGCCTTGTTCGCCTGATGCTCGAAGGCGCGTATGCGTTCCATGGTGGAGAGGAGGTCCAGGGCCTCCGCCCGATCGAAGTTCGCGGCCTCGCTCATGCCTGGGTGTCCTATCTAGGGCCTGGAATGCGCGGCGGTGCGCCACGGAAATGTCCCAGTAATTGGAACGGTTTATTGGCGAATATAAAATTCAATATTTACAATCCTGTCAAGCCGGCCCAGTCTTCGGCGGCGATGCAAACGGCGCCGATCCTGCTCGATTCGATTACCGATGCCGATCCCACGGTGGCCGGCAAGGTCGCGGTGTGCGGGTCTCACGGCGGCCTCTATCCGGCTTATCTGGCCGCGCGCGCCGGGCTGCGCGCGGTCATCTTCAACGATGCCGGTATGGGGCTGGAAGACGCGGGGGTCGCCGGCGTCATGGCCCTGGCCGAAGCGGGGGTCGCGGCGGCGGCGGCCTCGCACCTTAGCTGCCGAATCGGCGATGCCGCGGATAGTCTGCGGCGCGGCCGGATAAGCGCGGTCAACGCGCTGGCGCGTCTCTTGGGCGTCATCCCCGGCGAAGACGTTTCCAGCGCCGCCGAAAAACTCGCGGGGGCGAATTTTCCCGCCAAGCCCATGCCGCCGGTCAAGGAGGCGCGCCACATGGAAATCCTGGCAAGCACCGGGCGGGAAATCGTGCTGCTGGACTCCGCGTCCCTGATCGCCAGCCAAGATGCGGGCCGCATCGTGGTTACCGGCTCTCACGGCGGTCTTGTCGGCGCCGATCCCGCGCGGGCCATCAAGGCCGATGCCGCCTTCGCGGTCTATAACGATGCCGGTGTAGGCTGCGAGGATGCCGGGGTATCCAGGCTGGCGGCGCTGGATGCGCGCGGCATCGCCGCCGCCACAGTGGCTCATAGTACCGCCCGAATTGGCGATGCCGGATCGGCTTTCAACACCGGCCACATATCCATGGCCAACTCTGGGGCCAAGGCCCTGAAGATAGAAATTGGCGAAACCCTGCAAGCGGCGCTTTCCAAAGTTCCACCTAGTTAAATTAAAATTGGCGCAGCAGGATAGCCGTCAGCATAAACCCGCCGACCCCGATAAGAACCACGGCCACCACGCCATGCAGGAGCTTGCGCGGGATCGCGTGGGCCAGGTTGGCGCCGATGCCAACGCCGGCCGCCAAGGTCACCGCCAAGAGGATGCCGAGCGCCAGGTCGAGCTCGCCATAGAAATAGTTACCGGCGGTGGCCAGGGCGGCGATGGGAAACTGTATGGCCTGGCTCAGGCCGATGGCGGTCAAGATGGGCACCTGCAGCCACAGCAGGACCGGGACCAGGACCAGAGGCCCGCCGGTGCCGGTCAAGGCGGAGGCGAAACCCGTGACCGCGCCGATGGAAATCAGGGCCGCGGTGGAAAGCTTCGGCACCTCGCCGGCGCCGCCCCGCTGGCCGAATATGGCGTGGAGGCCGGCCGAGGCCGCCAGCAAGCCGATAAAGACTTCGAGAATAAGCGGCGCGACGGTGTTGCTCGCCCAGGCGCCCGCCCAGGCGGCGGGCATGGCGCCGGCGCAAAGCCAGAGGGCCATGGGCCAGCGGATCGACTTGCGCCGGGCGTAGATGGCGGCCCCGGCGGCGCCGGTCAAAAGATACCCCATCATGGCGGCCGAGATGGCTGTCGGTATGGCAATCCCGCCCAAATAGCTGAGCGCCGGCACCAGCATGACCCCGCCGATCCCGATGCAACCGATAAATATACCGATCGTAAGCCCAAGAGCGCCTAGCGGGACCAAGCCGAGCAAAACCACCTCCAGTTGTCTGTGCCTCTAGGCTTGGGAAAGGGCCTATACCAAGGAGCGTTGCCGCCTGCATAAGGCATACCTGGATGAGGGGGAAGCGGGCAAGCCAAGGGCCGCCGGATGCGGCCCCGGCCCTAATACATATCAAGTTAGGTTAACCAGCCTCAGCAAGGGAACAGTAGTGCGCGCAGGTCGAATAGGTTAAAGTAATACGACGTATTTGCCGTAGGGTATCAGGATCGCCATGCAACCGGCCAGTATAAGCCTGCCAAGCGCCAACAAGCGTTTTTCCGCGCCCATCGTTATTTCGACAGCCCTCGTGGCTGCCGGCATCGGTATTCTTTATTGGGGCGGACTGGCGGATATGCTCCAGGCCTGGTCGCGCGAAGAATACAGCCACGGCTACATCATACCCATTCTGGCCGCTTACCTTTTCGTACGCAGACTGCCGAACGCCCTGGACGCCGCGCCGACCAAGCAGTGGATGGGCCCGGTCATCGCCGTGCCCGCGGTGATCCTGGGATTGATCGGATCCCTGAGCGATATCCCGGACATCGCGCAATACGGATTTCTTCTATCCGTGGTCGCCGTGTCCGTGTCGCTCTTTGGGCTGCGTTCCACCATGCTGCTATGGGTGCCGCTGGTTTATCTGGTATTCATGGTGCCGTTTCCCCAGATCATCTACCTTAAACTTTCGACCGGCCTGCAGCTCTTGTCTTCGCAGCTTGGCGTGGCTTTGA
This sequence comes from Kiloniellaceae bacterium, assembly GCA_021776135.1. GTDB lineage: Bacteria > Pseudomonadota > Alphaproteobacteria > Kiloniellales > J153 > JAJFGN01. The sequence goes on from JAJFGL010000052.1 coordinate 32,387, forward strand.
TCCGCTTGGCGGACATCTCCGTGTTTCTCGAAGGCAACGTCATCGACCTGGGGGTTTATAAGCTCCAGGTCGTCGAGGCATGCAGCGGCCTTCGCTATCTCTTTCCGCTTATGAGTTTCGGTTTCCTGTTCGCGGTTTTGTACCAGGGGCCGCGTTGGCACAAGCTGGTTCTGTTCCTGTCCACGATCCCCATCACCATAGGCATGAACAGTTTTCGAATAGCGGTTATCGGGGTTCTGGTCGAACGCTACGGCATCGAGAGCGGCGAAGGATTCCTGCACTTCTTCGAGGGCTGGGTCATCTTCATGGCCTGCCTCGCGATCCTCTTCCTCGAGGCATTGGTCTTGCTTAGCCTGAACGGTTCCCGCATGACGCTCGGCGACGCGCTCGATCTGCGGCTGCGCACGGACGCGTACAGGCCCGGTTCGATCGCCGAACGCGGGAATGGCCGGGTCCTGGCGCTGAGCGCCGGTATTTTCATTCTCGGCGCCTTGCTCCTGCAGCTTAAACCGGACGCACAAGCTGAACTGCCGGCGCGTCAAACTTTCGCGACATTTCCATCTGTCCTAGATGGCTGGCGCGGCCGGCAAAATATTTTGCCGTGGGACATCGCCGAGGTTCTTGGGGCCGACGATTACCTGCAGGCGAACTATGCCAAGCAAGGCCGGACGGCGGGCGTCAACCTCTTCATTGCCTTTTACGAGGCGCAAACCAGCGGGCGCGCCGTCCATTCGCCCGAGGTGTGCATACCGGGCGATGGCTGGGAAATCGGCGCCTTGGAGGCCTTGCCGATCGACCTTGCAGGCGGTCTGGCGGGGACTTTGACCGTCAACCGCGTGATCGTTCAAAAAGGCCTTACCCGGCAATTGGTTTACTACTGGTTCGAGCAACGCGGGCGCCAGCTCACGAACGAGTACGAGATCAAATGGCGGATTCTTGTCGATGGCATGACGCGCGGCCGCACCGACGGTTCCCTGGTTCGCCTTGTCACCCCGATCTCCGAAAACGGCGGGGAAGCGGCGGCGGATCGCCGGCTTGAAGAATTTCTGAACGCTGTCTACCCGGCCTTACCGGATTTCTTGCCGCAATAAAGCCGGACTTGAAAAGGCTTCAGGATCCCTTAATCAGGTCTCGAACGGCCTCTATGAGCCGGGTTTGCGCGAAGGGCTCGATCTTTTCCATGCGCACGCCGTGTTTCATGGCCGTTAAACGGTCGAGCTCCCGGGTCAAATCGTCCTCGTTCAAGGCGACAACGACCCCTGGCTTCGACTTCAGGTGACTCACCGTTGCGAACTGATGATCGTTACGATGCTCATGCAGATGGCTGCGGCGCGGCAGGATCAGGATCGGTTTAGATAAGCTCATGGCGGTGATGATCGAGCCCATCCCGGCGTGCGCCACGATTAAATCGGCGGCGGCGAAGGCTTCCCGATATTTTGCCGGCGGTATATGGGCGGCCCATTGGAAATTTTGCGGCCGGTATCCCTGTGGGCCAGGGTCGGCGATCTGACCGAAGACGTCCCCAAATCCCCGTGCACCGCACCAGGCGTCAACCGTTTTTACCAGGCGGTCGAATGGCAATTGCGTTCCGACGGTCAGGAAGATCATAGCACCGACCCACGGTACCGCGGCCCGCCGGACTGGCCTTGCGCACCGGCGAGATGTTCCCATTGGGTCAGCCAGAGATCGGCATGGCGGCCGGCGCGCTGGCCGGACAGGGAAAGTTCCTGGGCATTGGCGATGCTGTCGATCCAGATTGTTTTCGCGCCCAACAACTTGGCGGCGCGGATCGCGAAGTAGCCGGGTGCGGCGCCGGTCGTGACGAGCGTGTCAGGCCGCGTGCGCAGGACGATCCAAAGTATTTGGCACAGTTGACGCAGCAGGCGGAGTTTCTGCCAGCGGTTGGCTTCGGTGACCACGAAGTAGTCCGGGAGTTTTTGCCCACGCTCCTTGGCGTCCGCCTCGACTTCGGCCCGGTATCCGGGCTCGGTCGTGACATAGGACACATGACAAGCGTCCCAAGCCGGCCTGATTCGATACAGCTGGACCCAATGCCCGCCCCCCGAGGCAACGGCCATGACCTGGCGCGGTCTTTGCGTCATCGTGAATGGGTCCGTATGCCCCGAAAGGGCTTTAGCGGCGTGTCTGGGAAGAAGTAAAATGCCATATCCACGATTAAGGCCTAGTTGACGAATGACAGCATGTAGCGCGCGATGGCTTTATAGTGAAATGGATAGCTTCGAAGGAGACCGGTCAAGGCTTTCCGGGCTTCTTGTTGCTCGCCGCACCGGCTGAAGATCGCGGCCATGGTATATTGGTGACGGCGGCGGGCCGAGGGATAGCGTGCGAAAAGATCAGGGTATTTGCCGAGGATTATTTGCCGTGCGATAGCGCCGGCCCGTACCTTCCGCGTCAGGCTGTCAGGCGAATCGTAAACATCGACAAGCGGATCCGGCAGCCAAGCGATTTGGGTTTTTTGGGCGAGCCGCAGACACAAATCCCAGTCCTCCAGTTGCGGCAACTCCGTATCGAAAGCCCCAATATCGGCCAAGTTTTTTTTTCGAGCCATAAGCGTTTGGGTGCTTATAAAATTATTGAATGCGATCTGGCCCAGGAAATCTTGTTCGAGCTTTTTCGGCGACTGAGGTGCGACGACATACTGCCTATCGTCCACATGACGGAGATAGGCGGAGGCGCAAGCCCCGTAGCGGGCATGGGTATCCTGGAGTACCGTCAATTGCACCTTAAGCTTTTCGGGCCGCCACACGTCATCGCTATCCTGAAAGGCGATATAGTCGGCGCGCGCCATATCGATGCCTGCGTTGCGCGCACCGCCTGCTCCAGCATTGGTCCGAAGGCGATGATAACGTATGCGGGGGTCCGAGATTCCGGCAACTAGATTCTCCGTATCGTCCGTCGAGGCGTCATCCACGACTATAAGTTCGAAATCGTCAAGCGATTGCCTTAAGACGCTTACGATTGCCTTTTTTATTGTCTGGCTTCGATTGAAAGTCGGTAACACCACGGAAACGAGAGGCATATTCTATCCTTTACGATGCCACACTCATGATCGCGACTCATGCCGTCCGCCGGCCCTTCGCTCACCCTTGGCGGCAAGCTTCAGGTTTCGCGTGGGCGTGAATGAAGTCGGGCGATCCGCCGATTCCCGCTCCAGCATCCAGACGCCGCTGCCAAGCAGAAATATGTAAAAGCAGAAGATCGCGTTCCATAAGTGCACCGTGCCTCCGGCGATTGCCACGCCGAGGATCGATATTATCCATCCCTTTCGATAGTCGTAGACTAGGGAATCGATCTTCCGCATGGCGCCAAGCTTGACGCAAAGCAGGAGTATCGCGGCCACTAAAAATATAAGCCCAGGGAATCCAAATCGAATGGCCAGCACCAGCCAAAAATTATCTATGCTGCTGTGCATCCAGTATGCCCGAGCCCATTCGTTGAACCCGATGCCAAACAAGGGATTTCGCAGTACCTCCGCGGTTCCGTAATCCCAAATAAGTACTCTGTAATAGGAATTATTGACGTTGAAAGTAAAAAAGGAGATGAAAACCTCGATCGGCGTACGATTGGACAATATGTCTATGATGACATACGCGGCTAAAGCTCCGGCCCCTAGAAAGATCCAGCGGCGGGGCATCCTACGAGTGGCCCGATTCCAGATCATCAGACATAATTGTGCTCCCAGTGCGACTAAGGGACCGGCGGACAAGGAGAAAAATGTCGCCACGGTCACCAGTCCCGCGCGTACCGCCGCCGCGAAACGTGTTCCGTCGCGGCCCAGGACATAGTAGGCCAAGCCTAAAATGCTGGCGGAAAAAACGCCGAAAAGAATAGGATGTTCAAAGGGGCCAAAGGCTCGCGTCAGCCCCATCCGGGTCGCCAAATTGTAGGGCGAAACGACGGACGCGGAAGGCGCGATCGCTTCGATTATATCATTGAAGACATGAATTCCAGAGATAGATTCCAGGGCCGCGAGAGGAAGCAGGATTAGGCTTATCTGGAAAAGGATGCGAACCAGTGCCTCGAAATCGTTCCTCGAACGAATGTATATCCGGGCAACAAGGTAGGCTCCCATGACCTCTATGAAGTAAATACCCGCGGGCTCGACCCCACCCTGAAATCCATGCGCCACTATCAAGGCAATCGCCGCCCAAAGAGCATGCAGAAGCACCAAGATATCCGCCGCCCGGATCTTGCCCGCCCGTCCGGAAATCCACATGACCAGACAGGGGACTAAAAGGGAGATGAGAACAATACGATAAGGGGATAGGCGCAGCGGACCGAGAACTATCTGAATCGGCAGCAGAAGACTGAGCACGAATAGAGAAACGGCTATGGGTAAGCGCGGTCGCCGCTTCCTCGAGGCTGCCAACTGGGACATCTTCGGTGGCCGGGCAGTTTGGTACGACGTTGGCTTTGATACATTCATCGGCTTTGCAAGCATAATGCCTTTAGCGATGCCTCGGTCCCAAGCAAACGCGAAGCGGGGTTCGTCATTTGGCGACGCTATACTGTCTCCCGTTTGGCGTCGAGGGTGAAGTGGTTCCCGGCGTTGCGTATGCGCTTCGCCGGGGATTTCCCGGTAATGGTCCGTATGGCCGGAATGCGCTCAAGCAAGATCCCGTGGGGTGAAAATGCGGCCGGCCTGTCTTCTAAGACAGGCCGGTCCCGTTGCGCGAGGGTAAGAAAAAATTGCACTGTAGCTAGTATCGACAACTCGGTCGAACCGGCGGCGCACCCTTAGTTCATGAGTTGGAGTATCCTATCCAGTGCGCCGAGTCCTGAACCAAAATCAACGGCGCTTCCCGTTTTCGGGATAAAATCCTGCCAAGTAGATCCAGTGTTGTTACCCTGATACAGGTTGCCGCGGTAGTTGGGAGCGCTGGAATTTTTCGAATAGATATAATTGTTCGATATAGACAACCCAGCGCTAAGTGAGGTCGTTTCATTGGACATGAGCCTCATAACATTGTTTCGGATCGTTGTCCCTCGATTGGAGACACGGCTTTTCTCCACGATGCGAATTCTGCCTTCGTTCGCGAAAGTGTTGTTTTGAATCAGGCAATTCGACAAGCAGCCATTTATGTAGATGGAGTTGGCCGAATGAACGGCAATGAAGTTTTGTTCGATTAGAATATTAAAGTAGCCAACTCCTGCGGGATCGCTCACGAACGGCCCCTGCATAGGTTCTGGAATGCCCGTAGTGGGGTCATCGTAGATATAGTTGCCCCGTATCGTTATATCGTGGGGTGTTCCTGCCCCGGCTCGGCCAAAAAATTGAATGCTGTCGGGGTGATCGTCACCTGTTGGCTGTACATCGAACAAGAAATTATTTTCAATCAATCCAAAACTGGAAGCTGCCACAACACGGACCAGATCGCTTCGAGCGTGATGGATGTAGTTGTCTTTCAACTCGAAATCGGTGATTCCATCAAAAGAAACCAATATTTTGATGCCAGTATTTCCACCGATATCGTTGGAATTGACAACAATGTTGTTCCCGTCAAAAAAGTATGTGCCTGAATAAAATGCAGAATTCGTGTACGTAAGATGATGAGCACCCTCGTCAGCTCGCACTAGCCCGTTGACCTTTATGCCGTCGAGACGAATATAGCTGCCGCCAGGTATGTCGAGGTCGGTAAAAGTTGCACCCAGTGGATTAACCGACTTCAGCGTCACATAGTCGGCATAGTCCTTGCAGAGCACAATCGACCCGTAGGAACCATTCGCGAGAAGAATTTCTTCGCCGCCCACCGCTGAATTCAATGCGGTCTGCAGTTCGGTGGCATTAGATACATTGACCGTCAGACCCAGGCCGGTGGCCACGCCACCGGTTGAGCCGCATCCGCCGGCTGAGCCGCCGCCGGTACTGCCGCCGGAACCGCCGCCGGAACCGGCGGTGATGGTGGCAAGTTGATTTGCCGGCACGCCGCCGGCGTTAAAGAGATCGGCCACCTCCGTGGCGCTCAAGGCGCGGTTGTAGATGCGGGTGTCGTCGATGAGCCCGGTGAAGTGCCGGCCCTCGCCCTCTCTCATGCCCAGGTGAACGGGGCGCGCCGAGGAATCGATGGCATCGCTCTTGGCTCGCGTCGCCGAATCCTGGGCGCCGTTCAGATAGGTCCGCATGACCGCCCCGTCGTAAACCATGGCTACATGGATCCAACCGTCCGGCTGGAAGCTCGAAGACGAAATCACTTCCTGGCAGTCCAGGCGGAACCAGAACTGGTTGGACAAGGTAAACATCGAATAGACATCGCAGCCGCCGGCATCCGTGCGCTTGGAAATAACCCGCGAGCCACTGGGGTCGCCGCCGTCGCTGGGTTTGATCCAGGCGGCCATTGTGATGGCGGAACCCGTGATGTCGAGCTCGGGGGTGTTGTCGATGACCACATAGTCGCTGCCGCCGAAGGAGAGCGCGGAGCCCGCGACGCCGGCGGCCCAGGTGGCACCGAAGACCGTGCCCTCATTGGTTCCCGCGTTGTCGCCGGCCAGGGCGCCGCTGTTTTCGTCGAACTCCCAGTGCGCCAGCAAGGCGGGGCCGCTGGGGGGTGGATTGCCGCCCGTCGAGCCGCCGCCGGAGTCGGTCACCGTAAAGGAGACCGTTACGGCTGCGCCGGCGCTGCCGCCGCCGTTGTCCAGCGTATAGGGCGTGGCCGTCAGTTGATAGCTGCCAACCGGCGGAGTCCAGGCGTTAAAGCTGCCGCCGGTGTCGCCAGCTAAGGCGTAGGGCGGATTGCTTTCGACGACGGCGGGGAAACCGCTGAGATCGAAGGCGATGCTTTCCACGGCGCCGGCCACAAGCGCCTCTACATTGAGATTTCTGCCGGCGGCCAGGTCGATTGTGAGGCCGTCCTGTAACTGAAGGATCGTTTGATTGGTATCGGCGTCGATCAAGTTCAGGGCCGTGATGGCGGGGCCGCCGGCCGTGCCCAGGTCGATCTGGGCGGTAATCGTGACCTGGTCGGCGGCGCTGGTCAGCGCGCCATCGTCGACCGTGAGGCTGGCGACGTAGGCGCCCGCCACATCCAGGGCCAAGCTCGGCTGGGCGGCCGAGGTGTTGGACAAATTAGCGCTGCTGCCCGCGGGCTTCTGAGTCAGGGTCCAGGTGTAGGACAAGGTATCGCCGTCCGGGTCCGAAGACGCCAGGCCGGTCAGGGCCGCGGTCTGCCCTTCGATCAGCGACTGGTCCGGACCCGCGTTAGCGACGGGTGCGCTGTTGGCGGGCGGCGCCACGCTGGCCGTGACAACCACGGCGCCTTGCGCGCTGGCGATGCCGTCGCTGACATTCACGGATAGGCTGTAGGTTCCCGCTTGGTCGGGCACGAATGAGGGTGAGACGGACTGCGCGCCCGAGAGGGCGGCGCTGCTGCCCGCGGGGGCGGCCGCGATGGACCAGCTATAGCTTAAGGTGTCGCCATCCGCGTCGGTGCTCGCGCCCGCGTTGAGGGTCGCGGTCTGACCGACTTGCACGCTTTGATCTGGCCCCGCGTTCGCGACGGGCACGGCATTGGTGGCGGTGACGGTCACGTTGACGGTATCGCTCAGGACGCCGTCGCTCACGGTCAGGCGCAGGACATAACCGCCATTCACGGCTGGGGTGAAGGATGTGGCCGCTTGGTTGGGCGTGGACAGGACCGGCGTGTTCCCAGCGGGAGAACTAACCGTGCTCCAGGCATAGCTAAGCGCATCGCCGTCAGGGTCGGTACTGCCGGACCCATTCAGGTTCACCGCATTGCCGGTGTGGGCGGTAACAATCGCGCCGCCGGCAAAGGCGACGGGGGCCCGGTTCGGCGGCGGCGGAACGTTCAAGGACGTGGGCAGGCGGTACAGCCACAGACCCTCGCCGGGATTGTGATAGCCGGCGAAAATTCCGAATTCCGGGATCGCGATCCACTTCGAGAAGACACCGCCCGGTCCCGGGTTCGGGCCGCTGGCGGGAATTTCCTCGGTCCAGGTATTCGTGGCGAGGTTGAAGCTGTGCACGGTCTTGCCGCCGGCCCAGAGGGCCACCAGGCCGCGCCCCGAGTTCAAGGCGGCGCCGGAAGCCGTGTCGTAACCGCTGGGCACATCGGCCAAGCGCCTGATTGTGCCCAGATTGACTAGCGACACCGCGTAAACGCCTTCTTGGGCGAAGACGATCAACTCGTCGTTGCTGGAATCCAGCACCGCGTTGCCGGCGGAAAGACTTTGGCCCAGGTTGTTCTGGGCTCCCAGCTGGCCGGTCACGGGATCGAATTCGCGCACCGTGGCGTTGGCGCCCGCTTCCACGACATAAATGAGACCCGAAACCGGATCGTATTCCGCGAACACCGGCCCGGTCAGGCTGGCCATGCCGGCGATCGAATCCCAGGTTCCGGCAAGAGGATCGAACTCCCAGACCGTTTGTTGGTTGTAAGTGCCGCCAGGGCAGAACCCGCCGGTCGGAAAGACGAAGAAGGACTGGGTGGCGGGCGACCAGACAAAGCCGTCGTAGGTCGACCCGGCGGCGGGTCCGTCCGAAGGCGCGAAACAGTTGTTGGCGCCAGGAACCGTAACCGTCGTGTCCAGGGTCGACGGCTGGGTGATCTGCGATATGAGCGGAAATGTGAGATCGAGGCGGTACACCTCGTTGCCGCCGTAAGAGCCGCCGCCGCCGCCCCAGAAATACCAAAGGAAACCCTCGGGGTCATAGGCGCTGCCGGTCTGCTGGCTCAATACGGCCGCGGAACCGCCGGTACCGCGGATATTCAGCGCGGTCGCTTCCTGATCCGTGAGTCCGAAGCGATTGAATTGAAGGCCCGGGACTTGCCGCCATTCGCCGGGCACCGGCACGTAAGACGATAGGGCCTCCAAGGGATTTATGACCGGCTGTTCCACCCGCGGCTCGGCGGCGGGACGAAGATCGCTGGCGGTTGTGGTGGCGGGCGCCGGCGATTCATCGGAACTTGCGGCGCCGAACAAACCGCCAACATGCAGCGGTAAGACACTGGCCGGCGCCAAGGGGAATGGGGCTGACGCCAAGGGGAATGGAGTCGCGGATTCGGCCGCGGCGTTGTTCGCGCCACCAAAGGCTAGGAACAAAGCCACCGCCAAGCCGGTCAAAGCATGGACTGGGCGTGAAACACGCCCTTGCTGCTTGCACATTCGCATCGCATCCGCCTCTTCTTTTTTACACCGTCACTACATCGCCGCACGTACAGGGTCGATTTTGCTTATTTTTTGCTTCGACCCATCTTCTTTTTCTTTTTATGTAAAATTAAGTAAAAAAACTCACTATAGTTCCTCTTCTTGAGTTTCCTAAGTTACTGTTTCCGGCGTTAACAAAATCTGAAATTATGAAAACTTACATGTGACAATAATGTGTTAGGGGAATTGTCTCAAATTCTATTCACGGATGGGGTAGTTGAACTAATATCTTATCTAATATTTAGTGCATTCTTGATAGAATCTCATCTTGTATAGATTTTGCGGCGGTGCCTCCTGACAGTCACTACTGCGATTGCAGCTATGAAACGCCGCGCGGGAAGGCCGGTTTTCCCAGCTTGTATTCAGCGGAATGCCGCGCGGCATTCCTGAAACCTTAACGTATAACGGCAAAGCACACTATAATCCCGCGAAATTCCACCCGCCACAGGGATATAGAAAGGAATCGGTGGATAATTGAGGTAAGATCCATTCACGTTACGGGCCGCAATCTAGACTCACGCACCCCCCAGGTGTTGTGTCATTGCTGTGTAAGAGAACCTTGGGGTAGCGGTGGCGTCGTGGAAGAGAACCGTATGTCGCACCCTGTCAGAAGCGGAGCAGGAATAGGTCAGGCGGGAATTTAGGGGAACGGAGCAAATGCTGGATTTGAGACGAGCAGCAGACGTTACCATGGCTGGATCTCTAGCCAACCGAATGAGAAACCGGCGCTTTCGAGTATTTGAAACGCTGGTCGATACGATCCAACGGCCGCTGCACATCTTGGATATTGGCGGCACAGAATCATTCTGGGAGCAGCGGGGGTGGGCTGACAGCGATGATGTCAAAATTACTGTTTTGAACCTCCATGGCGGTCCCTCAAGATTCAAAAACATAGATTTGGTTGCCGGGGATGCGACGAATTTATCCCAATATGCGGATAGGGAATTCGATGTGGCATTCAGTAATTCAGTAATTGAGCATCTGTTTACGTTCGAGAAACAGAAAAAGATGGCAAGTGAGGTGCGACGGGTCGCAAATGCCTATTGGATTCAAACGCCGAATTATTGGTTTCCAATCGAGCCGCATTTTCATGTGCTGGGATGGCAATATTTACCAAGGAAATTACGTGTCTTTATTATTATGAGGCGCCGGTGTGGGTGGCGTGGTCCGTACAATAAGATTACCGAAGCTTATCGGGCTGTTGAGGAGGTCCGATTGATGACGCGGGCGGAGCTTCGCGAGCTGTTTCCGGGCGCGACAATTTGGGACGAACGGCTCTTTGGGCTGGTCAAATCAATCGTGGCGTATGACGGATTTAGTGAGTCAGCGATTAGCGGCTAGATGGCGTCGCGTGGTTGGTGGAAAAGTGGAGAATTGCGGTATTCCCCGATGGCTGGGCGGGTTCCGGGGTAATTTAAGCTACAGTCCTGGTCCGCCGATCGGGTTTCATGTTCCGCCCGTTTCGATACCATGGCTGCCGGTTTGAGGTCAGGGCGAGGTTCCGCGCTCCCGTCCTTTGGCACATGTGGCACATGATGGAAGGCCAAACGGCTGATCGACGCCAGCCGGCACTGCCGGACAATTGACCGGGTGGGATGGCCGGATCGGATCATCGCCTTGCGCTCTTGCACAGGAACAGACGCAGCCCTTGTGCCAAAAGCCTGTCTCGTGCCTGATCTGGAGTCCCGTTCCACCTTTGTTTACCGATGCTCGGGTCAAGCGCAAGCCTTGGCATGGAGTTCTTTGATCCGGGCGGGATCTACCTCCGGTTACGCGGAATCGCGGCCGCGCTGGAAAATCTCCGGCGCCCCTTCGAGCAGCGCCTTCTTCCACTAATGGATCATCGTCGAGGGGACGCCAAACCGTTTCGCCAGCCTGGCAACCGTTTGCTCACCCTTCAGGGCCTCCAGGGCAACCCGTGTTTTGGGCTTGTGCCGCTTGCGTTTCGTTGCCGCTGATCGCCTCTCGCTGGAGACCGGCAGGCATCGGTTCCGTGGCTTTCGTGACTGTCCGGTTTCCAGGGAGTAGCAAAATTCGTCATGGTGCTTGAGCGTCGGCGGGGCCATAAGATTGCCCCTGCCGAAGCGCCCACCCACGGGATGGGAAAAATCCGCCGATTGACGCCTCGCTCTTGCGTAACCGCACGGAAGGCCCGTTTTCCGGGCTTTCCGAGTCAGGCCGCCGATCAATATCCGGACTCCGGTCCTTGCCGGCCTTTTGCGCCTGACTCCGGCCCTTGCCGCGGGGCCAGGATCCCAGCAATTCCGCGCGATTTACGGCACTCCATTGAAGTGCGAAAAAGCAGTTAAACATAATTTAAGAGTTGATTAATCAAGTGTTAAAGCCTACTATAAACGGCTGTGTGACGAAGACAAAACGTTAGTTAGGAAAGATTGGGAAAGCTAGGATTTCAAGATATAGACAGCTGTATTTGCCCGTGGGGATTTCGGGTTATTAAGTTAATTCAATCCGGGATGGGCCGCAACGTTGAGAGGCTCTCCTGGGTTAGGTAAGGGGTTTTAGGGATGTCTCAAGTAGAGGCTGGTCTACGTGCGCCGACGTTTAATCGGCCGCGCATATCACTAGGTTCTTTCTTGGTGTGCCTTGAGATCTTCGATCTCATCATCGTCGCGGGCGCGGGGACTATCGCGAACTGGTTCCGCTTCGGCACCTGGGGCTTTTCCGGGCTTCATGGCTTGGTGGTGATCTTGGCCGTCCTGGTCTCCTATTTCGTATTCAAGCATACCAAACTGCACGATATTTCGCTGCTGCCCAACCCCTTTACCCAGGCGCGCAAGGCGGCGGCGGCCATGGTTCTTGTCGGCTTCGTGCTTCTCGCCATCGGCTATGCGATGAAGATGTCCGAGGACATCTCCCGGCTGTGGCTCGGGTCTTGGTTCGTGGGCGCCTACCTCGCCCTGGCCCTGACCCGCCCGGCGGTTTCCAAGCTGTACCATGTTCTCGAAAGTGCCGGCGTCTTTTCGCGGCAGTTTGTGATATTCGCGACGATGAGCGAACTCAGCTCGCTGCAGAAGCTCTTGGACCGCTGGCCGGCGATCATGCACCCTTCCGATAACATTGCCGGCATCTTCCTGGACCGTCCCGAGCAGATGGCGTCGAACCGGAATTTCCAAGCGCCGCAGCTCGTGAAAGGTTCGATCGACGACTTCCTGGCGTGGAGCGCCGGCCGGCGCGTCGATCGCGCGGTTGCCGTCATGCCGCCGGGAAACAGCCGGTCCATCGAGCCCTTGCTGGAGAAGATCAGCTCCGTGTCCCTGGATGTCGATCTGGTCGTCGGCCAGGTCGATGAGATTTGGGCGCGGCGCAAAGTCAGCAAGGTGGCCGGCTTGCCCACCATCCGGGTCATGCGGCGCTCGCTGGATTCCTCGCAGTACGCCGTAAAGCGGATCGAGGATATCGTCGTCGCCACCCTGGCCTTGATCATCCTTGGGCCCTTGATGCTCTCGATTGCCCTGGCCATCAAGTTCGACAGCCCCGGGCCGGTGTTCTTCCGCCAGGCGCGCCATGGCTTCAACAACCGGCTGTTCCATGTGTTTAAGTTCCGGACCATGTTCCACACTCAAGACGTGCTGTCGGACATAGCCCAGGCCCGGCGGAACGACCCGCGCGTTACGCCGCTTGGCGCCTTCCTTCGCCGGACCAGCCTGGATGAGCTGCCGCAGCTGTTCAATGTTCTGCTGGGCGAGATGTCGATCGTCGGCCCCCGCCCTCATGCCGCCGAACACAACGACATGTTCGCCCAACACATCGATGCCTATCTGGCGCGCCATCGTATTCGGCCCGGCATAACCGGTTGGGCTCAGGTCAACGGCCTGCGCGGGGAGACCGGCACCGTGGAAAAAATGCGCGCGCGCGTAGAGCACGATCAGTTCTATGTCGATCACTGGTCATTGGCTTTCGACATCAGGATCATGCTCTTGACCCTTCCCAGCCTGGCCCATTCCAACGCTTACTGAGCGGGGTCCGCGCACGGCGGATCCTATGAGTCATTAGCCGGCTTGGTAGTGTCTGGATATTAGGAGCGGGGCGGCGCTGTTCTAATTTTTAGACCAAAGTAAATTAAGCCGGTAACCAGCGCGATAATATCGCCAGAAAACCATGACCCCCGCGGCGCGTAAGCCATGCGCCCATCCGCCGAGCCGATCGTCCCGCATGAAGTTGTAGCAAGACTGGACCGGTGGCCGCAGATCCTTCAGTAAAGCCCGCCAAAAGTGGCCATTCGACAATCCCCCAACACCTGATTGCTCTAGCTCATAGGCGCCCCGAGTGACTCTTCGGGTTTGCATCAGCAACTCAGATAATGTTCGCCGGGCTGGATGTTGCACGGCAGCGTCACGAGAGTATTCGACCGGGAAACCCGCATCGTAAACGCGCACGCCGAACTCTCTATCGCCACCGGAAAAGAGAGCGCTTTGGAATGAGCCGACTGCATCGAGAATCGTTCGAGATGTAAATACGTTCGCCGTCGCACCGAAATGGTCGTTTTCCGCATAAGCCTGCTGTGGGAAAGCGCGTGCGATCTCAAATAGCTCAACCGCCGTGGGCTGTTGTGGGTTCCGTGGAAAAACTTCTATGCGCCCGACAATCAGGGCTCTGCCCTTGTGCGGCTTAAGCGCCGCTACGCCGGCTTCTATCCAAGTGGGCGAAGGCAGGCAATCGGAATCCGTGAAAGCAATGTAGTTTCCCGTGGCATGAGCGATGCCCAGATTTCGGGCGGCATACGAACCTCTCTGAGTTTCGTTTAGAACCCGGGCGGGCTTCAAGAGGTGCGCCTGGTCGCGCAGTTCAAAATCCGGCGAGTTGTCGACAACCAGAATTTCATAAAGATCGGATGGATATGTCTGCTTCTTTAAGGCATCGATACATTTGATAAGCCGCTTTGTATCGCGGTAGGTTGGTATGATTACCGACACGCGCTCCATGGCAACCTTTCCCGGCATGGCCTGCATTCACCTGTTATAGGACTTTACCGCCCAATACGAGGCAGATCGGGCGAAGAAAATTGCACAGCAAGATATTAAAATAACAACAAATCCATCGTGCGCCTACATAGCGGCCCTAGCGATCGCGAAAGGGGCGGGGATGGCGTTATTCCCGCCGGCGCGCCTGCCCCTCCCGAGGAGGCCGGCCGCCCGGCTCGACAATCGGGCCGCTATATTCCACCCATGAGCCACAGTATAACATTCTTATTGCCGGAAAGAAATTGACCGCATATGTATGGCTCTCTTGGGATGCATGGCGCCGCATCGCAGGGTCAATCGTAGATGCTATGCCGAGATGATTTTATATGCCTAGAGTTAGCATAGGTTTGCCGGTTTATAATGGCGAGCGTTACCTTCGACAAGCACTGGATTCTCTGTTTTCGCAAAGCTTCGAAGACTTCGAAGTGGTCATATGCGACAACGCCTCCACCGACGATACCCGGGAAATATGTCAGCACTACGTTGAACGGGATGACCGCTTCAAATACTTCAGGCAGCCAGAGAATCTAGGCGCCGCCCGGAATTATAACGATGCGTTCTCTCGGGCGCGCGGGCCGTACTTCAAATGGATGGCTCACGACGACATGATCGCGCCAAGTTTTTTGGAGCGATGCCTTCAGGAATTTAATAACGACTCCGGTTCCATCGTGCTTGTTTTCCCTAGGATGCGTTTGATAGATGAAGATAATGCTCCTTTAGGCGATTACGACGATCCGATACCTTGGGACGGCGATTCAGCCGCTACACGGTTAGATAGTCTTCTGGCGCATCCTCAGCACTCTTACATCCACAAGTGTTTCCCGGTGTTCGGACTCTTTCGAAGCGACGCGCTGAGAAAGACTCGTTTGATCGGGCGGTTCAACGGGTCCGACAAGGTAACGCTCGTTGAAACAGCGCTACTGGGCGCGTTCGCCGAGGTTCCCGAGTTCCTTTTTTTTAAACGAATTCATTCGGAACGATCGATCGTTGCCCATAGTAACAAAAAGGACATGGCCCGGTGGTTCGACCCAAAGGGGCGTCATCTAATTGTAGCGCCGCGAACGCGCTTGTTTGTCGAGTATATGAAAAGCGTGTTACGAACCGCCTTGCCATTTCACGAAAAACGCGCATGCGTGCGAGTCGTTCTAAGTCTGCTGCGGCGTGAGTGGCGGATTCTAGGCGGAGAGATCAAACGCGCTGTACGCGACGCAATCAATACCTCCCAGTCAAAGGAAGGCCCGCGCTGATACTATGTCCAGCGGCCCGTTTGTAAGGGATATGGGCCGTGGGGGATGTTTCTCCGGCCAAAAGCCGGCTAACCCGGCACAGGGCCGTATCAACAGTCTTTTGGGTTTCTCTCAGTGGGTAATGCGCATGAATGTCTTAATTGTTTCAGTGTATTATCATACACGGCGCCGCGCCTGAGTCTGTTGCCGGCGTGGGATCGGTATTGGGTTGCGTTTAAAATAGCCCAGATGACGAAATCGGGAAAAATTCCAATTCTCTTAGGCGGCCCGAATGAGTAAGGACAAGCAGATCGTTCCGGGCGTCGAGATCAGCAAGAGGTTGGTTTTCGTCAACTCAGCCAGCTCCGCGGCTACGCGGCTGTTCAATGTGGTCCTGCTGGTTTGGATGTACGAATATCTGTTGCAAAGGATAACGCCGGAGGAATTCGCCATATTTCCAGTGGTGACCGCCGTCATCATCTTCGCGCCGCTGTTTTCTTCGCTCTTCACCGGCGGCATAAGCCGATACGTCATCGATGCTTATGCGCGCGGGTCCGCGCGGGGAGTCACCGAAATCGTCTCGTCGATTCTGCCGCTGCTGGCGGCCGGCGGCCTGGCCATTCTGGGCGCGGGTCTCGTTTTTTCCTGGTACATCGACAAGGTGCTGACGGTTTCCGCCGGTCAGATCTGGGATGCCCGCATCATGATGGCGTTACTCGTGCTCAATTTCGTGTTTGAGACGGTCATGCTGCCATACGGTGTTGGATTCTATGTGAAACAACGCTTCGTACGGCTCAACATGATACACATCGCGCGGGACCTCCTGCGCATGGCGATCCTGCTCGTCCTTTTGGTGGGCGTGAGCCCGCGCGTTCTGTGGGTGGTGGTGGCGACGGTGACCGCGAGCATGGCGTCCATCGTGGCGATCGCCTGGCTGTCGCGGCGCATGATTCCGGAACTGCGTTTCGAGGCGCCGCTGTTCAACTGGGCCAAGGCGCGGGAACTTCTTTCCTTCGGCCTGTGGGCGACCTTGGGGCAATTCGCCTCAATGGTTTATTCGAGCGCCGGCGCGATCGTGCTGAATAAGCTGGGCACGGCGCTTGACGTCACGACCTATCACATGGGGGCGATGTTCGACCGGCAGATCCGCTCGATGGCGGCCATGGCCTCGGAGCCTGTGCAACCGGCGCTCACGGCCATGCATTCGACCGGCGACCGGAAGCGTCTCGGTAATGCCTTTCTGCGCGGTGGCCGCTACGCGCTCTGGGCAAGCCTGCTCGTGGCCTGTCCTCTGATGATTTACAGCACCGAGTTCATTCAACTTTACATCGGCGACCGCTATCTGCGAACGGCCACGGTCATCGTGCTGTTGATGTCGATTTACCCCTTCACCTACTCGAATGCCATATTGCCGAAGCTAGCGGTCGCCACGGCGCGTATGAAGGCGTTTACCCTGGGCGCCTTCGCAACTCAGATCGTCAGCGTGGCCTCGATGATCTATGTCGTGGGGTGGCTCAACATGGGGGCTGTTGGGGTGGCGTCGGTGATTGCCGTCACGCTGATCGTATCCCAAGTGATCTATTTCTGGCCCATGGGCTTGCGCATGGCGCAAGTTTCCCTGAAGCGGTTCCTTAGGGAGACCTTGCTTCCCGGCCTGGCGCCGGCGGCGGCTGGAATGCTCGTCTGGCTGGCCCTCAAGCTGAACCATCCGCCCGAGACCTGGGCCCAGTTGTTCGCCTGGACACTCCTCGGTCACGCTGTCTACGCCCTTGTGCTATTTAGATTTTGCCTTCAGGGCCATGAAAAGCAGGATATCCGCCACTTTATTAATAAAATCACGGCCTTCATTTTTTCACGGTAATCGTGAGCGCGGCGCAAGCACTGAATCATTGGTTAACTATATGTGGCGTTGGAGTAAATCCCGCTTTGAATTACTTTGAATAGCGTGTAATGTTTCACGCTTCAACGAGGTGCCCGGCGAAATGACGGTTAATATCATGAACAAGATCATTAAGATGAGTATGTTGCGGGCGGTGGCGATTGCCCTCGCCGTGCTGTTTGTTACTGTACCGGACTTGGCCGCACAGAACGAATACCGGCTTAACCCTGGCGATCTTCTGGATATTTCCATCTGGAATGAGGACAACATGCGCCGGGAGGTTATCGTTCTGCCGGATGGCACCATTTCCTATCCCCTGGCCGGCCATCTCAAGGTCGCGGGCAGAACGCTCGCCGATGTGGAGCAGGAGCTAAAATCCAGGCTGGTTACCGGATCGTTTTTTAAAGACGCGCCGGCCCTTACGGTCGCGGTTCTGCAAACCCAGGGTAACCAGGTCTTCGTGATCGGTGAGGTCAATACCCCGGGCGCCATCGCTGGAAACAGGCCGCTGGATGTGTTGCAGGCGCTCAGCCTCGCCGGGGGGTTGAGCGAGTTCGCGGATGAAAGCGAGATCTTAATTCTGCGCCGCAACGCCGACGGGCAAGAGACGTATATGTTCGATTATTCGAACGTCCAGGCGGGCCGCGATGTTTCAAGCAATATTGTGCTTCAAAGCGGCGATACGATTATCGTACCGGCCAGCGGCCTCTTCTAGAGGGAGAGGGCCGGGCGTCGCGCCCAGGAATCTGGGCGGCATGGTTATGTAAGGGTAAAGGGGGCAGGCGGATGTTCGCAAACAAGGCGTTGGGTCATGACGTGGCTCGCCGGGGGACGCATGGACGCGAGGCTACTATGGCTAATCGAAGGGATTCGGTAATCAGGTAGGTGCGAATATCCACCACAATTAAAATTGCGTACCGTATTATGACGCGCCCAATGACAACATGGCTAGGTAGGCCGATTGTGAGTCTTATTCTCATACTTTCGAACACCCAAGGCATCCAAGATGCTTGGGCCGACGGCTGGTCGGGCAGCGCCAGCATGACCGAGAAGGGGGAGTACGACGACAACCCCAACCTGGTGGTCACGGGCGGGGAGGGCGCTTTCGGGGTCACCTCCACACCGGCCCTGGCGATACGCAAAATCATGCCCCGGACCGCCATTGATGCCGCCGCCAGCCTCGACATTAACGTCTTCGATGGCGATGGGGGCCAAGGCGGCGGAAATCTGAATTCAATCGACCAGCATGTGAAGGCTAACATAGCTACCCATAGCCTGCGCAACGCCGTTGGGTTCGGTATCCGTCACGACCGGGAATCAGCGCGTACCAGCGAGATCGAGGATACGGGTAACCTGGGCGAGGACGCCACGCGCCAGTCCTTTGCCGGCGATGCAAGCTATAGCTATCAGATTTCGCGCCGGAATTTTTTCGATGTATTTGGCGATGCGGAAGATGTCAGCTTCGATACCGGTAATTTGTCCGGTTTTCGCTCCTACGGCGCGGGCGTGGCCTATCGGCACGTTCTCTCAACAACGGACGAGCTTGGCCTCGTCGCCAATTATGGGCGCTTCGACCCTGAGTCGAACTTTGATTCGTCCAGCGAGAATGTGAGCTTGAGCGGTACATGGGATCGGCAGGTATCGCCGCAGCTTGCCTTCGATGTTTCCCTTGGCGGTGAACTCGTCCGGTCTGACGGCTCGGCACTTGACGACAAGACGAGTATTGGCTTTACAGTCGAGGGGAGCTTGGGCTGGAAGCCAGGCGAGCGCGATACGCTAACTTTCTCGATTGAGCGCGCGGCTAAGCCCAGCAGCAACGGCGCCCTTCAGGAAAAAATCACCGCGAGGGCCAAATATAACCGGGTTCTTACCCGTAGTCTCGGTTTTGGCCTGGATATTAATTTTTTCCAGCAAGATGCCATTAATGGGGGCGGGACGGCAAAGAGGACCTTTTTTGAGGCCGCACCGACGATCTCCTGGAATTTTCATCCAGACTGGGCGCTTTCGACAAGCTATCGGTATCGCCAGCAGGAAATCGGCAATGGCGGCGATAGCGCCACATCGAATGCTGTTTTTCTGTCGATCAGCTACAGCAGCCCATACGTGTCGTTGTTCTAGGTAAGCCGATTATGTATGAAGCACACGCGGAATATACTAAGAGTTTGCAAGATTATTTTCAACTATTCTTGCGGCGCATTAAGTTATTCCTCATTCCGACCGCAGTTGTAATCTTCGGCAGTCTCGTCGTCGCCTATGTATTGCCGCCGGTATATCAATCAACCGCGGTCATTCTGATCGAGCAGCCGGAAGTGCCGCCGGATCTGGTGCGCTCCACGGTCACGAGCTATGCCACTCAGCGCTTGCAGGTTATTAAGCAGCGGGTGGCGACAACGGAGAACCTCAAAAAGATCCTGGATCGCTATGACCTCTATCCGAAAATGCGCGCCTCGCAACCCTTGACCGAGGTTGCCCAGAGGTTCCGCGACGACATCGCCATGGAGACCATCAACGCAAGGGTGGTAGACCCCCGCAGCGGCCGGCCGATGTCAGCCACCATTGCCTTCAATCTGTCCTACCTCAGCCGGGAGCCAAGGCTGGCCCTGCAAATCACGAACGAACTGGTCACCTTCTATCTGGCGGAAAATATTCGCGAACGCCAGGGGCAGACCGTCGAGACGGCCAAGTTTCTCGCCCGGGAGAGCGATCGGCTTGCCATAAATATCGGCGAGCTGGAATCCAAGCTGGCCGGTTTCAAACGGCAATTTGCCGGAAATCTTCCCAATCAAGCCGGTGTCAATCTAGGTATTCTGGAGCGGACCGAGAGAGAATTGATATCCTTGGACCGCCGAATTCAGGGAGTGGAGCAACAAGAGAGGTTCACTCGGGCTGAACTCTCCACGGTCAAGCCCAACCTCATCGTTTCGTTCGATGGCCAGCCGGTGCCGACGATCGAGGGTCTGCTTGAGGCGAAGCGCCATGAATTCTCGCGTTTGCGCGCAACCTACGGCCCAGGACATCCGGACGTCGTCCGCGCGCAGCGGGAGATCGCGGCGATGGAGTCTCAGACCACTGGAAGCGCGGACATGGCATCGGCGGAAAACCAGTTGCTCGTCGCGCGCGACAAGCTCGCGCAAGCCCAACAACGCTACTCTTCCAAACATCCGGAGGTGCTCCGGATGGAGGAGATTGTCGAGGGGTTCGTTGCCGATTTGGAACAGGCGCGCAAGCAGCCGCCGCAGGAGGACAAGGCGAAGCCTGCCGCCAATCCGGAATTCATTCTTTTGCAGGCGCAACTTGCAAGTTTAAGCGCCGAACGCCAAGCGCTCATAGACGACCGTAAAGCCGCGCAAGCTAAACTCGCCCGATACGAGGCGCGTGTCGTGGCTATGCCGGAGATTGAACGGACCTATCTAGCGCTTATGCGCGACTACGATAATCAGTTGTCGAAGTATCGGGAAACCAAAGACAAACAACTCGCCGCCGAGTTATCGCAATCCCTGGAGACGGAAAGAAAGAGCGAGCGGTTTTCGCTTATTGAACCGCCGCAGCTCCCAATCCAGCCCATAAAACCGAAACGCATGGTAATTGCCGGTGTTGGAATGCTGCTGGCCATCGGTTTCGGGGCGGCTCTGGTGATTTTGTTGGATCTTTTGGATCAAGGAATTTACGGCGGCCGGCAACTCGCCGCCATGACCGGGGAAGGGCCCCTGGTAACGGTCCCGCAAATTATGACCCGCGCCGACCGGATATGGTGGCTGGTGAAAAACCTGCTCTGGGTTTTTGGATTGATCGCCTTTTTCGTTACCGCCTCGGCTCTTGTGCATGTCTATCTACGGCCCCTGGACCATCTTTGGTTCTCATTGCTTCGGCTCCTGCCGCTGTGATGACGGTATCCGGTTTGACAGTTAAGGAATAGAGATCGTGCCGAAGGCGACCCCACCTCAAGATGACCGTTTGACTGCTCTGCGAAGGCAGCGGGGTGGCGAACGGCGTCATCTAAGCCTGCCTGAACGGGTGGCTGAAGTTACAAAGGAGGTAGCCGCTAAACGTGTGTCTGAGGCGAAGACAAGGGCGGCGGGTGAGCCGCTGGCCGAGGCGGCTAGGGAAACGCCGGCTTCTTCTTCTTCCGAAAACCTGAGTTACCGCAAAACCAAGGTTTTACATCCAAACCCGAAGGTCATGCAGGCGAATCGAATAGCCGCACCGGCCCTGGATACCCCGGAGGCCGATATATTTCGAATGCTCCGCACCCAGGTTTTGAAGCGTATGAAGCAGCGAAACGCCAGGACGTTAGGAATCTGTAGCGCCCTGGAAGGCGAAGGAAAAAGCGTCGTCGCGCTTAACCTTGCAATCAGTCTCTCTCAGGTCGATAACCGCACCGTTTTGCTGGTGGAGTTGGACCTGCACCGGCCATCCCTTTTGAAGTCTCTTGGGCTAAGCACGGAGAAAGGTATCGACGATGTCCTGGCCGGCGAGGCGGAAATCTCCGATTGCCTTATTAATCCGGGATACGAACGGCTCGTCTTGCTACCGACCCGGAGCGCGCAGAACTCTTCCTCAAGCATGGTCCTTTCCACCAAGATGGCGCTCCTGGCCAATGAGTTGCGCGAGCGGTATTCGGACCGGCTGATCATCTACGATCTTCCCCCCTTGCTCCCGAGCGATGTAAGCATAGCTTTCATGCATCATCTGGACGCCATTCTGCTCGTGGTCGAGGAGGGTAGGACGCAAAAGGGCGAGATCGAACACGCCTTGTCCATGATCGACGACGACCTTCTGATCGGGACGGTTCTCAACAAGGCCTCTAGAATAAGCAATCGCCACTACGGGTATTCTTGAGGGCGGTGACCAGCCAATGCCGGGCGATTTTCAACCGTCCTTGAAAGCGCGCGCGAAGCCGTCGGTCAGGGGCTTCAGTAAATAACTCAGTGCCGTGCGCTCTCCGGTCGCGATGAAGACCTCGGCCGGCATTCCCTGCACCAGCTCCAGGTCATTGAGCTTGGCGAGCTCGGGATCCGGAATCCGTATGCTCACCAGATAGTACGTTTCCCTGGTTTTGTCGTCTGTTAAGCGGTCCGCCGAGACCTTGAACACCTCGCCGTCCAGGTCCGGCGTCGCGTTCCGGTCGAAGGCCGGAAACCGCACGATGGAGGATAGGCCCATGGCGACCTTGTCGATATTGTTCGGCGGCACCCGGGCTTCGATGACCAGTTCATCGTTGCCCGGCACGATATCCAGGATCGTCTGCCCTGGGCTGAGAACGCCGCCCGGCGTGTGAACGTCCATACCGACCACAAGGCCGGCCTGGGGCGCGCGGATATCGATCCGCTCCAATTCGTCCGTGGCCGCGATCCGGCGCTCATCGAGATCGAAGATCTCTCCCTGCACCTCGCGCAGCTCAGCCACCACTTCTTGGCGTATTTTCTTTTGTAGCTGGATGATATTCAGCTTGGCCTCGCCGATGCCGCTTTTGGCCCGGGCGATCTCGGCCACGAACTCGCCCTGATCGCCCTTCAGCTCCTCGGCCTGGCGTTCCAGGGAAAGGATGTCGGGTTTCCGCGCGAAGCCTTTTTCCAATAGTTTGCGCAAACCCGTCAGCTCTTCCCGGATCAAGGCGATCTGCTGGGATTTGGATTTTTTCTGCGCCGACAATCCGCGGATTTGTTCGTTGAGTTGTTCGATGCGTTGCATGAGGATATCGACCTCGCCCTCAAGGGCATTCCGGCGCGCCGCGAACAATTCGGCTTCGCCGCGCAGAATTTCTGTCATGTCGGGCTCGTCTTCGCGGGCGGTCAGGGAAGCGGGGAACACGACCCGGTCCCGGCCGTCGCGTTCGGCCATCAATCTGGTTTTCCGGGCCAGCAATTGATCGAGACGCCCTTCCACGATCGACACATTGGCCTGGGCGCGGGTTTTTTCCAAGCGGATCAGCGGCTGCCCGATTTCGACGTAATCGCCGTCGCGAACCAGGATTTCGGCCACGATCCCACCTTCCAGGTGTTGCACCGTCTTGCGCTTGGAATACACGGTCACCAAGCCGGGGGCGACAATCGCTCCGCTCAAGGGCGCCAGCGCCGCCCAGGTTCCCAGGCCGCCGAACATGACCGCCACGATGATAAGACCGGCCATGATATGCGGAACCGGGTTAGAACTGGCGGCGGGCCGCGGCGTCGGTTTCAGGTTTATTTTCATGGGAGTCTTAAACCCGGTGTCATTCGCGTCTGGTGTTGATGGCGGTGATGTTGGTCGCCGGCGGCGGCACCGATGCCTCGGCGATTTTCGCGAGAACCTCTTCCTTCGGTCCGAAAGCCTGCGCCTTGCCGTCGCGGAGGAAGAGCAATTTATCGACCGCCGCGATCGCGCTTGGCCGGTGTGCCATGACGATTACGATCGCCTTGCGGCGTTTCAGGCCCAGGATGGCCTCGCTCAAGGCCTGATCCCCGGCGGCGTCGAGGTTGGCGTTGGGCTCGTCGAGGACCACCAGGACCGGATCGCCGTAAAGCGCCCGGGCCAGGGCAATCCTCTGGCGCTGCCCACCGGAAAGAATGCTGCCGTTATCGCCGATCTCCGTATCGTAGCCTTGATCCAGTTGAAGAATCATTTCGTGAACCCCGGCTTGCTGTGCCGCGAGGACGACTTTTTCGGGGTCCGGCTCGTCCGTGAGGCGGGCGATATTGTCGGCGACGGTGCCCGCGAAGAGCTCTATATCCTGGGGCAGATAGCCTATGCACGGCCCCAGCTCGGCCCGGTCCCAGGCTTGAATCTCGGCCCCGTCCAGGCGTACGGCGCCATTGTAGGGGGACCAGACCCCCACCAACAAGCGGGCCAAGGTTGATTTGCCGGAGGCGCTCGGCCCGATGACGCCCAGGGCCTCGCCCGCTTCCAATCTGAAGGATAGGCCTTTGAGTACCGGCTTGCTGGCTCCGGGCGGGACCGCGACCACGTTTTCCACCGCGATGCGTCCCTCCGGCCGGGGCAGGCCGTGAGGGGTCTCCCCTTCCGGTGTTTCGCGCAATAATACCTGCAAGCGCCGATAGGATGAGCGGGCCGCCAGGAAAGAGCGCCATTGGCCGATCGCCTGTTCCACCGGCGCCAAGGCCCGCCCCATGATGATCGACGCCGCGATCATGACGCCGGGGGTGATGATCTGCTGCAAGGCCAAGAACGCGCCGACCCCAAGTATGGCCACCTGAAGGAACATGCGCATCGACTTGGAAGCGGCGGTCAAGGCCCCGGCACGGTCGCTCGCGATGCTCTGATAGCCGGTGCCTTCGCGGTGCTTGGCCAGCCAGCGCTTGCGGATATTTTCCATCATGCCCATGGCCTCGAGCACTTCCGCGTTACGCAGGGAGGCTTCGGCGAAACCGTAGGCCGCCATGGCCTCGGCATTTGCGTGCTGAAGCGGTTTTCGGGTCAGAATTTCATTCAGAAGCGCCATGACAAATAAGACCGCGGCGCCCGCCAAGGCCACGAAACCCAACAAGGGGTGGAATAAAAATATCACCCCCAGGTAAACCGGCATCCAGGGCGCGTCGAAGAACGCGAAGGGGCCGGGGCCGGTCACGAATTGACGCAGGCCGTCGAGATCGCGCAGGGGTTTGCTGCGTTCCCCTCGGTATCCGCGCAGGCTTTGCATGAAGACGGCCGAGAACACGCGCGGATTAAGAAGCAAGTCCAAGCGCGCCCCAATGCGCACCAGGACGCGCGAGCGGATCAGATCCAGCAACCCCATGACCAGCAACATGCCGCCCGCCAGCACGGTCAAGACGATCAAGGTCGACTCGCTTCGGCTGGTGAGAACGCGGTCGTAGATTTGCAGCATGTAGAGCGGCGCGACCAGCATCAGCAAGTTAATGAAAAAGCTGAACACGCCGGTCATCAAGAGGGCGCCGCGGGACGCGGCGATGGCCTCGCTGACTTCGCTTTTAGCCGGCTTGGCCATAGCCGAAGAATTCCTTGCAGGGGATCGCGATCAGACTATGGGGGGATCGGGGACGATACCGATGAGAGTGAAATCGGCACTGGCGAGTGAGAGGCCGGTGACGCCATTGATAACACCGATCAACTCGTCGGGTCCGCCGGCGTTCACAAGCGAAATCGCCGTGCCGCTGGGCAGCCCCGCCGCGGTGTTCGATAAAACGTAATCGTCAATCGCGCCAGCAAGTTCAATCCGGTCAACACCAGTTTGGAAATCCCAGATGAAACCATAATCGCCGGAACCATCGGTAGCGGCATTGCCATCGTCATAGAACACGCCGCCCGAGTCGCCAAAGACAAAGGTGTCGGCCCCGGCATTACCTGTGAAGACATCGATCTCGCCGAGACCAGGATTGGCTTGCGCGGTGTCGGCGCCGACCAGGACATCGTTACCGGCCTCGCCGATCAGGATATCGCTACCCTGAATCTCGGTCACCGTGATATCGCCGAAGGTGACGTCGTAGTAATGAGCATCCAGATAGAAGGAACCGGTGGTCGGCGCCGCGAACTGCTCCGTCCCTTGAACCTGCCAAAAGCCTGGCTCGGCCTGTCCTAGTTCCCAAAACTTCAGACTGTAGGTTCGATCGAAAATATTCGTTTGTTCAACCCGGATCGTGAAATTGTAGGTCGAGCCCTCGGCCAGAAAAAAATTCTGACTTCCCAGCAGGGTGTTCCAATTATTATAAGAGTGAAGGTCCAATACGCCATCGTCGTCGAAGAAGAAGGCCGCGCCCGGCTCCCAGCCTGCTTTTGGCTGGAACCCCGTGATCGGATCGTCGGTGTGGCCGTTCCAAAGCATACCGAATGCCAATCCACCGCCATCGCGCCCTCGCGGATCGACCGTGGTCAGGTCATGCATGGTGACCGAAAGATTGACCTCGTAGTTATCCCAGGACTGGTCACCGATGGTAAGCAGCCTATCGTAACCTTGAATAACGGGGCGGATGCCAGCCGCGTCGTATGACCACAAACCGTCGACCACTTGAACGGCGTCTTGGATATCGGTGACAGCTGCCCAATCGATACTGTAGTCGCTGGCCCACTGGTTTCCTGACAGGTAGTCGATCGTGATGTCCTTGGTGACCACGAGACCATCCGCCAGCGTTGCCTTGATGGTGACGATATCGTTCGTGGCCGAACCATCCAACTCGCTGATATTTATATCTGCATTAAAGTCGCCGGGATCGTTAAGGCGGCGGGTATCGGTGCCGATCGACAGGGCGCGGTCAGCACCGCCGTTCAGCGAGTAGGTAAGCGAGGCCACAAGCGAGGTGTCGACATTGCCAAGAATGTTGATCCATTCCTGCGTTACGCCCGGATTGCTGAAGGATTGCACATCGCCGTACCAGACATCGATCGGGTCGCCGATCAATATCTGCACGTCGGCGCTCGTGCTGGCGGTGCCGTCGCTGATTGTGAAGGCGAAGCTATCTGGGGATATGCCGGCACCGGAACGGGCGTAACTTAACAGGCCATTGTCAATGTCAGCCTGAGTGAAAGTGCCGCCCAGCGTGAGCGCGATATTGTTAAGCAGAAGAGTTCCTAAATTGGGTATGTCAGCGAGAGTGTAGATCAGTTGCGCCGGGGTATGGTCGGCGTCCGTAGCCTGGAGAAGGCTGGTTCCGATGATTCGCGTACCGCCATCGGATACGAAAATTGGATGCAGCTTGCTCTGCAGGTTCAAGGCGATGGTATTGTCGTCCCGGCTGGCCGTTAGCACATCGACGTTGCCGTCGCCGTCCACATCCACGGCGAAAACGCCGTAAGGGGCAAGTGACGTAGAGTCGATCGCCTGCTTGCTAAAGTTGGCATTCCCATCATTCAGGTACCAGGCCACGGTATTATCGTTCACGCTTGTCGCTAGCACGTCCATGAGCCCGTCGCCGTTGACATCGGCGGCAATAACGGACCTGGCTCCGTCGGCATTGGTATCTATGACTTGCTTGGTGAATCCCACCGCGCCGTCGTTCCGATACCAGGCTATGGTGTCGTCAAGCCTGCTTGCCGTGAGTATGTCGATATCGCCGTCGCCGTCCATATCGACGGGAAAGACGTAATAGGCGCCGTTGGCGTTGGTATCGATTATCCTCTTGGTGAAGTTTTCATTTCCATCGTTTTCATACCAGGCGATCGTATCGTCCCCGAAACTTGCCCCGACCACATCCATGTCGCCATCGGCGTCGATGTCCGCGAACTCCGCGCGCTTTGCCATAAACGCGGCGCCATCGATTGTGTGTTTGGTGAAGGCATTGAAGCCGTCGTTCTCATACCAGGTCACCGTGCCAGCGTCCTGGTTTGTCGCGAGCAGATCCATGTCGCCATCGCCGTCCATATCGCCGGCGACAGCGGAGTGAGCGCCATTTGCTGCGATATCGACGTCACGCCTCGTGAAGACGCCGATCCCGTTGTTTTCGTACCAGACAATGGTGTCGGAGGAATAGCCCGCCGCCAGTACGTCGATGTCGCCATCCCCATCCACGTCCGCGATGGCGGCCGGATAAGCGCCACCCAAGTTTGTGTCTATAAACTGCTTAGTGAAGCCGGCGTTGCCGTCGTTCTCGTACCAAGCCACCGTGCCGTTGACGAAGTCCGTCGCCGCCACGTCGATGTCGCCATCGCCGTCGAAATCCGCGGCCACGACGGCGTGGGATGCAAGCATGGTTGTGTCGATAATTTGCTTCGTGAAGAAGCTGGTGCCCGTTACCATGTGCGGTGCGTCGTTGACCGGCGCGACCGTGACAGTGACGGTGGCGTCCGTGGTCCCAATGTTGTCGGAGACCGTGTAGGTGAAGATGTCGATGCCGCTGAAGTTTGCATCCGGCACGTAGATTAGCGAACCGCTGGCGCTGATGGTCACGGTGCCATTGGCCGGGTTGCCCACGGCGCTGACGATCAAGGTATCGCCGTTGGCGTCGCTGTCATTGGCCAGAACCGCTATGATGGCCGCCGTGTCCTCGTTCGTCGTTGCCGCATCGTTCAGCGCCACGGGGGAAGAGTTCGCCACGCCGACAAAGACGCTGGCGGTATCGGTCGCGGTGCCGGTCCCGTCGCTAAGGGTATAAGTAAAGCTGTCAACGCCGGCGAAGCCGATGTTGGGGGTGTAGGTCAGGGTGCCGTCGCCGTTGTCGGCCAGGGTGCCGTTGGCCGGCTGGCCGAAACCGGCCAAGGTTAGGGGATCGCCATTGGGGTCGAAGTCGTTGGCCAGGATGTCGTCCGCCACGCTAAGTACGACAGGGGTATCGAGGGCGGTTGTCGCCGTATCGTCCCGCGCGACCGGGGGTACTGGCGTATTGTCCTCCGGTACGATCGGCGCGGCGGTGTTGAAGAAGTAATCTACCTGCGCGGTGTGGCCGGGTGCCGGGTCGCCGGTGCTGCCGGCGAAGATTCCGGTCTGGGTCACGGTCAGCGCCTGAATAAAGCTGCCGGCGGTGGCCCAGTTCTGGCCATCGGCCGAGTACAGGAATGTCCAGTTGTCGCCGGACCTATCGATCCGCAGATATGAAGCGTCACCGGCGGCAATCGTAAAGTCGATCTGGGGGCTTGAGGTCCCGTTCTGGGTCAGGCCCGCGAAGATATGCAGGTTGCCGCCTTTAAACACGGTATCGAAACGGATCCAGTTGTTGGCATCCTGCTCGACCAGCAGGCCCTGCATTTGGAACGCCAGCGCCGGGGTGCTTAGGAATCTGGCCTCGATACCGAAGTTTTCGTCTGTCGCGGCCTGCATCACCCGTGACGAATTATTGGTTTGCCAAGCGTCGTAGTCGCCACCCGCGGGCACCGCGATCTCGAGGAAGGCCTCGGCGCCGGCGTTAGTCAGGGTGGCCGTCCCGGCCGGGCCCACCAGCGACCAGTCCTCGCCGAGCGTGCCGCCGCTAAAGTCGTCGGAGATTATATTGGCTGGCAGTCCGACCTCGATCCGCACTGTCGCCGCGATGGACTGGTCCGTCCCGTCGCCTGCCTTATAGGTAAAGCTGTCGATGCCGATAAATCCGGCATTGGGGGTATAGGTGAAGCTGCCGTCCAGGTTCAGGACCAAGGCGCCGTTGGATACGCCGGTGAGCAAGGCGGCGCTTAGCGCATCCCCGTCCACGTCCGTGTCGTTGGCCAGAACGCCCGGCCCGGCGATGTTCAGCGAACCGTCCTTGGGAACGGTAAAGACATCGCCGGCGGCGGCCGGGGCATCGTTCACGGGATTGACGGTGACCGTGGCGGTCGCGGTCGCCGTGTGGCCTCGGCCGTCGCTGACCGTGTAGGTGAAGCTGTCGGCGCCGTTGAAGTCGGCGTCCGGGGTGTAGATGACGGTATCGTCGCCGGGAATGCCCGGCGTGCCGCCGTCGTCGATCGTCACCGTACCGTTGGCCGCCGCGCCCACGGAAATGAGAGTCAGGGGATCGCCG
>JAJFGL010000053.1 GCA_021776135.1 Kiloniellaceae bacterium
GGCTTATTCGGCAATAATGGCTGGATCACAGACCACTCAAAATCCGTCAAATCGAAACGCGCCATGATAATCTCCCTTCAAGGAAGCTTGAATCACATCGCGCGCCGAAATGGAATCCCCTTTATGGGTATGTGACCTAGGGCGCGTCCAGATAGGGCGCCAAGGCCTCGGCCGTCTCCTTGCCGGGGACCACGGGGATGAACTCGAAGCTCACCAGATCGCGCCAGTTCGCGGCCCAGATTTGCAGCAGACGCGGGTCTTCACACGCCATGATCTGAAAACAGCGGTCGCAGTTGGCCTCGACCCAAGAGCCGTGGAAGGCCAGGCCCTCGGGCATCATGCGGCCACGGTCGCGGAAACGGCGGTAAACGGCCAGGGCGTCGCGGTCCTTGAAGCGTTCGATGGTCATATAAAGCATTCTACATTTCCGGCAGTTTGAAGGTGCTGCGCTTAAGCGCCAGACTCTGGCGCAGGTCCTTCGCCGCCGCGAGTCCCTGGTCATCCAGGGCCATGTGCCGGAATCGCTCCACAAGATCTTGCAGGTGCGCGCGCAACTCGGCCTCCCCCTGGGGCAGGTCCGCGCGGTAGGCCGAGTCGGTGAGCGCCCTTTCCCAGAGGCGGGTCAGCCAATCTAGTCCGCTGGGCTCGCTACACCCGAATGTCAGGTGCAGGGACGCCTCGCTGCTGGCCAGGGCGTCGTGGAATTGCCCGCGCGGTAAATACAGTAGATCGCCGGGCCGCATGGTGAGCTTTGCCCCTACCCGCCCCTTCATGCGGTCGCATTCGGCCTGGGATTCGCCATAGAAGGCCGGGTGTTCGATCGGGTTGTCCATGCGCCCTTCGTAGATGTTCCAAGCCTTTTCGCCCGCGATTTGCAGAACGTAAACGTCGTGGCGGTCGTAGTGGGAATCGAACGCCGGCTGCGCCTGCCAGGAACAATACACGTTCGCCGACACCTTGGCGCCGAAGCGAAGGGCGATCGCCTCCGCCGCCGCCAAGACGCCGCCATGAAGGGTTTCGACGTTATTGAGCACCAGGGATGCGCCGCGCCGCAGCAGGGCCAAAACCTTTTCCGAATCCGGCTGCATGATCTGGCGCTTTCCGCGGTTGACCGCGGTGCGGGAATAGGCCGCCGCCGGCACCCGCTGGCGGTCGAGAACCAGTTGCAGGGTGTTGGGATCCCAAGCGTCCATGGCCAGCAGGCCGTTGAGGGCCTCCCAGGAAAATGTCGCCGCGATCTTGTCCGGCGTTCCCGGCACATGCAGGGGCCGGCGATGATAAGTCCCAGTTAAAAATTCATCTTCGCTCAGCGGCGCTAGAAGCCGCGCGAAGTCGGAAAGCTTGGCATCCATTTTTGCCTCTCGTGGCGGTGGTTATCGCGTGGCGGTGGTTATCTCGTGCCGGTTTTATCCAGATCGGCCATGACGGCGCGCGCCAAGGGTATGGTGATTTCCCTGCGCTTCGCCAGTGCGGCGCTGTCCAGCGCCTCGACCAGGGCCCGCGCGGCGGCGAAGGAACGCTCCATGCGCGGCAATAAAAAGCGCACGACATCGCCGGCGACGCGCAACTGCCGGTCGGCGAACAGCTTCACCAAGACCGTCTCGATCAAGCTATCGTCCGGGGCGGTCAGCTCGATCGCCGGCACCGAGGCCAGGCGGGTCGCCAGATCGCGCGACGCCACGGACCAGCGCGCGGGCGCGTGGCGGCCAATGAAGAGCATATGGCCGCCACGCGCCACGATCATGTTGTAAAGGTGAAGCAATTTTTTAGCGCTGCCGCCGTCTTCGCCAAGCGCGTCTTCGATGTTATCGAGGGCGTAAGTCCTGGCCTGGCCTAGAAGCGCCGGCGGTTCCGCCGCCGCCAGCATGGCGCCATCGACAAGCACGGCGCCGCTGGCGGCGCGCCAAACCTGACACAGGTGGCTTTTACCGCAAGCGGCGGGACCGTGAAGCGCCAGGGCGGCCCCCGGCCAGGCCGGCCAGCGGTCGATCCAGGCGACCGCGGTCTCGTTGCTGGGGGCGACCAGGAAATCTTCCCGGCCCAAGGCCGGGCGGTGGCTGAGGTCGAAAGCAAGCTGTGCCGTGCCGCTCATGGCCCGGCCGCCGTTTCATCGCCACCGCCGCCGCGATAGATGCGGCTGTCCTTGTAGCGGTCGAGGGCGAAACGCACGCCGACCCCGATTATGGCCGTGGCCGGCACGGCCAGAAGCAGACCGACAAAGCCGAACACCGCGCCCCCTGCCAGGAGCCCGAACATGATCCATACCGGATGCAGGCCCACCCGTTCCCCGATCAAGCGCGGCGTCAGGACGTTGCCCTCGGCGATTTGCCCGAAGACGAAAATGCCCGCGATAATGGCGATGCGCACCCAGTCGTCGAATTGCACCAGGGCCAACCCGACGGACAGCAACAAGCCGATGATCGCCCCGGCGAAGGGGATGAAGGACGCCAAGCCGGCGATCAAGCCGACGATCAGGCCGAACTGCAAATCGGCCAGAGACAGGGCGATGGCGTAGAATATCCCCAGGGTCAGGCAAACCAGCCCTTGTCCGCGCATGAACCCGGCAAGACGCTCGTCGACCTCGCCCGCCAGGCGGCGGATCGTGGCGGCGTGATCGCGCGGCAGCCAGGACCCTATCGCCGCGACGATCCGGTCCCAGTCGCGCAGCAAATAGAAGGCCACAACCGGGGTGATAATCAGCAAGGACAGGAGATTGACCAGCGCCACGCCGCCGCTGATCAAGCCGCCAAGCAGACCGGCCGCCCATTCGGCCAGGCGCTCGGCCGAACCGGCCAAGGCGCCCTGCAATTTCGCTATCGTGTCCGGATCGACCCGCGCTTCGATGACCACGAAGGCCTTGGTCGCGGCGGCCCGCAAGGTCTCGGCGTAGGCCGGCGCGTTCTCAATCAAGGCGACTAACTGGCCGGCGAGGGCGGGCGCCAGGAGCAAGGCCGCGCTTATAGTCACGAGCAAGAACATCGCGGTCAAGACCGCAGTCGCCAGGGTGCGCGACAAGCCCCAGGATTCCAGCCGGTCGCAGATCGGATCGAGCAAATAGGCGATCGCCATGCCGGCGACGAAGGGCAGCAAAACATCGCGCAGGAAAAACAGGCCGAGCGCGAAAACCGCGAAGCCGATCAGCCAAAACCGGATTTGCCGTTCAATCGTCATGCCTGCATCCCGCGAGCGCGTCTGGGTCAAGAAGCTATTTCTCCCGTTCCATCAGGACCGCCATCCAGCCCCATTTAATGACATAGGCGGCGCCCGACAGAAAGGTCGTCGCCCCGACTAAAATCGTGAGCGCCAGGGTCGCCTCCGCCGCCTGCCAGCCGGACGCCAGTTGCGCCAGAACCGTGCAGGCCAGGACGATCTGCGCCGCGGTGTTGATCTTACTGATATAGAGCGGGTTCACCTCAAGCGATTGGGTCAGGGTCTGGAACAGAATCGCGCCGCCGATAATCAGAAGATCGCGGAAGACGATCAGGATCACCAGCCACATGGCGACGCGGTCGAGATAGCCCAGCGTAATAAAGACACTGACCAGTAGCGCCTTGTCGGCCAGGGGGTCGAGAAACTCGCCGATCACGCTCACAGCCTTAAGGCGCTTGGCGAGAAAACCGTCGAGGGCATCCGATATCCCGGCAGCGACGAACAGCCAGAACGCGGGCACGAATTCACCTAGTAAAATCAGATAGACGGTGACCGGGACCGCGAGCAAGCGCGCCAGGGTGATGATGTTGGGCAGCAGCGAGAGCGCCCCGCGCGCGGTCACTCGCTGGCCGGGGTACTGGCCGCCGGCGCGCCGGCGATGCGCAGCAACCACCCTACCGCTTCGTCGTAGGTTAAATCGAGGTCGTTTTGCGACATGGCGAGGGCGAGTTGCTGCTCGTCCCCGACAAAGCTGATGTCAAGCTCGCCCCGGCCGCGCGACAGGGTCACGATCTCGCTGCGCGCGACGCCCGCGACCCTGCCCAAGCGGCGCCGAATTTTCAGCCAGTCAGACAGGCCGCTCACAGGCACCGCGACGGTGATGCGCAGCGCCTGGCCGGGGCGCAGGAGATTACGCTGCTTCCAATCCTCCCGCACGCCTTGGGCCACGATCCCAATGGCCCGGGCATAGAGGGCCGGCAGGTCTTCCTCCGCCCCCTGGATGAAGGTTTCTATGGTCGTGTTTTGCTGGCGCCGTCCGAAGCGGCTGGTGCCAATTTGCAGGGAAACCGGGCCCAGTGCGGGGTCGCCGTTTAAGATGGCCTGGGTAATCAGCACATCGTCGGCGCCGTAACGGCGCGCCAGATCGCTCAGCGCCGCCATCTCGCCATTCAGGGCCTGCTCCGCGTTGATCCCGGCAATGTCGTCCAGATCGCCGAGAGGAACGATCAAGGGGACCAAGGCGCCATCCGGCGGCCGGGTGGCCCAGGCCGCCCACCAGGGATTGCCTTGCTCCCACAAGCGGGCCTCGTGGGCGGCGCCGAAGATCGGCACCACGGCCACCGGCTTACTGAGGGTTTCGGCATGGGCGAGGCCGTTGTTGGCGAGGAAGCGGCGGACCGCGCCGGGGTTGAAGCGGACCGTGATATCGGCCAGGTAGCGTACATCCGAGGTGCGCTCGTTCGCGACCTCGAAATCGGTGACGAATTCCACCACTTGGCGGGGTTCGACCGCCGCCACGGCGGCCATCTCGCCCAGCGGCAGGAGGCGCGCCATGAGGCGCTGAAAGGCTTCCAACTGTACTTGGGCATGGGCGGCATCGCGGGCCGCGGCGGCGGCATCGGCGGTCACGTCGACCTGAATTCCGCGCACGATGAAGGCCTCGGGCGCGCCGAGCGCGCCCCGGGCGGCGGTTATCAGAAGAAGTCCGAACAGTGCCGCGAAAGCGGCGTGGTGAAAGCGCATTGCAAAGCGCCCCTTATGAAGTATCTTCGCCACCCCTGGCGCACGGCCGGGCCACGGCTTTCATACCCCATGTGGCGGGAGGATGCCATATCTAGCGGAAACGGCCTGACCTACAAAGACTCCGGGGTCGATATCGAGGCCGGAAATGCCCTGGTCGAGGAGATCAAGCCCCTGGCCCGGGCGACCGCGCGGCCCGGCGCCGAGCCGGCCCTGGGCGGTTTCGGCGGGTTTTTCGACCTCAAGGCGGCGGGCTACAAGGACCCGCTCCTGGTCGCCGCCAACGACGGGGTGGGCACCAAGGTCAAGCTCGCGATCGAGGCCGGCAAGCACGATACGGTCGGTATCGACCTGGTCGCCATGTGCGTCAATGATCTGGTGGTTCAGGGTGCGGAACCGCTGTTTTTCCTGGATTACTACGCCACCGCCAAGCTGGAGCTCGGCGCCGCGCGGGCGGTCGTGGCCGGTATCGCCGCCGCCTGCCGGGAATCGAACTGCGCCCTGATCGGCGGCGAAACGGCGGAAATGCCGGGCCTCTATGCCCCCGGCGACTACGACCTGGCGGGCTTCGCGGTCGGCGCGGTCGAGCGCGGCGAGGGCCTGACCGGCGAGAACGTCACCGCCGGCGATGTGGTGCTCGGCCTTGCCTCCAGCGGCTTGCATTCGAATGGGTTTTCCCTGGTCCGCAGAATCGTCGCCAATCTGAATCTAAAGCTTTCCGATCCGGCGCCTTTCGATCCGTCGCAAAGCCTGGGCGCCGCGCTTTTGACCCCGACCCGGCTTTATGTGGCGTCTTGCCTGGCCGCCTGCCGCGCCGGGCAGGTCAAGGCCCTGGCCCATATCACCGGCGGCGGCTTGATCGAGAACCTGCCGCGGGTTCTGCCCGCCGGAACCGCAGCCCGGATCGACGCCCGCTCCTGGCCCCGTCCGGCGGTCTTTCCCTGGCTGGCGCGCAGCGGCGGCGTGACGGCGGCGGATATGGCGCTGACCTTCAACTGCGGCCTCGGGATGGCGGTCATTTGCGCGCCCGAGGCGGCGGAAGGGGCAATCGAGACGCTCACGAAACATGGGGAGACAGTGTACCGGATCGGCCGGGTAACCGTCCGCGCTCCGGGGGCGCCGGCGGTCGAAATCGACGGGCTGGAGACCCTGGGCGGGTGAATACCGAAGCGCGTTTGCCTGTCGGGGTTATGATCTCGGGCCGGGGCAGCAACCTTCAGGCCTTGCTCGATGCCTGCAAGGGCGCGGATTTTCCGGCCCGCATCGTTCTCGTGATTTCCGACCGGGCCGGGGCCTTGGGGCTTGAGCGGGCGCGCGATGCGGGCGTTGACGCCAAGACTTATCCGCGCGGGGACTTCGCCAGCCGCGAAGCCTTTGAAAATGCCATAACCGGGGCCTTCGAGGCCGCCGGGGTCGAGTTCATTTGCCTGGCTGGCTTCATGCGTCTTCTCTCGGCCGATTTCGTCGCCCACTGGCGCGACCGCCTGATCAATATTCACCCCTCGCTTCTGCCGGCCTTCAAGGGCCTCGATACCCATGAACGGGCCCTGGCCGCCGGGGTCAAGGAGCATGGCTGCAGCGTCCACTACGTCCGTCCCGAAATGGACAGCGGGCCCATTCTCGGCCAGGCCGCCGTGCCGGTCTTGCCGGGCGATAGCGCCGAGAGCCTGGCGGCACGGGTGCTGGCGGCCGAGCACGAGTTGTATCCCCGCTGCCTGCGTCAGATCGCCGAGGGCTCTAGTTCCGCGCCGGCAAGCCTTGGATAAAGGCGTGGGCTTCCGCCATGACCGGCGCCATGCTCTCGAAGCTTGAGGCCAGGGCCAGGAGAACGCCGGGGTGGCCGACATCGGGAAGGGGCAGGAAACGAACCGCCGCGCCCCGGTCCCGCAAGGCCCTGGTCAGGTCTAGGGAATTGCGTACCTGGACCGTGGAATCATCAAGACCGTGAATAAGCAGCATGGGCGGTGCATCGGCGCGCGCGAAGGCGGCCGGCCGGGCGTCGTCCGCGCGCCGCGCGGTGGCGAAAATATCCTTGGTTGTCGGAAAGGTGGTGGGATCGAAGCTGTAGGGCCCGGCCAGGCCGACAAAGCCCAGGATCGCTTTTTCCGGCACCCCGGCGGTTTCCAGGTAGCGCCGATCGAGCGCCACCAAGGCGGCGGAATGGGCGCCCGCCGAATGGCCGGCCAGGACCAGCCGCGCCGGATCGCCGCCGAAGCCGCTCACGTTCCGGTGCACCCAGGCCAGCGCCAGGGCCGCGTCCTCGACGAAGGCGGGAAAGCGGACTTGAGGATACAGGCGGTAGTCGGGAACCACGGTGACATAGCCGCGCGCGGCGAAGGCCTCGGCGGCGAAGCGATAGTCTTGCCGGGCGCCGCTTTTCCAGGCGCCGCCGTAGAAGAACACCACGACCGTCCGCCGCGCATCGGGCTCCCTGGGCCGGTAGATATCCAGCTTGTGCCTTTCGCCGGGGCCGTAGGCAATATCCGCGCTGCGCTCGAAGCCGCCGTTGGGGACCAGGAAATCGACGGCCTCAAGTGGCGAGCACGCGGATAAAATCGCGGCAAGCGTCAGTATCGCGGCCTTGAGTGCATAGGGGCGGATCATCGCCATCACTACGCCCGTTTTCCGGGCTGGGATGCAAGCGGCCTTGTCTTCGCCGCCGAGGCGCGGCTTGCCGGGACTATCGCATGGAAGGTTTGGAAGGACGCAACGGTGGAACTGCGGCGTTAAATGCGATTGTCCTGCGCGGCTTGCCCGCTGCCCGGTCAATCGAGTATGAGAAGGCGCGGTTGCGCGCGCCGCCGCCACACTAGGGAGAGATAAACGCCATGGCCGACGACCAGATGCTCCAAGAACACCGCCAACAATGGCTCGGCTTCGTAAAGCTGATGACCTGGTCGGTGGTTTTGACGATCACGGTCCTGGCGGGAATGGCGATCTTCCTGCTCTAAGAGCGAATTAACCCACGATATCGACCTGGGCGAAGAAGTAGGCGATCTCGATCGCCGCGTTCTCTGCTGAGTCCGATCCATGGGCCGAGTTGGCTTCGATGGATTCGGCGAACTCGGCGCGTATGGTGCCCGGCGCCGCCTTGGCCGGGTCGGTCGCGCCCATGGCCTCGCGGTTTTTCTCGATCGCGTTTTCGCCCTCCAAGACCTGGATCACGACTGGGCCCGAGGTCATGAACTCGCACAGGCTGGAAAAGAACGGCCGCTCCCGGTGCACGCCGTAAAAACCTTCGGCCTGGGCCCGGGTCATGAGAATCCGGCGTTGGGCGACCACGCGCAGGCCCGCTTCCTCCAGGCGCGCGACGATCTTGCCGGTAAGGTTACGCCGGGTCGCGTCCGGTTTGATGATCGAAAAAGTTCTTGTGATCGCCATGGCGGGAAGTCTCCTTTAGGCATGGGTACATGCCGGTTCTGGGATTTGGCCGCGTTATAGCGGCCAGCCAGGGTTCCGACAACCGCAGGGGAGAGGGGTTCAGCGCGCCGTTTCGGCGCTGGCCAGGGCTTTCGCCATCCAGCGGTGAAAGCAGTGGGTCGGGGCTTCGAACACCGGGGTGAAGACGCCGCCCTGAAAGGCCGGCGAGGCGCGGCCGCGTTGCATCTCCTCGACCACGTTCACATCCTCGCTAAAGACGGTGCGCCAGGTCCGGGCGTTTTCCGCCCTCACCGCGGCGAAATCGGGGCCCAGGGGGGCCTCGCCGACATAGTAAATTTCGAAGTGCTCCAGGGTCCGGTCCGGGCCCAGGGGTTCGAGACGCACCGCGTAAAAATGGTCGCAATGCATGCCCAGGAGGACATTGGGAAACAGGGCGATATATTCCGCCGCCTGGTCCCATGACGCCGGCAGCTTGGGGAAGCGGGGCAGGTCTGGGCCGGCGTTCGATGTCTGGGGCTTGTAGACGGTCGTGCCTTGGCCGGCGAAGAGGCCGTCTTCGGCGATGTTGTAGTGGTCCTCCAGGCGCGAATAGCTATTCAGCCCAGGGTGGATCCAAGGCAGATGATACGCCTCGCAGTAATTCTCGACCGCCAGCTTCCAATTGCAGGCGATATCGAAACGCAGAGACGAGTCCGGGCCGCCGTGGCGGATCAGGCTCAAATCGAAAGCCGCCCAGCGCGCGGTCAAGGGGGCGATGTGATCCTCGAAGGCCGGGGCGCCGCCCGACAGGTTTATGAATATCTGATCCAGCCACACGGTGGAACGCACCTCGTGCAAGCCGTGGCGGGACTTGTCGAAACCCTCAATCCGGTTCTTGCCGGTCCCGCCGACCGAGGGGGTGGCGCGCAGGCGGCCCTCGAAATCGTAGGCCCAGGAATGATAGGGGCAGCGCAGCACGGTCAGGCTTTTGCACGGCGCGGCGATCAGGCGGTGGCCGCGATGGCTGCACACGTTATGGAACACCCGCACCTTGCCGTCGCGCCCGCGCACGCTCATGAGCGGCAGGCCCACAAGCTCGGCCGGCATGGCGTCGCCCGGACCGGGGATGGCGCTGGCGGTGCCGATGCAGGTCCAACTCCGCGCCAGAACCTGGTCGCGTTCGTGGATGGCGAAGGCCGATCCGGTGTAGGCCAGATTGGGCAAGCCCTTGGCTTGTTCAATAGGCCGGTCAACGCCGGTTAAAACCTCGGCCCAGGAAGTCCCCTGGGGGCCGGTATCCATATCCTGTGTCATGTGCGGTCTCCTTGCCGTTTTCTAAGTTATGACAGGCCGCTATGCCCGCGAAATCGCGCCAAGTTCCTGTCGCGGATTAGCGAAAATCCCCGTGAATGCCCCAGAAGCGCCATAGTTTGGCGCTAACAAACACCCGCCCTCGGCCGCCGCCCGGACTTAAGGGGTTCTGGCTCCAGTCCCATGGGTCGTGGTATTTTTTTAGCGGCCTGGAATTAGGAGGGCGGACTTGCAGCACACCATCGCGCTGGTTGACGACGACCGGAACATTCTCACCTCGGTCTCCATCGCCCTGGAGGCGGAAGGTTTTAGGGTGCGGACCTACACGGACGGCGCGGAGGCCTTGCGCGGCCTTTCGGCGACCCCGGCCGATGTCGCGATCCTGGATATCAAGATGCCGCGCATGGATGGGATGGAGCTGCTTGGCCGCATCCGCAACTCCTCGAACATGCCGGTGATTTTCCTGACCTCGAAGGACGACGAGGTGGATGAGGTTCTGGGCTTGCGCATGGGCGCCGACGACTACATCACCAAGCCGTTTTCCCAGCGCCTTTTGATCGAACGAATCCGCGCTCTGCTGCGCCGCGAAGATGCCGCCGCCGGCGATTCAAACACCGGTTCCGGCGAAAAGCCCATGCTGCGGGGCGACCTGGTGCTCGACCCGGCGCGCCACCTCTGCACCTGGAAGGGCCAGGCGGTCAATTTGACGGTGACCGAGTTCTTGATTCTCAAGGCCCTGGCGGCGCGGCTGGGTCATGTGAAAAGCCGCGATCAGCTGATGGATTCGGCCTACGGCGAATCGATCTATGTGGACGACCGCACCATCGACAGCCACATCAAGCGCCTGCGCAAGAAATTCAAGGATATCGACAGCGGCTTCAACGAGATCGAAACCCTTTACGGTGTCGGTTATCGCTATAAGGACCGATAACGGGAAACGAAGGGCGCCGCGGGCCGCCGGGGCGCGGCGCGGGCTCCGTTCGCCGCTGATCCGGCGGATATTACTTCTCAATGTCCTGGTTCTCGCGATCCCCGTCTTTGGGCTGTTGCACCTCGACCAATACCGTCATTCGCTGATCGCCTCCGAGCTCGACAGCCTGCGTATTCAGGCGCGGACCTTCGCCTTGACCCTGGGCAGCGCCGCCGTGGTCGGCACCCCGCGCGGCGAGGAACGCCTGATGGCGGAGACGGCGCGCCACTTGATGCGCGTCCTGCTTTACGATACCGGCGTGCGGGC
Organism: Kiloniellaceae bacterium; assembly: GCA_021776135.1. GTDB lineage: Bacteria > Pseudomonadota > Alphaproteobacteria > Kiloniellales > J153 > JAJFGN01. The sequence continues at coordinate 10,799 of JAJFGL010000053.1, forward strand.
GCGTATATTCGATCGCGGCGGCGCGCTTGTGGCCGATAGTTTCGTCCTGATCGGGCCCGGCGGTTTGGTTCAGGTGGTGGAGCTTCCGGCGGCCGGCGAAAGCCGTTTGCTCGCGGTCCTGGAGCGCTGGTACGACAAGCTCTCGGCCTGGCTGCCGTCAAACGGCGAACTTCCTCTCTACACGGAATCCTTGACCCAAAGCGCGGCCGATTACGAAGAGGTCCAGCGGGCCCTGTTCGGCGAGGCGCTCGGCGCGGCGCGGGTCGACCGCCGGGGCCGCCTGGTCCTTTCCGTCGCGGTGCCGGTTCAACGTTACCGCCAAGTGCTGGGGGCGCTCATGGCCTCCAAGGGCGGGGCCGAGATCGACGCCGCCGTGAGCGCCCGGCGCTTGGATATCCTGCTGGTCTTCGCCATCGCCCTGGCGGTGACGGTGCTGCTGTCTTTGTATCTGGCCGGTACCATCGCCCGGCCGATCCGGCGCTTGGCCCTGGCCGCCGATCAGGTGCGCCACGGTCAGGGCCGCCAGCATGAAATTCCCGATTTTTCCAAGCGGGGCGACGAGATCGGCGATCTTTCCGCGTCCCTGCGCGACATGACCACCGCCCTATGGGCCCGGCTCGACGCCATAGAAGGTTTCGCCGCCGATGTCGCCCATGAAATCAAGAACCCCCTGACCTCCTTGCGCAGCGCGGTTGAAACCGTGGTCCGGGTCGAGGATTCGGAACAGCAAAAACGCCTGATGTCGATCATCCTCGACGACGTGCAGCGCCTGGACCGCCTGATTAGCGATATATCCGGGGCGTCGCGCCTCGACGCCGAATTGTCGCGGGCAGAAAGCGCGCCCGTGGACATCGCCCATTTGCTCAAAACCCTGATCGAGGCCTACGAGGCCACGGCGCCGGCCGGGGGCCCGCGTTTCCGCTTGGACCTGCATTCCGGCCAGGACTTGACGGTTCTGGGCATGGAAGACCGGCTAGGCCAGGTGTTGCGCAATCTCTTGAGCAATGCGATTACCTTTTCACCGCCCGGTGGCGAGATCGTGCTGTCCGGCCGCCGCGACGGAACCTGGGTGGTCATGACGGTTACGGATCGGGGGCCGGGGATTCCCGAAACCAAGCTCGAGGCGGTTTTCGACCGCTTCTATACCGAACGGCCCAGGGACGAGAAATTCGGCACCCATTCGGGGCTGGGCTTGAGCATCTCGAAACAGATCGTCGAGGCCCACGGCGGCACCATCGCGGCGTCGAACCGGGACGGTGCGGTATTTACCATTCGCTTACCGGCGGCGTAATACCAAGGAAGCGGATATGGAAGCACAGACAATTCATGCGACCTGTGTGGTGCTCGATGGGGCCTCGGGCCCCTGCGGCGTTCTGTTGCGCGGCCCTTCGGGGGCCGGCAAGTCCGATCTGGCGCTGCGCCTGATCGATCAGGGCGCCCGCCTGGTCGCGGACGATCGATGCGACCTCAGCCTGGACCGCGCGGCGCCAAGCGCCGGTCCCCGGGTGATGGCGCGCGCGCCGGCCGCCCTGGCCGGGCGCATGGAGGCTCGTGGTTTGGGTATTGTCGAGGCGCCACGCGCGGCCGAGGCGCCGGTGGTCTTGATCGTCGATCTGGTGTCCGGCGAGGCGATTGAGCGCCTGCCGGAACCCGCCCGCGAGGATCTGCTGGGCGTAAGCCTGCCGTGCCTGGCCCTCGATCCCTTCGAGGTTTCGGCGCCGGCCAAGCTGCGTCTGGCCCTGCGGTTCTTGGTGGCGAAGCCGGGCGGCGGGGATAATGCCGCGGTCAAGCGCCGGCGCGTGGTTCTGGTCACGGGCATGTCCGGCGCCGGGCATTCGACGGCCCTGAAGGTACTCGAAGACGCCGGCTACGAATCCATCGACAACCTGCCGCTCAACCTGCTCGACGCGGTTTTGTTCGAACCCGATACGCCCCGGCCCTTGGCGGTTGGCGTGGATACCCGGACCCGCCGTTTTACCGCCGAGGCCGTGGTCGAGCGCCTGCGCGATCTTTCCACCCAAACCGGCTTGGCGGTAACCCTGGTGTTTCTCGATTGCCGGGACGACGTTCTGGCGCGCCGCTTCACGGAAACCCGCCGCCGCCATCCCCTGGCCCGCGACCGCCCCGTGGCCGACGGCATCGCGGCCGAACGCCGGCTGATCGCCCCGCTCAAGACCCATGCCGATTTGATGCTCGATACCTCGGAATATTCTCCCGGTGAGTTGGGGCGGGTTCTCACCGGGAATCTCGGCCTGGGGGCGGAGGGGGCCATGGCGGTCTTCGTGACCTCGTTTTCCTACCGCCACGGCTTACCGCGCGAGGCCGATCTGGTTTTCGACGTGCGGTTCCTAGCCAATCCCCACTACGACCCGGCCCTGCGGCCCCTCGACGGGCGCGATTCCAAGGTCGCCGCCTATATCGAAAAAGACCCGGAATTCGCCCATTTCATAGCCCGTCTGACCGGTATTCTGGCGCCTTTACTGCCGCGTTATGTGCGCGAGGGGAAGAGCTATTTGACCATTGCGCTCGGTTGTACCGGCGGCCGCCACCGCTCGGTCCTGGTCGCGGAGCGCCTGGGCGCCTGGTTCCGGGACCAGGGCTGGCCGGTGGAGACGAGCCACCGCGATCTCGCCGCCGGGGGTGATTCGCGTGCCGATTTGGGGTAAAACCCGGCGGTTCGCACATCAAAGGATCGCGCAATGATCGGAATGGTGCTGGTCACCCACGGACGGCTCGCCTTGGAATTCGCGGCAGCGCTGGAACATGTGGTGGGGCCGCAGAAGAATATCGCCACCGTTTGCATCGGTCCCGACGACGATATGGAGCAGCGCCGCCGCGAGATTATCGAGAGCGTGGAGAGCGCGGACGATGGCCGGGGGGTCGTGCTCTTGACCGATATGTTCGGGGGCACCCCCTCCAATCTGGCCATATCCGTGCTCGACCAGGGCCGGGTCGAGGTCATCGCCGGGGTCAATCTGCCCATGCTCATCAAGCTGGCCAGCCTGCGCGAGAGCGAGACTCTAGCCTCCGCCGTGGCTCAGGCGCAGGAGGCGGGCCGTAAATATATCAATGTCGCGTCGCAGTTACTGGCCGGCAAGACCTGAAGGCAAGGGAGACCATGTCCGCCACGGCTACGATCCGCGCGACCATTAGCAACCGGCGGGGGTTGCATGCCCGGGCGGCGGCGAAATTCGTGAAACTGGCCGGCACCTTCGACGCGGAGATCACGGTACGGGCCAATGGCACCGAGGTGCCCGGCTTGTCGATCATGGGACTGATGATGCTCGCTGCCGCGAATGGCTGCGAAGTGTTGCTGTCCGCCCAAGGCCCGGATGCCCGCGCCGCCGTCGAAGCCCTGGCGGTGCTGGTTGGAAAGAAATTCGATGAAGACTGAAAAGCCCGGCAAAAAGACCAAGCGCGCGAAGACCAAGGCCCCAGCGGCCACGCCGCGCGGACAACCGGCGGCCACGCCGCGCGGACAACCGCCGCCGCCGCGCGGGCAAGATGTCTTCGAAGGCCTTGGCGTTTCCCCGGGAATCGCGATCGGCCCCGCCCATCTGCGCGACGGCGGCGACGTACAGGTGATCGAGCGCCGGATCGCCAAGCGCGAGGCCGAGGGCGAACTGAAACGCTTCCGGGACGCGATCGCGCAATCCTTGCGCCAGGTCGCCAAGCTCAAGAACAAGGCCAAGACATTTCATGGCACGGCGGCGGAAGAATTGGGCTATCTCCTGGACGCCCACGCCCACATGCTCAAGAGCCGCAGCCTGGTCGGCGGTATCGAGAAAAACATCCAAGAACGGCTGTGCAACGCCGAAGCGGCGGTCATGGACGAGATCGGCGGTATCGCCCGGAATTTCGCCGAAATGGACGATGCCTACCTGCGCTTGCGCGGCCAAGAAGTGCGCGAGGTTGGCCTGCGGATCGTGCGCAATCTAACCAAGGCCTCGTTCAGCAGCTTCGACCGCCTGGATCCGGGCAGCATTGTTATCGCGGAAGAGGTTACCCCGGCCGACACGGCGCTCATGGACCCGCGCATCGTCGGCGGCTTCGCCTGCGCCATCGGCGGCGCGGAGGGGCACACCGCGATCATGGCCCGCTCCCTCGGCCTGCCGGCGGTTCTGGGTGTTGGCGCTTTAATCGGCGGCGTGCGTAACGGCGATATCGTCATTATCGACGGCTCCAACGGCGTCGTCGTGATCAATCCCACCGCCGCTTGCCGGAGCGGTTACGAACGCCGGCGCAAGGTCCTGGCGCGCGAGACCCAGGCCTTGAGCCGCTTGCGCAACGTCGAACCGGTCACCCGCGACGGCATCCGCGTTACCTTACAGGCCAACCTGGAATTGCCGCGCGAAATCGGCCAGGCGGTGGCGGCCGGGGCGGAGGGAATCGGCCTTCTGCGCACCGAATTCCTGTTCATGAATCGCGACGACCTGCCGGGCGAGGACGAGCAGACCGCGGCGCTCAGCGAGATTATCGAGGCCATGCCAGGGCGTCCGGTGACTGTGCGCACCCTGGATATCGGCGGCGAGAAGCTGACCTCGTCCCTGGGCGCGCATTTCACCGAAACCTCGAACCCGGCCCTGGGCTTGCGCGCCATACGCCTGTCCCTGAAGGAGCCCAAGCTGCTGGAAACCCAGCTTGCCGCCATGCTGCGGGCCGGCGCCAAGGGCAATCTGCGCATTCTCCTGCCCATGATCTCGGCCGTCGCGGAGGTCAAGGAAGTCCGTAAGATACTGGCCAAGGTCGCGGCCCGGCTAAAGCGCCGGGGCGTGCGGATCGCCGACCCCTTGCCGCCGCTGGGCGTTATGATCGAGATTCCGGGCGCCGCGCTGACCGCCGACGCCCTGGCCCAGGCGGCGGATTTTTTCGCCATCGGCAGTAACGATCTGACCATGTACACCCTGGCGATCGACCGCGGCGAGGAAAGCGTGGCCCATCTCTATAATCCATTGCATCCCAGCGTCCTCAGGCTCATGCAATTCGCCATAGAGGCGGCGCTGCGGGCGCGCATCCCGGTTTCCATCTGCGGCGAGATCGCAGGCGACGTACGTTTCACGGCCTTGAACCTGGGCCTCGGCGTGCGCGAATTGTCCATGGGCGCCAATGCCTTGCCGCGTATTAAAAGCCGGATTCTGAACCTGGACATGCAAGCCGCGACCCAGCGCGCGCAGATGATAATGGATCAACACGATACCGGCAGAATCGCGGCCCTGCTCGACGATTTCAACGATGTTAGCTAGTTGTTAGCTAGTTGTTAGCTGGCGGCCGCGCATAACTTGCCGTCGCCGCGCGGGGCTGATAAACGACCGCGAATATTCCCTTCTAAAAGGATGCTGACCCCCATGGCCGACTTCACCGATTTCGCGATCAAGGATATTTCACTGGCAGATTGGGGCCGCAAGGAACTCGATATCGCCGAATCCGAGATGCCGGGCCTGATGGCCCTGCGCGAGGAGTTTGGGGCCGCGCAACCGCTCAAGGGCGCGCGCATCGCCGGCTCCCTGCACATGACCATCCAGACGGCGGTTCTGATCGAAACGCTCAAGGATCTGGGCGCGGACCTTCGTTGGGTGTCTTGCAACATCTACTCGACCCAGGACCATGCCGCCGCCTCGATCGCCAAGGCCGGGATTCCTGTCTTCGCCTACAAGGGCGAAACCCTCGAAGAATATTGGGACTATACCCACCGCCTGTTCGAATGGAGCGACGGCGGCGCCCCCAACATGATCCTGGACGACGGCGGCGACGCGACCTTGCTGGTACACCTGGGGATGCGCGCGGAAAAGGATATCTCGGTGGTGTCCAAACCGGGAAGCGAAGAAGAAGAATTCATGTACGCCGCCATCGTGAAGCGCCTGAAAGACCAGCCCGGCTGGTACACGAAGATGGGCAAGGACATTCGCGGCGTTACCGAGGAAACCACCACCGGCGTGAACCGTCTCTATCAGATGGAGCGGGCGGGCAGCCTTCTGTTCCCCGCCATCAACGTCAACGATTCGGTCACCAAGTCGAAGTTCGATAACCTCTACGGTTGCCGTGAAAGCCTGGTTGACGGCATTCGCCGGGCCACCGACGTGATGATGTCGGGCAAGGTCGGGGTGGTCGCCGGCTACGGCGATGTCGGCAAGGGCTCCGCCGCTTCCCTGCGCAACGCCGGGTGCCGGGTGCTGGTCACTGAGATCGACCCGATCTGCGCCCTGCAAGCGGCCATGGAAGGTTACGAGGTCGTGACCATGGAGGAGGCGGCGCCGCGCGGCGATATTTTCGTCACCACGACCGGTAACTTCGACGTCATCACCATCGACCACATGCGGGCCATGAAGGACCGCGCGATCGTCTGCAACATCGGTCATTTCGATAACGAGATACAAGTCGGCGCCCTGAAGAATTTCAAGTGGACCAACATCAAGCCGCAGGTCGACGAGATCACCTTCAGCGACGACAAGCGGATCATCCTGCTGGCCGAAGGGCGTCTGGTGAACCTGGGCTGCGCGACCGGCCATCCCAGCTTCGTCATGAGCGCCTCCTTCACCAACCAGGTCTTGGCGCAAATAGAGCTCTGGACCAAGCCGGATGCCTACGGCAAGAAAGTCTATGTCCTGCCCAAGAACCTGGATGAAAAGGTCGCGGCGCTGCATCTGGCCAAGGTCGGCGCGAACTTGAGCAAGTTGAGCCAGAAGCAGGCCGATTATATCGGCGTTTCGGTTAAGGGGCCTTTCAAGCCGGATCAGTATCGCTACTAACCGCGCGGTATCTTGCCGGTGCGGTTTGAAAGACCTAGACTCGTAACCGCTTGCCGATTCGGCGGATCGCCGGCCCAACGGGGGGGCCGGGCCGCCGCGAAGCATTCCATGGCCCCGCAGGGAATCGCGTCGCACCAATGCCGTCGGGCATAGCCGTTATGGATTTGCTGGTACAATACGGCGTTTGGGCCGGGGCGGTTCTGTGCGCCGTTTTCGCCGGCCTCGCCTTGCTGTACCGCGCCCGCTGGCGCCGCGCCGAAGAGGCGTTGCCGCCGGTTGAAATCCGGGCGGATTCAGCCGAGCTTGCCTTAGCGGCGGCGCCCATGGGCTGCTTGGCGTTTTCCCACCTGGACGGAACCATTCAGGCCTCGCCGCGCCTGATCGAAACCCTGGGGTTAAGCGAGGGCCAACCCAGCGTCGCCCTGTCGGGCGTGTTAAGCGCGTTCGAGGACGCGAGCGCCCGAAAACTCTCGATCGCGCTCGAAGCCTTGTTGGCTCAGGGCGCTGGGTTTTCGCACCGGTTACGCGCCGCGGACGGCGACCGCTGCTTCGAGGTTGCTGGGACTCGCTCTCACGACGCCACGGGCGAGGCGGCGGTAGATTACGTTTGGTTCCAGGATATCACCGACAGCGACGGCGCCTTGGCCCAAGCCAAGGCCGGGCATGACTCGCTGGCCGCTATTCTGGATAGCCTGCCCCTGCCGGTGTGGCGGCGCGATGCGGATCTGAAGCTGATTTATTGCAACGCCGCCTATGCCCGGGCGGTGGACGCCGCGCCGCCCGAGGTCTTGAGCCAAGCGATCGAACTCCTGGGCAAGACCAAGTCGGAGGCCGCCCAGGCCCTCGCGCGCCGGGCGCTGGAAAAACAAGCGGCGGCGGCGGATTTCCATCATGTGGTGGTCGAAGGCGCCCGGCGCATGTTGGAAATCGGCGAAACTCCCCTGGGCGATGGCACTCTGGCCGGTCATGCGGTGGACCGAACCGACGCCGAGGACTTGGCTCGTGAGCTAAAGCGCCACGTCGGGGCCCACGACGATGTGCTTGAAAATCTGGGCAGCGCCATCGCCATCTTCGGCAAGGATTTCCGGCTGCGGTTTTTCAACACCGCCTATGCCCGCCTATGGCGCCTGGAAGAATCCTTCCTGAGCACGGAGCCGTCGCTGGACGACATTCTGGAAACCTTACGCGAACAGCGGCGGCTTCCCGAGCAACCCAACTTCCCCGAATACAAGCGCAACTATATCCGCAACCTGCGGACCATGATCGACACCACGGAAGAATTGGTTCACCTGCCGGATGGAACGGCCTTGCGCAGCTTGGCCAGCCCGCATCCCTTTGGCGGTGTGTTGTTTGTCTACGAGGACGTGACCGACCGCCTGACGCTGGAACGCTCCTTCAACACCTTGATCGACGTGCAGCGCGAGACCCTGGACAATCTTTACGAAGGCATCGCGGTTTTCGGCGCCGACGGCAGACTGAAACTCTTCAACCCCGCCTACGCGCGTATATGGAACCTGTCGGCGGAGCTGCTGGACCAGAAGCCGCATGTGCGGGAGTTGTTGGATCAAGGGCGCGGCTATTTCGAAGACGGCGCCATATCCTGGGACGATTACGTCGACTCCCGGGCGGCGCGCGCGACCGAAGCGGAGCCGCGCAACGGCCGGCGCGCCCGCTCGGACGAATCGGTTATCGACTGGGCGCAGGTGCCCTTGCCGGACGGCGCCTCCCTATTCACCTTCCTGGACGTAACCGATTCGAACCGGGTCGAGCGGGCTTTGCGCGACCGCAACGATGCGCTGGAAACGGCCGACCGTTTGAAATCGGAATTCGTGGCCAATATTTCCTACGAGTTGCGCACGCCTCTGAACGCCATCGTCGGTTTCGCCGAAATTCTGGAGAACCAGTTCTTCGGCGCCTTGAACGAAAGGCAGCTGGAATACAGCCGCGGCATTGTCGAGGCCTCGCAGCGCCTGATTGCCCTGATCAACGATATCCTCGACCTGGCTACGATCGAGGCGGGTTACATGGAACTCGATCTCACGCCGGTAGATGTAAAGGGCGTTCTGGAGAGTATCCAAACCCTGGGCCACGAACGCGCGCGCAACCGGAATATTTCCCTGCGTGTGGAATGCCCCGACGATATCGGCACGACGATCGCCGACGGGCGGCGTTTGCGGCAAGCCTTGTTCAACCTCTTGTCCAACGCCTTCAAGTTCACCCCGGACGGTGGCTCGGTCACGGTAACGGCCTTGCGTACCGACAGCGAAATTCAATTCGCCGTGTCCGATAGCGGCGTGGGAATGAGCGAAGCGGACCTGGGCCGGGTCTTCGGTAAATTCGAACGCGGCACGCTCCAGTCCGGACTTGGAGGGCAGAGCGGCGCCGGCCTGGGCCTGTCCCTGGTGAAAAGCTTGATCGAGCTGCACGGCGGCCAGGTCGATTTACGCTCCACGCCGCAAAAAGGAACCCAGGTGGTTTGCCATGTCCCCCTGCGGGCGGCGGGCGAGGCGGCGGAATCCTCGACGCAACCGCTCAGCGCTTGACCGGGGCGTGTCCGCCATGGCGGTGCAATGAAAGACAAGGTTATGGATACCGGCCTGATCGGCACGGCAATCGCCGCCGTATGCTATTTTACGCCGGCCTTGGTAATCGTCTTGGGCGTGCTGGGGCTGACGCTTTATACCTTCGTTATCCGCAACAGGCGGAGGCCGCAATGAGCGTGGTCGTCACGGAATCCCTGCTGACTTGTCCGTCCTGCGGCCACCGGCAAGTCATGTGCATGCCGCAAGACGCTTGCCTGTACTTCCACGAATGCGCGGGCTGCAACGCGATGCTGAAACCCAAGCCGGGCGACTGCTGCGTGTTCTGTTCCTACGGCAGCGTGCCTTGCCCGCCGGTGCAACTGCACGGCAAGGGCTGTTGTTAGCCCGGCACGCCCTTGGTAGTCGAGTATTCCCAATGCAGGGCCTGGCCGGGGAAAACCAAACCGTGGATGGCGTGCGCCGCCATGGCGGCTTCGGAAAAGCCGCAGAGAATAAGCTTTAGCTTGCCCGGATAGGCCGCGATATCGCCGATGGCGAAGACGCCCGGGGCGCTGCTTTGCAGGGTTTTCGGATCGACGGCGATAAGATTGCGGTCGAGATCCAAGCCCCAGTCCGCGATCGGACCCAGGTTCATGGACAGGCCGAAGAAGGGCAGGAGAACATCGGCCTCCAGGCGCCGGGTTTCGCCGTCCAGTGTTTTCACGGCGACGGCCTCCAGACGGCCGTCTTGTCCCTCCAGCCCGTCCAGTTGATAAGGCACGACCAGCTCGACAACATCCCCGTCTTTCGCCAGGGCGTGCAGGCGGGCGACGCTTTCCGGCGCGCCGCGAAACTTGGGCCGGCGGTGCACCACGTAGATTTTCCGCGCCACTTCCGCCAGCGACAGCACCCAATCGAGGGCCGAGTCGCCGCCGCCGGCGATGACGATGCGCTTGCCGCGAAAATCTTCCCGCCGCTTGACCAGATAGAATACGCTGCTGCCCTCGAACTCGCTCAGGCGCGCCAAGGGAGGGCGATTGGGGCCGAAGGCGCCGCCGCCCGCCGCGACCATCACCGCGCGGGCGTCGATGCGGGCGCCGGCCGAGGTTTCGACCAGCCAACGCTCACCTTGCGGGGTCAGGGCCGTGACCTGCTGGTCCAGATGATAGACCGGATCGAAGGGCGCCGCCTGTTCGCTCAGGCGCGCGACCATGTCCTCAGCCTGAATGACGGGGTATCCGGGGATATCGAAAATCGGCTTTTCCGGATACAGCGCGGCGCATTGCCCGCCCACGGCCTCCAGGGTGTCGATAACATGGCAGCGCATTTTCAGCATGCCGCATTCGAAGATGGCGAAAAGGCCAACCGGGCCGGCGCCGATAATGGCGATGTCAGTCGTGTGTGCGCTCATAGGGCCTCCGCTGTGGGCCGCCGCTGTTTCGCCAAGCAGAACCATGGGCGGCGTTATTTTGCAAGCTTCCCCGGTTGCCGCCTCACCCGGCGCCCGGTAAAAACCTGGGCTATGTCCGCGCCGCTTCCGCGCCCCCAAAGTTTTAGCCTGGACCTGTCCCATGAGGCGGCGACCGCCGCCCTGGCGCAAGCCGTGGCCGGGTGCGCGCGCCGGGGCGATGTCATTGCCTTGTCCGGCGATCTGGGCGCCGGCAAGACGGCCTTCGCGCGCGCCTTCATCCAGGCCCTGTCCGGGGGCGCGGCGGAAACCGTGCCCAGCCCCACTTTCACCCTGGTGCAGGTTTACGAGCGCGCGCCCGCGCCGGTGTGGCATTTCGATCTCTACCGCCTGGAGCGCCCTGAAGAGGTTTATGAACTGGGCTTCGAGGACGCCTTGGCCCAGGGCATATCCCTGATCGAGTGGCCGGAGCGCCTTGGGCCCCTGTTGCCGCGCGAGCGTCTGGATATCGCGCTGGCCTTCGCCGCCGATCCAAATGCCCGCCGGGCGGCGTTGCGCGGCCATGGGTCTTGGGAGAAACGATGCGGGGATTTGATGCCATGACCGCGATCGGCGACGACACCATCGAGGCCTTTCTCGCCGCCGCCGGGTGGTCCGGCGCCGCGCGCCGCCTCCTGGCCGCCGATGCGTCATTCCGCCACTACGACCGGGTCACGCTCGGGGACGCCCGCGCGGTCCTCATGGTCGCCCCGCCGCCCAAGGAAAGCGTGGCGCCTTTCCTGCGGGTCGCTGCGCGGCTGATCGATATGGGCTTCAGCGCCCCACGGCCCCTGCATGTTGATGAGCCCACCGGCTTGCTGCTGCTGGAAGATTTGGGCGACCGCACCTTCACCCGCGCCCTGGCGGAGGGGGCCGCGGAAGCCGCGCTTTACGAGCTGGCGATAGATACTCTCATTGCCCTGCATCGGTCCTGGCGGGCAGGCGCGCAAGACCGCGCGGACTTACCGCCCTACGACGAGGCCCGCCTGCTTGGGGAAGCGGCGTTGCTGACCGAGTGCTTTTTGCCGGCGGTGCGCGGCGGCCGGGAAACGTCCGGCGCACTCACGGACACTTACCTGGAGGCCTGGCGGGCGGTATTGCCGGGCGCGCGGGGGGTGCCCGAGACCCTGGTCTTGCGCGACTATCACGTCGATAATCTCATGCTGCTTGAGGGCCGCGCGGGAACCGCGGCCTGCGGCTTGCTCGATTTTCAGGACTCGGTCATCGGCCCGGTGTCTTACGATGTCGTCTCCTTGTTGGAAGATGCCCGGCGCGATGTTTCGCCTACTACGGTGGAGGCCATGCTGACCCGCTATCTCGATGCCTTTCCCGATCTGAACCGGGCCGCGTTCAGGGACTCTTACGCCATCTTGGGGGCGCAGCGAACGGCCAAGATCATCGGTATTTTCACACGCCTGGCGCGGCGCGACGGCAAGACGGCGTACCTGCGCCACATGCCGCGCCTCTGGCGCTTGCTCGAGGCGGGATTGAAGGCGCCGGCCCTGGCCCCGGTCGCGGCCTGGTTCGAGCGCGAAATCCCGGCCGAAGAACGCATCGTGCCGTCATGACGGTCATGCCAAAGCGGGCCATGATTCTGGCCGCCGGTTTGGGCGAGCGTATGCGGCCCCTGACCAAAACCCGGCCGAAACCGATGATTGAAGTGCGCGGGCGTCCGATGATCGATACCCTTCTCGACCGTCTGCATGCGGCCGGGGTGCGCGAGGCGGTGGTCAACCTGCACTACCTGGGTCCTATGATCGAGGCGCATTTGAAGGGCCGGGCGCGGCCAAAGGTTTTGTTTTCGTTCGAGGCGGAGCGCTTGGAAACCGGCGGCGGCGTGCGCAAGGCCCTGCCACTGCTCGGCAAGAAAGCGTTTTTCGTCATCAACGGCGATATTTGCTGGCTGGATGGGTGCAGCCCGGCCTTGCGCCGCCTGGCCGCCGCCTGGGACGAAGATGTCATGGATGCGCTGCTTCTGGTCCATCCCATGGCTTACGCGATCGGTTACGAAGGGCGCGGCGATTTCGTTCTGCGCCCCGAGGGCCGCCTGCGCCGGCGGCGGGAGCGCGAAGTCGCCCCCTTCGTTTTCGCCGGCATGCAAATACTCCACCCGCGCTTGTTCGAGGGTGCGCCGGAGGGCTCTTTTTCACTGAATTGTTGCTACGATAAGGCGGCCGAGAACGAGCGCCTCTGGGGTCTGCGTCACGACGGCGAATGGTTTCACGTCGGCACGCCCGAAGACCTCCGCGAAGTCGAGGATGAGCTGCATTATCTGAGCTCCCGCGCGGTGCAGCGGTGAGCCACGAGGCGGCCCCGCCCGGCAAGGACACACCGGCCCTCTATACCATCGCGCCCAATGTTTCCTTCGCCGACGCTCTCGCGCGCGGCCTCTTGGCGCGCGGCGGCGGCGATCCCCTGGCCCTGGCCAGGCACATGGTTCTCTTGCCCACCCGGCGCGCCTGCCGTGCCGTGCAGGAGGCTTTCCTGCGCGCCGGCGGCGGCCGGCCGCTGCTGCTGCCGCGGCTTGTTCCCCTGGGCGATATCGATGCCGAGGAATTGATTCTGGCCGGCGGCGATGGCGGCTTCGACGGGCCCGGCGCCCTGGATTTGCCCCCGGCCATCCCGGCCTTGCGGCGACAGCTTCTGTTGGCGCGCTTGATCCAGCGTATGGACCAGGCGCGCGGCCAGGCGGCGAGCGAGGATCTGGCCGTGCGCCTGGCCGCGGAACTGGCCCGGCTGCTCGATCAGGTCGAGACCGAGGGCCTCGATTTTACCGGCCTGGAGGACTTGGCGCCCGCCGATTACGCCGGTCACTGGCAGATCACCCTGCGCTTCCTGGTTATTCTGACCGAACGCTGGCCCGAGGTTCAGGCCGAGCTGGGATGTATCGGCGCCGCCGAGCGGCGCCGGCGCTTGCTGGAACTGCAAGCCGGGGCCTGGTCCAGCGCCCCGCCCGATTTCCCGGTTATTGCCGCCGGCTCGACCGGCAGCATCCCGGCGACCGCCGCTTTACTCGCCACGGTCGCGCGCTTGCCCCAGGGCGCCGTGGTTCTGCCCGGCCTGGACCGTGAGAGCGGCGCGGCGGCCTGGCAAGAAATTCAAGACGATCCCGCCCATCCGCAACATGGCTTGGCGGTGCTGCTGGCCCGTCTGGAGGCGCCCCGCGAGGCGGTGCGCGACTGGCCCAGCGATGAAGCGCCCGGCGCCTCCCATAACCGGATCCGGGTCATCGCCCACGCCCTGGCCCCGGCCGCCGCCACGGCCCAGTGGCATGAGGAGAGCACGGCCCTCGCGCCCAAGGAACTCGCGGCGGCCTTGGCCGACGTGCGGCGCATCGATTGTCCCGGCGCGGGGGAGGAGGCGGAGGTTGTCGCCTGCCTTCTGCGCGAGGCGCTGGAGACTCCGGGCCGCCGGGCCGCCCTGGTGACTCCCGACCGGGGCTTGGCGCGCCGGGTCGCCGCCGTCCTGGGCCGCTGGGGCATCGCGGTTGACGATTCCGCCGGCACCCCCTTGGCCGACACGCCCCTGGGCGCCTTCCTGCGTTTGACGGCGGAGACCCTGGCCGAGGGCTTGAGCCCCCTGGGTTTGCTCGCCGCGCTCAAGCATCCGCTCGCCGCCGGGGGCTTGGCGCCGGTGGAATTCCGCCGCCGGGTCCGGGCGCTCGAACGCCTGGTCCTGCGCGGGGCGCGGCCGGCGCCGGGTTTCGCCGGCTTGAAAGCGGCCCTGCGCGCCGCGTGCGCAGACAAGAAAGGGCGCGCGGCGGGCGCGGATAAGGCCTTACGCGCGGCGGGCGCGGATAAGGCCTTACGTGCCTGGTTGAAGAATTTAGAAACTCTCTGCGCGCCCCTGGTCAAGGCCTTGGGGGGCGCGCGATCCCTGGGCGAGACGATCGACGCCCATATCGCGGTCTTGGAAGCCCTGGCGGCGACCCATGAAGAAACCGGGCCGGAACGCCTCTGGGCCGGAGACGCGGGCGAGGCCATGGCCGCGTTTCTGGCCGAGTTGCGCGATGCGGCGGCGGCGGCGCCCGGCCTGGCCGGCAAAACCATGGGGGCGCGCTATCCGGCCTTGTTGTCGGCCTTGCTCGAGGGGCAGGCGGTGCGTCCGCGTTATGGCCGCCACCCGCGCCTGGCCATCTGGGGGCCGCTGGAAGCGCGCTTGCAGCACGCCGATCTGATCGTACTGGGCGGATTGAACGAAGGCGCCTGGCCGGCCGAGGTTGACCCCGGCCCCTGGCTCAGCCGGCCTATGCGCGCCGCCTTCGGCCTGCCCGCGCCGGAGCGGCGTATCGGTCTGGCCGCCCACGATTTCGCCCAGGCGTTTTGCGCGCCGAGCGTGGTCTTGACCCGCGCGATCCGGGTCGATGGCACGCCCACGGTGCCGTCGCGCTGGCTGCTCCGGCTCGAAGCGTTTCTCGGCACTTTCGCGCAGCGGCCGAACTTGAGCGCCGATGCGCGCTCCCCGCTCGCCTGGGCCGAGGCTCTTGACCGGCCCGTGCGCCCGATCGAAACCGGGCCCCCGGCGCCGCGCCCGCCGCTTAGCGCCCGCCCGCGCCGGCTTTCGGTCACGGCGGTCGAGACCTGGATGCGCGATCCTTACGATCTCTATGCCCGGCGCATCCTGGAGCTCAAGGCGCTCGATCCCATCGATGCCGATCCGGGCGCCGCGCAACTGGGGACGCTCGTCCATGGGGCGCTCGAATCCTATCTTCGCGCCTATCCGGACGGGCCGCCGGACGATCCCGAAGCGGCCTTGATCGCCTGCGGCCGCGCCATTTTCGAGGCCGAGGCCACGCCGCCCGGTATTCGCGCCTTCTGGTGGCCGCGCTATAAGCGCATCGCATCCTGGTTCGCGGCCCGGGAGCGCGGCACTACCGGCGCCGGGCGCCGTTTCGCCGAGGTCGTGGGGCGTCTGACCATGGCCGCGCCCGGCGGCGAGTTCGTCTTGACCGCCAAGGCCGACCGCATGGACCTGGACGGCGGCGGCTTGACGATCCTCGACTACAAGACCGGCGTTTTGCCCAAGGCCAAAGAAATCGATTTCGGGTTTTCGCCGCAACTGCCGCTCGAAGCCGCGATCGCGGCGGCGGGGGGCTTCGAGGCCGTGCCCGCTGGGCCCGTGGCGCGCTTGGAATATTGGCGTCTGACCGGCGCCGAGCCGCCGGGCATCGTGAAGCCCCTAAGCGGCGATCCCGTTACCCGGGCGGACGACGCCCTGGCGGGCCTGGCGTGCCTGATCGCCAAGTTCGACGACCCCGAAACCCCTTACCTGGCGCGGCCCCGGCCAAGATGGGCCGGGCGCTACAGCGACTACGAACACTTGGCGCGGCTCAAAGAATGGACCTCCAGCGACGATGGCGGGGCGCCGTGAGCGCCGCAGCGCAAACCGCCAAACTGGCGGCCTCGGCCCGGCAACGCCCGGCGGCGGATCCGGCGGCCTCGGTCTGGGTCGGCGCCTCGGCCGGCACCGGCAAAACCAAGGTGCTGACCGACCGGGTGCTTAGCCTCATGCTTCACGGCTCGGCGCCGGGGCGCATTCTGTGCCTGACCTTCACCAAGGCGGCGGCGGCGGAAATGTCCAACCGCCTGGCCGGCCGCCTGTCGCGTTGGACCGCCCATAGCGACGACGCCCTTGATCTGGAGTTATCCGAACTGCTCGGCGCGGCGCCGGACGGCGGCATGCGCGCCCGCGCCCGGCAGTTATTCGCCCGTGTCCTCGATGCGCCGGGGGGCATGAAAATTCAAACCATTCACGCCTTCTGCCAATCGCTTCTCGGCCGTTTTCCCCTGGAGGCCGGTATCGCGCCCCACTTTCAGATTCTGGACGAACGCTCGGCCGCGGTCATGTTGCGCGCCGCGCGGGAAGAAATCCTGATCGATCCGGCATTCGCCGCCGATATCGCCGAGGTCGCGGTTCATGTGCAGGAGCAAAGTTTCTCCGATCTTTTGGACGAACTGGCGCGCGAGCGCGGCCGGGTTGAGCGGCTGCGCGCCCGGCCCGGCGGCATCGAGGCCGCCGAGGACGCGCTATACCGCGTGCTGGAAATTGACCCGGAGGAAACGCCCGAAGGGGTGCTGGAATCGGCTTGCGTGGATACCGCTTTCGACCTGGCCGGGCTACAGCGTGCCGCGCAAGCGATGCTGGGCCAGGATGGCAAGACAGATCGTACCCACGGCGCGGCGATCGCGTCATGGCTGGAAAGTCCAGCAGACCGGGCCGAGAACTTCGATTCATACCTATGTGCTTTTTTCACCAAGGGCGGCATGGGCGATGCCTTCAAGGATTTGGTCCACAAGCCGGCGCTCGCCGCCGCGCCGGGGATCGATCTGGTGCTCGAAGCCGAAGCGCAACGGCTCGACATGGTTCGCGCCAAGCTCAATGCCCTGATCGTGGCCGGGGCGAGCGCGGCCATGCTGCGTCTGGGCGCCGCGATCCTGGCGGTTTATGGGCGCCATAAAACCCGGCGCGCCTTGCTCGACTACGACGACTTGATTTTGAAAGCCCGCGATTTGCTGGTGCAACAGGGCGCGGCGTCCTGGGTTTTGTTCAAGCTCGACGGCGGCCTTGATCACATCCTGATCGACGAGGCCCAGGACACCAATCCCGAACAATGGGACGTGATCGAGTGTCTGAGCGCGGAGTTTTTCACCGGCGCGGGGGCGCGCGCGGGGCCGCGCACGGTCTTCGCGGTCGGCGACGCCAAGCAGTCGATCTATAGTTTTCAACGGGCCGACCCGGCGGCCTTCGGGCGCATGCAGTCCTACTTCGCGGCCAAGGCCAGGGACGCGGAACAGCGCTGGGCCAAGATCGATCTGGCCCATTCCTTCCGGTCTTGCCCGGCGATCCTGCGCACGGTCGATGCGGTCTTCGCCCAAGGGCCGGCGCGCGACGGCGTGCTATTCGAGGAGGCCGCCCTTTCCCACGCCGCCGTGCGCCTGGGTCAAGCGGGCCTGGTCGAGCTGTGGCCGCCGACGCCCGCCGAGACGGCTAGCGACCCGGCCCCCTGGGAGGCCCCCACGGACCGGCACGGCGCGGCGCCCGCCCGCGCCCGCCTGGCCCGCCTGATCGCGCGCAAGATATACGATTGGACCCGCGCGCCGGTCCCTAAGGGTGTCTTGGGCCAGGGGCACGAGGCCTGGCTGGAGCCCAAGGGGCGGCGCCTGAGGCCCGGCGATATTCTGGTGCTGGTGCGCCGCCGCAACGCCTTCGTGGAAGAGTTGGTGCGCGAACTGAAACGCCTCGACGTGCCTGTAGCCGGGGTCGATCGCATGATCTTGCGCGATCAACTCGCGGTCATGGACCTGGCCGCGCTTGGCCGCTTCATGTTGTTGCCCGAAGACGACTTGACCCTGGCCACTATCTTGAAGGGACCTTTGATCGGCCTCAGCGAAGACCAGTTGTTCGATATCGCCCACGGCCGCCAAAATCAGACCTTGTGGCAAGCCCTCACCGCCCGCGCGGCCGAGGATCCAGCCTATGGGACCGCGCGCGCTCATCTGGCCGGGTTGCTCGCGCGCGCCGACTTCATGCCGCCCTATGAGTTTTTCGCCCATGTTCTGACCCGCGACTGGGACGGCGCCTCGGGCCGCGCCCGGTTGTTGGCCCGCCTGGGCCCCGATGCCAAGGATCCGATTGAGGAGTTCATCTCCCTCGCCCTGACTTATGAGCGCGAACATGCGCCCTCTCTGGAAGGCTTTCTCCACTGGCTCGACGCCGGGGCGCAAATGGTCAAGCGCGACATGGATATGGGCCAGGACACCGTGCGCATCATGACCGTTCACGGCGCCAAGGGCTTGCAGGCGCCGGTGGTTTTCCTGCCCGATACCCTGCAAACGCCGCAGCCGCGCAAGGGTCTCTTGTGGTTGGAGAATGAATCGGAAGATGGCGGCGAGGGGCAGGTGCTGTGGCCGGTGCGTAAAGCCTTGGACGGCGCTGTGGCGAAGCGCGCGCGGGCCCAGGCCCAGGGGGTGCAGGAACGCGAATACCGGCGCCTGTTGTATGTCGCCCTGACCCGGGCGGAGGACCGGTTGTATGTTTGCGGTTGGGCCATGCAGAAGACCCCGCCGGCCGAGTGCTGGCACGCCCTGGTGGAAAGCGCCTTGTCCCGGCTGGGCGAGGCCAAGGATTTTGTTTTGGGCGATGCCGGAACCGGCGGCTGGACCGGGCCCGGATGGCGCCTGGCGGATGCTCAGACCGCCCGGCCGGATCAGGCCGAGGCCGCGCCCTACCCGGATGCGCAAGTCCTGCCCCTGCCGGCCTGGGCGCGCCGCGCGCCGCCGTCAGAAGAAGCGCCGCCGCGTCCCCTGGCGCCGTCCCGCCCAAGGCTCGCGGAACCCGCCGTGGTCTCCCCGCTTGGCGCCGCGCAAGGCCGGCGGTTTCTGCGTGGCCGCCTTATTCACCGCCTGCTGCAAAGCCTGCCTGATTTGCCGCCCCCTGGCCGCCGCGATGCCGCCGCGCGCTTTCTTTCCACCGGCGACCATGGCTTGAGCGATGCGCAGCAAGCCGAAATCGCGGACGTCACCCTGGCCATCCTCGAAGACGCGCGCTTCGCGCCCCTCTTCGGTCCCGGCAGCCGGGCCGAGGTGCCCCTGGCCGGGGTTATCGGTCAGGGCGCCACGGCGGAAGTCGTTTCGGGCCAGGTTGACCGCCTGCTGGTGGAAGCCGGGCGGGTCGCTATCGTGGACTTCAAAACCTCGCGCCCGGCCCCGCTACGGGAATCCGAGGTCGCGCCGCTCTACCTGCGGCAGATGGTTATCTACCGCCTTGTTTTGGCTAAGATTTACCCGGAACACCGGATCGACTGCTATTTACTGTGGAGCGATGGGCCGCGCCTTATGCACCTAAGTAATGCGTCGTTAGCCGCTCACGCGCCTTGACGCTCGCGGGTGTGCATTCCACATTAGGGGCATCGATAGGCCGTTCCCGCGCCGCATGTGCGCGGGCGGTCTGAATCCCATTCAGAGGTTGTGCATGTCTACCGTCCCCGTAAGCGACGCTTCCTTCGATGCCGATGTACTCAAGGCCGAAGGCGCCGTTTTGGTCGATTTCTGGGCCGAGTGGTGTGGACCCTGCAAGGTCATCGCCCCCGCGCTCGAAGATATCGCCAAGGAGATGGACGGCCGGGTAACGGTCGCCAAGGTCAACATCGACGACAACCCCCTGACCCCACAAAAATACGGGGTGCGCGGTATCCCGACCCTGATGCTGTTCAAGGATGGGCAGGTCGCCGCCACAAAGGTTGGTGCCCTAGCCAAGAACCAGCTTCAGGAATGGGTCGAATCGGTGCTCTAACCGCTTCGCCCCAGAATCCAACGAGCTAAAGCCCCGCCGGTTTGGCGGGGCTTTTCGCGTTTAGTTCTGGGCCAAGACGGCGCCGGCCAGATACAGCGATCCGCATATCAGGATACGGGCCGGTTGCGTGGCTTGCGAAACGATGCCGCGAATCGCAGTCTCGGCATTGGGGCTGATCTTGGCATGAATTCCGGCGCTCTCGGCCGCCGCCGCCGCATCCTTGGCGGTAAGCGATGCCTCGACGCCGGGAATGGCGATGGCATGAAGCGATTGCGCAAAGGGCGCCAGGGGGCGAATGAAATCGCGGGCCGCCTTGGTATTGAGCATGCCGTAAATCAGGTGCAGCGGCCGCCCGGCCCAGGAGGCCGCGATATCCGCCAGGGCCGCGCCGGCGGCGGCGTTGTGGCCGCCGTCGAGCCATAGCTCCCAGTCTTGAGGCAGGGCCGCGGCCAGGGGCCCGTCTTGTAAGCGTTGAAGACGGCCGGGCCAGCGCGCGCCGGCGATACCCTCGGCGCGGGCCTCGTGGCTCAGACCATACTCAGCCAGTTGCGCGGCGCAGGCTAGGGCGAGCCCAGCGTTCTCGATCTGAAAGGCGCCGGGCAGGCCGGGTAAGGGATAGTCCCGGACGCCCTCCGCGCTCTCGAACCGCAAGGCGCCGCCGGTGGCGCGTGCGTGCCATTCCTCGCCGAAACGAAACAGCGGCGCGCCGATATCCCGGGCACGGGTTTCGATGACGGCGCGCGCCAAGACGGGTTGCGGCCCGACCACGGCCGGCACGCCGGGCTTGAGAATACCGGCTTTCTCGGCGGCGATGGCCTCGATGGTATCGCCCAGATACTGCACATGATCGATGGACACCGGCGCGATGGCCGTAAGCCGGGGCCGGGCGATGACGTTGGTGGCGTCCAGGCGCCCACCCAGGCCGGTTTCGAGCAGGAGAATATCGGCGTCTTCACGCGCGAAGGCCACAAACGCGGCGGCGGTCGTGATTTCGAAAAAGGTGATCGGCTCCGGCCCATTGGCATCCTCGCAGGTTTCCAGAAGCGCGATCAGGGCATCCTCATCGATGAGGCCGCCGGTCAGGCGGATGCGCTCGTGAAAGCGCACCAGGTGCGGCGAAGTATAGACCTGCGCGCGCTTGCCGGCGGCACGCAACATGGCATGGAGAAACGCGATGGAGGAGCCCTTGCCGTTGGTGCCGGCCATATGCACGACCGGCGGCAAGCGCCGCTCGGGACGATCGAGGCGCGCTAACAGGCGCTCGATCCGGCCCAGGGACAGATCGATGATTTTGGGGTGCAGCCGGTTCAGCCGCGCGAGAACCGCGTCACTTTTGGGCGGGGGCGGGGTCTTCACCGGACTCACCGCTTGGGGCGGACTCCAGGGCCGAAGCGCTTTCGCCCGTGGCCAGGTCGATCACTTCGGCCACGGGGCCTTTATCGCGCAGCAAGCGCAGCAGGCGAATCAGGCTTGGGCGAAGGTCGTGGCGGTGCACGACCATGTCGATCATGCCGTGCTCCAAGAGGTACTCGGCCCGTTGAAATTCTTCGGGCAGGGTTTCGCGGATGGTTTCTTCGATCACCCTTTGCCCGGCGAAGCCGATGACCGCCCCCGGTTCGGCGATGGCGATGTCACCGAGCATGGCGAAGGACGCCGTTACCCCGCCGGTCGTGGGATCGGTCAGGAGGACGATGTAGGGCAGGCCCGCCCTCTTCACATCCTCAATGGCGATAACGGTGCGCGGCAGTTGCATGAGCGACAGGACGCCTTCCTGCATACGCGCGCCGCCCGAGGCCGGAACCACGATGAGCGCGGCTTCCTGCAGGATAGCCAATTGCGCGGCCGCGATCAGGCCCTCGCCGACCGCGACCCCCATGGAACCGCCCATGAAGCTGAAATCGAAGGCGGCTATGACCGTCGCCATGCCGCCGAGCTTGCCGTGGGCGACCAGGATCGCTTCCTTGCTCGCGCCGCTCGCCTTCGCGTCCTTCAGGCGGTCGATATAGCGTTTGCGGTCGCGGAATTTCAGCGGATCGATCGGTGTCTCGGGCAGTTCGATGGGGCTGAACTCGCCGTCGTCGAACAGGAGCGACAAGCGCTTGCGCGCGCCGATGCGCATGTGATGGCCGCAGTGGGGACAGACCTGATTTTTTGCTTCCAATTCGCGGTGAAAAATCATCTGCGCGCAGGACGGGCACTTGCGCCAGAGGTTCTCCGGGACATCGCGGTTGACCAGGGCCCGGATCTTGGGGCGGACGAAATTCGCGATCCAATTCATCTATCCACCCCCATGGCTGTCAGTCCCGCGCCGCGCGCACGCCCGTGGCCAGCGAACCCACGAAGTCCAGAACATCGGACACCATGCCGGGACGCGGCCGGCCCTCGGCGTCCAGACCATCCTTAATCCGCTCGACGATGGCGGAGCCGACCACGGCCGCGTCCGCGACGCGCGCGATATCGGCCGCCTGTTCCGGCGTTTTGATCCCGAAACCGACCGCGACCGGTAGCTCGGTATGGCGTTTCAGGCGCTCGACCGCCACCCGCACCGCATCGGCTTGAACGGCGCGGGTTCCGGTAATGCCCATGATCGAGACGTAGTAGAGGAAGCCGCCGGTATTGGCGAGGACCGCCGGCAGCCGCCGGTCGCCGGTGGTCGGCGTGGCCAGGCGTATCCAGTGGATATCCGCCTTCAGGGCCGGCAGGCACAGCTCGGCGTCTTCCTCGGGCGGCAGGTCGACCACGATCAGGCCATCGACCCCGGCCCCTTTCGCATCCGCCAAGAAGGCCTCGACGCCATAGCTGTAGATCGGATTGTAATAGCCCATGAGGACGATCGGCGTCGCGCTGTCCCGCTCGCGAAAGCGGCGCACCAAGTCCAGGGTCTTGGCCAGGGTCATGCCCGCTCCAAGGGCGCGCAGGCTCGATGCCTGGATGGCCGGGCCGTCGGCCATGGGGTCGGAAAACGGCATCCCCAGTTCGATCACGTCGACCCCCGCCCCGGGCAGGCCCCGGACCAGGTCGAGCGAGGCTTCGAAGCATGGGTCGCCGGCGGTTATGAAGGTAACCAGTCCGCCACGGCCTTGGGCCTTTAGCTCGGCAAAGCGCTGCTCCAGCCGGCTTTTCGAACTCATATCTCGGTTCCCAGGGCCTCGGCGACCGCGAAGACATCCTTATCGCCGCGCCCGCAAAGGTTCATGACCAGGAGATGATCCTTGGGCAGGCTCGGCGCCAACTTGGTGACGAAAGCCAGGGCGTGGGCGGGCTCCAGGGCGGGCAGAATGCCTTCCAACCGCGAACATAACTGGAAGGCCACCAGGGCCTCGGCGTCGGTGGCCGAGACATAGTCAACCCGGCCCGATTCCTTCAGCCAGGAATGTTCGGGCCCAATGCCCGGGTAATCCAGGCCGGCCGAGATCGAGTGGGCCTCCTGAATCTGCCCGTCGTCGTTTTGCAGTAAATAGGTCCGGTTGCCGTGCAGCACACCGGGCCGCCCGCCGGTCAGGGAGGCCGCGTGCTGGTCCGTATCCAGGCCCAGGCCCGCGGCCTCGACCCCGTAAATGCGCACGTCCTTGTCGTCGAGGAAGGGGTGGAACAGGCCGATGGCGTTCGAGCCGCCGCCAATGCAGGCGACCAGGGAATCCGGGCCGCGTCCTTCCGCTTCGGCGATCTGTTCGCGCACCTCGTTACCAATCACGCACTGGAAGTCACGCACCATGGCCGGATAGGGGTGGGGACCGGCCGCCGTGCCGATGATGTAGAAGGTGTCCTCGACATTGGCGACCCAATCGCGCAGGGCCTCGTTCATGGCGTCCTTCAAGGTCCGGCTGCCGCTGGTCACGGGCACGACCTCTGCGCCCAGGAGTTTCATGCGGAAGACATTGGGCTTTTGACGCTCGATATCCTCGACACCCATGTAAACGACGCAGGGCAGATTGAAGCGCGCGCACACGGTGGCGGTGGCGACACCATGCTGGCCGGCGCCGGTTTCGGCGATGATCCGCTTCTTGCCCATGCGCCGGGCAAGCAGGATTTGGCCCATGCAGTTATTGATCTTGTGGGCGCCGGTATGATTGAGCTCGTCGCGTTTGAAATATATCTTCGCGCCGTCCAGGTGCTCGCTCAGACGCTCCGCGTGATAGAGCGGGCTTGGCCGGCCGACATAGTGCTTGGCGAAGTAGTCGATCTCGTCCTGGAACGCGGGGTCTGCCTTGGCCGCCGTATAGGCGCTTTCGACCTCCAGGATCAAGGGCATCAGGGTTTCGGCCACGAAACGGCCACCGAAGAGGCCGAAATGGCCGCCTTCGTCGGGTCCGCCGCGATAGGTGTTCAGTGAGGACATGATGCCATGATTGCTCGCTTGCACGCGGGCGCACTGTGCCCGAAATTGCCCGGCATCGCAATGCCGCGCGGCCCGCTAGAGGGCCCTGGCGGCGTCCAGAAAGGCTTGAATCTTGGCCGGGTTTTTGACCCCCGGCTTATCCTCGACGCCGGAGGCTACATCGACGGCCCGGGCGTGCGAAGCGTGCACGGCGGCCGCCAAGTTGCCCGCGTGCAAGCCGCCCGCCAGCATCCAAGGGACCGGCCAGGACCGCCCCGCCAAAAGCGTCCAGTCGAAGACCAGGGCATTGCCGCCGGGCAGCGCGCCCTTCATGCTGCTGGGGGCCTTGGCGTCGAAAAGAAGCCGGTCCGCGATGAGCCCATAGGCTTGGGCGGCGTTGATATCCCCGGCATCGGCGACCTTGACGGTCTTCATGACCGGAAGACCGAAGAGGGCCTTGATCCGCGCCACCCGCTCCGGGCTTTCGTTGCCGTGAAGCTGCAGCAGATCGAGCGGGACCGCCGCGCAAATTTCGCCCAGGGTCGCGTCGTCCGCGTCGACCACGAGCGCGACCTTCTTGACCCGCGCCGGTATCTGGGCGGCCAGGGCATGGGCCTGTTTGGGGCTGAGCGCGCGTGGGCTGTGCGGATAAAAATTCAAGCCGATATAATCCGCGCCGCCGTTCACCGCCGCCGCCGCCGCCTGGGCGGTCTTGATGCCGCATATCTTGACTTCGATGGTCATGGCCGCGCAACCGGCGGCGGCGCCGCCGCCGGCACCCAGCCGGTGCTTAGACGAAAGGCGATCGATATGGCCGAGACCATGAGCGCCATGACGACATAGTTCACTGCGGCAAGCGCCAGTTGCGCGATAAAGAAAGCCGCCGAGTTATCGGCTATGGCTTGGCGAAAGGCGCTTTCCGGGCTCATGTCCGCATCCTGGGTAGAGGTAACGATATCGGGCAGCAGAAGCATACCCAGCAGCGAGCTTATGGCCCAGATCACGGCCAGCATGGGCAGGGCGGTGACGAACAGCGTCGCCAGCAATCTGAATCCCTGGCCCTTGGTGTGGGCCCAGGCATTGGCCAGGGAATACTTCTCATCCACCGCCGCCGCCGGGAAAACGAAGCTGATCCGCATCATCACATAAGGCATCAAGGGGATCGCCACCGCCGCCAGCAAAATAAATAGCAGAGCCGGGCCCTGGGCACCGCTTTCCTTAATCCGCGTCCCAACGATAATGAACGGCAGCGAGACGAGATAAATAGCGCCGGTCATGCTGGCGACATAGCTTAGAAACCGCCAGTGCCGCCGGTGCCAGGAGGGAAAGATGATCGGTGTTGCTTCGCCTGGGCCGAGCAGAGTCAGGCGATGCCAGGCGACCCCAAACAGGGTGTAGGGCACGAAGCCGGCAAACGTCAGAACCAGGGACAGGAAGGCGTTCAGTTGCGTTGTCAGGGAAAGCCCGACGATGGCGAGCGATAAAAAGAACGGCAAGGCCGCAGCCTTGAGCAAGAGACCGAGCGATCCGAAGACGGCGCCATAGGCCGCGCGCATGGTTTGTCCGATCGGCACGCGCCGAACCGCCAAGGGGGGCGGGCTGCTATCTTGGCTCACGATCCGGCCCCGCTTGCGGCCGCGATTTCTTCGGCGATTTTGCGTGCCGCCGCGCGCGGGTCGGCCTGGCCCGTGATCGGCCTGCCGATGACAAGATAGTCGGCGCCGGCGGCGACCGCCTCGCTTGGCGCCATGACCCGCTTTTGATCGCCCGTGGCGGCCCAGGCCGGGCGGATGCCGGGAACCACCAGGAGAAAGTCCGGGCCGCAGAGCGAGCGCAAGGCTTCGATCTCGTGGGGGCTGCATACAACCCCGTCCATGCCACTGTCCCGGGCCAGGGCGGCCAGGCGCTTGACTTGATCCCGCACCGGCCCGCGCTGGCCGATGGCTTCCAGATCGCTCTCGTCCAGGCTGGTCAACAGGGTGATGGCAAGCAGGCGCGGCGCTTGCGTCCCGGCGTCTTCCGCCGCCTCGCGCGCGGCCTCGGCCGCCGCTTGCATCATGGCGCGCCCGCCGGCGGCGTGAAGGGTCAGCAGGTAGGGCCGCAGGTGCACGGCGGCGCGCACCGCGCCGGCCACGGTGTTCGGGATGTCGTGGAACTTCAGATCCAGGAACAGGCGCTCACCGCCGCTAATCGCGCGCACGCCGTCGGGACCTTGGGCGGTGAACATCTCCTTGCCCAGCTTGATACCGCCGACCGCGCCCTTCAAGGCGCGCGCCAGGCGCGCGGCCTGGGCCAGGTCAGGCGTGTCCAGGGCGGCGAAGATGCGCTCTTCGGGGGCGCGGTCTAGGGGCGGCGATTGCGGCATGGCCCGGATATAGCAGAGGGGCAGGGAGCGGTCACGGGATCACAGATCGCGGCTCCAGGTTTGTCCGATCAGATCCTTGCCGAAGCTGCGGTGCGGGTTTTCTTCGACCAGGCGGAATCCCGCCGCCTGGTAAATCCGCCGCGCGGCATGAAGGATATCGTTGGTCCAGAGCGTGACCTGGCTGTAACCGGCGCGCTTGGCGAAGGCGAGGCATTCCTCGACCAGCCGCCCGCCGATGCCCAGGCCGCGTGCGCTCGGCTCGACCAGAACCAGGCGTATGCGCGCCGTTTCGGCGGAATCCTTGACCAGCATGGCGGAACCGATAATCGCGCCGCCGCGCTCGGCGATCCAGCAGTATTCCTTGGCCGGATCGAAGTCGCGCAGGAACTTGGCGGCGATCTCCGCGACCAAGGCCTCGAAGCTCTCGTCCCAACCGTATTCCTGGGTATAGAAAGTGGCGTGGCGCTGAACGATCCCGCCCATGTCGCCGGGCCGGTGCGGCCGCAGCAGGTAGGCGGCGCTTTTGGGCGGCGTGGCGCCGAGAAGTTCTTCGATCTTATCCATGGCCTCGATCAAGCTTTCGCCTTGTGGGGCCGAGAGGGTTTTCAGCATGGCCGCGGTACGGTCGTGGGAGCTTCTATCCAGCACCGCGAAAGCGGCTTGCCCAGCGGGTGTTAGGTGCAGGTCGCGGCGCCGGCCGTCGCTGCCGGAAGGGCGTTTTTCGATCAGGCCGCGCCGCGCCAAACCGCTCAGCAAGCGGCTAAGATACCCGGTGTCGAGTTGCAGCAGGACGCCCAGGGCCGCCGCCGAGGTGTTCTCCCGCCGCGATATTTCATAGAGCACCCGCGCCTCGCTGAGCGAAAAGGGGCTATGGAGCAGCTTTCTCTCCAGAACCCCCATGTGCTGGGTATAGAAGCGCGTGAAGCGCCGCACCGCCTCGACCTCGCGGTTTCCCAAGGCTGGTCTCCTCTGGAGGTTTTCTCGATTCAGTTGCCATTATCAAATATATTACTGTTTTAGGCAATTAAATGCTCAAAATGCCACCCGCGATGTGCCCTTAAATCGAAGCGGACTAGGCGCGCTCGAGGGTCAATTGCGCGGCGGCCAGATCCTCGATGGCGGTCCCGACCGATTTGAACAAGGTGATCTCGCCGGCGGCTTGTCGCCCCGGCTTTTCGCCGCGGGTGAGCTGGAAGAAGTCGGCGGCGATATCCTCGGGGGCGAGGATGCCCGATTCGAGGGGTTGGACGATATCTCCGGCTTCCGCCGTGGTTCCCCCCCGGGTATCGACGAAAACCCGCGCCCGCCGGATTGCGTCGTCGTCGGCCTCGCGCATGTCGGGGCGAAAACCGCCGACCAGGTCGATATGCTGTCCCGCCCGCAGCCACGCCCCGCGAACCAGGGGCTCCTTGGACAAGGTTGCGCAAGAGACGATATCGGCGCCCCGCACGGCGTCCTCCAGATCGGTGGTGTGGGTGACCCGGAAGCCGCCGCGGTTTAGGGCCTTGGCCAGCTTGGCCGCCTTGTCCGCGTTCCGGCCCCAGATGACGGTGTCGCGGATCGGCCGGACGGCGGCATGGGCCTGGATCAGGTGCGGCGCCAACTCGCCGGTTCCGACCATGAGCAGGCGGGCGCTATCGGCGCGGGAAAGATAGTCCGAGGCGAGCGCCGAGGCCGCCGCCGTCCGGCGCACCGTCAGCTTGGGCCCATCGATAAACGCCAGGGGCGAACCGGATTGGCCGTCCAAGAGCATATAGCCGGCCATGACCGCGGGTAACCCGCGCTCGACATTGTCGGGAAAGACCGTGACCGTCTTGATCCCGATGTGCCGGCCCTCTTGCCAGGCCGGCATGAGCAGCAGGGCCGCGTCCGCCCCGCCGGTGGTTTTTACGGTGTGATGATGGCGCAAGGGCGCTTCGGTATCGCGGCGGAAGGCTTGACGCAAACACTCGACAAGGCTGCCGAAATCCAAGGCGGACTCGACCTCGACGGCGGAAATAATGCGCATCTTCTAGGAGCGGGCGGCCGGTAGCCGAGTTGGTCCAGGCGTTGCGCCCAGGGGGGCGCCGTTTGCCGGGGCTCCGCTTGCCGCGCCGCGCGGCGCCGTGGGTGCGCGGCTCTCACGCTCGATCTTTTGGCGCAGGAAGGCCAAGTCGCGCTCCGCCGCTTCCGCTCTTCGTACCGCCGCGCGCCGGCGTTGGCGTGTCGTGCCGGCGGAAAGCCAGGCGATAAAGCCGCCGGTTATCAGGCCGACCAGGGCACTGCCCAGGACCAGGATGAATAACGGCGCCTCCACTGAGATGCCGAGCGGCCAGATATTCAAGTTCACGCCTTCCCGATTGGAGATCGCGAACACCACCGCGACGATCGCCAGGGGAAGTGTCAAAATCCAGGAAATGTACTTCACGGGATGGTCATGTTTTAGGAGCCGGAGTTGAGTCGATCGCGCAATAACTTGCCGGTTTTAAAGAAAGGGATGTGTTTTTCGTCGACCTCGACCGCTTCGCCGGTTCGTGGGTTGCGGCCAATGCGTGCATCGCGTTGCTTGACCGAAAACGCCCCAAATCCACGCAGTTCCACCCGGTCGCCGCGCGACAGGGCGCCGCCGATTTCTTCGAAAATGGTCGAGACGATTCGCTCGACATCGCGGTGATAAAGGTGCGGGTTCAATTCCGCGATACGCTGAATTAATTCGGACTTGGTCATGGTGCCCCTTCCCCCACGATCACGGCCAGCGCGATCTGAAACCAGCCGCCTATCGGGTTCGCCCGGTAGTGCCTGTGCGCAAGCTCATTAACCTGCCAAAGTTGCTGCGCGGCGTCAAGTGTAAGTCGTTCAGAACAATGAGCTTTTTAAGGGCTCTGGCAAAGCCGATTTCACGGGGCGTCTGGGGGCGAAGAAAAACGGCCCGGCGCCAGGCGCCGGACCGCATGTATTGCCGCAATGTTTGGGCCTGCAAAGGCCCGCGCGGCTTATTCCGCTTCGGCTTCGGTCTCGCCGCCGCCTTCGCCGTCCGCCTCGTCCCCGGCCGCTTCCTGGGCTGTGTCCTTGGCGTTTTTCTTTGGCGCCGCCTTCTTCTTGGCGGTTTTCGCGGCCTTGGGTTTTTCGTCCTGGCCGCTATCGTCGTCCTCGGTCGATTCCTTTTCTTTCGCGGCTTTCGACATGGCCGCGCCCAGGATATCGCCTAGGCTTGCCCCCGATTCGGTGGAACCGTAGTCGGCCATGGCCTTCTTTTCTTCCTCGGCCTCGCGCTGCTTGATGGACAAGGCCAGCTTGCGGGTTTTTGGATCGAAGGTTGTGACCTTGGCGTCGAACTTTTCGCCGACGGCGAAGCGTTCGGGCTTTTGCTCGGAGCGTTCGCGCGACAGCTCGGCCTTGCGGATGAAACCGGTCAAGCCGTCCCCAAGCTCCACCTCGATCCCGTTGTCGAGGACTTGCTTCACGGTGCAGGTAACGACCATGCCCTTCTTGATATCGCTGGCCGCGCCCTCGAAGGGATCTTCGCTGAGCTGCTTAATGCCCAGGCTGATGCGTTCCTTGGCGATATCGACATCCAGAACCTTGACCTTGACCTCGTCGCCCTTGTTGTACTGCTTGACGGCTTCCTCGCCCGACATACTCCAATCGAGGTCGGAGAAATGAACCATCCCGTCGATATCGCCGGGCAGGCCGACGAATAAACCGAATTCCGTGATGTTCTTGATCTCGCCGCTCAACACGGTGCCGACCGGGGCGGTATCGACGAAAGCATCCCAAGGGTTATTCAGGCATTGTTTCAGGCCCAAGCTGATGCGGCGTTTCTGCTCGTCGACATCCAGGACCATGACCTCGACTTCCTGGCTGGTCGAAACGATCTTGCCGGGATGAACGTTCTTCTTGGTCCAGCTCATCTCGGAGACATGGACCAGCCCCTCGATGCCGGCTTCCAATTCGACGAAGGCGCCGTAGTCCGTGATGTTGGTGACCCGGCCGGTGAATTTGGTGCCGATCGGGTATTTGGCGGCGACGCCTTCCCAGGGATCGGCCTCCAACTGCTTCATGCCCAGGCTGATGCGCTGGGTTTCCGAATTGAAGCGGATAACCTGCACCTTGACCTGCTGACCGATCGTTAGGGATTCGGTGGGGTGGTTGATCCGCTTCCAGGAAATATCCGTGACGTGAAGCAGGCCGTCGACCCCGCCCAGATCCACGAAGGCGCCGTAATCGGTGATGTTCTTGACCACGCCGTCGAGGATTTGGCCCTCTTTCAAGCCGGCGATCAGTTCAGCCCGTTGCACGGCGCGGGTTTCTTCGAGCACGGCGCGCCGCGACACCACGATGTTGCCGCGGGAGCGGTCCATCTTGAGGATCTGGAAGGGTTGCGGGCTGCCCATGAGCGGCCCGACGTCGCGAACCGGGCGAATATCGACCTGGCTGCCCGGCAGGAAGGCGACGGCGCCCGAAAGATCGACGGTAAAGCCGCCCTTGACCCGGCCGAAGATAACGCCGGTCACGCGCGCGGTATCCTTGAAAGATTTTTCAAGCACGGTCCAGGCTTCCTCGCGCTTGGCCTTTTCGCGCGACAGCATGGCCAGGCCATCCTTGTTCTCCATGCGCTCGAGATAGACCTCGACCTCGTCGCCGACTTTGAGCTCCGCGTCCTGGCCGGCCTCGGAAAACTCCTTCAAGTCGATCCGGCCCTCGGACTTCAAACCAACGTCGATAACGGCGGCGTCGCCCTCGATGGCGATGACGGTGCCTTTAAGGACCGTGCCCTCCAGGCCGTCCGCGTGGCCGAGGGATTCTTCGAGCAGGGCGGCAAAGCTCTCAGTGGCCGCTTCCGGGGAGGAGGTGGCTGCTTCAGCCATGTCTTAGGTTCCTTTCAAAAATTACAATTTACAGGCCGTCCGGTTGTCTCCGGCGGTCTTCCTGAGATTCGTCCCAGGCGCGTTTCGGTTACGTAACGCCGGGCCTCGCGGCCCGTTCTTCAAATCGGCCTTGCGGCCCGTTCTCCTATTCAGCCTTACGGCTTTCGCGCGGGGGATGAGGGCCGGTGGGCCGCGACGATCTTCATGGCGGCCGCGAAAGCCGCGTCGGCGTCCAGCGCGCTGGTGTCTAGGACAAATGCCCCAGGCGCTGGCTTCATGGGCGCCGCGCCGCGAGTGCTGTCACGGGCGTCCCGTGCCTCCATATCCTGCACAACGCGCGCGTATATACTCGCCTCGCCCCGATCTAGCAACTCTTTATGGCGCCGCGCCGCCCGGGCTTCGGGGCTGGCGGTGACGAATATCTTAATGTCCGCTTGCGGACACACCACGGTTCCGATGTCCCGCCCGTCCAGGACGGCGCCTTTTTTGCCCTCGGGCGGCCGACTGGCAAAGTCCCGCTGCAAATCCAGAAGCGCGGCCCGCACCGATGGGATGGTGGCGATCTGGGAGGCGGCTTGGCTGATGTTTTCCTCGCGCAAGCCCGGGCGTGAAAGCTCGGCCAAGACCAGGGCGCGCGCGGCCTGGCCGGCGGCCTCCGCGTCCCTGCCAGGATCCGCGCCGGCGTCAAGCATCTTGGCGGCGGCGGCCCGGTAGATCGTTCCGGTGTCGAGATAGGCCAGGTCGAGCGCGGCGGCGAGCTTGCGCGCCAGGGTGCCTTTTCCAGCGGCGCTGGGGCCGTCGATGGCAATGATCATGGGGCGGTCAAGACCGCGCCCAGCCCGGCCATGGTCTCGGCGAAGCCGGGAAAGCTGGTCTCGATCGGACCCGCGTCGTCGATGGTGACCGGGCGTTCGGCGGCCAGCCCCAGGATCAGGAAGCTCATGGCGATGCGGTGGTCCAGGGCGGCCTCGATGGCCGCGCCGCCGGGCACGCGCCCGCCCTGGCCGTGGACGGTCAGGGAATCCGGGCCTTCCTCGACCTCTATGCCGCAGGCGGTCAGGCCGCGCGCCACGGCACTCAAGCGGTCGCTTTCCTTGACCCGCAGTTCGGCCAGGCCGCGCATGACCGTCGCGCCTTGGGCGCAGGCCGCCGCGACCGCCAGGATCGGGTATTCGTCGATCATGCTGGGGGCCCGCCCGGCGGGAACCTCGATACCGTGCAAGGGGGCCGCCTGGATCGAGATATCCGCGACCGGCTCCCCGGCTTCCTCGCGCCGGTTTTCAATCGTGATGCCGGCGCCCATTTCCTGGAGGCAGTCGAGCAGCCCCGTGCGGTGCGGGTTCATGCCGACGCCCTCTAGCTTCAGGCGCGAGCCGGGCAATATCGCCGCCGCGACTAGGGGGAAGGCCGCCGAAGACGGATCGCCGGGCACCCGCAGGGTCTGGCCCTTGAGTTCCGGTTGACCCTGGAGCGTGACCATGCGGCCCACCGCGTCCTGGGTCGCATGGATGTTGGCCCCGAAGGTGCGCAGCATCCGCTCCGTGTGATCGCGGGTCGGCGCCGGCTCTATCACGCGCGTCTCCCCGGGGGCGTTCAGGCCGGCGAGGAGAACCGCCGATTTTACCTGGGCGGAGGCGACCGGAAGGGTATAGGAAATCGGTGCGGCATCGCCCGTGCCGACCACGGTTAGTGGCAGGCGGCACCCCTCGCGGGCGATAAACCGGGCGCCCATGTCCGCCAAGGGCGCGGTGACCCGCGCCATGGGCCGGCCGCGAAGACTGTCGTCTCCGGTCAAAACCGCCGTCAGGGGATGGCTGGCCAGGATGCCCAGAAGCAAGCGCGCGCCGGTTCCCGAGTTGCCCATATCCAGCACCCCGCCGGGTTCGGTTAAGCCGCCAAGGCCGCGGCCCCAAACCCGCCAAGGCCCGCCGGATTCGCGCTCGATATCCGCGCCCAAGGCTTCCATGGCGGCGGCGGTGCGCAGGACGTCCTCGCCTTCCAACAAGCCATGGATGGTGGTTTGGCCCGTGGCCAGGGCGGCGATCATCAGGGCGCGATGCGATATCGACTTATCGCCGGGCACGCGCAAGCAGCCTTCCATGGCTTCGCTCGGGTTGGCGGTTAAGGGTCGCACGCTGGCCGGTCTTTCCAAAATTCGTGGCGCCGCGACGTTCCTAACACACTCACTCAAGCGCGAGCCAGCGCGGCCGCGCGAATAATCTTTTGACAGGGGCCGTGGTTCATGGCAATTGCCTCGCCCGTTACCGCCCTGCCATGACCGGAAGGAATGCCCGTGACCAAGGAAGATTGGGGAACCAAGCGGCTATGCCAGTCGTGCGCGACAAAATTCTACGATTTCAGCCGCACGCCCATCGTGTGCCCGAAGTGCGCGGCGACGATCGATCCCGAATCCTTGTTGAAATCGCGCCGCAGCCGGCCAAGCGCAAGTAAGGCGGCAAAAACGCCGAAACCGGTGCTGGTCCCAAAACCCGCGAAAAGCGATAGCGACGACGCCGGTAATGAAGCCGCTGCGGCGGAAGACGAGGATATCGACGCCCTGGACGAAAATGACGACGATGACGATTCGGTGCTGCAAGATGCCTCCGATCTGGGTGGGGACGATGTCAAGGAGGTCGTGGGCGATACCAGCAAGGGCGCCAGCAGCGACGACCGCTGAAGGCGGAAATTACCCTTCCCAGGCCGCCGGGCGATTTTTTCCCTTGCGCGGTTTGGGGGCGCTTTCTAGTTTCCCCCGGCGCATCGCGCCAAACTATCCCTCCGGCGCGACGCGCCAAACGGCGCGCCGCGTCAAATTATCTATCTGGGGCCGTAGCTCAGTTGGGAGAGCGCTACAATGGCATTGTAGAGGTCGTCGGTTCGATTCCGTCCGGCTCCACCAAGATTTCAGAAGGTTCTTAACCAAGTTTCGAAGATAGAGATCCATCAGGATACCGGCGCGCCGCCGCGCGCTGACATTCACAAATAATAATTGCATATCAATATGTTAATCTAAATGTCGTCGGTCAGACAAGGCCGTCGCGCACTTGGATTGGAAGCCGCGGGTATTCGCCGCGCGGCGGGATGTAACGGCTCGGTCTTGGCCTTTCCAGGCCAACTCGAATATCGCGAATACTCGAAAATTGGCGGCCGGGAAGTCAAGCCGCGCGTCCCGGGCCGGGTATTGGCCAGTCCGCATTACTCAATAATCAGACCGCCGCCTCAACGCCAACTTGGCTTGCCATATGCCGGTCTTGCGAGGTCTATCCGAGAGCTAAAACTACTGCATCGCGGTAACTCTTTATTAATCGTGAACCGTTAAATCTTTCAGTAGCGGTGATGTCATCGCTATTCATTTTGCTAGCTAAGTGAGGAAATCTAAAATGGCTACCATCAAAAGAAAACGGAAGTCGACGAAGGCTAAGTCTCCCAAGCAGTGGGCCGCTTCGGTCAAGGCTGCCACGAAGGCTCTTCGTGCTTCCGAGAAGAAGATCACGGCGGCGCGCCGTGCGGTTAAGAAGGCGATGGCCGCTAAGAAGGCTGCCGCCAAGAAGCTCGCCACCATGAAGAAGGCGTTCGTCATGGCCAAGGCCAAGGCGCTGAAGGCAAAGAAGCTTGCCGCGAAGAAGGCCGCTGCCGCGAAGAAGCGGAAGGCGACCACGGCCAAGCGCCGCACCACGGCCAAGCGCCGTGCCGCGCCGAAGCGCCGTGCCGCGCCGAAGCGTAAGGTCGCGAAGAAGCGTAAGGTCGCTAAGAAGCGCGCCGCGCCGAAGCGCAAGACCGCGAAGCGTAAGGTCGCCCGTCGCCGGGTTGCCGTCGCGCGTCCGGTCAGCGCTTGGCGCAATGGCGCCGTGGCGAGCATGTAAGCCACGCGCATATGTTTTGCGAAGAAGACGGGGGCTTCCGGCTCCCGTCTTTTTTGTGCCCGGCGGCCATGATCAGAGCGCTTGATCCTGGAAACAGGGCACACCACATAGTGTAATAGCGGCGCCGCATAAGCGGGCCGTGGAGCGTTTCGGTGCCGATCTCGAGGGCCGGAAGGCTCCCTTTTCAGCCCTTGCTCACCGTGAGGAGGAAGCTGAGTTATGACGCGCGTATCACTATTCAACAGCCCGCTTCTCTTGGGTTTCGAACCCTTCGAAGAGGCCTTGGAACGTATTGCCGAGGCATCGGCCGACGGCTATCCGCCCTATAACGTGGTCCAGTTGGACCGCGACCGTCTGCGGATCACTCTCGCGGTCGCGGGCTTTGCCCCCGGCGATCTGGAGATTCAGGTTCAAGACAATCAGCTGGTCATCGGGGGCCGGCGGAGCGAGGACAAATCGGCGGTTTATTTGCATCGTGGCATCGCGGCCCGGAAATTCCAGCGCAGCTTCGTCCTGGCCGAAGGTATCGAGGTGACCGGCGCGGCCATGGAAAACGGATTACTGCATCTGGACTTAGAGCGGCCGGTCAACGAACCGCGCATACGCAAGATCGCGATCGCCGTGGATAACAAGGCGGTACCAGTCACATGAATGAGATCGTTCGAGTTGGCGCGTTCACGCCGCAAGACCTCATGGTCTTGGGCCTGGAGCGGATCGCCTACATCAGACCCATTGAATACCAGGGCGAATCCGCCTTCTCCGTTCACGCGGCCGACGGTACCCAGATCGCGATCGCCGAGAGCCGGGAGCTAGCGGCGGCCGCCATCAGGCATCACGAGATGGAAGCGCTGAGCGTCCACTAGAGCATGTTCCGGTCAAATGGCTCAATATGAATGGAACAGGCTCTAAAGGCTTAGAGGCCGCCGGCGGAGAGGGATCTAAGCCGCGTGGCTGGTGGCCGATTCGCTGATCAAGGCGTGGATCGCCTCGGCGCTATCGGCGCCGCGCAATTTCTCGCAAACGGCGCCGTCGCGCAGCAGGCGCGACACCCGGGCCAGGGCTTTCAAATGATCCGCCCCCGCGGTCTCAGGGGCCAGCAGCACGCAAATCAGATCGACCGGCTGTTCGTCGATGGCGTCGAAGTCGATCGGCGTTTCCAGGCGTGCGAAGAGGGCGTGGAGGCGTTCCAATTCCGGCAGCTTGCCGTGGGGTATGGCGATGCCGTGGCCAACGCCCGTGGTGCCCAGGCGCTCGCGCTCGACCAGCACGTTGAAGATTGTGCGTTCGGGCTGCCCGGTCAGGCGCGCGGCCCGCTTGGCCAGTTCCTGAAGGGCCTGCTTTTTGCCCGACACCTTCAAGTTCGCGACAATGCTCTGTGGGTTCAAAAGTTCAACAACGTCCATGGTATTCTCGTCAGCAATCTTGAGGGCAATCTTGTGGATAACTAAGTTTTTTCGCTGCGGTTCCCGCGTGGATCGACCCAGCCGATTTGTCCATCGGCGCGCCGGTAAATCATATTCAAGCCGCCGTGCGCGGCGTTGCGGAACATCAGCGCGGGCGCATCCGCCAGGTCCATCCTCATCACCGCCCGCTCGACCGTCAGGTTCGCTATCTCGGTCGTCATTTCCGCGATCACGGCCGGTTTACCCAGGGCGCCGCCGTCTTCCGCTTCCTCGCCGCCGGGATCGGCGAGCACATATTGCTGCGCCGTCAAGTTGCCGGCCTCCGCCGTCTGGTCGTTACGGTGATCGCGCAGCCGCCGTTTATGGCGGCGCAGCCGTTTCGCCAGGTGCTCGGCCGCGCTGTCGAAGGCGGGATAGGGGTCCGGCGCTTCGCCGTGCGCGCGAACCTGAATACCCCGGCCGACATGGGCGGTTATCTGGGCCCGAAAACCGTTACCCTCTTTGGCCAATGTCACCCCGACCTCAATCGCATCGCCGAAGTATTTGCTCAATATACGCGACAGGCTGTCCCCGACATGGGCGCGTAAGGCGTCCCCGACGTCGAGCTGCTTTCCCTTAACGGATAGCTGCATTTTATGACTTTTCCGGCAATTCCGACAGGCTAACCCAGCGTCTCACCCGCCAGATCTTTATGGCCGGGGGGCTCTAGACCCGGGTGGCCGACGGCGGCGCCACCATATGAGCGGGCCCTGGGCGAGTCAAGCAAACCTGGAGCCAAAATCCGCCCAGGTTTTGGCGCCGAATGAACCGCGCTTGGCGGCTATTTGGGGCCAATTTCAGGCGGACAGGGCCTTTTCGCGCCGCCGTTGCACGGAGGACGGTATTTTCATGCCCTCGCGGTACTTGGCGACGGTCCGGCGGGCGATTTCGATACCTTCGCGGCGCAACCGCTCCACGATCGAATCGTCCGAAAGGATCGTGTCCTTGGTTTCCGCGTCGATCAGGATTTTGATCCTATAGCGGACGGCTTCGGCGGAATGTGTCGTTCCACCGTGACCGGCGATGCTGGGTGTGAAGAAGTATTTCAATTCGAAAATACCGCGATGGGTGGCGATATATTTGTTGGAGGTAACGCGGCTCACGGTCGATTCGTGCATCTCGATGGCTTCGGCGATATCGC
This sequence comes from Kiloniellaceae bacterium, assembly GCA_021776135.1. Classification (GTDB taxonomy): domain Bacteria; phylum Pseudomonadota; class Alphaproteobacteria; order Kiloniellales; family J153; genus JAJFGN01. The sequence goes on from JAJFGL010000053.1 coordinate 48,781, forward strand.
GTAGTATCAAGGGGCGCAGATGCTGTACGCCTTTACGAAAAAAGGCGTCTTGCCGGCGGACAACTTCGCCCGCGACCTTGAGGATCGTTGTCGCCCTCTGGTGCAGGGCGCGCACCAGCCAGTTGGCCGACTGGTACTGTTCGCTGAGGTAGTCGCGATCCTCCTTGGTGCGCAGGCGCGCGGAAACCTTGGCATGGTAGTGGGTATTCACCAGAACCCTGGGCAGGGTCGCGCCGTTTAACTCAATAAGCCATGTGCCGTCCGGGCCGGGCCGCATCAGAACGTCAGGCACGATGGGCTCCGCCGGTTCGAAATCGAAGGCGTGGGCCGGCTTGGGGTTCAGGCGGCGGATTTCAGCGGTCATCTCCGCCAGGTCTTCGTCGTCCACGCCGCAAATCTTGCCCAGGGCCGCGAAGTCGCGCTGGGCGATGAGATGAAGGTTATCCAACATGGCCGCCATGGCGGGGTCCAGGCGGTCGCGCTCGGCCAACTGGAGGGCGAGGCACTCGCCCAGGGAGCGGGCGAAGATGCCGGTCGGATCGAAGCCTTGAAGCTTTTTCAACACCGCCTCAACCGCGGTGGGCGGGCAGCCCAGGGTTTCGGCCAGCTCTTGGAGGTCGCCTTTCAAGTACCCGGAATCGTCCAGCATCTCGATCAGGTGGGTCCCAATCAGGCGTTCCGCCGGGTCGCGCAGGTCCAGGGTCAACTGGTCGTGCAGGTGCTGGCGCAGGGTTTCGGGTTCCGACGGGCGCTGTTCCACGGATGGGTCCGCGCCATCCCAATTTTGCGTCCCCCCGCTTTGCGAGAACGCGGAGTCTTGCGTGCTCCAATCGTCGGCCGGGCTGGTGTCGTAGACGTTCTCGAAATCGGTGTCGAGGGGCACATCCTGCTCGCCCATCATAGTCTCGGCGCCGGTCAGCGTCGCGGTGTCGGGGGCTTCGCCGTGTTCTTGGTCCGGGCCGGTTTCCGGCTCCGGGGGCGCCTCGCCGCCCTCATCGTGCTCATCGTGCTCGAGCAGCGGATTGCGCTCGATTTCCTGTTCTATATAGCTGGCGAGTTCGATGTTGGAGAGTTGCAGCAGCTTGATCGCCTGCTGCAGCTGCGGCGTCATTACAAGGGATTGGGTCTGGCGCAGGTCCAGCCGTTGCAACACCGCCATGGGCCTGAATCCTAAAGACTAAATCTTTCGCCCAGGTAAACGCGGCGAACGTCCTCGTGCGCCACGATCTCGGCCGGTTCGCCCTCCATGAGCACGATACCATCGTGAATAATGTAGGCACGATCGACCACATCGAGGGTTTCGCGCACATTGTGATCGGTAATCAAGACTCCCAAACCCCGGTCCTTGAGATGCGAAACCAGGTCGCGGATATCGTTGACGGCGATCGGATCGATACCGGCCAGGGGCTCGTCCAGCAGGATGAAGTTCGGTTGCGAGGCCAAGGCCCTGGCGATCTCGACCCGCCGGCGCTCCCCGCCCGACAAGGCGAGCGAGGGCGTGCGCCGCAAATGGGTGATGGAGAATTCGGCCAGCAGATCGTTCAGCACGGCCTCGCGCTTTTCGCGTACGGGCTCGATCACTTCGAGGACGCCGCGAATGTTCTGCTCCACGGTCAAGCCGCGGAATATACTGGCTTCTTGCGGTAAATAGCCGATTCCCAGGCGCGCCCGCCGGTACATGGGCATATCCGTAATGTCGTGCCCGTCCAAGGTGATCCAGCCGTAGTCCGGAGCTATCAGGCCCGTGATGATGTAAAAGCAGGTCGTCTTGCCGGCGCCATTTGGACCCAGAAGGCCGACCGCCTCGCCGCGCTGCACGTTCAAATTGATGCCGCGCAGGACCGGCCGTTTCTTGAAGCTCTTGCCGATATTGACCGCGGTGATGCCGTCGTTCTCGGCCACCAAGCGCGGTTCTGCGCGCGAGGCCGAAGCGGGCGGAGGAGCGGCGCGCTTAATTACGGCCTTGCGGGTCATGACTCGCTTCCCGGCGCGGGCTTGCGCTTGGGCACCAGCAGACCGCGCACCCGGCCGGTATTGGCGCTGCCGGGCGGGCCCGCCAGCAGCCGGCTGATTCCGGTCTTCAAGTTCACTTCCGCATATTCGCCGTTCAACTGATTGTCCTCTCGGGTAATCTTAACGTCGCCGTCGAGCGTGGCCAATTCGCGCGCCACATAATACATACCGTGACTGCCCTGTGCATATTCACCGGGCGTGACGATACGGACATTGCCGAAGGCCTCGATGCGATTCAATTCGAGACCGTTGCCGGCTCCAGGTTCGAAATAGGCGGTCAAGACATCGGCCTTGATGCGCTTGTCCTCGCGCACGGCCTCCGCGTTCCCGCGCGCCACGGCGATTTTTTTCTGGTCCCAGTACTCCAGGCTGTCGCGCGCGGTGATGGTGTCGTGTTCTCCGATCAGACGCAGATTATCGCCGACCAGAACCAAAATCCCGTTAATTACATCGTAGGCGCCGCGGTCGCCGTAAACCGTCTCCGTGGGCGAAACGATGCGGACATTGCCCAAGACATCGATCTTGTCGACTTCCGTTCCGGCGCCCTTAATTTCGCGGTAGTGGGCGCGCATCTCGTCGGCGTAAATGGAGATATCGCCCCGTACCGCCAGGGCGTTGCCGCGCGCGATATAGACTTGCTCGTCGCGGCGCCACTCGATCCCTTCGTCGGCGTCGATTTCGAGTACTTCGTTGCCGCCTTGCAAACCCCGCAGCGCTTGCGCGGCGCCCGGCGCCGCCGTGGCGGCCAGCAGCACGGCGGCCAGCAGGGCAGGGACCGGGTTGAAGGACAGGGACAGTAAACGCCCGGTCACTGTAAAGTCTCCCGGCCCTCAGGCAGCAGGGTCAGATGGCTACGTCCCGTGAAGAGGATGCGCTGGCCGCGGTCGAGGATCGTGAAACCCTCGGCTTTTATGGCCCCGGCGGCGCCATGGCCTTCGACGGGCCGGTCGCCCTCGGCGATAGACTTGCCCAAATCGATTGTCGCGGCGCTGGTTTGCATCTCGAAGCCCCGGTCGTGAAACAGGCTCACGGCGCCGGATAAAAACAGGCGCTGGGCTTCGCGGTCGTATTCGCCGGTGCGGGCGGTCATGGCCAACCAGGTTCCGTCGGTCATGGTCATATCCGCCTTGGGCAGCTCCAACTCAATCGTATTTTCACTCTCGCGCGATTGCGTGGCGACGTCGGCGGTGAGCGAGAACGGCTGGTCCTGCTCGTCGACGCCGTCGAAGCGCGCATTCAACATGCTCAAGGTTTCCAACTGATCGGTTCCCAGATCGGCGAGGCCAAGACGAAACTTCTTCTCTTCGCCGGTGAATTGCGGCCAGGCCACAATCAGCAGAACCAAGGCGGCGGCCAGGGCCGGCAGCAGCATCTTCATGGTGCCGACGAACATGGAATAGCGGTCGCGCAAAGACAGACGCGGCGGCGCGGGGGACATCGAAGAGGCCGCGTTGGTTTTTACGTCGTGCGGCGTCTTGGCGGTTCTTGCTGTCTGTGCCATGTGGTTTTAAGCGACGCCGGCCCTGAGGCAGTCGTGAATATGCAGAATCCCGATCGGCCGGTCGTCCTCGATCACGAACAGGCTGGTGACCGGCGCTTCCTTGCGCACGCCGTTCATAATGCCCAAGGCTTCTGCGGCCAGGGCTTGCGGGCGCACGGTGCGCGGTTGCCCGGTCATGACCTCGCCCGCCGTCATGCTCAGCAGGCCCGTGGCCATGTGGCGGCGTAAATCGCCGTCGGTGATGATGCCGGACAGGACGCCGTTCCTGCCCGTCACCCCGACACAGCCGAAGCGGCGTTCGGTCATGATCAGGATCGCCTCGGCCATGACCGTTTCGGGGCCGCACAGGGGTAATTCCGGCGCTACGTGCATGATATCGGCAACCCGCAGCAAGGAACTGCCGAGGGCCCCGCCGGGGTGCAGAACTTGAAAATCCTGGGAGGTGAAACCCTTGCGTTCCAGCAAAGCGACCGCGATGGCGTCGCCCAGGGCCAGCATCATGGTGGTCGAGGTGGTCGGCGCCAGGCCCATGGGGCAGGCCTCCGGCGCCTCCGGCAGGACCAGCGCCACATTGGCAGCCTCGGTCAGGACACTGCCGCGCCGCCGGGTCATGGCGATCAAGGGCACCGCGAAACGGCGGCAATAGGCGATGGTGTCGCTTAGCTCCGCGGTGCCGCCGGAATTCGACAAGGCGATGACGGCGTCGTCCGGCGCGATCATGCCAAGGTCGCCGTGGCTGGCCTCGCCCGGATGGACGAAAAGCGCCGGGGTGCCGGTCGATGCCAGGGTCGACGCCAGTTTGCGCGCGACGTGCCCCGACTTGCCCATCCCGGTCACGACGATGCGCCCGGTGACGGCGGCCAGCACCGCGACCGCCTGTCCGAAACTGCCGTCAAGGGCTTGGGAGAGGGCGCCGAGCGCCTCCGCCTCCCGGTCGATGACACGCCGGCCCGCCTCCAAGTCCTGCTTGGCGGCGTCCGGTGTGTGGTCCGGCGCTCGATTGGTGGCGGTCATGTCAAAATTTCCTTGGCGTTTCCTGGTAATATAACCCAAGCCCCAGGTAAAGGCACATGTCTTGCATAAGATTCGGTTAGTAAGCTTTTACACGGCATACCCTAGGGCGGCGCCGGCCGGCGTCAATGATGCGCGAAGATGTCGATTCCGGCCCAGCCGCGCAGGTCGAGGGCCGCGCGCATGGGCAGGAAATCGAAACAGGCCGCCGCCAGGTCGCCGCGGCCTTCGCGCGCCAGCATAACGTCCAGGGCCTCCTTCAAGCGATGCAGGTGCAAGACGTCGCTGGCGGCGTAGCGCTGCTGTTGGCCGCTCAATTCGGCGGCGCCCCAATCCGAAGACTGCATCTGCTTGGAGATATCGACGCCCAAAAGATCGTGGCACAGGTCTTTCAAGCCGTGCTTGTCGGTAAAGGTGCGTACCAGGCGCGAGGCGATCTTGGTGCAATACACGGGGCCGGCGGTCACCCCCAAGTGCCGCTGGATCACCGCCAGGTCGAAGCGTGCGAAATGATAAAGCTTCAGTACCTTCGGATCGCACAGCAGCGTCTTCAGCCGGGGGGCGCTGTAATCGCCATCGCGGAACTGCACCAGGTGGCATTCGTCGTCCCCGGCGGAGAGTTGAATCACGCACAGCCGGTCCCGGGCCAGTTCCAAGCCCATGGTTTCGGTGTCGATGGCGACCGACTGGCCGAAGTCGAGGCCGGCCGGCAAGTCGTCTCGATGGAAGTGCAATTTCACGTACGGCTCTTTCTGGTTTCGTTATCGGCGCGGATTCTATCAAGGGTCCTTATGGTCGGAAAGGATTCTAATTGCCGCTGTCACGACACGCGCCTGATGAGTATACAAGGGACGGAGGAGACGATGCAGAAGCAGAAGCGGAGGCAGTCATGGCCAGAGGCTTGATCACGGTTTTCGGGAGCTCGGGTTTTCTCGGCCGCCATTTGGTGCGCCGCTTGACCAAGCAGGGCTGGACCGTCCGGGCCGCGGTACGCCGGCCTTCCGCCGCGACCTTCCTCAAGCCCATGGGCGATGTCGGCCAGATCACGCCCATACGGGCGCCGGTCCAGGACCGGGACGCGGTCGCCGCCGCGGTCGAGGGCGCGCGCGCCGTGATCAACCTGGTTGGCATTCTCTACGAAAAAGGCGACCGTAATTTCGCCGCTATTCACGCTCAGGGCGCCCAAAACGTCGCCGCCGCCGCGGCCCAGGCGGGGGTTGAGCGGCTGGTCCATGTCTCGGCCATAGGCGCGGATTCGCGCGCCGAGTCGGATTACGCGCGCTCGAAGGCCGCTGGCGAGGCGGCGGTGAAGACCGCTTTTCCCGGTGCCTCGATTTTGCGGCCCAGTGTGGTCTTCGGGCCGGAAGACGACTTTTTCAACCGCTTCGCGGCCATGGCCACGCTCTCGCCGGTCCTGCCGCTCCTGGGCGGCGGCGCGACCAAGTTTCAGCCGGTCTATGTCGGCGACGTGGCCGAGGCCATCGCCGCCTGCCTGGCCGATCCCGCGGCCCAGGGCAAGACCTATGAACTAGGCGGGCCGCGCGTCTATAGCTTCAAGGAACTCATGGTGCTGATGCTGGACCAGATCGGCCGTCAAAGATTGTTGGTTCCCTGGCCCTTCGCGCTCGCCGATCTTCAGGCCGCATTTCTGGAAAAACTGCCGGTGCCGCCGCTCACCCGCGACCAGGTCAAGCTGCTGCGCCGCGACAACGTGGTCTCGAAGGGCGCCTTGACCTTGGCCGACCTGAACATCGCGCCGGCGGCGCCGGAATCGATCCTGCCCTTGTATCTGGACCGCTACCGCAAGGCGGGCCGTTTCCACCGGGCGGTCCCGTAGTAAAATTATACTGCTAGGCGGCCCAAAACAGGATCGCGGCGCCCAGGGCGATGCGGTAAATCACGAAGGGCATGAAGCCGGCATGGCGCAGCCAGCGCAGCATCAGTGCGATGGCGAGCAGGGCCGCCGCGAAAGCTATGGCCGCGCCGATCAAGGCTTCGTATTGCAAGTCCAGATTACCGGCTTCGCGAAGCTCCAGCCCGGCCAGGGTGCCCGCGCCCAGGATCGCCGGAATCGATAGCAGCAGGGAAAAGCGCGCCGCCTCGGCCCGCTCGTAGCCGAAAAACCGGGCCGCGGTCATGGTGATGCCGGAGCGGCTGGTCCCTGGAATCAAGGCCAGAACCTGCGACGCGCCGATGATCAGCGCCTGGAACACCGTGATGTGTTCGACCCGGCGCACGGTCATGCCCAGGCGGTCCGCGGCCAGGAGTAAAACCCCGAAGCCGATGGTGGTCCAGGCTACGACGGTCACGCTGTCATGCAGGGTGTTTGTGATGAAATCCTTGAACAACAACCCGGCGGCGACAACCGGCAGGGTCGCCAAGACAACCAGCAGCGCCAAGCGCGCGCCCGGCGTCCACTGGCCGGTCAAGAGCTTGGCCAGGCCCTGGGTCATGAACCAAAGGTCGCGCCAGAAATACACGCACACGGCCGCCAGGGTGCCGACATGGACCGCTATGTCCACGATCAGGCGGTCGCCGCCGCTTTGCTGAATGACCTGCCAGCCGGCGCGGTCGAAATAGTCCCAGGCCAGGACCAAGTGCCCCGACGAGCTGACCGGCAGGAATTCCGTGATGCCCTGGACGAGAGCGAGGATCAGTATGTGCAGGAGCGGCAAGGCGGTCTACTCGGGCCAGGCTCGGGTCGCCGCTTATAACATCCGGGAGGGGGATTCGCGCAAGCGGCGAATATTTTCGTCCCGCAAGAGCATATAGTCCTGTTATGAGACTAAAAATCACGTGTTTTGGGAGGCGCTTAGGGTTGCAGGTTAATAAATTGTTAAATTAAGACAGCATGCTTGTCTTATATGGTTCAATTCGCGTGCGTGACCTTGGGTTCCATGGTATATGTTACTGCTATAAGGGGGTGTCGATTGCGTGCCAAGCGCCGGACAGGGCTTGAAGAACGCACACCTCATGCAGATTCCGCGGCTAGGAGTGAGTTGGGCCCGTGAGCGGTAAAATGTTGAAATTTCTTGAGTTGGGTGAGCGGCGGCCGGAAAAGCGCGCGCCCGAAGCCCGTCAGGAAGATTTCGCCGAAATATACCGGGACTTCGACCCCGACGCCGCCGCCGGCCAGGCGGGGCGCTGCTCCCAATGCGGGGTGCCCTTTTGCCAGGTCCATTGCCCCCTGCACAACAACATCCCCGATTGGCTGATGCTGACCGCCGAGGGGCGGCTGGAAGAAGCCTACGTCATGGCCAGCGCGACCAACACATTTCCCGAGATATGCGGGCGTATTTGCCCCCAGGACCGGTTATGCGAAGGCAATTGCGTGATCGAACAGGCCGGGCACGGCACGGTAACCATCGGCTCGATCGAGTCCTACATCGTCGATACGGCCTGGGAACGCGGCTGGGTCAAGCCGGTTCAACCGCGCCAGGAGCGCGGCGAGTCCGTGGCCATCGTCGGCGCCGGCCCCGCCGGCCTGGCGGCGGCCGAGGCCCTGCGCCACCACGGATACAAGGTCCATGTCCATGACCGCCACGACCGGGCCGGCGGCTTGCTTGTCTACGGCATCCCGAATTTCAAGCTCGATAAGGAAATCGTCGCCCGGCGGGCCGAACTGCTGCGCGACTCCGGGATCGTCTTCCACCTGGAGAGCGAGATCGGCAAGGACATCTCCCTGGCGGAGTTGCGCGCGCGCCACGACGCGGTTCTCATCGCCACCGGGGTTTACCGGGCGCGCGATATCAAGCTGCCGGGCGCCGGCTTGGATAACGTCATTCCGGCCCTCGATTTCCTGATCGCGTCCAACCGCAAGGGTCTTGGCGATACGGTTCCAGGTTTCGAGGACGGCTCCCTCGATGCCGCCGGTAAAAACGTCGTGGTTATCGGCGGCGGCGATACCGCCATGGATTGCGTACGCACCGCCGTACGCCAGGGGGCCATCTCGGTTAAGTGCCTGTACCGGCGCGACCACGCGAACATGCCCGGTTCCCTGCGCGAGGTCAGCCACGCCGAGGAAGAGGGGGTCGATTTCGTATGGCTGTCGGCGCCCCAGGCCTTTCTAGGCGACGGCGCGGTTAGCGGCGTGCGCGCGCAGCGGGTTCATCTGGGCGTCCCCGACGCCACCGGCCGCCAGGTGCCGCAGATTATCGAGGGCTCGAACTTCTCTCTCGATGCCGATCTGGTCATCAAGGCCCTCGGTTTCGACCCCGACGATATGCCGGCCGCCTTCGCGGAACCCGATCTCGCGGTCACCCGCTGGGGCACGCTGGCGATCGACCGTCGCGACATGGCGACCTCCCTGAAGGGCGTCTTCGCCGCTGGCGATATCGTGCGCGGCGCCTCTCTGGTGGTCTGGGCGATCCGCGACGGCCGCGACGCCGCCGAACGCATACACGCATATATCTCGGCCCAAGAGGCCACGGGCACGGACCGGCACGCGTCCGTCGCGGCGGAATGATAATTGATGAGGCGACGGAAATGAGTTCGAGCGAAAGTATCACCGGCCAAACCGAATCCGCCGCCAGCTTCATCCAGACCTGGCGCGACAATGCGGCGCGCTTGGCGCGTGAGGGTCTCTATTATCCCGAGGCGGAGCACGATGCCTGCGGCGTCGGCCTGGTCGCCGCCATCGACGGCAAGCCGCGCCGCGCGGTGGTCGAGGCCGGAATCGCGGCCCTGAAGGCGGTTTGGCACCGGGGCGCGGTCGATGCCGACGGCAAGACCGGCGACGGCGCCGGCATCCACGTTCAAATCCCCCAGGACTTCTTCCGCGAACATGTCACGCGCACCGGCCACGCGCCGGGTTCGGGGCGTATCGCGGTCGGCATGATCTTTCTGCCGCGCACCGATTTTTCGGCGCAGGAGCGCTGCCGGGTTCTGGTCGAGCGCGAGATCCTGAATTACGGCTATACCATTCACGGCTGGCGCCAGGTGCCGGTGGATACCCGGGTCACCGGGGAGAAGGCCGAGATCACCCGGCCCGAGATCGAACAGATCATGATCGCCAACAGCCGCGGCACCGACGACCGCCAGTTCGAGATCGACCTCTATATCATCCGGCGCCGGATCGAACGGGCGGCCGAGACGGAATCGATCAAGGACTTCTACATCTGCTCCCTGTCCTGCCGCTCTATAATTTACAAAGGCATGTTCCTGGCCGAGCAGCTCGATGTATTTTATCCCGATCTGCGCGATCCGCGTTTCGAGTCCGCTTTCGCGATCTTCCATCAACGCTATTCGACCAACACCTTCCCGACCTGGCGCTTGGCGCAACCCTTCCGGGTCCTCGCCCATAACGGCGAAATCAATACCGTGAAGGGAAACCAAAACTGGATGCGGGCGCACGAATGCCGCTTAGCCGCGCCCGCCTTCGGAGAGCGCATCGAAGACCTTAAGCCCATCGTGCAGCCCGGCGGATCGGATTCGGCGACCCTGGACGCGGTTTTCGAACTCTTGGTCCGCGCCGGGCGCGACCTGCCCCTGGCCAAGTCCATGCTGATCCCCGAAGCCTGGCGCGACGACAGTCCTATTCCCGAGGCGCACAAACGTTTCTACAGCTACTGCAACGCGGTCATGGAACCCTGGGACGGACCGGCGGCGGTCTGCGCCTATGGCGGCCGCTGGGCCATTGCTGGCATGGACCGCAACGGTCTGCGCCCCTTGCGCTTTTCAATTACCGGGGACGGCTTGCTGTTCGCCGGGTCGGAAACCGGCATGGTGCGCCTAGAGGAATCCTCGATTATCGAGAAAGGCCGCCTGGGGCCGGGCCAGATGATCGCGGTCGATCTTCAGGACGGTAAGCTCTACCGCGACGCAGAGATCAAGGATCTCATGGCGGCGCAAAAGCCCTACGGCGACTGGACCGGCCACATAAAGCGTATCGACGATCTGATCCGCCCCGATCATGGCGAGCCCGGCGCCCCCGACCGCGACCATCTGCGGCGCGGGCAGTTGACCGCCGGGCTGACCATGGAGGACATGGAGTTGATTCTCCATCCCATGGTCGAGGACGCCAAGGAGGCCCTGGGCTCCATGGGCGACGACACGCCGCTTGCCGTGCTCTCGGGCTTCAATCGCGGCCTGCACCATTTCTTCCGCCAGAACTTTTCTCAGGTGACAAACCCGCCCATCGACTCCCTGCGCGAACGCCGGGTCATGACCCTCAAAACCAGGCTGGGGAATCTGGGTAACATTCTGGCCGAAGACGAAACCCAATGCAGCCTGCTCCAACTCGACTCGCCAGTGCTCTCGAGCGCGGAATTCGAGGCCATGCGCGGCTACATGGGCGCGACCGCCTTCAGTATCGACTGCACCTTCGAGGCCACCGGCGGCGAGGCCGCCATGAAAGAGGCGCTTGAGCGTATCCGCCGCGAGGCCGAGGACGCGGTGCGCGGCGGCTGCGAGCATATTATTCTAAGCGACGAAAATACCGGGGCCGAGCGGGCGCCGATTCCCATGATCCTGGCGACCGGCGCCACGCATTCGCATCTGATGCGACGGAACCTGCGCACCTTCACCTCCATCAACGTGCGCGCGGGCGATTGCCTGGACGTCCACAATTTCGCGGTTCTGATCGGCATTGGCGCGACCACGGTCAATGCCTATCTGGCGCAGGAGTCAATCGCCGACCGCCATCGCCGGGGCCTGTTCGGCGACTTGAGCCTGGAAACCTGCGTGCGGCGCTACAAGCGCGCGGTCGACGACGGTTTGTTGAAGATCATGTCCAAGATGGGCATCTCGGTCCTGTCCTCCTATCGCGGCGGTTATAATTTCGAAGCGGTCGGTTTGTCGCGCACCTTGGTCGATGAGTATTTTCCTTCCATGCCCAGCCGCTTATCAGGCATCGGTCTGACCGGCATTCAGCAAAACGTGTCGGAACGCCATGCGGCGGCCTGGTCGAGCGACGCCGTGGCCTTGCCGGTCGGCGGATTTTTCCGTTACCGGCGCGGCGGCGAGACCCATGCCTGGGAAGCCAACCTCATCCACACCCTGCAAGCCGCGGTCGCGACCGATTCCTATTCGACCTATAAAAAATATAGCGACGCGGCTGCCAAGCTGCCGCCGATCACCTTGCGCGACTTGCTGGACTTCAAGCGCGACGGTATCGAGCCGGTCTCGATCGAGGAGGTCGAATCGATCACCTCCCTGCGCCAACGCTTCGTCACCCCCGGCATGTCCCTGGGCGCCCTGGGGCCGGAGGCGCACGGGACCTTGAATATCGCCATGAACCGGATCGGCGCGAAATCTGATTCGGGCGAGGGCGGCGAGGATCCGGCGCGCTTCGTCCCGCGCCCCAACGGCGACAACGAGAATTCCGCGATCAAGCAAATCGCCTCCGGGCGTTTCGGCGTCACCGCCGAATACCTAAATAAATGCCGCGAGATTGAGATCAAAGTCGCCCAAGGCGCCAAGCCCGGCGAGGGCGGACAATTGCCCGGCTTCAAGGTCACGGAGACGATCGCCAAGCTGCGTCACTCGACCCCTGGGGTCATGCTGATATCGCCGCCGCCCCATCACGATATCTATTCCATCGAAGACCTGGCGCAGCTCATTTACGATTTAAAGCAGATCAATCCCGACGCCCGGGTGTGCGTGAAACTGGTCGCCAGCTCCGGCATCGGCACCATCGCCGCCGGCGTGGCCAAGGCCAAGGCGGACGTAATCCTTATCTCCGGTCACTCCGGCGGCACCGGCGCCAGCCCGCAAACCTCGATCAAGTACGCGGGCGCGCCCTGGGAGATGGGCCTGTCCGAGGTGCATCAGGTTCTGACCCTCAACCGCCTGCGCCAGAACGTGATCCTGCGCACCGACGGCGGCATCAAGACCGGGCGCGACGTGGTGACCGCGGCCCTGCTCGGCGCCGAGGAGTTCGGCGTCGGCACCGCGTCCCTGGTCGCCATGGGCTGCATCCTGGTTCGTCAGTGCCACTCCAACACCTGCCCCGTCGGCATCTGTACCCAAAACGAGGCTTTACGCGAAAAGTTCGCCGGCACGCCGGAAAAAGTCGTCAACCTCTTCAGCTTCATGGCCGAGGAAGTGCGTGAGATTCTGGCCTCCCTCGGCGCCCGTTCCCTCAACGATGTGGTCGGGCGCACCGATCTTCTGGCCCAGGTCAGCCGCGGCGCGGCGCACTTGGACGACTTGGACCTCAACCCCCTGCTGACCAAGGCCGAGGCCTCGGACCAGCCGGTTCATTGCACTCTCAAGGGCCGTAACGAGGTGCCCGAAACCCTGGACGCCCAGATGATCGCCGACGCCAAGCCGCTGTTCGACCTGGGCGAGAAGATGCAGCTCCAATACACGATCCGTAACACCCACCGGGCCATTGGGACCAAGCTGTCGTCCAAGATCACCCGCCGCTTCGGCATGTTCGGACTGAACCCCGGCCATGTCACGGTTCGCCTGCGCGGCTCCGCCGGGCAATCCCTGGGGGCCTTCGCCGTGCAGGGCCTCAAGCTGGAAGTCTTCGGCGACGCCAACGACTATGTCGGCAAGGGGCTGTCGGGGGGCACTATCGTGATCCGGCCGCTTACCTCCAGTCCCCTGGCCACTAACGAGAACACCATCATCGGCAATACCGTGTTGTATGGCGCCACCGCCGGGCGCTTGTTCGCCGCCGGCCAGGTGGGCGAGCGCTTCTGCGTGCGCAATTCCGACGCGGTCGCCGTGGTCGAGGGCTGCGGCTCCAACGGCTGCGAATATATGACTGGCGGCACCGTCGTTATTCTGGGCCCGGCCGGCGACAACTTCGCCGCCGGCATGACCGGGGGCATGGCTTTCGTCTACGACCCGGAAGAGACGCTGCCGGAGCGGATCAATCCCGATAGCGTCATGTATCAACGCATAGAAACCAACCACTGGGACGCCGTGGTGCGGGGGCTGATACGCGAACACGTTCGCGAAACCCAGTCCCGTTACGCGGAACGCCTACTGGTCGATTGGCGTAACGAGAAGGCGAGCTTCTGGCAGGTCGTGCCCCTGGAAATGCTCGATCGTCTGGAACACCCGGTGCGCGCCGAAGAGGCCGGCGAACAGCGCGCCTAAAATACCGCGCCCAAAAACGGACACTCCCAAGCGCGGAGCGGGTCCGCTATAGTCGCGCGCCATGAGAACCCTTTTTCACCTGCCGCTCGATCCCGATTGCCGGCAAATCCGTATCATGCTGGGCGAGAAGCGCCTGGATTTCGCCCTCAAGACCGAACAGATCTGGCAAAGGCGCGAGGGTTTCCTGGAACTCAACCCGGCCGGCGAGGTGCCGGTCCTGCTGGAGGACGACGGCACCACCATCGCCGGGGCGCCGGTCATCGCCGAGTATCTGGACGAGGCTTACCCCGACCCGTCGCTGATCGGCTCCGACCCCTTGGACCGGGCCGAGGTCCGCCGCCTGGCCCAGTGGTTCGCGGTCAAGTTCGCGCGCGAGGTCAGCGGCAAGCTGATCGAGGAAAAAATCAACAAGCGCTTTCTCAAGCTGGGGCAGCCCAATGCCTCGGCGATCCGCGCCGGCCTCGCCAACACTCATTACCATCTGGATTACATCGCCTGGCTGTGCGACCGGCGCCGCTGGCTGGCCGGGGAGGATTATTCCCTGGCCGATGTGACGGCGGCGGCTCACATCTCGGCGGTGGACTACCTGGGCGACCTGACCTGGGACAAGCATCCCGGCGCCAAGGATTGGTACGCCCGGGTCAAATCGCGCCCCGCCATGCGCGCCATCCTGGCCGACCACATCGCCGGCGCCTCCCCCCCCGCGCACTACGCCGACTTGGATTTTTAGTTCGCGGCGCTTTCCAGGCCCGCCAGGTTGTTGCGGGCGGCGGCGGCGGCGGCGGAGTCGGGGGCGGCTTCGACGATCCGGGTCCAGTCGGCGCGCGCGCCGGGGGCGTCGCCCGCCAGGCTGCGCATGATTCCGCGCTCTAACAAGCCGTCGGGATTGCCGGGGTCCAGGGCCAGAGCCCGGGAAAGATCGTCGTTCGCCAGATCCCATGCCTCCAGGGACCGGTAGGCGCTGGCCCGCAGGATCAGAACATCGGCCCGTTCCGGCGCGAGGTCGCTGGCCGCGTTGAGGTCGTCCGCCGCCTCCCAATACTGCCCCGAGGTGGCCCAGGCGATACTGCGGTCGATCAGCAGCTCGATGTCGCCGGGGGTCAGCGCCAGGGCTTGGCTCAAGGCTTGCTGCGCCCGCGCGCCGTCCCCGGCCAGCAGCCAGGCCTGGCCGGCTTGGGCCAGCACCCGGGCGCGGGGGCCGGTGGCATCGAGGGCCATGGCGCCGGAGAGTTGCTCCAGACGCCCGGCGGCCTCGCTGTGGCGGCCCAGGCCGAACAGGGATATGGCGGCGCAGTGCCGGGCCGACTTGCCGCCGCCTTGCACGGCCCAAGTCTCCGCCTCCTCGAAGGCGCGCTGCGGATCGGCTTGGGCCAAGGCCATGCAGGCCGCGTAACCCGCGACCGCTTTCCGGTCCGTGGTTTGCGCGCCCGCGCCTTGGGAGAAGGCCGCCAGGACGCCGGCCAAGCATCCGGCGGCGATGCGTTGTCGGAGCTTTCGCATGGCCCTAAAATGCGCCCCGCGCGGCCCGGCTTGCAAGGGCGGCCCATGAAGATTTTGGAGGATACCTTGGCCGAAGACCGCCTGTTTTGTTTTGGACTTGGTTATAGCGCCCTGGTTCTCGCCCGCCGCCTGATGGCGCGGGGCTGGTCGGTCGCGGGAACGACGCGGAAGGCGGCCCAGGCGGTGAGCTTGCGCGAACAGGGGATCGAGGCCTTCGTCTTCGACCGCGACCGGCCCCTTGCCGATCCGGCGGCGGCCCTGAACGGCGCCCACCACGTCTTGAGCAGCGTGCCGCCCGATGCCGGGGGCGACCCCGTCATAGACTGTCACGGCGCCGATTTGCTGGCCCGCGCGGATATAAGATGGATCGGCTACCTCTCGACCACGGGGGTTTACGGCGACCGGGCCGGCGCCTGGGTCGATGAGGATTCGGCGCTGGAGCCGAGCGGCGAGCGCGGCCGATGGCGGCTCGCGGCGGAGCGGGCCTGGCTGGGCCTGCACGATCCGGGCGGTCTGCCGGTTCATCTTTTCCGCCTGGCCGGGATCTACGGCCCCGGCCGTAACGCCTTGGAGAGGGTGCGGGCCGGCAAGGCCCGGCGTCTGGACAAACCGGGGCAGATTTTCAGCCGTATCCATGTCGAGGATATCGCGCGGGTGCTGGCGGCCTCCATGGCCCATCCCAATCCGGGCCGGGCCTACAACGTCTGCGACGACAATCCCGCGCCGCCCCAGGAGGTCATCGCCCATGCCTGCGGCCTCCTGGGCGTCGCGCCGCCGCCGCTGGAGCCCTTCTCGCAAGCAGACCTATCGCCCATGGCGCGCAGCTTCTACCGCGACAACAAGCGGGTCTCGAACCGGAGGATCAAGCAGGAGCTTGGGGTGACGCTGGCCTACCCCGATTACCAAACGGGCTTGATGTCCTTGCTTTAAGCGGCGACTTGATCGCTCAAGGCCGCGGCCACGGCGGTCAGGCGCGCCAGGTCCGGCGGTTCCGAAAGGCGGTGGCCGCCGCCCTTGACCAGGGTGACCTCGACATCGGCGGCTTCCAACTTATCCATGAGGTCGAGCGCCAGGCTGTAGGGCACGTCCGGGTCGGCGGTCCCGTGGATGAGGCGCACGGGACAACGAATCGGGATCGGCTTGTCCATGATCAGGTGCGCGCGCGCTTCCTCGATCAGGCTCAGGGTAATGGGATAGGGGCCCTCGTCGCCGTAGTCCTGGTAATCCTGATAATAAACCCCGTCGCGTTGCAAGGTGGCGCGGATGTCGGGCCCGAAGGCGTCCCACATCAAGGTCTCGGTAAAATCGGGCGCCGCCGCGATGCCGAGCAGGCCGGCGATTCTTTCGGGCCGGGCGAGGGCGGCCAAGAGCATGATCCACCCGCCCATGGAAGACCCGACCAGGACTTGCGGCCCTTCGCTCAAGGCGTCGATCGCCGCGACCGCGTCGTCCGCCCAGCGCCCGATGGTGCCGTCCTCGAAGCGACCGGAAGACGCGCCGTGGCCCAGATAATCGAAACGCAGGAAGGCTTGGCCGCGCGCCTTGGCGTGGGCTTCCAAGGCCAGGGCCTTGCCGCCGGTCATGTCGGACATGAAACCGCCCAGGAACACCATGCCGGGAAGCGTGGCTTTCGTGCCACGGCCTTGGCTTTCGTCGGCGCGACTCCTGTGGTACGCGATGCTTGCGCCATCCGGGCGTGCTAAGATGTTCGAAGTTTCGCCGCTTGTCATGCTTGCCAGGAAAAAATGATCGTGTCCGCTAAGACTATCACCGGCGCCGGGAGCGTGAAAGCGAATGGGCCGGTCGTGTTGCAGGTATTGCCCAGCCTGGTCACCGGCGGCGCCGAGCGCGGCGCGGTCGATATCGCGGCCGCCCTGACCGCCGCGGGCGGCACGGCGCTGATCGCCTCCGAAGGCGGACCCATGGAGCACGAGCTGCGCCGCGCCAAGGCGACGCACATCAAGCTGCCCCTGGCGTCGAAGAATCCCATTGTCATGTACCGCAATATCGCGCGCTTGGCGGAGGTTATCGAAAGCCACGGCGTCGATATCGTACACGCGCGCTCACGCGCCCCGGCGTGGAGCGCCGCCGCCGCCGCCAAACGCTGCGGCGTCCATTTCGTCACCACCTTTCACGGCGCCTATAATTTCAGTAACGGGATCAAGCGGCGTTACAACGCGATCATGGCCTCGGGCGAAAGGGTGATCGCGAACTCGCACTTTATCGAGGGGCATATCCGCGCCAACTACGATGTCGATCCGGCGCGGCTTCGCATGATCCACCGGGGTGTCGATCTGAGCCGCTACGATACGGAAAAGGTCAGCGCCGAGCGTGTGATCCAGCTCGCGACCCGTTGGCGGGTGCCCGATGGCGTGCCCATCGTCATGCTGCCCGGCCGCCTGACCCGCCTTAAGGGGCAGATCGACCTGATCGAGGCCCTGAACCGTCTGCGCGACCGGAAATTCCTTTGCGTTCTGGTCGGCTCCGACCAGGGCCGCGCCAGTTACCGGGCGGAGTTGGAGCGTCTGGCCGCCAAGCACGGCTTGGGCGACCGGGTGTTTCTGCCCGGCCAATGCGACGACATGCCGGCCGCCTATATGTTGGCCGATGTGGTGGTTTGCGCCTCCACCGATCCCGAATCCTTCGGCCGCGTGGTCAGCGAGGCTCAGGCCATGGGCTGCCCGGTGGTCGCCAGCAATCACGGCGGGGTGCCGGAACAGGTGCTGGAAGGGCGCACCGCCTTTTTGTTCCCGCCGGGCGACTGCGAGGCTCTGGCCCAGGCTCTGTGCAAGGCCCTGGATTTGAGCGCGCCGGAGCGCGAGATTTTGTCGCTCTCGGCGCGCACCCATGCCCGCGCCAACTTTTCCAAGGACAAGATGTGCGACGCAACCTTGGCGCTGTACCGGGATCTGCTGCAAGAGGCGCAGGAGTACGCCGCCGTCTCCCCTTCAGCCGCTTCTTGACAGCTTTATCATTCCCCCTAAAGTGCAGCCGCTCGAATTAAGGCGCAAAAGCTTGGATTTAAAAAGAACATGGTAGCCATCACGCTGCCCGACGGAAGCGTGCGGTCCTTCGACGGCGCGGTCACCGGCGCCGAGGTCGCGGCCGCCATCGGCCCCCGCTTGGCCAAGGACGCCTTGGCGATCAAGCTCGACGGCGCGGTGATGGATCTGGCGACCGCGATTGAGGCCGACGCGGCGCTTGAGATCGTCACCCGCGGTCACCCCGACGCCCTGGAACTTCTGCGCCACGACTGCGCCCACATCCTGGCCGAGGCCGTGCAGGAATTGTATCCCGGCACCCAGGTGACCTTCGGGCCGGCGACCGATACCGGGTTCTATTACGATTTCGCCCGCGACCAGCCCTTCACCACCGAGGATCTGGTGAAGATCGAAAAGCGCATGGGCGAGATCGTCGACCGCGACGAGACCATCCTGCGCGAGGTCTGGGAGCGGGACGCCGCCACCCGGCATTTCGACGCGGCTGGGGAGAAGTACAAGGCCGAGCATATCGCGACCCTGCCAGAGGACGCGGTGATTTCGATCTACCGGCAGGGGGACTGGCTGGATCTATGCCTGGGGCCGCACCTGCCCTCCACCAAGCGCCTGGGTCATGCCTTCAAATTGCTCAAGGTCTCGGGCGCCTATTGGCGCGGCGATTCCCGCAACGAGCAATTGCAGCGCATCACCGGAACCTGCTGGGAAACGGAAAAGCAACTCAAGGCCCACCTTCGCATGCTGGAGGAGGCCGCCAAGCGCGACCACCGCCGCCTGGGCCGGGAAATGGACCTGTTCCATCAGCAGGAGGAAGCGGCGGGTCAGGTCTTCTGGCACCCCAAGGGCTGGACCCTCTACCGCACCCTCGAGACCTATATGCGCACCCGGCTGGAGACGGCCTGTTACCGGGAGGTCAAGACCCCGCAGCTGATCGACCGCGCCCTGTGGGAGGCTTCGGGCCATTGGGAAAAGTTCCGCGAGCACATGTTCACGGCCGAAGCCGACGAGCACAAGGTGCTGGCGCTAAAGCCCATGAACTGCCCCGCCCATGTGCAGATATTCCGCCAGGGCATCACCTCTTACCGCGACCTGCCCCTGCGCATGGCCGAGTTCGGCTGCTGCCACCGCAACGAGCCTTCGGGCGCCCTCCATGGGCTGATGCGGGTGCGCGCCTTCACCCAGGACGACGCCCACATATTTTGCACCGAAGACCAGATCAACCGCGAAACGGTTGCCTTCTGCGCCCTGCTGCAATCGATATACCGCGACCTGGGTTTCGACGAAGTGACGGTCAAGTTTTCCGACCGCCCGGCGACCCGCGCCGGCGCGGACGAAACCTGGGACAAGGCCGAGGGCGCGCTGCTGGAAGCGGTCAAGGAAGCCGGTCTCGACTATAGCCTCAACCCCGGCGAGGGCGCCTTTTACGGCCCCAAGCTGGAATTCGTCCTGCGCGACGCCATCGGACGGGAATGGCAATGCGGAACCTTCCAGGTCGATTTCGTGCTGCCCGAACGCCTGGACGCGAGCTATATCGGCGAGGACGGCGCCAAGCACCGCCCGGTCATGCTGCACCGGGCGATCCTGGGTTCCTTCGAGCGCTTCATCGCGATTTTGATCGAGCAGTTCGCGGGACGCTTCCCGCTTTGGCTGGCGCCGGTTCAAATCGTCGTGGCGACCATCACCTCCGACGCCGACGACTATGCGATCAAGGTCCGCGATGCCTTTGCGGCGGCGGGCCTGCGGTGCGAGATCGATCTGCGTAACGAGAAGATTAACTATAAGGTGCGAGAACACAGCCTGGCCAAGGTGCCGGCCATCGCCGTGGTCGGGCGCCGGGAGGCCGAGGAAGGCAAGGTCGCCCTGCGCCGCCTGGGTGGCAAGACACAGGAGTTTCTTGCACTTGGCGAGGCAGTCACTAGAGTACAGGTTGAATCTACCCCGCCGGCCGGCGATTGATACCGGAATCTGCGGAATACTTAAACTTTAGAGGGAGCTAACCCCATAGCACGACCGCCATTTAATCTGACACCGACCCGCGACGGGCCGCGTGCCAATGAATTCATCAACGTCCCCGAAGTGCGTCTCATTGACGAGCATGGTGAGAATGTCGGCGTCGTCGACCGCGACGATGCCATGCGCCGGGCCGTCGATGCCGGTCTCGATCTGGTCGAGATTTCACCCAATGCCGCGCCGCCGGTCTGCAAGATACTGGATTTCGGGCGTTTCAAGTACGAGGACCAGAAGAAAAAGGCCGAAGCGCGCAAGAAGCAGAAGGTCATCGACGTCAAAGAAATCAAGATGCGGCCGAACATCGACCAGCACGATTACGACGTGAAGATGCGCTCGATCCTGCGTTTCCTGGAAGACGGCGATAAGGTCAAGGTGACCCTGCGCTTCCGGGGCCGCGAAATGGCGCACCAGGATCTCGGCCTGAAGGTTCTGATCCGGGTTCGCGATCAGCTTGAGGCACTGACCAAGGTCGAGCAGTTTCCCAGGCTCGAGGGCCGCCAGATGATTATGGTCCTGGCGCCGCGCTGAACCCAAGCCGCACCGCCTTGCAATGGCCCCCTAGGAGGGCTATAACCGGCGCCTTCCGACATGAGCGGTCCGGCTAAAGGGCATGCCCAGCCGCTTTAAACACTGGTAATTCAAATACATAAGGATCCGTGAAATGCCCAAGCTGAAAAGCAAGAGCGGCGCGCGCAAGCGCTTCCGTGTGACCGGCACCGGCAAGGTGGTGATGAACTTCGCCAAGAAACGCCACATGCTGCGCCGCAAGACCCAGAAAATGAAGCGCAAGGCCCGCGGCACCCAAATCATGTGCGCCGCCGATGCCCGTATCGTCAAGCGCAACTTCCTACCTTACGCCTAAGGAGAACGGACATGGCTCGCGTAAAACGCGGCGTGACCGCACACGCCCGGCATAAGAAGGTCGTCAAGGCAGCCAAGGGCTATGACGGCAGGAACAAGAACGTCTTTCGCACCGCCGTCCAGCGGGTCGAGAAAGGCTTGCAATACGCCTATCGCGACCGGCGGGTCCGCAAGCGGACCTTTCGCGGCCTCTGGATCCAGCGGATCAATGCCGGGGCGCGCGAACACGGCCTGACCTATTCCCAGTTCATGAATGGGCTGAAGCGCGCCGGGGTCGAGGTCGACCGCAAGGTTCTCTCGGATCTGGCGGTTCGTGAGCCCGCGGCCTTCAAATCCCTGGCCGAGCAGGCGCAGAGCGCGCTGACCGCGGCCGGAAACGCTTAATTCCGCCCCGCCGCCGCTGGCAGGGCCATGGAAGATCTGGATCCCCTAAAGAAGACTCTTATGGACGAGATCGCCGGCAGCGGCGACCTCGGCGCCTTGGAGGCCGTGCGGGTGCGCGGCCTGGGCAAGAAGGGCGCTATTACCCAGCGCATGAAAACCCTGGGCGCTTTGGAGCCGGAGGCGCGTAAAGCCGCCGGCCAAGCCTTGAACGTCCTCAAGGACGCCCTGGCCAAGGCGATCGAGGCCCGCAAGGCGGAATTGGCGGACGCGGCCCTGAGCGAGCGCCTGGCGCAAGAAACCAGCGACGTGACCTTGCCGGTTCGCCCGGCGCCGGTCGGGCATATCCACCCCATCAGCCAGACCCTGGAAGAACTGGTCGCCATCTTCGGCGAGATGGGCTTCAGCGTCGCCGAAGGCCCGGATATCGAGGACGATTTCCACAACTTCACCGCCCTCAACATCCCCGAGGAACACCCGGCGCGCCAGGATCACGATACTTTCTACCTGCCCCCCTTGGAGGCCAAGGGTGCGCGTATGGTGCTACGCACGCATACATCGCCGGTACAAATCCGCACCATGCAGTCGGTCGAACCGCCGATTCGTATAATCGTGCCGGGGCGCACCTTCCGCGCCGATTCCGATGCGACCCATTCGCCCATGTTCCATCAGGTAGAGGGCCTGGTCATCGACGAGGCGGTTCACATGGGGCATTTGAAGGGTACCCTGATCGATTTCTGCCGCGCCTTCTTCGGCATTAGCGATTTGCCGGTTCGTTTCCGGCCCAGCTACTTCCCCTTTACCGAGCCCAGCGCCGAGGTCGATATCGGCTGTAGCCGCGAAGGCGGCCAGCTCAAGATCGGCCACGGTAAGGAATGGCTGGAAATCCTGGGCAGCGGCATGGTCCACCCCAAGGTGCTGGAAAACTGCGGCATAGATTCCACGCGCTATCAGGGCTTCGCCTTCGGCATGGGGATCGAGCGTATCGCCATGCTCAAGTACGGCATGCCGGATCTGCGGCCCTTCTACGATTCCGACCTGCGTTGGCTGCGTCACTACGGCTTCTTGCCCCTTGAGACGCCGAGCATGGTGCGCGGATTATGAAATTTACCCTTAATTGGCTCAAGGACCACCTGGAAACCGATGCCGGCTTGGATGAGATCGTGGCCAAGCTTTCCATGATCGGTCTCGAGGTCGAGGGGGTCGAGGACCGGGCTAAGGATCTGGCGCCCTTCAAGGCCGCCTACGTTAAGGAGGCCAAGCCGCACCCCAACGCCGACCGCCTGCGCGTGTGCCTGGTCGATACCGGCGATGACGTGGTGCAGGTGGTCTGCGGCGCACCCAATGCGCGCACCGGCATGATGGGCATCTTCGCGCCCGCGGGCTGCGTGATTCCAGGCTCCGGCGATGTCTTGAAGCCGGGGGAAATTCGCGGCGAGAAATCCAACGGCATGCTGGTTTCCGAGCGTGAGATGGGCCTCTCCGACGAGCACGAAGGCATTATCGAGGTGCCGGATCATACCAAGACCGGCACGCCCTTCGCCCAGATCATGGGTCTCGACGATCCGGTCATCGAGGTCGCCATCACCCCCAACCGGGGCGATTGCCTGGGGGTGCGCGGTATCGCGCGCGACCTGGCCGCCGCCGGCCTGGGCGCCTTGAAGCCAACCGATCAATCGCCGGTTCCCGGCAGTTTCGACAGCCCCATGGCTTGGCGCCGCGATCTGCCGGAGGAAGCGCAAGATGCCTGCCCCTATGTCGCCGGGCGCCTGTTCCGCAACCTCAAGAACGGCCCCAGTCCCAAGTGGATGCAGACGCGCTTGTTGGCGATTGGCCTGCGGCCGATCTCGGCCCTGGTGGATATCACCAACTACGTGACCTACGATCTGAACCGGCCGCTCCATGTCTTCGACGCCGCCAAGGTCGCCGGCGGCCCGGCCATGCGTATGGCGCGCGCGGGCGAGGAGATTCTGGCCCTGGACGGCGAGACCTACGCGCTATCCCCCGAAATGGTGGTGATCGCCGACGATAATGGCCCGGAGGGCATTGGCGGGGTCATGGGCGGCGCAGCCTCGGGCGTGAGCGCCGGGACGACCGAGGTGTTTCTGGAGGTCGCCTTGTTCGAACCGGTACGGGTCGCCGCCACCGGGCGCAAGCTGGGTATCCTTTCCGACGCCCGCCACCGTTTCGAGCGTGGCCTCGACCCGCAATCGGCCCTCTGGGGCGTCGAGGTGGCGGCGCGGTTGATTCTGGAGATTTGCGGCGGCGAGGCGAGCCATGTTGTGAGCGCCGGAGAGATTCCCACCGCCCAGCGCCGCCTTAGCCTGCGCCCAGGCCGGGTCGCGGCGCTTGGCGGCCTCGAGGTGCCGCTTGACGATCAGCTCCGCATCCTGAGCGATCTGGGTTTCGAGGTTTCCGCCAGCGGCGAGGAAATCGATGTGCGGGTTCCAGGCTGGCGCAACGACGTTGAGTGCGAGGCCTGCCTGGTCGAGGAAGTCCTGCGCATTCGCGGCTTCGATGCGATTCCCGCCGTCGCCTTGCCACGCCAGGGCGACCTGCCGGACGCGGTCCTGACCCCGGCGCAGAAGCGCGTGAGCGCCGCGCGCACGGCCCTGGCCTGGCGCGGGCTGGAGGAGGCGGTGACCTTTTCCTTCGTGTCCGGCCGCGAGGCCGCCTTATTCGGCGGCGGGACCAAGGACCTGGTCCTCGACAATCCGATCAGCGCCGACCTCGATGTCATGCGGCCCAGCGTTCTGCCGGGCTTGGCGGCGGCGGCGGCGCGCAACGCCGACCGGGGCTTGAGCGCGGCCGCCCTTTTCGAAATCGGGCCGCAGTACGCCGGCGCGACCCCCAAGGACCAGGCCCGGGTGGCGGCGGGCCTGCGCGCCGGCCCGGCGGCGCCGCGCCACTGGGCCGCCCAAGCGCGCGGGGTGGACGCCCTCGACGCCAAGGCCGACGCCCTGGCGGTGTTGGAAGCTTGCGGCGCGCCCAGCGGCAACCTGCAAGTCTCCCGCGATGCCCCCGCCTGGTATCATCCGGGCCGCTCCGGCGTCTTGCGGCTGGGGCCCAACGTTCTGGCCTATTTCGGTGAGATGCACCCGCGCGTGCTGGATGGTTTTTCCCTGCGCGGGCCGGCGGCCGCCTTCGAGGTGTTTCTGGATAAGGTCCCCCTGCCGCGCGTCAAGGACGGCAAGCTCAAGGCCCCGCCCAAGCTGTCGCCGTTTCAGCCGGTGGAGCGCGACTTCGCCTTCCTGGTCGATGCGGATGTGCCGGCGGATAAGCTGATCCGCGCCGCCAAGGGCGCCGACAAGGCTCTGATCGCCAAGGTCGATCTCTTCGATATCTACACCGGCAAAGGGGTCGAGGCGGCGCAAAAGTCGCTCGCCATCGCGGTCACCCTGCAACCCAAAGACCGCACCCTGACCGATCCCGAGATCGAAGCCGTCGCCGCCAAGGTCGTCGCCGCCGTAACCAAGGCCACCGGCGGCGTGCTTAGGGGCTAGGAGAGCGTAAATGCCTGCGGCCCGATTCATTGAGGCATTCCGCAACTCTTTATCGGCGAGGGCCGTGCGGGACGACTCCTTGACCCCCTTCGCCGAAGCTTTGCGGCTTAGCGCCGGGACGCCTGCAAGCACGGCCGCGGATGACCTGGACCACCCCCTAATGGCACGCTTGGATGAGGCCTTGAGACGCGCCCAGGGCGATCACGATCTGATCTCGGCGGTCACGGAACTGGCGGCGGCGGGCGGCTGGTTCCAAGTCTACACTGGCGAGGGCATCAATGCCGCCATGGCCGATTTCATGCTGGCGATAGTGGCTGTTGGACCGAAAGGGCTCTTGATCGACAAATCGATCCGGGCCGGTATCTTCTTGCTGGCGCCGAATTTCGAATATCCGATGCACGACCATGGGGCGCTGGAAATTTATTACGTCCATTCCGGCACCCTCGATATCCAGAATGGCACGGACTCCGCGCCCCGGCGCTTGAGCCCTGGCCAATACTCCGTGACGCCGAGCGAGGTGCCGCACGCGCTTTGGACCGGCGATGCACCGGTGATATTGCTCTATGTCTGGACCGGTGAGGTAACCGCCCCGATCTGGTGGTGGGTCCAGGACGAAGACGGAGTCTGGACCAAGACGCTGGCGAAAAAACTCTAACCCGGCGCCTGGTCTAGTGGATAAAATCTAACATATGTTAGTTTCTATCCACTAGCTGTCCAGCACGCGAAGCTTGGGCCAGGCCTTAGCCCAAGGCTTGGCCGCGATCCGCTTCAGGTAAGCATCGTGCCGCGATTTCGATTTCAGGGCATGGGGTGTCGGGCGCACGGTCATGGCCATGAGATCGCCTAAGCCAAGGGGCACCAGAATTTCCAAGCCATCCGGGCCAAGGCGGACCGCGACCGCCGTCGGTGTCTCCAGCCAATGACATAAGGCGTCCGCGAGCGAATCATAAGGCGCATCGCCGTTTCGTTCGTGCATGCGGGCCTGATTTTTTACCGACCAGGGGGCGGCCATGACGCCGCGCAAGCGCGCCTCCAAGTCTCGCTCCGGCTTGCGGTCCGTATTGCCGGGGTCGAAATAAATAACGTCGATGTCATTGAGCGGCGTCGCCGCGGCATATCCATGCAGGCGGTCCCACACCAAATTGCGCAGGAACCCAGCGCCGATCCAAATATCGGGCTGCCCAAGCCCGACGACCGCTTCCAGCGCCGTCATGTGCCAGGTCTCGGCGGCAAGGATCCGGGATATGCGCTCCGTATCCTTCATGCTTCCTCTTCACTCAAGGACCCGCTTGCCAAGCGGTAAGTTCGGGCGCGATTGCTTCACGGTATCATCTATAGTGTGGGAACGGGAGAACGGATGCCCGCGCCACAGCAAGGAGAACTCCGCTGACCGAATCCAAGGCGCCGGATAAGCTGGGCGCGGAAAACCGCCGGCCACCCAGGCCGTGGCGCGGTCGAACGCTGGCCGCGCTCGCCCTGGTCCTGCTTCTGGTTCTCGGCTACGCCGTCCTCGCGCGCAGCGGTTTCTTGGAAGTCCTGCTCGATGGCGAGGCCCTGCGGGCAGCGGTCGAAGATCTTGGCGTCGCGGGTCCGCTTTTGATCGTCGGTTTGATGGTTCTCGCGATAGTGATGAGTCCGATTCCCAGCGCGCCCATCGCGCTCGCCGCTGGCGCCGCCTATGGTCATATCTGGGGCACCGTCTATGTCGCCACGGGGGCCGAACTCGGTGCCCTTATCGCCTTCGCGATCGCGCGCATGGCCGGTTACGACGCGGTGCAATCCTGGCTCGGCAAGAGATTTCAAAGCGGGATACTG
This sequence comes from Kiloniellaceae bacterium, assembly GCA_021776135.1. Lineage (GTDB taxonomy): Bacteria > Pseudomonadota > Alphaproteobacteria > Kiloniellales > J153 > JAJFGN01. Next base: position 75,423 of record JAJFGL010000053.1, read on the forward strand.
GCCCGCTTCATGGGCTCGCAGAACGCCTTGATGGCCACGGTGTTCGCCTCGCGGCTGCTGCCATTCCTATCCTTCGACATGATGAGCTATGCCGCCGGCCTGACCCCGCTCGCGGCCTGGCGCTTCGCCTTGGCGACTTTGTTAGGCATCGTTCCAGCCAGCTTTCTACTCGCCCATTTCGGTGGTGAACTCGCCTCCGCCAACCTGGGGCGGGCCAGCATGGCGGTTCTTTTTCTGGGTGCGATAACGCTAATTCCCTTGGCTGGTAAGTTGATTTGGGATCGGTTTCGTTCGCCCCGGCGCTAATACCAAGGAGCGTTGATAAAGACCCATAGAGACGGCTTACCAAGGTTTTCGGCTAGGAGCGTGCGGCGTGGCGATGCGGGGCATCGCGAGGCGTGCGCGACGCCGTCCGAAAGCCTTGGTAAGCCGCCGTTCCGGTCGCCTAGACGGCCCACCGGAGGGCGTCGGAAAGCCTTGACGATGCCCCGCATCGCCTGC